>CAVXUZ010000001.1:0-6449 GCA_963765125.1 uncultured candidate division WWE3 bacterium
AAATCGTGAGTCGTTTTGGGTGGTGTGTGTTACTGAACTGCATCGCTGATATCAGTGCCGACCAATTCGTAGGCGTACTGCATCAGCTCGTCATTATTTAGGAACATAGACTTGTCAAAGACAAATGCTCCTGCGATCGAGGGGATTGATTGGCTTGAGCCTTCAATCCTTGTCCAGGACTCGTTGATTCTGGTTACAACACAAACGTAGTCTTGAGGGCAGACCATTGAGTCAGTTCCCTGAAGATCACCGTTGTATACCATAAAAACAGCAAATCCATCCATTATGTGTCCGATTGAATTAACAGGTAAACCAGTTAATTCTGACACCAGAGCAACTTTCTTTGCAACGTCAGTGTCAACTGCAGCTACAAACTCTGCCGGTATGGCTGAACAGTTCTTTATTTCACCAAGAGGGTAAATGGGCACTTCGTTAGAAGTGTCATTTTTCCAAACCTTATACCAAACAGTACAAGGAGTGGTTTTCTCGTAGTCCCAGATTAGCCGGGCTATACGAACTGTTGCGTCAGTGGCCTCCACAGTCCCAGTAACACCCATGGCAAAAACCACAGAATCGTCTGGAACGTGAAACTGGCACAGAAAGCCGTCAGGACAAGGAAGCTCGATTGATGAAACATTCTTTGCATTGAATGCAAATCCTGATCCAACACCGGGCTCAACCTCTTCTACTCTGGTAAAGACAATATCGCCTGCATTTGCGTCTGTAGCAAATACTGAGGTGATATAGCTTTCCTGCTCACTCTGGCTCATAGATGCCCAGTTTTCTGGAAAATCAGCTGGATAAGGTATCTCGGATTGCTTTGCAGTAATCTGTGAACCTAAGTCCTCTATATTCTCCGGGATCATTGCTTCTGCGGGGGCTGCTTCGCCAACTACTGGGAAACTTTCTTTAGCTACTGGAGCTTTTTGAGCATTCACATTAGCAATTACGTCCCTGACTGCAGGTGCTTTAGCGGCGATAACATCCTTAAAAAGATTTGCCGGTTCAAAGCATCCGTCACAAATCCCAAAAAGATCTGCTGCGGCGACTTTTACTACGGTCCCTGCGGTTGCACTTGGATTATTTAAAGTCTTGGTTTTCCAAGCTTGCCAGTACACGCCTGCCATAAAAATGACAAGGAGCAGTACAAGCGAGAAAATCACTTTGATCCAGGTAGGTACTACGTATTTAACAGTTTGAGTTTTCATTCCGACCTCCTAGTGTCGAGTTTTGATTATTTTTTATTTTTTTTGATCACACACTACACCCATCTTTGTTGATAATTGTTTATCACCAAAAATGGATGCAGGTATGCGCCAACAAAACCCAATCAAGAAGATCAACACACACCAATTTGTAAAAGTACTTAGCAACACTAAGCTGCTAATTAGTAAATAAATTCAGATTTATCCACTAATTAAGAGCCTATATATTTGAGGGAGATTTAAGGTAGATAGAACAAATTGTTCCTATCACAAAACGACCTGTGAATTATAAACCTAAAACCAGTGTTTGTCAATGACTATAGGGCACTATGAGACGGGGAGGAAAATAAAAAACTGCGGTTCCTTTTAAGGGGTTTTCCGCAGTCTGTGTTGCTATTATTTGGTAACGATTTTTGCAAGACCGACCAGTATTGCAAAACGATCGAAAATACCTATCTTTGGATCTTGAGCTTCTACTGCTGTGTCTTCGAGGTTGGTCCTTCTTTTTTCTGGTACATCACTCCAAGGAGGATCAATGAGTGATTCATCAAGAAAGGGAGGGAACTTAACCGCTCCGGGGTCTGTTTCCATCTTTTCGGTGCTTAAAATTGCAGACAATTCGGTTACTGGTGCCGTGTCTTCGATTGCAACCTTGTACTCTTCGAGGGGTGTAGATCCAAACTTAATTCTTCCCTCATCAAGAGGTCTGGTTCCAAACTCGGGTGCACCATCCTTAGTAACGTCAACGGCCTTAAATACCCCAAAAGGTTCCGGGATAAAGGGATCTCCGTCAGTCATCGCATTCAACTCTTTGTGACGGGTTGCACAAAAAAGAACAGCGCAGGTAAAAATCAGTTTTTCTCGCATTGTATGCGCAAGAAGGTCTGCAGCGATCACGTAACGACCCCATTTTAAAGCCTCAGGGTTCTCTTCGTCTGCATATTTTCCTGGCTGAACGAGGATACCAACCTGAATGATTTCATCCTTGGTCAATTTCTTTAAAAAACGCATGACTTTGTTACCATCAATATCTTCTAGCCTTTTCATCGTTTTCTCCTTTAATGATTATTTTTAAGTTGCGCGAATTATACCCCCACTATCTATGCAAGTCAATGCTATAGGGCTATTTGCAAAACCTATAATCGTTACAAGTACCGTTGCTGCATATTCTTTTCTGGGTTTATATTACAACCCATTACGCTCATCATTGCAATCTACGTCGCTTGTATGTTTGGTGATTTATCTATATGTTTGTGTTATCTGCTTCTCCTGTCCAGAAGCACGAAATTATTCCACTTTTAGTGGATTGGTTTCAATAAAAAGTCACTCTGTGGTCGTCGCTTTATACGTCGCTTCTTATGGGGTGATTTTTTATTTTCTGTAGGATTTTATTTAGAAGTTTCTTTTTCTACCTGCCCAATATTTAAATTACAAAAGATTATTTTGCCTGCTGATGACTGTATTACACGTTGTACCTTAGCCTCTACTCCCTTTCCAACTAGCTCTTTTGCGTCTTCTACTACAAGCATTGTGCCATCAGGCATGTACCCAATACCCTGCTTTTTTTCTTTGCCTTCTTGTACGATATCGACGTTTATTATTTCTCCTGGTAGTGCACTAATTTTAACTGCGTCGACTAGATCATTAATGTTTAACACTTTTACTCCGTTTGCCTTTGCCAGTTTGTTAAGATTAAAATCTTGGGTCATTAATCTAAGTTTTTTCTCTTTTGCGTAGTTTAATATTATTCGATCTACTTCTTTTTCTTTTGTTGAAATTTCAGGTTTTAATAATTTTATTTCACCGTTTAACTTTGTTACGATGTCTAAACCCCTACGACCTCGTTCTCTTTTGATCTTTTTGTCACTGTCTGAGATTGTATGTAGTTCGTTGGTTACCGCCGATGGTATAACTAGCGTGTTGTTTATAAATCCGGTTTTTACGATGTCTAGTATTCGCCCATCAACCAAAACCGAGGTGTCTAGAACAACTGCGTTAAATAAATCTTCATCAAGTTTTCGCTTTTCTTCAGCTGTTTTTTGCTTCTGTTTCAACTTCTTTCTCTCGTTCATGTTTTTGGTCTGTTGATCCCAAAATGAGCCTACGATGTCAGATACGGTATCGATAATTAATGTTTCAATCCAATCCTTCATCTGCATGATTAGCATTGGAATTAGATAAAATCCAATGGCTGCGGCGGTTACTGATATTAAAATTTCTGCTAAAAATTTGACGCCGTAAAGTGGGTTGTCTCTAAAAAATGAGCTGTAAGAAAGTGCAAATCCGAGGATAAAAAATATGCCAGAAAGTATTATTCTGTAAACCAATCCCATCTCTAAGTTTGTTTGTTTTTTGTTTTTCACCTTAACCACGCATTAAGTTTAGCAGTTCTTGGATAATGGGGGAAATTAGCCAAAAGGTCTATTTTTCAACAAATTTATCTATCGCTTGCCTTATATTCTTCACGTTTTCCGGATGAGCGATGCTTGTGTATCCAAGCTTTTTGGCCTCTTTCAAACGCATATCTTGATAAGGTACTTTTCTTACGCCGCCTGATAAATCACATTCTCCGTACGCGACAGTTCTTTCTTTAAGAGATTTATCTTTGATTGATGATGCTATTGCTAAGCAGACAGCTAAATCGCATGAGTATTCACTAACTTTGTAGCCACCTGAAACGCTTAGGTAAACATCGTAGTTTGCTAAGTCTAATCCGCATCTCTTTTCTAAAGTTGCGAGTAATACGTGAAGTCGGTTAATACTGTATCCACTCGCAGTTCTTTTTGGGTATCCAAACGATGTACGTACTGTGAGTGCCTGTATTTCAAACATTAAAGCTCTAAAGCCCTCCATTACCACAGTTGTGCAGATTCCAGATGGGTTACCGTTTTCGGTTCCTAAAAATAATTCTGATGGGTTGGTGATTTCGCGCATGCCTGTTTCTTGCATTTCAAAGATTCCAACTTCTGACACTGGACCAAATCTATTTTTCGTAGTTTTGAGAATTCTATACATGTGATTAAAATCACCCTCCAAATACAAAACTGTATCGACCATATGTTCTAAAACTTTAGGACCTGCTACTGTTCCTTCTTTTGTAACGTGACCAACTAGTATTGCTGGAATATTTAACCTTTTTGCTGTCTCCAGAATCTTTTGTGTTGCACCTCGAACCTGACCTACTGAGCCGGACATGCCGGTGTAGTCGGTGGAGTTTAAAGACTGAACAGAGTCGACGATTATTAAACCTAAATTGCTGCCTTCAGCGCTGTCTTGGATCGCAGAAACAATCGTATCTACATCGGTTTCGGCAAGCATTAAAAGGTTGTCGGCGGTATATTTCATTCTGTCAGCGCGGATTTTTACTTGCGAAACTGACTCTTCACCGCAAACGTAAAAAACATCTTTTTCTTTTAACTGACGTGCGATTTGGGTGAGCAGTGTACTTTTACCAATGCCCGGTGTTCCTGCTAATAAAATTACCTGACCTGGAACAAAGCCACCACCTAGTACTCGATCAAATTCCACGATGTTTGAACTAATTCTTTTTGTTTCTTTAGTTTTTACGCTTGAAAGTTTTATTGGTGTGGCAGAAGTTTTTGTTCTGCCCAGTTTGCTGCTTTGCGTTGTTACAACTGCCGTTTCAACCAGTGTATTCCATTCACCACAATTAGGACACTGCCCAGCCCAATGTAACGTTTGTCCCTCACACGATTGGCAAATATAAACGGTTTTTTGCTTTGACATAAGTAAATAATAGCACTATTTTTTAGTGGCTCTTTTTCTTGATTTTCTAGCTAACGAAGAGTCTAGATCTATTACAATAGCGCCGTTTTTCATCTCAGCTTTTATTTTTAAGGGTCTATCTTCTCTTACTAATAAAATCTGGGCAATTCGATCTAGTATTTCTTTTTCTATAGTTCTTCTTAGAGCTCGAGCTCCATATTCCTTTGAGTAACCTTTTTCAATTAGCTCTTTTTTTACTTGTAAAGATGTCTTCAGTAAAACTACCTGCATTATTAAGCTGGTTTTAACATCCTCAAGCAGTAGATTAACAATTTTCATTAGTTCAGACTTACTCAGTCGTTTGAAAACAATTACTTCATCGAATCTGTTTAGCAACTCTGGTTTTAATATTTTTTTGAGATTTTCTTTTAGTCTTCCTTCGATTTTGCTATCTGGTAAGTCCCTTTCTTCAAAGCCTATTCCTGTATTATGCAGTATTTCTGTACCCAAATTACTGGTGAGGATTACGACGCTTTTTGAAAAGTCAAAAGTATTTCCTTTGGCGTCTGCTAGTTCACCCTCTTCCATAATTTGTAAAAGAATGTTTAGTACATCTGGGTGCGCTTTTTCAATCTCGTCAAAAAGTACAACGCTGTTGGATGGCTACTTTCAATTTTGATGTGAGCTCTCCCCCCTCACCGTAACCAACATATCCTGGAGGTGCACCGATTAGTCGTGCTACTGTATGCTTTTCTGAAAAGTCAGCTCATATCCAGTCTGATAATTCCGCTCCATCCATTTTCTGAAAAACCGATATGCGAGAACTTTCGCGAGCTCTGTTTTACCAACCCCCGTGGGACCTAAAAACAAGAAGTTACCAAGTAGGTGTTTTCTTCGACTTGAGGCCTAATTTAGCCCTTACTTTAAAGCCCTAGAAACAACGTCGACAGCTTCGTCTTGTCCGACTATTTCTTTTTTTAATGCGTCTGCTATTTTTTTAAACTTTGCAATATTTTTTAGTTCTTTATTTTCTGGACCACCCAATTCCAAATGAGACAATACGTGATCAACATCTTTAGTGGTTAATACTAATTTTTTAGCATTACTAAATATTTCTTTTTCTTTTTTATCTAGGTTTTGGTCGACTTGTGCTATCTTTCTTCTCACTTTAAAAGCAGAGTCGTAATCTCCACCGCCCATTTTTTCCTCAAGCGAGCCAGCTAATTCAAAACTTCTATCGACTAGATTTTTGTAGCTTTCTGGTATTTTGCTCCGCTGTGAAATCATGTATGCACATGCGTAATCAAGGAGATCTAATCCCTTTTGTGGAAATTTAATGTCTTTAACTCACACACTAATTATAAAACATACTTTAAAACCTCTTCGAGATAGAGACTTGGTGAAAATTCTCTAACCTTTTGCGTTAAATTTAGAATGTATTAACCACATATTCAGGCAGCTGTTCGACGTGTACTACAGTTAAAACCTTCGATTATATGTTCGTTTTCTGACGCTAAT
>CAVXUZ010000002.1:0-9069 GCA_963765125.1 uncultured candidate division WWE3 bacterium
AAATTGTGAGTCATTGGGTGGTGTGTGTATTACTGTACGCTGATGTTATCTCCCATCAATTGATGAGCAAATTCCATTATTTCAGCGTTGTTAAGGAACTCTTTGGTATCGAAGAAATAAGCTCCAACGACACCTGGAATTTCTTGTCCTGCACCTTCAACTTTAACCCATGACTCATTTGAGCGAGTCACAAAGCAGTCAACGTTGTTGGGGCATGTCAGGGTTAAATCTCCTGATTTCATATCGCCGGAGTAAAAAACAAACACTCCTAGTCCATCAGCGATGTGGCCAACTGAAATAACTGAAACACCAGTCATTTGGGACATTTCAGTAACTCTCTGTCCAATTTCAGGATCAACGAGTTCTGAATACCTCTCTGGTACCTGGCTACATTTTGCAACGTCACCTAGAGGCTGAACTTCAATCCCATTAGATGCATCAAATGTCCATGCCTTGTAGTACAGCGTACAAAGATCGATTTTTTCCACCAGTTGGATGATCGCTGGAATACGGACCGTACCTGCCACAACACCTGTAATTTTTTCTACGATGTTGTAGGCATAGACCACATTGCCGTCTTCAAGATCGAAGTGACAGGCAAATGCTGTGGTACAGGGTACTTCATTGACGCCAACATCCTTGCTCTGAAAGACAAAGCCAGTACCCATACCGTCAGTTTCTTCGACACGGGTGAAAAGCTTCTGTCCTGCAAATTCCGGCCCAAAAAATGCGCCTGTAACCCACACTTCCTGTTCGTCCTGGGTCATTTCTGCATAATTAGAAGGAAAGTTTTCGGGTAACGGTATCGAAGATTCTTCAACCTTCGTCATTACCTCCTGCGCACTTTCCTTAGGCATTTCGGAAGTCTTCTCTTCATCAACCTTATCATCCGGTTTTGTAGCTAAGGCGAACGCTAGGTCTTTGTCAACCTCTGCCATTGAAGCACTGTTTGTTTCTACCAGCGGGTTATTAACAACCTTGATAGCCTCCACCACTCCCTTTGTAAGGGGTATGGCAAAAAGGTATGTTGCAGCCATGCAAAGCATGATCACAACCAATACAATCCCCAACCATCCCAAGCGTCCTGCTGGTTTTGAGTGGGTTACAACTTCAGGTTTAGTTTCCATTACTTCTGTATTCTTGTTCACTTTGACCTCCTAAGTCATTTTTTTAAGTTTTAATCACACTTCACCCTTTCTGAAAACAACATATGTTGCTACCAGAAATGGGTGGAATGTGTAAACCTAACGAACTAGGAGATCGTACACACACTACTTTTTAAAAGTGCTTAGTAACATTAAGTTACTAATGTGTAAACAGATTCAGATCTATCCACACACTAATGACTTAATATTTGTAGGGGAAAATCCTAATAGAACCAATTATTTCTATCAGAAAACAATGTGGCTATTATAATCCATTTTTGGCTAATTGTCAATGCTATAGGGCTATTTAATAAGATTACTGTGGCTCTTTAAAAAATCAAGAGCCACAGCACTTTAGTTCTATGCTTTTACCCAGATCTGTGTTTTATCAAGAAATTCCAGAATTGCCGTTCCAACTTTCTTGCGAACTGGAGGAATGTCTTCAGAAGAAACCTTGCACTCTTCGATGGGCGTAGATCCAAAGTTGAGAACTCCCTCTTTAGCAACATCAGTGTTCTTAAATACCCCAAAAGGTTCTGGGATAAAGGGATCTCCGTCAGTCATCGCATTCAACTCTTTGTGGCGGGTTGCACAAAAAAGAACAGCGCAGGTAAAAATCAGTTTTTCTCGCATTGTATGCGCAAGAAGGTCTGCAGCGATCACGTAACGACCCCATTTTAAAGCCTCAGGGTTCTCTTCGTCTGCATATTTTCCTGGCTGAACGAGGATACCAACCTGAATGATTTCATCCTTGGTCAATTTCTTTAAAAAACGCATGACTTTGTTACCATCAATATCTTCTAGCCTTTTCATCGTTTTCTCCTTTAATGATTATTTTTAAGTTGCGCGAATTATACCCCCACTATCTATGCAAGTCAATGCTATAGGGCTATTTGCAAAGCCTATAATCGTTACAAGTACCGTTGCTGCATATTCTTTTCTGGGTTTATATTACAACCCATTACGCTCATCATTGCAATCTACGTCGCTTGTATGTTTGCTGATTTATCTATATGTTTGTGTTATCTGCTTCTCCTGTCCAGAAGCACGAAATTATTCCACTTTTAGTGGATTGGTTTCAATAAAAAGTCACTCTGTGGTCGTCGCTTTATACGTCGCTTCTTATGGGGTGATTTTTTATTTTCTGTAGGATTTTATTTAGAAGTTTCTTTTTCTACCTGCCCAATATTTAAATTACAAAAGATTATTTTACCTGCTGATGACTGTATTACACGTTGTACCTTAGCCTCTACTCCCTTTCCAACTAGCTCTTTTGCATCTTCTACTACAAGCATTGTGCCATCAGGCATGTACCCAATACCCTGCTTTTTTTCTTTGCCTTCTTGTACGATATCGACGTTTATTATTTCTCCTGGCAGTGCACTAATTTTAACTGCGTCGACGAGGTCATTAATGTTTAACACTTTTACTCCGTTTGCCTTTGCCAGTTTGTTAAGATTAAAATCTTGAGTCATTAATCTAAGTTTTTTCTCTTTTGCGTAGTTTAATATTATTCGATCAACTTCTTTCTCTTTTGTTGTAATCTCTGGTTTTAATATTTTTATTTCACCATTTAATTTTGCAACGATATCCAAACCTCTACGACCTCGTTCTCTTTTGATCTTTTTGTCACTGTCTGAGATTGTATGTAGTTCGTTGGTTACCGCCGATGGTATAACTAGCGTGTTGTTTATAAATCCGGTTTTTACGATGTCTAGTATTCGCCCATCAACCAAAACCGAGGTGTCTAGAACAACAGCGTTAAATAAATCTTCGTCTAGTTTTCGCTTTTCTTCGGCTGTTTTTTGCTTCTGTTTCAGCTTTTTTCTCTCGTTCATGTTTTTGGTCTGTTGATCCCAAAATGAGCCTACGATGTCAGATACGGTATCGATAATTAATGTTTCAATCCAATCCTTCATCTGCATGATTAGCATTGGAATTAGATAAAAACCAATTGCTGCGGCGGTTACTGATATTAAAATTTCTGCTAAAAATTTGACGCCGTAAAGTGGGTTGTCTCTAAAAAATGAGCTGTAAGAAAGTGCAAATCCAAGGATAAAAAATATGCCAGAAAGTATTATTCTGTAAACCAATCCCATCTCTAAGTTTGTTTGTTTTTTGTTTTTCACCTTAACCACGCATTAAGTTTAGCAGTTCTTGGATAATGGGGGAAATTAGCCAAAATGTCTATTTTTCAACAAATTTATCTATCGCTTGCCTTATATTCTTTACGTTTTCCGGATGGGCGATGCTTGTATAACCAAGCTTTTTGGCCTCTTTTAAACGCATATCTTGATAAGGTACTTTTCTTACACCACCTGATAAGTCACATTCTCCATAGGCTACAGTTCTCTCTTTAAGTGATTTGTCTTTGATTGATGATGCTATTGCTAAGCAGACGGCCAAATCACATGAGTATTCACTTACTTTGTATCCACCTGAGACGCTTAGGTAAACATCGTAGTTTGCTAAATCTAATCCGCATCTCTTTTCTAAAGTTGCGAGTAATACGTGAAGTCGGTTAATACTGTATCCACTCGCAGTTCTTTTTGGGTATCCAAACGATGTACGTACTGTGAGTGCCTGTATTTCAAACATTAAAGCTCTAAAGCCCTCCATTACCACAGTTGTGCAGATTCCAGATGGGTTACCGTTTTCGGTTCCTAAAAATAATTCTGATGGGTTGGTGATTTCGCGCATGCCTGTTTCTTGCATTTCAAAGATTCCAACTTCTGACACAGGACCAAATCTATTTTTCGTAGTTTTGAGAATTCTATACATGTGATTAAAATCACCCTCCAAATACAAAACTGTATCGACCATATGTTCTAAAACTTTAGGACCTGCTACTGTTCCTTCTTTTGTAACGTGACCAACTAGTATTGCTGGAATATTTAACCTTTTTGCTGTCTCCAGAATCTTTTGTGTTGCACCTCGAACCTGACCTACTGAGCCGGACATGCCGGTGTAGTCGGTGGAGTTTAAAGACTGAACAGAGTCGACGATTATTAAACCTAAATTGCTGCCTTCAGCGCTGTCTTGGATCGCAGAAACAATCGTATCTACATCGGTTTCGGCAAGCATTAAAAGGTTGTCGGCGGTATATTTCATTCTGTCAGCGCGGATTTTTACTTGCGAAACTGACTCTTCACCGCAAACGTAAAAAACATCTTTTTCTTTTAACTGACGTGCGATTTGGGTGAGCAGTGTACTTTTACCAATGCCCGGTGTTCCTGCTAATAAAATTACCTGACCTGGAACAAAGCCACCACCTAGTACTCGATCAAATTCCACGATGTTTGAACTAATTCTTTTTGTTTCTTTAGTTTTTACGCTTGAAAGTTTTATTGGTGTGGCAGAAGTTTTTGTTCTGCCCAGTTTGCTGCTTTGCGTTGTTACAACTGCCGTTTCAACCAGTGTATTCCATTCACCACAATTAGGACACTGCCCAGCCCAATGTAACGTTTGTCCCTCACACGATTGGCAAATATAAACGGTTTTTTGCTTTGACATAAGTAAATAATAGCACTATTTTTTAGTGGCTCTTTTTCTTGATTTTCTAGCTAACGAAGAGTCTAGATCTATTACAATAGCGCCGTTTATCATCTCAGCTTTTATTTTTAAGGGTCTATCTTCTCTTACTAATAAAATCTGGGCAATTCGATCTAGTATTTCTTTTTCTATAGTTCTTCTTAGAGCTCGAGCTCCATATTCCTTTGAGTAACCTTTTTCAATTAGCTCTTTTTTTACTTGTAAAGATGTCTTCAGTAAAACTACCTGCATTATTAAGCTGGTTTTAACATCCTCAAGCAGTAGATTAACAATTTTCATTAGTTCAGACTTACTCAGTCGTTTGAAAACAATTACTTCATCGAATCTGTTTAGCAACTCTGGTTTTAATATTTTTTTGAGATTTTCTTTTAGTCTTCCTTCGATTTTGCTATCTGGTAAGTCCCTTTCTTCAAAGCCTATTCCTGTATTATGCAGTATTTCTGTACCCAAATTACTGGTGAGGATTACGACGCTTTTTGAAAAGTCAAAAGTATTTCCTTTGGCGTCTGCTAGTTCACCCTCTTCCATAATTTGTAAAAGAATGTTCAATACATCTGGGTGCGCTTTTTCAATTTCGTCAAAAAGCACAACACTATCTGGATGACTTTCTATTTTTGATGTGAGCTCTCCCCCCTCACCATAACCTACATACCCCGGTGGTGCACCGATCAGTCTTGCAACAGTATGCTTTTCTGAAAAATCACTCATATCAAGTCTGATAATTCCGCTCCATCCATTTTCTGAAAAACCTACTTTTGCGAGTACTTTTGCGAGCTCTGTTTTACCAACCCCCGTGGGACCTAAAAACAAGAAATTACCAAGTGGGTGTTTCTTTGATCTTAAACCTAGTTTTGCCCTTATTAGCGCCCTAGAAACGACATCAACTGCTTCGTCTTGGCCAATTATTTCTTTCTTTAATGCGTCTGCTATTTTTTTAAACTTTGAAATATTTTTAATCTCTTTACTCTCTGGTCCACCCAATTCGAGATGAGACAAAACGTGGTCAACATCCTTTGTGGTTAATACTAATTTTTTTGCAGTACTAAATATTTCTTTTTCTTTTTTATCTAGATTTTGGTCAACTTGTTCTATCTTTTTTCTCACTTTAAACGCAGTGTCGTAATCCCCACCGCCCATTTTTTCCTCAAGCGAGCCAGCTAATTCAAAACTTCTATCGACTAGATTTTTGTAGCTTTCTGGTATTTTGCTCCGCTGTGAAATCATGTATGCACATGCGTAATCAAGGAGATCTAATCCCTTTTGTGGAAATTTAATGTCTTTTAACTCACGCGCTGCAACCTTATAAACATACTTTAAAACCTCTTCAGAGATAGAGACTTGGTGAAAATCTTCTAACCTTTTTGCGTTCATTTTTAGAATCTCTTTAACCACATCTTCGGGCGGCTCTTCAACGTCTACTACGGTAAAACCTTCGATTATATGTTCGTTTTCTGACGCTAATTTTTCATACACTGATGGGGTTAAAAAGGTAATTATCGGAATACCGGCGTCTTCGAAATATGACTTTAAGATGGAGTAGAAGATGGGTATTGTTAAACCCGCCGGTGTGGAATAAAAAATATCTTGAAAATTATTTAGCACCAATATCACACGTTTTGTGGATTTTAGCTCGTCTAACAATGATGCAACGCCAAACTCTATTCCACCCTTATTAGCTACGTTGGTCATAAAAGAAAGAAGATTTAAAGTTCTGATGTTATAACCTACTAAAGCTGGCGGTACGTCTAAAGAGTTGATATTTTGTGCAAGAAGATTCACGAGTGTTCTTTTACCAACACCCTGCTCACCAACTAACAACGCGTTTGATTTTTCTTTCAGCAGAAGGGTCGAAATGAGCCTCTCGAGCTCTTTTCTATACACAAGAGGTACCGCTGCGTTTCTTAGCTCGCGATGGTTTAAATCCTCGCCAAACGCGTCGAGAAGGGGGGTTTTCTGTGCCATGTCGTATGGTTTATCAATCTTACTTGGAAAAACACCAAGCCGAACTATCTCAATTTTTGCTTTATCGATGTTCTTGAAATTGTTAAGCCTTAGAAGCGCGAGGTATAAATGCTCTGTACCGACGTAATTATGCTCAAGCCTAATCGCCTGAAAAAAAGCTTCTTTTACTAGCGTTTCTATATCGACTTTGCTTGATTTTTTTACTGCAAGTGGGGGAACTTTTTCAAGAAGATGCTTACCTAAACCATTGGCTTCAGAAAGCAACTTTAGAAAAGTCTTCACATCTAGAGCTTTGACTTCAACAGCTTTTTCCAAGACGTCTATTGCTTTTTCAGTAAGTCTATCAAAACCCATTTTTTAGTTGTTAGCCTGCCTCACACTTAGGGCGAGTTTTTGATTAGCACCGTCAACTTGTGTAACAACGGCAGTAATCTCCTGACCTTCTTCTAATGGGCCATCGGTTTCTGAAACGTGAATAAGCCCATCGAGGCCTTTTTCTAAATTAACAAAAGCACCAAAGGGTACTATTTTGCTAACACGACCTGTTACGATTTTACCTGAGGGGTATCTCTCTTCAACTGTTTCCCATGGATTTTCTGATAGTTGTTTAACACTTAGGGCAAGTTTCTTTGAATTTGAATCAATTCCTAAAACTTTTACTTTGATAGGTGAGCCAACTTGGTAGTAATCACCTGGATGATTAACTTTCTCCCAAGCAATTTCGCTGATATGTACTAATCCCTCGATACCGTCCAAGTCAACAAAGATACCAAAGTTCATAATACCTGTAACAACACCTTCTAATACGTCTTCGACTTTGATTTTTTCTAATCTTTCTTGACGTGCTTCTGGGCTGTAAGCTGACATCGCATCTTTTTCAGAAAGTACTAATCTATTTTTTTCTCTATCAACTTCAATAACTTTTACTTGTAACGTTTTGCCTGCTAATACATTTAAAATCTCTTTTAGCTCTGCGTCACTACCTGTTGCGTACTTTCCTAAGTCCTCAGTGAAGTGAACTCTATCTAAATGTGAAAGGGGAACAAAACCTCTTAAACCTATACAATCTGCTAAAAGTCCGCCCTTGTTATACTCAATTACTAAAGCTTCGAGCTTTGAACCATCTGCGAAAGCCTCTTCTGCATCTCTCCACTTTCTATCTTTTTCAGCGCGTTTAAGGGATAAAACAATGTATCCTTGGTCGTTTTCTGCTTGGAGTACTATGGCTAAAACCCTATCTCCTGGCTTTAAATTTTTATGTGAACTATCGGAATCTACAAGCTCAGTGCCTGAAATAATTCCTTTTGATTTTGCACCAACATCTAAAAGTACCTCACCGTGCGAAACACTAACAATTACACCTTCAACTAAATCTCCAACGTGATGTTCTTTTAAAGAAACGTCAGCGCCTTTTAAAAGTGACTCCATTTTAGAGCCGGCTTTATGAACTTGTTTTGCTTTTGTCATTTTGGGAATTTGTTATGTCTTTTAAATTTGTACTAATTGGCTGTGCAAAAGAATAACGTAAAAACACAGCTTTTCTATAAGCGTAGGGATAATAGCAGAAGGGTGTGGTTATAGCAAGAGATTTTGATACTTTGGTTTGGTGATGGGGGGAGTTTTTTTGTGTGGTTTTGCAGAAAAGAAAAACCCCAAATTTTTTGTTTTGGGGTTTTGTAATTACGATCTTAAGAGGCTGAAACAACATCGGTAAATTCGCGCGGGTGTTGTTTATCGATCAAAAAACTTTCTGGTGCAGCTTTTACCTTTATTCCGTTTTTTGTCTGTAATACCGTGAAGCCTCTATTTTTCAAGTATTCAACCATCATTCCACGAAAATCAGGTTCCTGGATCTTAATCTCAACTGATTTTTTTACAATCAGGGCATTCTTCTTGCTTTCAAGTTTTGAGAGCGCGGAAGACTTGATTGACTAAAATCCTGCTGTCGTACTTTACTTAAATTGACTCCATAGGTACTACACCGGGCAAGGTTTTGCATAATCATTTCTCCTCTATATTGGGATTTAGGTTGGGAATATCTTAACACAAACCTGCTTCAACAAATTGCAATTACTATGAGCTATTTACAGACAACGTCCCGGCGGCGAACGACTACTATGCTGAAGTATAGTTGGGGTTCGCTCACGGGATAGTGGCCACAACAAGTATGAACACTATCCCGGCGGCGACCTATCTTCCCGGTTAAAACCAGTATTTTCGGCGCTGGTAGTTTTTACTTCTCTGTTCGGAATGAAAGAGGTAGAGCCCTACCGCCATCACCACCGAGACACTGTCTGTAAATTCAAAGTGCAAGATAAGTTAAAAACTCATCAAAAATTGAATAGAAAGTTTTTTGCCACGCATCAATTATGTATTTCACTGATTAATTCGTCTTAATTCTCATTAAAAA
>CAVXUZ010000003.1:0-17155 GCA_963765125.1 uncultured candidate division WWE3 bacterium
TTCTGCCGAAACTTTAGGAGGCGTGACAACTATTTGCGTAGATAAAACAGGTACCCTCACACAAGGTAAGATGCAAGTTACTGATGTTATTGGTGATGAGTCAAGTTTGGCGATGCAAACAATCCTAGCTAATGATTTAGATGACCCAATTGTTATTGCCGCTTCTGAGTGGGGTAGAAATATCAGAGAAGTAGACCTCGAAGCCTACAAACGTTTGGATAGCATACCGTTTTCTTCTGAGAACAAGTATTTTGCCAGCCTACATAGGTTTAACAGTCAAGAAAACACATTATTTGTTAATGGTGCTCCAGAGGTATTAATTGACAAATCCGTTTTAGACAATGGCGAAAAGAAACTGCTTTTTGACCAAATAAACAACCTAACTGGGCGTGGAAAACGGGTGCTAGGTTTTGCTAGAAAAAATATTCCGCTGGACATTACAAATATTGAAAATACAGAAATTATTAGAAATCTTGAATGGCAAGGTTTGATCGCTTTTTCCGATCCTGTGAGATTGGATGTAAAAGATGCTTTGCAATTAACGCACGACGCAGGAATAAAGATTAGTAGTTATAACTGGGGATTATTCAAAAACCGCTGTTGCAATTTTGAAATAGATATGGCATCACTCCAAATGAAGAGGATATTATACTTGGGTGACGAGCTTGAGACCATGTCTGATGATGAGTTAATAGAAGATTGTTTGTTGATCGTGACATTAAACTTTTTGCTAGAACTAAACCTGAACAGAAGATGAAGATAGTACAGGCATTGAAGGGTCACAATGAGGTTGTGGCCATGATGGGAGACGGTGTTAACGATGCGCCTGCGTTCATCGCTGCTGATATAGGTATAGTGGTTGGGGATGCAACTGACGTAGCAAAGGAGTCTGCAGACCTGGTGTCTACTAGACTCCAGTTTTAAGACGATAGTGTTTGCGATTGAGGAAGGGAGGGGTGTTTTTGACAATTTGCGTAAGATGATTTTGTATCTAATGTGCGACGGTTTGTAGGAATATTAGTGGTTTTAATTGCGCTTGTTGTCAAGACTTCCGTTGCCTATTACGGCTGCCGATATTGTGGGTAAATCTGGTTTCTGATGGGTTGCCTAGCTTGGCGCTTACAGCGGATCCAAAGGTACCGGGCATTATGAGGCGCACCTCCGAGCTCATGATGAGCTCTTGGTTACGTCTTGGGTTAAGAACTTATTCTCCTGGTATCATTTTTGGTGGGGTTATTGCGTTTGCATTTTTTTACTATTTCTATAAAAGCACTGGGGACATTGTTTTTGCTAGATCCGTTACTTTTGCGGCTGTTGGTGTTAATTCTTTGATTTATGTATTTTCCACAAAAACACTTAAGAGAACCTTTTTGGAAATCAAGTATTTTTAATAACAACTGGCTTTTACTCGCTGTGTTGGGAGGTTTTGTAATACAATTTGCACCATTTGTTATACCAGGATTAAAAGATATCTTTGGTGTTGTTTCGATTGGCAACTACTGGTTTGGCGCTTTCGGTGGAGCTATTGCGTTGTTTATTATTGTAGAAATATCAAAATGGTTCATGCGCCATAATTTGAGTTCTAGCAAAAATTAACAAAGTTAAATATAATCTTTTTTATGACAAAAATAGAAAGAAACTCAGCCTTGTGGACTTTGTTTCCGATCACGTAAAAGGTTTGCTTACTGACGGAGAAATTTTGTTGGATGACGCGCTTACAGATCGAAAGAAAATTTCAGACTATTCGTATGTGGTTTTTCCATTCTCAAAAGCATACGAAGGGTTTTTGAAGAAATTATTTTTAGATCTGGACTTGATTAAAGAGGACGCATACTACGGAGACGAGATAAGAATTGGAAGAATACTAAACCCTAACTACATGCACGAACATGAAAACGTTTTCGAAAGACTGTGTGCGCCACCAGGAGGTGGGCACGAGTTTGCCGACAGAATGTGGAAAGTTTGGCAGAATGGCAGAAATAAAGTTTTTCATTATTTTCCGCACAATTTTAGAAAGCTAAGCATCGATGAGGCACAAGAGATTATTGATGAACTTATCGAGGTTATGACGCTGGCCGTTGAGAGTTGCTACGTTGGTAAGGATTTGGCTTAGGCTCATTCCTTTTGCGCGCAAAAAGC
Organism: uncultured candidate division WWE3 bacterium; assembly: GCA_963765125.1. GTDB lineage: Bacteria > Patescibacteriota > WWE3 > UBA101185 > UBA10185 > CAVXUZ01. The sequence continues at coordinate 2,140 of CAVXUZ010000003.1, forward strand.
AAAACACCCGATTTAGTTATTAGCAAACTTCGAGTGTGTTGTTGAAATCTTAGCCCTAAGGAGTTAATTCCCACAGTAGTATAGTCCTAAGGTCATCTCGCCCTGTCAAGCCGATACGGAGTTTCTGTACCCAGAATTTTCGTAGCCTGTCTTAGAAAATACTTCCGTGGTTAAAGGAGTGCAGTCTAGGGGTTTATCTTTTTCGTCAAAAGATTTTGACGAAGAAAACTTGTGTAATATCCAAACACGATCCGTTCGACGGCCTGCAAGCACATTGGTGAGAAGTAGTCGCTACAAGCATATTTCTCCAGCCAAAAGCATAAATAGGTGCTAGTGCATGCCGAGTTTCCGGAGGCCGAACGAAACGTATTCGCAACGATGCCCGCGAATCTATCTCTGCGTTAACAAGACGTAAAGCGCGATTGCGCTTAGGAAAATTACCAAAAACTATCCTAAACGAATAATCAAGAAAAAGGTGGGTTATGCTCACTTTATTCCTCCTTCCTACGATTTGAAAAACAATGAATGGTATTTGGTTAGCGCGATTATATACAGGTCATTGCACATTTTAAAATCGACAACAACCAGCTCCCATGCTTGTATAATGTACCCACTCTATGTTCAAAAAAAAAGATGAAATAAAAATTGCTGTTGGTTTAAGCGGAGGAGTTGATTCTTCTGTTGCTGCCCTATTACTTAAACAAAAAGGCTACAAGGTTACTGGAGTTTATATGCAATGTTGGGATGCTAAAGAAGATGGGTGTACGGCGGACGATGACAGAGCGTCGGCGGTTGCAGTAGCTTCTAAACTGGGAATAAAGTTCAAATCGTTGAATTTTGTCAAAGATTACAAAAAAAGCGTTATTAGCTATTTTTATGACGAATATCGCAAAGGAAGAACTCCTAATCCAGATGTCATGTGCAACAAAGAGATTAAGTTCGGCATATTTTTAGATTGGGCAGTTAAAAATGGATTTGACTATGTAGCTACGGGTCACTACGCAGGAGTGTCGCCAGCGAATAGTAACTCCCCTGCGAAACTTCTTAAAGGGGGTAGATACATCAAAAGATCAGTCTTACTTTTTGTATCGTCTAAACCAGCAGCAGTTGTCTAAGACACTTTTTCCACTTGGAGTATTAACAAAAACCACGGTGCGCGAGATAGCAAATGAGCATGATTTAGGCACCCAAAATCGCCCTGACAGCCAAGGAATTTGCTTTGTAGGTAAAGTGGACATTAAGCAGTTTTTAATGAGGGAGATTAAGCCTCAGGTGGGTAAAGTATTTCATGTGAGTGGCGAAGAGATTGGTACACATGATGGTGTTTGGTTTTACACCATCGGCCAACGTCACGGTTTTACAGTTAACAAATATTTTGGACTCCCCTTGTACGTAGTAGGCAAAAGAGTAGAGAAAAACGAGCTGATAGTCGGTCACGCAAAAGACGTTTTACAAAATAAATTTGATGTTTCTGATTTGTCTTGGATTTCTGGCGAATCACCTAAAGAGCTCACCAATATAGGTGGAAGGTTAACGTGCGATGTCCGTATTCGCCATCTTGGTGAACTGTATGCTTCAGAAGTTGCCGTCAAAGAAGATGGAAACTTCGCAGTGACAATGCAAGAAGAGTCGTTTGGCATTGCCCCGGGGCAGAGTGCTGTTTTTTACTTAGGGGACAAAGTGTTAGGTGGCGGTATTATCTGCTAACATAATTTGTGGCGAAGCCGGAGTTTACCACACTTAGTTGGTTTTTCCATCTACCCAAGGTGTCAATTTTGAGCACATGCGATTTTGTTTCTTCCAGATTACCAACAGCGTCAATTGACTTGAATAGCACAGTAGTAATTCCGTTGATCTCCATTTTAAGCGGCGTAATGTAGACTGACCAATTTAATCCTCCATCAAGTGAATAAAAAGTATTTTCAATACCAATGCCGTTGTAGTCTTCCACTAACAATTCTACAGTAGGAAATTCTTGGTACCACCCGTTGTCCAATTGCTCATTTTCGATTACCTCAAGGTGAGTTTCTGGTACAAGTGGATATATTTTTTCACCCAAAACTGCAAAATGAGAGAGGTGTGTTGTGTCGGCGGATATTTTTCCAGATACAGCGTCATACACAGAAGTTAGCGAATCCCATTTGCTGATGAGAGGATTCCAAAAGTAGATTGCTAGCGTTTGCTTTTACTATATTTTCCAGATTAAGATTGGTTAAGATCAACTGTAAGTTTTACTGAGCTATCAAGTGACACACGCGGTTTTTCTTGATGATCTAATGCTGTTAAGGTAAAAGATGTTCCCTCAATATAATCAAGATTAAATTGTGAAAACGGGATATTTGGTTTGATAAATTCCATCAGCAGCGCGGTGTAGGGATTTTCATTTTCGTTTACGTTAAAAGTGATGGTCTTGTTGTTTTGGGAAAGTTGCCAATCCCCATTTATATAGGCAATTTGCGTCGTGACGTTTTGTTTCCAGAGATAGTTACTAATTGCGCCTGTGTGACTTCCGGCAAGGTCAGACCAACGGTACACAGCCCACGGATCTGTATTGTATGGATTTTTCCACCCAAAAGGATCAACTATTCCATCAGGAAAATCATCAAATTTACCGTTTTGATTAGCGTCGTGCATAACTGAAAAGTGCAGATGCGGTCCGGAAGTGTTGCCTGTAATGCCTACTTTACCAATGGCATCACCGATTATTTACAGGTACGCCTTCGGTATAACTTTTCTGTAATTAACCCATCATTTTGCAAATGCATATAGGTAGTCTGATAGCCATTTTGGTGGTCAATTTTAATTGAATTTCCACAAGACTCGCAGTAGTGGTAAGTGGCGATTCCGTCCGCTAGCAGCTTTAACCTCAGTTCCGTAAGGCAGGGCAAAATCAGTGCCGTTGTGCGAACTGTAGTACAGTAAAGGCGTGCTTTCTTCCATTCCTAAAAAGTTTAAAGTTGTTTTTGAGAAATCTGTGGATTCTTGATGTAGCGAATAGTTGCTTAAAGGATACTTGTGGTCAAAATATGCCGAAACATTTGCAAGTACGTTCTGAGTGTTTTGGTTGTTCCAGGGAAGTTCTAAAAAAGGGAATCCTTGCACTTGATTTGGTGGAATAATTTCACGATAGACCCCGACATTCCTAACACTTTTAAATAGGTAGGCTGGATAGGAAAAAAGTATTGTTGTTGAGACAATTTCTTCTGGATTTTCTGCTGAATAGAGTATCCAGGTTTTTCCTAGGTCAGAGCTTTGATATGTGTGGAAGGTATTGTCAGTTCTATTGATTTCCTGTGCGTAAATCTTTCCTTTGAAGAGAATAAATTTGTCCGATGGTTTTGTTTTGCCAAAATGGAATTTTCCCCCAAGATTCTGGCCGCTGTCATTAGAGACAAACATTCCTTGGTCTATTTGATGTACCGAGAAATATGTTGGTATCGACAAAAAGGCTGCCGGAGATTTTAGTCCCGTATAGCGCGGTTGACTGCAGTCCAAGTGAAGCCATAGTTACTAGATAAATAGACGTCTGTTGTAGTTGCTGCGATTGCTATTGGACCCATTTGCCACAAGGGAAGTAATTTCTGGTCCTGTCCAACCACTACCATCGCCTAACTTTTGAGTCCACGTTTCTCCGTTGTCATTTGAAATCCAAAGACCGTGACTGTATCCTCCTAAATATATTGCCTCTTCTGCGTATTCTACTTCGGCAGCTGCAAAATTTAATCCAGCATGTTGAAATGTTTTTCCAAAATCTCTTGAAATAAATAATCCTTTGTTTTTGTTATTTTGCGAGTCAGTTGAGTATAGTAAGTTGTAGCCAGAAGAAGATCGTTTTTGTAAGCAAGATCTGTAATACCTCTGCCGGCTAAACCTAGTTCTTGCCAAGATTCCCCTAAGTCTCGTGTAATGTACATTCCGTTAAAAGGATTGGCCCAAATTTTTCCATCATATTCAGCCAGCAATTATTCCAGACGGTAGGGTTAATAAGCTACTGATGTTTTGTGAAATGAGGTTGGTTTTTATATGCGCACCTTCTGTTTGGGCTTGTATTTGTTGTGTTAATAGATGACCTAGTGTTAACAAAACTAATATGTAAGTGAAGGTGCGCATAGTCACAATATACAATTGGGCATGTGGTTTGCCAAGACGGGAGCTCTCTTTAAACTAGACTACTTCCGCTTGACGGGTGTTTTCATTAACAAGCAAACCTTGCTATAATGAAAGATGTGACAGACTTTACCTCAGTTACTAAGATAAAAAATCCAGACTTGAAAATAGCCGAAATTAGAGGATCTACTTTACCTAATATATTCTAAAGAAGAGCTATCTAGTGGAGAGCTCACTAGACTTACAGGCATTCCAAAAAACACACTTAAAAACCTTTAAGATGTCAATTTCTGATATTCTTAAAAAAACTGATAAAGACGAATTGGAACTTGACAGAACGAGGTTTCGGTATTCTTAGCCAACTAGATCTAAGGCCGTACAAGTGGTCACTTACTCGAAGTCAAGTCTTAATAAAGAAGAGGACGCAATTTTTAAAATTAGAGTTAAGTATGATCTTAATCCGAAAAGAGAGTATGACCAATTTTTTGCGACGGCACTGTCCACTGTTGAGAAAGCAAAAATGCTGATTGATCAAGGGCTAGTGGAGGGCAAAAATATCGCATTAATCGGTGACGACGATTTGGTTTCGATTGCACTGGCTCAAATGTCACCAAATTTTAATAAACTTAGGGTTTATGAAATTGACAGCAACTATTTTGAACTTAATCGAGAAGATTGCAGAAGAGTCTGGTTTAAAGGGAATTACAACAAAACAGCACGATGTTAGAGAGCCCTTTACATCCGTGGATTTGAGAAGTACGATGTTGTTCTAATTGATCCGCCGTATACAAAAAGCGGTGCTAAGCTTTTTTTGCACAGGGCATCGAGTTACTTAAGAGGCAAAGTGACTTTGAAGGCAGTTATATCTTCCTTAACTATGGGGCAGGTCTTAGAAACCCTACAGAGGAAACCAAAATACAGGATGTTATCAATAACTACAACCTAGTGATAGAAGAACGTTTGAGTAAATATACACGTTATTATGGTGCCGAAACAGTAGGCAGCTCCAGTTCACTATATGTACTCAAAACAACACCGGCGACGAGAACAGATGACAAGGTGCTGCAGTCAAAAATTTATACTTTTGAAAACACAGACACTGACAATTTTCCATATGTCGACCATTACGTGTTTAAGCTGCAGAAGGTAACTAAAGAAATATTAACGTCAAAAAATAAAATGCAGAAACTCATTGGAGATTTTTGCAAAAGGCATAAGCTTAATGTTAAGGATGTTAATGTGGCAAAGTTTAAAGGACAGGGCTTTAGCTTTACTTATATTTTCTCTACGTCTAACCTGGTCGTGCACACTTGGCCGGAAAGTAATTCGTTGCACTTTGATCTTATTACATGCGCGCCAATTTATAACAAAGAATTGTTAGCAAATTCGCTTGTGGAATTGTTTGGAACGGAATTTATCGAGGTTATTCGTGTTGAGTAGCAGCAGATTGTTGGCGGAAGTTATCGAGAGATTACTTCCTCCTCTCTCAACGTACTTTGAATTGAGAAAGGAGGAATTTTGGTTAGAGATTAAGTGGACTGTTGTAGCGACCGGAACTTCAGGTAATACGAATAAGAATTGGCCTTATCTGGTAAATGGTAGTTTGCGTAACCTCCACTCCCTCGAGTTATTTCGGATTTCCTCAGTGCTTTCCGCTTCGCATATTCTGACGCTATTTACAGGTACTGCGAATTGGTCACCCCGTGTCGGCAGTAACGATCCTGAGGAAACGTCAATTGTCCAGGATAGACGCCGCTGATTGCCAGATCTTACGCCTAGTATAACTTTTTTCCTTGTTAATAAAGGTTTACGTCAATCATAGTTAATCTCCTTTAGTAATTTGAATGTAATCTTCCCATTGCCCCGCAATATACCACGTCCGATAGCAAATTTCCACACTTTCTTGACTAGTTCTACCCAAATTGTTATCTTGCTTTTAGCCTTTTTTTAGTGTATACAGACTAAGTATTTTTCTATTATTTTTTATTGGAAATTATTTAAAAAGCGGCACTTTGAAATTTTAATATCATAGAGCAAAAAGACCTTCATAATCTTTCGAGATTCAGAAGGCAAAAAGAATGTTTTCGTTGAGAATTTGATCCTAGTTCAGGGTTAACGCTAGCGGCGTGCCTAAAACATGCAAGTCGAATGCTACCAGTTTACTGGACAGCATGGCGAACGGCTGAGTAATACGTAGGAATCTACCCTTAACTCGGGGATAACTTGGAGAAATCCTTGATAATACCCGATGTGGAGGCAACTCCAAAGATTTATCGGTTAGGGACGAGCCTACGGCCTATCAGGTAGTTGGTGAGGTAAATGCTCACCAAGCCTATGACGGGTAGCTGGTCTGAGAGGATGAACAGCCAGAAGGGCACTGAGACACGGGCCCTACTCCTACGGGAGGCAGCAGTGAGGAATATTGCGCAATGGACGAAAGTCTGACGCAGCGACGTCGCGTGAAGGATGACGGTCTTCGGATTGTAAACTTCTGAAAATAGCACCGGCTAACTACGTGCCAGCAGCAGCGGTCATACGTAGGGTGCAAGCGTTACCCGGATTTATTGGGCGTAAAGCGTTCGAAGGCGGTTATGTAAGTCAGTAGTTAAATACCGTGGCTCAACTACGGCACGGCTATTGATACTGCATGACTGGAGGTAGTTAGGGGGTTACAGAACTTATGGTGTAGCGGTGAAATGCGTTGATATCATAAGGAATACCGAGGGGGAAGCCAGTAACCTGGGACTATCCTGACGCTCATGAACGAAAGCGTAGGTAGCGACACGGATTAGATACCCGTTTAGTCTACGCTGTAAACGATGCCTGCTAGATGCCTGTTTATATGGGTGTCGAAGCTAACGCGTTAAGCAGGCCGCCTGGGGAGTACGACCGCAAGGTTAAAACTCAAAGGAATTGGCGGGAACCCGCACAAGCGGTGGAGCATGCTCTTTAATTGGCTGATAACCCAAGAACCTTACCCAGATTTGACATGTAAGCAGTAGCGAAGTGAAAGCGGAGCGACCGGTACTCAACCCGGAACTTACACAGGTGTTGCATGGCTGTCGTCAGCTCGTACCGTGAGGCGTACCCTTAAGTGGGTTAACGAGCGCAACCCCTACTGTTAGTTGTATCACTCTAACGGAACTGCCGCCGTAAGGCGGAGGAAGGTGGGGATGAGGTCAAGTCAGTATTGCCTTTATGTCTGGGGCTAGAAGCATGCTACAATGGCGCGTACAACGAGGTGCAACACGGCAACGTGAAGCCAATCTCTTAAAACGCGTCTCAGTTCGGATTGAGGGCTGCAATTCGCCCTCATGAAGTCGGAATCGCTAGTAATCGCAGGTCAGCTATACTGCGGTGAATACGTTCTCGGGTTTTGCACACACTGCCCGTCACGCCAGCAAAGCTAAGGCCACCCGAAGTCTCATTTCGTATGGGCTCAAGGTGGAATTAGTGATGAGGGTGAAGTCGTAACAAGGTAGCCGTAGGGGAATCTGCGGCTGGATCACCTCCTTTCTAAAGGAAATTAATTTTTCTTTTTGAGTGCTAATTGGAAGCATGGCTAATTTTATTTATAAGGTTAGAGATGCGGAAAATTAGACCAAAGGATTAAAGTATTTTTGATTGGTAAATTCTTCTCTGCGTTTTACACGTATGAAAGACTATTGAAAAATAAGGTACTCGTTGTATTTTATAGCGCTAGAATATAACGGAGTAAGCTACTTATCTCACATAAGTGGCGAGCGCAAGTTTGTGGATGAGCTTAAATCCACACATGATTCATTCTTTTTGCCTTTTGGCTCTTGAAGTTGAAATACACCTAAAGAAACTATAAACATGGAAACGCAACAAAAAATTAAACAGATTAGAAATGTTGCAGTAGCTCTTGTTCGCGATGAGGAAGGAAATGTTCTTCTTACAAAACCTTCCGACTTTATAAAATCTGCCTCAAATGACAGCTGGGTATTTCCAGCAAGCGACATCATACCAGGAGCAACCTATACAGAAACATTCGTTTCGGAAATACTTGAGAAAACAGGTTGTGTAGTAGAAGCTGTTTCTCTCGTAGCATCTGAGCGATATCATACCCAGGGTTTGCAGTTCGAATATGTTGAATGCAAAATAGTTTGCCGCGATAGGGGTGCGAAGATTAAAGCTACATCCACAACCTTTAAGTGGGTTCATCCTCATAAAATAAAAACATTCTATAAGAAAAAGATACACAGAGATATTTTAGATTTTTTTGGGTTTAAAAGCAAAATTAGACATTAGTCGTTTCAAATGTTCTCCGTTTTTATTATCATAATAGTATGAAGAAACTGCTCCAGTTTTTATTACTTTCGTTTGGTTTATTACTTCTAAGGTATGTTTTTTCGCTTATTATTGGTTATACATTTCCAACTTACACTATAAATTCTGATGTGGTCGTATTAAATAATTCTGTGCAGATGTCCGAGTCCCCTCGTGTTTATAGGCTCTCGGAACTATGGAATAAAAACCAGTCCGTGCATTTTATAGATATTATAGTGAATGGGTATTCACGTGGAGACGCGGCAGTCGGTGAGCTTGAAAATCCAGCTTTATATCCGTTTTATCCAATGGTCGTAAAAATATTTACCACTATTTTCCCGATATTTACAGGAGTGGAAAGTTATTATGCCATCGCAACTTTTCTTTCCACCGTTTTTTTTGGTTTAGCACTATTTTTCTTAGACAAACTGTTGGAAATGTTATGGCTGCACGACGATAAAAAGTACTTTGTTTTTCTGCTGCTTCTATTCTTTCCATCAAGTTTTTATTTTACAATGGTTTATTCTGAAGCACTTTTCTTTTTCTATCTGTTATGGGGTTATTTTTTCTCTTCAAGAAAAAGTACACGGTTTCGTTTTTAATTTTAGGACTAACCATACTAACGAGATTTATCGGTGTTGTTTACTTAGTGCCATTTATCTTTTACTTTTATATGGCGGAAAGATACAACAAAAAACTGGCGGTTTTGCCTAAAAGTCTGTACTACTCGGCCACGGCACTTTTTCCAACCTTAGTTTATTACTATCACTTGTTTACAAAAACAGGTGATTTTTTTTCGGCATTTAGGGCAGAGGGCGCTGTTTTAGATTTTATGTACTTACCGCTGGGATACTTTTTTGACTATTTTCAGAAGTTTGGTTTGAGTTTTCAGCCGGAATACTTTTTGAATTTTGTGGTGTTAGTAGCAGCTTTAGCAATTTTAGTTTACGCTTTCATTAGAATATTCTTTGTTTTTGAATTTAAATCGTTAGAGCAAAGCACTTTGTTTATTTGCTTTTTGGTATACACATTATTGTTGAGTTCGATGGCAGCTACTACAGATTTCTTTAGATACTTTGGAGTTTGTTTACCGTTGTATTTACTGCCTGCTATTACGACTAACACTTATGTTCGAAGTAACAAGTTTTTAGCAATTTTGTTTGTTTTGTTGAGTATTCAAACACTGTTTTTTGTGATGTTCTTGATGGGTGTTCCCGCGTATGTCTAGGATTCTTTCTTAGCTATTTGATAAAACTCTGTATTTCTAGGCCAAAAGGTACCAGCTTAATATATCTAGATTCATTCCGCATTTGCTACTTTCTTAATTTGGTCTTATAATGCACTCCAAAACACATCGACAATCAAAGAGGAGAGTGCACAATGGCTGAAGAAACGTACGACGAACTGATTTTAAGAGGTGAGACAGCGCGTGAAACTGGTAATGTTCTAAAGGCTATCCCAATTTTTTTGAAAGCTTTTGAGGCGGCGCAAGAATCTTCAGAAAAGTCCAATGCCAATCGGCAGCTGGGTCTGTGCTTTGAGCATGCCAGAGACTTGTTAACGGCGAGGAGATACTACGTCGAGGCATTGGAATATTCCCGAGAAGGTAAAGATTTAGGCGGAATGGCAAGAGCTAAGAGGCACCTTCTTTCTATTGAGTTGAGGCAAGGCAATTTTGAGAAGGCTCTTCGGTTAGGAAAACGGGCACGTAGTTTGATGTTTGAGATGACTGTTTTGCCTACCGACCTGGTTTCGGTGACCCACGGTATCGTGAAGACATATATCGATGGAAGGTATTCAAAAACTTTGGTTAGAGTCTGGGCTAAAAAGAGTGGCACGACCTTCTGTATATGTGGCCTCTTGAAAACACCAAATTCGCAAACGTGTTTGGTTTACAGGATGGCTGATGGATCGCTGCTTACGCTGGGGTCCTTGGTCGTGGCCATTACTCGTTTTAGCTTTTTTAATTGCTCTTTTCTCAGGATTGGTTGCGCTTGAAGCAAATGATGACCGGAAAGCGCTAATGAGACTACACTCGACTGCGTTTATGCCCCGATATTTTTTTACGATCGGGGCATTTATCTTCAACCCAACCAACTAAGTATTTGTAACTGTAAATTACTCAGGCATCAGAGATTTCTATCAAATTTCCTTCAGGGTCTTGCACAGTAAAAAAATGATAAGGAAACATAAAATTTACGTATTGAATTTCTGATATATGTTTAGGTTTTAAGCTGCTAACACGCTTATGCTCTTTTTCTAAATTTTCCGCACGCAAATTTAAAACGACAGTATTTCCGACACTATAATCGCTATTAATGTTTTTAATAAATTCTGAGTCGTAGTGTTGTTCTAAATCTCTGCCACCTTTAATCATCTGTTCGTCGAAATCAGCGTTCAGCAAGCCGATTGAAAACCATTCGAAGTTTTAATCTGTGCCCACCTACTTTAAACATCTCTTCCACCTCTGTTTCAAATAGTGAGCAATAAAATTCTACACTTTTATTAAAGTTTTTTACGACCAAGTAAGTGCAAGTGAATTTTAATTTTTCTGGCATAACTTATTTTACCAAGAAATGTCCAGTATTTATTGGCATATAGATCACTTAACCTTGTGGATTTTTCTATTACGCTGATGATTTTGTAGAATGGTGGGCGATCCAGGGCTCGGTCACATATCTTTCAGTTGTAATTCACTTTGTTCATAACATCTGAAAGCATTCGACCCCGCCTCCTTCGTCACTACGTTCCTCAGTCCGGCATTCTCGCCTTGTCTCTACGATAAAAAAATATCCGACAACGAGTGTCGGCTACTTTTTTATGGTGGGCGATCCAGGGCTCGAACCTGGGACCTCTTCCTTATCAGAGAAGCGCTCTAACCACCTGAGCTAATCGCCCGCAATAACAAAACAATTCTCAAGTCTTTCCACCTGAAAATACCTGATGATTTTATCATATCACTTTGTGTTTGCGAACCCCTTCCTTCCACATTTTCGTTATATTTTAGAGGCTACTGTATACTTAGCTTATGAGAAACAAGCAGCGTAAAAGTAGCTATACCTACTATTATAATAATTAGCCTACTCTACTTCGCGTTTATACTTTGGAATAAAAACGGTATAAACGTAAAAAAAGATCGTGTGTACGCGTTAATAACAGAAAAGCAGGCTCGTCAAATAGCAGAAAAGAAACTTAAATCTATTTGAATCGTGGAAAGATCCCTATTTGACAGAATCTTATACGGCTTACGATCTAAAAGGCGTACCGTACAGCATATTTGTTTAATGTTCTAGACATTTACGGAAAGGCCGGCTATTTAACAATTAGTGCCTCGACCAGACTAAGCCCAGTTTTAGATATTTCCACAGACCAAAATACGCCAATAGTAAACTCTCTGATTGTAAGGAATAACATAATAAAGAGTACTAATTATAATCAATCTGATGTGAAAATGGTGTTAGTTTATCTAGGAGGCACAGACTATTATGGAAAATACTCATTTCGCGAGGGGCAAAGTATAAACGAGCGCTATTTTCTATTAAATAATCTAGATTCCACAGAATTTGAACTCAAAACTTTAGAAGAAAAATCTGCCTATTATTCTGAAATTAAGATAGAAAATGTCGCTGATTTTTGGAAAGAGTATGACATTAGGTAATTGCGATTAATCCTACTGTTGACACCACGATTCAAATTTGATATTTTGTTTGAGCGGAATGGGAATACTACTCTTCTTTATTTAGACGAAGCTCTAGATTCCAATGAAAAATAAATAATGAACTATGACCTTGAGGAGGCCGTTTTTGGTTTCAGCAAGAGCTGTATACAACACGGGCCGTTAGCTCAGTTGGTTAGAGCGCCACATTTGCAATGTGGAGGTCAGCGGTTCGATCCCGCTACGGTCCACCAAAATTAAAATATTCTGGTGACCGCGTCAAAAGTTCTTTGAAAATTGAATAGAAAGTCCAAATTATATTAAGTTAATTTCATTGAAATTAAATTCGTTTCTCGTTAAAAAGATATTAATGCATATGGTGGATGCCTTGGGTCTTTGTGCCGAAGAAGGACGTACAAGGCTGCGATAAGCCTCGAGGAGCTGCCAAGAAGCGCTATTAATCGGGGATTTCCGAATGGGGAAACCTGACCTAGGTAACTAAGATCACCTCCACTCAAACTTACCTTCGGGTGAGCATAGGTGTGTATGGAGGGAACCCGGCGAACTGAAACAACTTAGTAGCTGGAGGAAAAGAGACCAATAGGTATTTCCTAAGTAGCGGCGAGCGAAAGGGAAGAAGCCCAAATCCATATGGGGTCTTAGAATGTATGCGACTTGGTATGCAACTACTACTCTAATGCAAATGGGGTTAGGACAACTCACAGCGTATGAAGTCGGACGCGAAAAAGTAAAAAAATTTTTTCGTAGAAGAAGCCGTCTGGAAAGCCACGCCGTAGATGGTAATAGCCCTGTATTCGAAACGCGAGACCTCTTTGGGTTTATCCAGAGTAGCATGGGACACGCGAAACCCTGTGGGAATATAGCAGGACCATCTGCTAAGGCTAAATACACAAAGACACCGATAGTGAACTAGTACCGCGAGGGAAAGGTGAAAAGAACCCCTGTTAGGGGAGTGAAATAGTACCTGAAACCATATGCTAACAATCTGATAGAGTCTGCGTAAGTGCGATAATATCGTGCCTATTGAAGAATGAGCCACCGAGTTAGTACGTAGCGCAAGCTTAAGTGATTAAGTCACGGAGGCGTAGCGAAAGCGAGTCTTAAAAGGGCGATTATTAGTGGCAATAACGTATTAGACCCGAAGCCAGAGTGAGCTAACCATGGGCAGGGTGAACTCAGCCGAAAGGCGGATGGAAGGCCCGAACCGTTGTGAGCGTGCAAAGTCGCTCGGATGACCTGTGGTTAGGGGTGAAATGCCAATCGAACTCTGGCGATAGCTGGCTCTCCCCGAAATATATTTAGGTATAGCCTTGTAGTTAAGTATGTGGAGGTAGAGATACTGAAAGGAGCTGGGGTCGCAAGAGTCTACCCACTTCTACCAAACTCCGAATGCCGCATAGTGTGTTACGGGAGTCAGTACGTCGGGAGCAATTTCCTGGCACAAAAGGGAAACAACCCAGACCATCGGTTAAGGTCCCTAATCTTTACTTAGTGGGTAAGGAAGTAGAATTGTTTAAGACAGCTAGGAGGTTGGCTTAGAAGCAGCCATCCTTTAAAGAAAGCGTAACAGCTCACTAGTTCAACGATTCTGCGCCGACGATTCAACGGGGCTCAAGTAAAGAACCGAAACCGTGGCTTTGTATCTTCGTGATGCAAGGGGTAGGGGAGCTTTGATGTCTGCAGTGAAGGAAGACCCGTGAGGGCTGCTGGAGCGGCATCAAGTGAGAATGTTGGCATGAGTAACGAGAAGGAGGTGAAAACCCTCCTCGCCGAAAATCTAAGGGTTCCTCCGCCATGTCAGTCAGCGGAGGGTTAGTCGACCCTAAGGTGAGGCCGAAAGGCGTAGCCGATGGATCGCAGGTTAATATTCCTGCACTACCATAAAATCGATATTACCAATGGAGGGACGGGGCATGATCTTTCAAGCTCATTAAGGATTTGAGTCCCAAAGACAAGACAGTCTGTGTAGGCAAATCCGCACAGGCGTTTATTCGAGTCTAGGGGAAGTCTGTCGCAAGACGGACAACTTGTTTGAATTAAGCCTCCAGGAAAATCTTCTAGGGAGATTTTATGGTATCCGTACCGTAAACCGACACAGGTAGATTGGTTGAGTATACCAAGGCGAACGAGTGAATTGTGATTAAGGAACTAGGCAAATTACATCCGTAACTTAGGGAAAAGGATGCCCTGCTATGCTTCGGCATATGTAGGGGGCACATAAATGGCTCAAGCGACTGTTTATCAAAAACACAGGTCTCTGCTTAACTCGCAAGAGGATGTATAGGGACCGACGCCTGCCCAGTGCCCGTAGGTTAAATCCGGGGGTTAGTCTTTGTGACGAAGCTCTTGGTACAAGCTCGGGTGAACGGCAGCAGTAACTATAAATTAACAGTTGTAGTTACGTAGGTTAGAATCCTACCGTTTGCAGATGTTACGCGTCTGTAAACGCAAAACCTGGCTATATGCTGGAAACTCCGTCTGTGGTGCAGGGTTGTGAGGGGATCTCACAACCTTGCACACAGTGTCTAATCTAATTAGAGTAAAGTATCTTGTACTACTCAGCATACTTAGATAATTTCAAAGTATGTCTAGTGAAAAAGTATCAAGTGCGGATTATCAGCAGGAAAGGTTTCAGAAAAGCGCATTAGAAGTTCCAGCAAGAATTGGACATTACATTGCAGGATTCGTAGATGGTGAAGGAAGTTTTAACGTATCTTTACGTAAAACCTCTAACTACCGACTTGGTTGGCAAGTAGTTCTTAGCTTTAATGTATCTCAGAAAGACATTTATATGTTAAATCTGATTAAAACATTCATTAAATGCGGAATTATTAAACAACGTAAAAGGGATAGTCTCTATTCTTTAGACGTTACAAGCCCGCCAGATGTAATAAGCAAAGTAATACCGTTTTTTGACAAGTTCAATATGCTTTCTCCTTCGAA
>CAVXUZ010000004.1:0-294346 GCA_963765125.1 uncultured candidate division WWE3 bacterium
AAAAAACACAACCCCAAACAATAACTCATAGCTTTTGACATCATCAACCTTACCCCCTATAATCACAGAAAATAAACCAATAGAAGAAGGGGTAGAATGAGAATAAAGATGGGTAGAACTAGAATAGTTTTACTAATACCATTTCTCCATGTTGTTTTGAAGTTTCCAAGAGTTTATCTGCTGTATGTGCTACGTGATCTCGTAAGATACCGTAGGAACAAAAAGGCACTAAAAAAACTCTTTGCTTTTCCTGTTGAATGCTGGTGGGGTTTTAGAGACGACTTGTTTGGAGGACTGGTAGCAAACGTAAGAGAATATCAGTTTTATAAAACTACTCGCCACCAGTTTCTGCAACCAACATATCTATCTCTAGGATTTGTAAACATTCAGAGATACGATGCTCCGTGCAACACGCCTGCGGATACTCTATGGACTAGGTTATACGAAATTACAAACGGGGGTGTATTTAGGGACTCGCATGCGTTTGCTAATCCAAATAACTTTTCGCTCATAGATGGCAAACTAAGAATTTTTGATTACGCGAGCAAGGGATCTCAATCTGTAATTAAAAAATACGGGCGGAAAATAATTAGGGAATTCAAAGTAAGTTAACAGGGCGTATTAAGATTTATTCTTTTACGCCCTATTTTTTGCCACTATAAAAAAGGCTAGATTTTGCACTTGTTTTCACAACGTGTTCTAGCTTATGTTTTTCTGGAAAGTTTTTCTAAACCAAACAAAATGCAACCCAGAAATCATTTTGTTCTTTTTCAGTGAGAGGAAAGCAACGTTGCGGTTTTGAACCTACTGGACATTCAATGTCATGGAAAGGTTTAAAATCGATGGTACTTTGAGTAGGATTTGAAACCTGTTTAATATCTTGTTCTTTTTTATCTATCATACCTGCATACAGGCACTGTTTTGCAATAACCGAAATTGATTCAGACCGCACCCCTCCTGCACGATCCTCTGCGCTGTTCACGAAGAAACTTGATCCGTCAGGAAGCTGAATTCTGTAAACCCTGATATTAAGCATTCTAACTCCTTTTTTCTAGATTTTGCGCTAGTATATCAAAAAGTATGACATGTAGCAAATTATGTAGTACTCCCAATTAAATCTCAAAAACCCTCCCCCATCACCAAACCAAAATTCTATTTAAAATTCAGAATATGCCTTTAAATTAGTAAAGCTAAATAAGATAGTTTCTGTGTGCTACACAATTTTGCGTTCATAGACAGCAACAATCTGTACCAAGGAACCAGAGAGCTTGGTTGGAATCTTGATTACCAAAAATTCAGAAACTATTTAAAAACAAAATATGATGCTGAAAAAGCTTATCTTTTCATCGGTTATATTCCTTTAACAGGACATACGTGCAATGGCACAAAGGATCGTCGAAGAAAACTCCCCCGAAATGTATTATGGCAAGGCGGTAGCGCAGGCTGCAACACTAATAATAAGATAACAGACACATCAAGTGCCAAAGCACAAACCCCTAAAGTTTGTGCTTTTTTTGTTTAATTAACTCCAATACAAACAAAATAGTAAGTAGCTTAGTCTAGCTACTCAATTAGGTATTTAAGGAGGTAACTATGCACTATAGGTTTACATAATCACCTCTTTAAGGTATAATGCTGAACAAATAAGACTTAAGAGCCGGATATTTCCAATTCAAATCAACCAAAAAGGAGAAATACAGTGGAGCATATGATAAGTAAGAAGCTTGTAGATAATGCGATAGATTTAGCACATCCTCAAATATTGGCGATAATGGAAAACCCAGCCTTTATTTGGGGGCCACGGTATGTTTCAATCGCTGTTGTTAGCCCGCATCTGGATAGGATACTTCAGTATGTTGTCAGTAACCCAAAACAGAGAGAATGGAATCCTGAATGGGGAGAAGCCGCAGAGTATGGGGGAATCGCAATCTGGAAAGCCAAGACAGCTTTAGAAAAAGGCGTGCCTACGTCTGTTCTTGCCAATGACTTTCCACTCAGTCTTCAGCGAGGGCAACTTTTTCGATATCCTGGCGGTGTTCCTGGACCACGCAATGAATTTGCTGTGGGCACATCAGGTATTATGGGGCGTGGTGATGAGGCTATTTCCAAAATCATTATCACACTCATGGAAGCTTTAGCACACCTTGAAGTTGACAAAGCTGTCATTGAAAAAAAGAAATACCTCTAAAGTACGTCACTGCCAATAAGGCACTCTTAGTAACATTCAAGAGTGCCTTTTTTATATACGCGCCTTTGAAAGAGTTAGTATCATCATACTTCGGATAATGTATTGTGTTAGGAACCTTGTAAATATTTTGGTCTCAATAATAATTTCTAGTCTTTTAAATCACCAAACCAAAAAACATATTTTGTATGAACGAAGTGAAATACAAAGCGTTAGACTCGTGACCAAAAACGTGTTGCCCCAGCCACTTTTTAATACTGTAACGACAATCTCTAGAAATGGGGGTATTCGCACATTGGAACTTCTGTATAATTATTGTTATGAGTAATATAAAGAACGGAATATTATTTGAGAAATCTGCATGGGTTGTTTTCCTTGTTATTGGAATACTAATTTTAGTTGGTGCAATCCCTCATGTGTTAGGCTTTAATACAGACCCAACATTGGTGCAAACTATTAGTGGTAAAACAATAGATGAACTGAAAACTTCAAGTCCCACGATTTTCAACTTGTACAATTTTTATTTTAGAGGTGGTGGTTTGTCCGATATGGGTTTTGCTTTTTTTCTTATAACCATTTCCGTAACTGCTTATAGGCGGGGGCAACGATGGTCGTGGTATGCTTTTTGGTTTGTTCCGATGTATTTTTTAAGTTGGATTGGGCTTAGTCTAACTCTACCCTCTGAATCAAGTTCTTCTTTAATTCCGCCATTAACGCTATTTATCCTTTTAAGCTTTGTGGGTCTATTGTTACCGTTTAGAAAGTTCTTCCCAAGGAACCTCTAACTACAATCGTAAAGATCAAGATAAGTATTTTTGGTTAATAAAAGTTCCGGTTTGAGACCAGATGTCTAGCCATGCTTAAGAAAAATGTCCTAGATGGTCATTTTTTTCTACATACTTGGACAGCAATTTAAATCTAGGTTAAAAATGCCACCTCAAGACTTAGCAAATAAAACGAGCTTAATAGTTTGTATATATTAGGCGCGAAGCGGCGAGTTGCCAGTTTTCCAGCTAATTTTAAAAAACCCTAGTTATTAGTACTGCCAACGGTAACGACCACATCTCCTTTTTTATGACCTTCGTCAACGTATCTGCGAGCTTCAACCATTTGTTCCAAAGGGTATATTCTGTCAATTACTGATTCTAACTTCTCTATTTCAACAGTTTCTTTGAGAGCAATTAAATCAGTAGCCTTTACCTTTACTCTTTCTAAGTACGTAAGTACATTAAAATAAACTCCTGACTTTTTTAAAGATTTTTTGACTTTTAAATCGAGGTTTTAAAATTAATTATATCAACGCTTACCGTAAATAGTGTCTTCATAAAGTAAGTTTAGTGCTTTTGAGCAAGCAACCTTTACTTGTGGCTGATTTTGTGTAATTTCAAGATCTTTTATAAACGCAACAATTCTTTTTTTTCTATCAACATCTTTAGAAGCAATATTTGCCAGCGATGCAATTGAGTATAATTTAACTACTACGTTGCTTGATGTAATAATATAATTAGCCAGCAAATTTGACACTAATTCAACTTCCTGGGAATTTATATCTATAATTCCTAATAATTGTGATAATAGCAACTTATTTTTTTGCTGTTTGGCAATAGTTGCAAATTTAATTATTTTTTTAACCTGAGTATCACTAAAAATAAAATCTTTTTTGGCAATTCGCAAAAGAACCGATACGGATCTAAATCTTATACCTACTACTTTCTCATTTAAGGCATCGGTTAGGGTATCTACAAAATCAGTGTTTTTTAGAACCACATCTTCGAGTAAATCGATTTGCCCAGGTGTGCTTAAATCTCCACCATATAGCAATAGCTTGAATTGCTCTTCCATTGACTTATTTTATCACTTATTGAAATCATATAAAATTCTGAGTTTAAATTTCACTATTTTTTAAAAAGACTTTTCTTTTTTCTCCCCCATCACCAAACCAAAACACACACCTATAACTACGGTATAATTTTTTTGTGAAAATAATATACAGAGGGGGCTACCAGACAGAAAACGCAGATAAATCCCTATTTTATGAATACGCAGACGCCATCAAAAACTACATAAATAAAGGTAAAAGCGTTGTATACGTTACTTTTGCAAAACCAGATCACTATTATGACAACAGAATGATTGAATCACTGGGGACTCTACCTAACATTATCGACAACAGCAGCACAAACGCCGCTTGGTCTACATTTGATTTAATAGTCATGCCCGGCGGCGAGATGGATATTCTCCAAGAAAGTCTAATAAAGTACGGCTTTTCATTAGATAAATTAAAAAATGATGTAATTATTGTTGGTGATAGTGCTGGCGCATACGTGCTATCAAAATATTATTTTGAAAAAGAACAAAGTGGAGACACTATAAAATATATTTTGGTTGATGGTTTAAATCCAAAATCTAATTTGATAACCGTGGGGCACATTGATAATGAAAAACACTGCACGCCTGAAAAATTAACTAAGGCACAGAGAGTCGCCGATGAAGTTGGCGCTCGTTTGCTATTACTTAAAGAAAATGAATCGATGATGTTTGAAGATGGTGAACAAGTGGAATTTAATATTGAAGATGTTTTGAGTTAGTTTAAATCAACCTCACACAATTTATACATAAGCAATATATTTGGTATATATTTATATTAGTAATTTATTAAGGAACACTATGAAATCAAAACTATTTATCTTACTTCTCCTAGTTGCTTCAACCTTTCTCTTAACCGGATGTACATTAAATTCAGCGCAAAATAGTGATGCTGACAGCCAAAATGTTGAAGAAGATGTATCCGTAAATGACACACCAAAAACGCAAGTAAGTGCTGAGAAAAAGGATGCGGAAATTGAAAATATTTTAGACATAGTAAGCAATACAACTGGATTTACTGGTGCTTCTGCAATGCGATTAAGAAGAAATGTCGATAGCGTATCTCTTGATGATGAGGGAAAAGGATTTTTAGTGAGAATGGCATCAAGCGATGAAAAACTTACAACGAACGAAGAAATAATTAGCGTAGAAATGTCTGGTTTAAATTATGAGGTGAAAAAGTTTGAACCCAAAAGTAATTCTTTAGTAACTAAATTCTATAAATTTACCAATCCTAATGATGTAGAATGTACGCTTGAAATAAGAAAAGTTGGAACTACTGGACAAAGCGATCTTTCTTTTGGGTGTTTATAATTTAGTGTTTTAAAAAGTTATTCTGGATTCGAGTGTACGACTTACTCCATGTCTTGGTTTGTATCCTCGTCTGTGTCCGTTTCCTCTTGCTCCTCTGCAGTACATTCTGAAGCACCTCTTACAATTGTACCTGTAACCTCAGTTGGTCCTGAAAAGTGCCCAGTTAGTGGTGGAGTAGTTTTAAGTGTTATGGCATTACCACGTAGTTTCGGGTCATCTTTTTCTAGTTTAAAACTAAAATGCTCTTTGTCATCTGATAGTACTTTTTCGTGCCAGGGGTCTACCATTACTGTTTTTATATGCTTATAACCATCCCAATTAGAATAAAGCCCGTCACAGCTATACGCGCGCATTTGTGTAATATCAGCGTAAATATCTAAACCCTGTGTACCTGTTACTGGAATATTTTTATAATGCTGATCGGAAAACGTAACCGACCAAGCTCCGTCTGTTGTGCACGTTTCGTTATACCAATTTTCTAGTTTCACTTTCTTTTCTGTGATTTGATCGGCGAGTATATCCATACCAAGTTTTTGCGATATTGAGGCGTGATACTCTCTTTGCTCTTCATCCCAACGCTCGTGGTCTCTATGCACAATTGCTTTAAACCCATTTTGTATCCACTCCCATAATTCAACATCGCGATCTCTCCCTAACTTTTGCGCAAGAGCCATAACTTTTAGTGCGTCGTTTACTTTTTGTAAATCTGCCTCACAAAAATTTTGCGACAGCGTATTTGCAATAAGTGTGTCGGGAGGAGAGCCTATTATTTCATCTTGGGTGGTGCCACAATTTTGATTTAACCAACCGCCCAAACTTATATGCCCGTTGATAATCATATCGAAGAGACTTTCTAAACCTAGCATACCTGCAAATTGCGCGTGATAAGCCCACTTATGTAAAATGGGGTCGGTGTAAGTATCTGTCCAAGAATACGCTACGGTTGAAACATAATAAGTGTAACCATTCTTCGCCCACGTCATTAGCTGATCAGATAAATCATCAAGCCCTGTTCTTTGCGCAGATTCTGCTGTTTCTATAGCAATTTCGATATCTCCAAGATTTGCCTGACAAATATTTTTGTTTAATACGGCTTGAGCCTGTGATTTAACAGTTTCCTGAGATACTGCGAGGTCACGATCTTGCTGTTCTTCAGTGTAGATATCGTTCTGATGTGCCTCTATATACTCCATCATCGCTTTAAGAGCTGCAATTTCAGCATCAACATCTTCATAAATTTCTATACCAAGCTCTTCGTAGTCAAGCGTGCCACTTTCTAATGCTTGTGACGTAGCACCAATATCTGAATTATTTGTTGGTGATGAAAGGCGATAAACCGCGTAGGCTCCGCCTGCTAAAATTAAAGACCCACCGAGCAAGATAGCCAAGAATAAAAGTGCAATACCTTTTTCTCTCATATATTAATAGTACCAAAAAAAAGCTCAGACAATTGCGATAAAATGCAATTTGACTGAGCTTTACTTATATAGTGCGTTTAGGTTAAATTCAACGCTTCTAAAACATGTTCAGGGACTTCTTTACCTTTTTCACAAGTGTCATCACAGCCGGCGAAAAAAAGCCTGTGGCAATTTTCACTCTCTGACGACGTAGCGAGCATCGGACCTTTAAAGGTCTTCCTCATCTCTCTAACTAACGGTTCGGTGTTTACTTGACTACCAGGAACGCAAGCATCCATAACCACTGCACTAATATCAGGATTTTCTCTAAATTTCTCCGTAGCCTCCTCGACCGAATAAGCAGAAATAATTTCTACCTTATTTTTAAGATACAAAATGTATATACGATGCCAAAAGGGGTCATCATCCACAATCAGTACCTTCTTCATATGTTCTCCCTTCACTCTAGTATTATCCTAATCTTTGTGCACATTTTAACATGACTATGGGACGGTGTCTAAGACGCGTCTTTGGCGCTAAAGGCTTATGGGAAACAGAAAAAGGCGCTTGGACAGATACTAATTAATACAATTAGTAGTATATTATTATTTATATGGACATAAGTAATGAACACGTTTACCTAGAAAGGCTGTCGAAACCACTTAAGGAAAAGCTTAAGATTTATAGATTTATTCCCGAAAATGCGCGAAATGTTCTAGATGTTGGATGCGCCGACGGGGCCGTTACCCAAGCTTTGGCAAACTTATTTCCTAATATAAAGTTTTTAGGAATTGATTTAAACGAGCATTTCATTGAGAAGGCAAAAGCGGGAGGTAAAAACTTAAAAAATCTTAGTTTCGAAAAAGTTTATCTTAGAGAACTTCTTGCAAGAGAGCAAAAATACGATGCTGTTATCTTTTGTTCGGTTCTTCATGAGTTCTATACATACGGTGAGGGAATATCATCTGTCCTAAAAGCTTTGGCAGATGCCCATGAACTGTTAAATGAAGGTGGGGACATCATTATAAGAGATATGATTCTTCATGAGTACACAAAGAAGGCAGATTTTGAGTGCGAGCTAATGTCTTCAACGATCTATGCTAAAAAGGATTTAGTAAAATATTACACAGACTTTGAAAAGATACACGGTAAATTAGATACTCATTACAAAGTAAATCATTTTTTGCTCAAATACTTTTATACAGAAAATTGGGAAAGAGAGGTTCTAGAAAATTATTTACCAGTAACCTTTGAACAGTACGAAAAAATATTTGAGCTTTTAGGTATGAATACGCAAGAAAAACAGTCATATTTAATAGAGTATTTAAAGAATAAGTGGATCGAGGACTTTAACTTTACTTCGGAGAATATATCTTCATATAAATCAACCGGTATTTTGATAGCAAGAAAATAGGTTGGGGCTTAAAACCTTACATTTCAAGTAATAAGAGAATTTAAACAATATAAAAGCAAATTTTTGACTTATGCTTTAGTGGATTATTTTACGTGTTGCTAATTAAAATATTCTCAGATCGTGCTCTTTAAACTTATAAAGCTCTGCAGGTCTGTGTGTAACTTCTTCTTGCATTCTTCCTAAACTTTCTAACATCTCCAAAGATTTTATTTTTTTTCGAAAATTTCTTTTATCGAGCTTCTCCCCTAAAACGATTTCATAAATCTTTTGCATATCTGTAAGTGTAAATTCATGAGGAAGAAGTGAGTAAGCAATGTTTGTATATGAAAGTTTATCTTTTAGTCTTTTGTGAGCAACGCTTAATATTATTTTGTGATCAAAAGCCATCTCGGGTAACTTGTCTAGAGGAAACCATTTAATGTCTTTATAGAACTCCAATGTTTTAATCTCGATATCTTTTGGTGTATTAATGAGCGCAAAGTATGCGACAGAGACAGATCTTCCTCTTATATCTCTTTTAGGATCACCAAAAGTGTAGAGCTGTTCTAAGTAAATCCCCTTCAGGCTTGTTTTTGCTCTAAGTACTCTTATTGCTGCTGCATCAAGGCTTTCATCTACCTTTACTAGCCCACCAGGAATCGCCCACTTTCCCTGATAATTACCCGAATTTATTTGAATAAGAAGAGCAGAAAGTACGCCATCTACGACGCTAAAAACAACGGTGTCAACAGCGAGTAGTGGGTTTTTTGGCTCTATATCGGTCATATTTGATTTATACCATACCTCTTACTATTTGTAAATAATACACTTAGGCATAGTGTTGACATTACACCATTATGGTGGTATCTTTCGTGTGTTAGTGTATAAACAACACCAACAGAACTTTGACAATTTAGACAACTAAAACAACAAGATCAACTTGAAAGGAGAGGCTGATGGAACTAAAAGTTAGAACAGGAATAGTAACTGGACGTGAACATCTTGTTTATGGTATTAACTGCCAAGATTCTCTTTTTGCCAAAACTTTTGAGCACGAGGGATATACATACCATATAGGAGTTGTGTCTGATGGGTGCGGAGAAGGAGAAAGGAGTGAAACTGGAGCCCACTTGGCTACAAGTTTTCTCATATATAAAATGGAGAAACTTGTTCGAGATGGGTATTCAATCAAATTTATTTTGAGAAAACTTTATTTCGAATTACTAAGATTTCTCAAGAAGATACTGACCGCATACGACCTAAAACACTTGCCGGCAGAAGAAGTGGATGTAATTAAAAACCATTTTCTTTTTACAGTTATCGGTTTTATAATCGGACCCGATGACACAGTAATATTTGCTGTAGGTGATGGAGTCGTGTTGATAAATGACTTCCTAGATGTCAGAGATCAAAAAAACACTCCTACATATCCTACCTATCACTTAGTTTCGTCAAAATATCTGAAAAGTGATCGGACATACATTCCAAAAGAATTTGACGTGTACGACGTGAAAACAGAAAATATGCAAAAGCTGGCTGTAGGAACCGACTCGTGGCAATACGAGCTCGACTCCCTGTTCTTGCTTTTTAATGAAGAGCAAAAAACAACACCTCAGCGCCTAATGAACGTTTTATCTCAAAAAGAAAAACGCTTCAAAGATGATGCAGCCATAATCACGGTAACAAAAACCGAATAAAGGAGGCTCAGATGAAAGTATTTGTCGGAGGTCACCTCATCAATATGAGTAGCTTAGACGTAATAGGTCCAGGCGGTGAGGGTCTTGTGGTCAAAGCCAAAATCAACGGAAATAAAACTGTTGCACTTAAGGTTTACCATGAGAAGTTGCAAACAATAGCACGCGCAAGAAAACTTAAAGCCTTCTTTGCGCAAAAATGGACTTTACCGACAAACAGGATTGCGGTACCAATCGAACCGGCTTACAACGAAGATAAATCATTAATCATAGGTTTGATAATGCCCTATCTCGGAACCGGCTTCGACGACATTGCACAACTTTCCAATAAAAATATACGACTAAGTTATGGCATAAATACCAAAAACGTAGCTCAAATATTTTTAGATGGCCTCGGAACTCTTGAGCAGATCCATTCTAATGGACTAGTGGTTGGTGATCTTAGCGATCGCAACGTCCTATTCCGAGGAACGGAGATGCTATGGATCGATGTTGACTCCTGGCAGTTTGGTAATTTTCCATGTCCCGTAGCTACAGAGGAATACGTTGACCCCAATCTTTACGGGGTTGATCTTCCAAATGCTCCGGCGTTTAAACCTGAAAATGACTGGTATTCCTTCGCTGTCTTATTTTTCAGAAGCCTCTTAATGGTTCATCCATACGGAGGCGTCCATAAAACAGTAAAAGAATTAAAACGAAGAGCGAAGAGTAGAATCACGGTTTTTGACAAAGACGTGAAATACCCAAAGATCGCTTTTTCACCAGACATTTTATCAGACGATTTGGCTCAGGAATTCGACAAGATATTCAGAACTGGCGTAAGGGAAACTTTCCCAAAAAGCCTAGTCCAAAATTATCTTAATGACCTGACTGAATGTTCAAACTGTCATTCGTGGTACCCACGAAATAGAAAAGGTTGTCCTGTTTGTAACAAACGCACTGTAGTGATTATCGCAAGAAAAGTTATTGCTAATAAGGGTGTTAGGTCTTTCGAGTTTTTTAAAACCTCAGGCGACATCGTTTACACAAAAGTTAGTAATAACAAAATCTTTGTGGTAACTCATGAAAATGGAAAAGCTAAGTTACATACAATCGACCAAAACGGTAACGTTTCAGAAAAACATCTTTCAGATACTTCCGAAGGTGCCCGTTACACTATGACCGAAGAAATTCTGTCTGTAAATTACGGACACTCACAAGAAATTATCCTGCACGATGTTACATCAAAAAGCGTGAGGCAAATAAAGCAAACCGTTACGGAACTTTATGAACCAAACCGTAGGGCAGTCTTTCAAGCAACACAAAATAAAGTCCTTCGCATGATCGGAGGAAATATTCTATCTATAGAGAAAGGAGGAATGGGAATAATTGAACGATCAATCAGAACTGGTGTTCCTAACCAAACATGGTTTTCCGCAAACGACAGTTACAACGGAATGCAGCTTTTTGGCTTAATCCAAATACTGCACGAAAAAAGATTCTGGTACCACCTAGATGGGCAGAACTTTGAACCCAGTATTCCAAACTTAGAAATAGACGAGGTTCTGCTAGACATTTCTGTAAAGTTCTCACATGGAGAAGTATTACTAAGAAGGAAGTCACAGCAAAACGGAGTCGACTTTTTAAGACAAGAAATTGTGAACGACAACGGTGAGGTAACTTACTCATCAAGAATTAGGTATGGTGATTATCCGGTACAAGGTATGCACGGGCAGATTTACTCAAACGGTATACTGCTTCATGCTACAGACGACGGGATAGTTCAAGAAAAAGTTACTAGCCAAGAGTTCAAGACCTTCAAGCAAACTATGCCTTTTGTTGGAGAAGGAGACATCCTTCACAAATTTAACAAGGGCATCGTCGTAGTAGATTCAAACTCAATAACATATCTTGAATTAAGATAACAAAAAAAGGAGAAATAAAATGAACACAAAAAATAGTTTTCTATCGCTCTACAATCCTGACGACATCTACAAAGACTACACACCACGAATCCAGGAATTTATGGAACTGGGTGTTAAAGCCGGTTTGCAATCTTCTCACAAAGACAAGGTTCGCGGTGCACTAGTCATCATCGACATGCAAAACGACTTTGTCAGACCCAACGGCGCTTTGGCTGTACCCAACGCAGAAGATGACGTGAAACGCCTGGTGGAATTTATTTACACCAACGCAGAATCAATCACTGCCATCTACTCAACGTTAGACTCTCACTACCCTATGCAGATCTTTTACAGCGAATGGTGGGAAAATCCTGCAACAGGTGAACATCCTGCTAGCTTTACAGTCATCACAGCTACCGACATCAAAAACGGTACCTGGCGCGCCCGCATTGATCCCGTTTGGTCACACAAGTATGTGGCTGAACTAGGTAAAAAGGGAAAGAAAGCCTTGATGATCTGGCCAAAGCACACAATGGTAGGAACTTGGGGCCATGCGATCATTCCGGCACTGGCAGAGGCAATTGCCTGGCACAGCGCAGCAAGAATGACACAACCCACTTTTCTGACCAAAGGTGACGTCCCACAGGTTGAGCGGTACGGAGCCTTCGCACCCGAAGTGGAATATCCCAATAACCCCCGTGGTGGAACGGATACTTTCATACTAGATGCAATTGGGCGCTACGACCGAACCTGGTGGGCAGGAGAAGCAGAAACACACTGTGTAATTGAAAGCCAAATTCAGGCTGTCGATTACTTTAAAAATCAGCCAGACGTGCTAAAAAGCATGTTCTTTCTGATGGATTGCACCAGCCCCATCCTTCATCCAGCGATAGACTTTGTCGCAATTGCTCGAGCTGAGCAAAAGCGTATGGAGTCACTCGGGGTGCAGCTGGTAAAAAGCACAGAAATATAGAGGAGATTAACATGAACACAAAAAAATCTTCAACCCAAGTTACTGTCAATCCGCAGGCTTCGTTCAATTCGGCTCTTGCCGATGGGAGCATTAGCAGAGTATCGCATGAAATTCTGGTAGAAAACCTCAATACGCTAACCACGTTGGGTGCGCAGGGTGTTTCTCCAGATGATTTAGCCGAAGATCGTGTAACGATTTTTGTGCCAGTCCTGGATGCATCTGGCTCCCGCTTCAACGAAAGTGATTTAATGCGCTCCGAATACAACAAAATGTTGGACGCTCTAAAACTGAGCAAGGCAAGCCACACAATCCTGGTGTCTTCCTGGATGTTCAACACATCGACTGCATTACTTCATGGTTTTGTGTCACTCGATGACGCAGAACGTTTGGATGTAAATAATTACAACCCAGACGGTGGAACAGCAATGTTTGACGCGATGCTAAATGCCCTGACGAGCACCACAGCATACGCAAAATCACTTCTTGACCAAGGTTACCGAGTGAAAGTCGTAATCGTTCTGATAACAGACGGTGAAGATAACTCAAGCGACCCTTCAACCTTGGGCAATGTTAAGAAAGTGATTGCAGATCTTCTGACTCAGGAAATCTATGTATTTTCCATGATCGCTTTTGGCACCGGGTACGCTCAATCAGCGGCCAGGAACATGGGTATTCCTGATCTAAATGTTATCGAATTCGGCGGAACCGACAGGGATATCCGTAACGCTTTTAGTTTAGTGAGCAGCTCAGTGATTCGCCAAAGTCAAACACAAATCGGCGGTTCATCAAGCTTCTTCGCACCGTAAACTTGAAAGCGTAATTATAGGGCAGCATACAAAAACAAATGTCTGCTGCCCTTCCTTATTTAAAGAAAAGGAGGTTTAAATGCAACCCATTATTACGTCTCTGTTAACAAACGACTTCTATAAATTCACCATGCAACAATTGATTCTCAGAAATTTTTCTGATGTAAACGTAAAATACAAATTTTACAACAGGGGCAACACAGAATTTCCAGAAGGGTTTGCAAATAAACTTCAGAAACATGTGAATGCTCTTGAAAAACTTAAATTTCATCCTGCAGAGGTAAACTTTTTAAGAATGAAAGCACCATTTCTCAAAGAAAGTTATTTGAAATGGTTAGAAATTTTTCAACCAAATGCAAGCCAAGTTTTCATAAAGCAAAGTGGAGGTAGTTTAGACATAGAGGTAGAAGGCCCATGGTGTCAATCAATCTATTGGGAAATCCCTCTCTTGTCGATTATTTCAGAACTATACTTTTTGGAAACTAATCAACACGCGGATGACAATTATGTTGAACGGGCATCGCAAAAATTTGCACTTCTTAAAGCAAACGGTGTTTCGTTTGCTGACTTTGGTCTCAGAAGACGCTTCTCTGCAACCGTACATGAAGCAGTTTTACTCGAGATGATCAAACATACAAGAGGTGAAAATGACTTAGGAGGATTTGTAGGAACAAGTAACGTAAATCTTGCTTACAAACATAACACAAGACCAATCGGAACTATGGCGCACGAACTTCCTATGGTCATCGCAGGGCTTTACGGCTTTAGGTCAGCTAATGAAATCTTGCTTAAATCCTGGCAAGATGAGTTCAACGGTGACCTCGGAATCGCTCTTACGGATACCTTTACAACAAAGGTATTTCTACAAAGCTTTAATAGAGAGCACGCAAACACTTTCGACGGTGTGCGCCAAGATTCAGGTTCACCAGAAGAATTTTCTGGTTTGATAATAGAACACTACAAAAGTTTAGGTATTGACCCGATGACCAAAACAATAATCTTTAGTGACAACCTAAACGCCAGCAGGGCCATTGAAATCGCAAAGTACTGTGAGGGTAAAATAAAATGCTCATTTGGCATTGGAACTAACTTCACAAACGATGTAGGAGTCAAACCTCTAAATATCGTAATTAAAGCTGACTGCGCAGGAAGAAAAGGGCAACCGATGCTTCCCACAGTTAAGCTATCAGACTCAATAGGAAAAATAACGGGAGATACTGCAACAGCTAATAAGGCCAAGTATCTTCTGGGAATCTCCTAAAACAATTTAAAGGCAGAATAAATCTAAATGATTGTTCTGCCTTTTTTTAACATGGACGTTTTGTAAAAGCTTGTGATAAAAAATCACCAAACCAAAAATACCTACACTCTGTAAAAACAAACCTCAATCCATAAAAGCTTCTACTTAAAAGCAAAAATTCCCTAATTTTCATTTACAAACAAAATCCTATAGTATATAATCTTTTTTATGCATGAACGAGATAACAACTATCTTAATAAATTATCTAATTACCCAGTTACTAGGGCAGATTTTGTTGCCAAAAATTGGGACTTGATGGTTGTTGCTTATTCACCTGTAAAAACTTTTTAACTTTAAACAGCAATCACCAACTCCCAAGGTTGGTAGGTTGCACATTCAAAACATAATTAAATAAGGAGTTTATAAAATGAACGCTAGTAATGTAGTACAAACGTTTTATCGTCGTGCTCGGCAATATGATTTTGATTATGCCGATTATGGAGTGGACATTCCTTTTAATGTTCAACTCGCTCAAGAGCTTGCTAAAAACGGTAAGGTACTCGAGTTTGCGTGCGGAACAGGCAGAATAACTTTTGCCATCGCAAAAATGGGTGTAAATATTACCGGTGTTGATATTTCTCCGGCGATGCTCGACGTAGCTCGTGAAAAGTTGGTCTCGTTGAAAGCAGGCGGTGAAATTACACACGATGTTCTTTTGTTTGAAGGTGATATGCGAAACTTTGATGCGGGAAAAGGACTTTACGATTATGTCTTTATTCCTTTCACTAGTTTTTTGCATCTCACTGATCGACAGTCTCAGCAAGATGCGTTAACCAATGCCTACGAACATTTAGTTCCTGGTGGTTACTTTTTGGCAGATATCTTTATGCCGGATGTAGTACACCTCGCGCGAGATCTCGGACCCAATTGGTTGACTCAAGAAAAGACAGTCGAACGTGACGGCAGAATGCTAGTGCGTTTGTCAGCTGTGCGATACAACCAAGCATCACAGATTATTTTTGGCAAATGGTATTACCAGCTCTACGAAACCACTGGCGACGGTCGACAGATAGACTCGTACTGTGTTCCTATGGAACTTCGTGTGATTTTTCCTGCTGAA
The DNA here is from genome assembly GCA_963765125.1 of uncultured candidate division WWE3 bacterium. Classification (GTDB taxonomy): domain Bacteria; phylum Patescibacteriota; class WWE3; order UBA101185; family UBA10185; genus CAVXUZ01. Next base: position 15,872 of record CAVXUZ010000004.1, read on the forward strand.
TGGGAACTGTTGTTAGAACGAGCAGGCTTTAAAATTGAGCAAAAGTGGGGTGGGTTTAATCGTGAACCTTACGATGCCTCATCCAAACGTATGCTCTTTCTGTGTAAGAAATAGTAAATTGATTTAAAACCTTGGGAGTTGAAACCCCGGCGGTGCTTTATGCATTTCCGGGGTTTTTCTTTTTTGGTTTGGTGATTTATTTGCTTTGATTATATTTTGGTAGACAATTAGCAACGAGAAATGGTTAAAGATTTAAAACAGCTTCTTTTCTATCTGATAATTTGAATCCAATCTTTTCATGAAACCTTATTGATTTTGGATTGTCTACATTAATTAATCCTTTTATTTTTTTAATATTCATTCTTTTTGCTTTTTCAATTAAGCCTTCGTACAGTAATGGGCCAATACCTTTGTTTTGGTAATCTGGATTAATACAAATGTAACTAAGAAATAAAGTACCTTTGAACGGCAAGGTTTCATATGAAAAAATAAATCCCACAATTTTGTCGTCAATTTCTGCTACAAAACAAAAACCAGTGCTAACGTTAATACTAAACTCTGATTTTCTTGAAATTAAATGGGACTCTCTTTCGTCTTCGCTCATATTCTCAAAGTCTTCATCTAGATATTGTTTCTGCGCTGATACATCAACGCTATATACAGCAGGGTAGTCTTCATTTGTCATTTCACGTATTTTTATATTCATATTTTTAGTTTATCATCTGTAGGTTATAGGATCGGTACTATTATTGTATATCTCAAACCCAAACATCGCCAAACAAAAAATGTTTATAAAATTCTGGTTTTAAGTTTTACTTCTAGGCTATACAATTTAACTATGAAAATAATAGATACACTAAAAAAGCTAGGAATATTTAGATTTGGATCTGTTTCGGGGACCTACAAAAACGGGGCAGAAAGGCCAACTGAGTTTATGATGGACGGCGTAATGAACGCAAAAACTGATTTAATTGGAAAAGGCAAGTTTAAGAAAATGCTTAGAATCTTTTACTATTTGTTTGTAGGAATTATTATCATTTCTTTTTTACAAGGAATACTTTCTAAGCCATCTACAGATATGACTGCTGAAGAGGCACTTATTGCGAGTGGTGGTGAAGAACCAACAGTTATAAATAAAGATTCAACTACATTGCTTTTAGAAGAAATCGCAAAAGTTGGAGGTGTGGATGAGTACTTAGTTGAAGAAGACAGCACTTTATGGACTTCTAAAAATATTAATGTTCAAAGAACTAGTACTAAAAGTTTAGGTTCGGAAGATATTGATTTAGACAGCGTTAAAAGCTTTTTTGCAAAAGAAGGCTGGACAACAAATGTTATTGGTTTTAATTATGTTGAAAAAAATAATATGGGCGGTATAGGTTACATAGCTCCAATGGGCGAAGAATATAAATACAAAGCGGCGATGTGTATTATCCTCGAAAGTCAAAACAAGATTTCGTGTGGATGGGGCCCTGGCGCTAATTAAACGTAACATTGTTTTTACAAATAAAAAAACCTCGTGGTGTTATTTACGAGGTTTTTTGGTAGTTATCTTTTCCCTTTAATAATATCTAAGATTTTTTGAGCAAGTGAGGGGTGTAACCTGTTCATCAAGTCTTTGTGATCCTTTTTACAGTCGTGGATTACACTACTATGAGCAAGTACTCTAAAGCGGCACTTCCACATTGTACGCCAACGAGAGATTTTTAATATGCGCACCTCCCATCGTTTATTACCAAGCCGCTCTTCCATAAGAAGAAAGTCACCTTCTGAAATACACTTAGCTCCGTATTCGTCAAGCGCAAGAGCGTTAATGCCGTTGAACTGCTGGTATCTTCCCAGATACTTTCCATCCAGTGTATACAAATACCAATAGCCCTCTACCATCGCAATTTCTCCTTTCTCCACAGTTTTCTTTTTATTGCGGTTAGTATACCACAATATATATTGGTGATTTTTAATTTTTATTGAAGCTCAAAAATATTAGATAAAAAAAGAGATAGTGTTTAATATTTAATAACACTATCTCAATTAGTTGGGTCGTCATCCAAACAAACCTTTTTTCTTTGGTTTTTCTGCGAGCTCAGAAATATCTTCGATTTTAAATATATTCAGTGACTCGCCGTTCAACCCAAGCACACGGACACGCAGCGCTTTGTTAGTATTTTGATTATACAAGAACACCTGCTCACCTGGGTCAAGGATATTACCCAAACTGCCGTCAATGAAAAGCAGGTTTACGTCTTTGTTTATCTGGCAATTACCAATGAATGTCTGGTCCAATCTGTGCAAAAGGCACGTTGTTTGAAACATCTTAATCTCCTTTCTAATGTGGTTACAGTGATTATAACAAATTAAGTAAGTATTAACGGTGATTCTTTTAGCGCGGGCTTGCTTAAGACAATGTTAGAATATACGTATGAACTTAAACGAATCCAGCTCGACAGAAAATACTGAAAATCATTATAATGAGACCGTACCACAACGTGCTTTAGAGATGGAAAAGATTGAAAAAGTGTTAGACGCTGGCAAAAGTGTTTTACTCTCAGGTGAAGACGGAAGTGGAAAAACCACGTTATTATCAGCACTCACTACAAAACTAAAAAACGAAGGTACTCAAATTGAGTTTATTAATCATTTAGATTATCGAAGTCCTCAAGAACTTGGACGTAAACTTGAAACATTTTTAGAACCGGCAGTCAGGTCGAATGCGAAACCTAACGAACTACCTATTTTACTGATCGACAGCATAGATTACGCGTGGGAGAAAACTGACGATGAAAGATCAAATCTTAGGCTAAGACTTGCGTCTGTCATCAATTCAGAAAAGTTTAGATGCGTGATGACAATGCACTCCGAAGAACCAAAAGGTAAAAACGTTGATTACATTCTTAAAAAACAATTTCTACCTCAAATATCTGGTGATGGTATTGAAAAAATAGAATTGGCACCCTACTACACCCAAGAATCTGCAGAGGATTTTCTCAAAGCTAAAGGTTTACCAGAAAAAATGATAAATGACCTAACCAAAGAAAACACCATCGGAAGGTCTCATGTACATCTTACAAATTATATTTTTACTGAAGAAAATGCGGGTTTGCTGGACTTGCTAAAAAATTACGCAAACACATACGAGGCTGCTGTTTTAGAAAACGATACGACAAAAGCAGAATTTATTAATCAAAGATACGAGAAAAATATGAAAGAACTTTTGAAAATCGTTTACTTGAAAAAAGCTGAGAGCGACGAGAATTTTACTCATTAATTATTTTTAATCAAAATCACCAATGTCCGCACTATGTTAATATGACCCTGTAAATAATAATTTGTGAAAGGATTTCTTATGGATCAACCAAATAATGAATACACACCTATGCCAAGAATAGGTGATACTGCTCCCTCTTTTAAAGCAACGACCACACAAGGTACGATTGAATTTCCCTCTCAATACAAAGGTAATTGGGTAATTCTCTTTAGTCACCCCGCTGATTTTACGCCAGTGTGTACGTCTGAGTTTATGACTTTTGCCAGTCTCGAAAAAAAGTTTAATGACGCTAATTGTAAATTGGTTGGGTTATCGGTTGACGGGTTGTATAGCCATATTGCGTGGCTAAGAACAATCAAAGAAAAAATTGAGTACAAGGGTATGAAAAATGTTGAAGTTAAATTTCCTCTAATTGAGGACATCACAATGGAAGTAGCTAAGAAGTATGGCATGATACAACCGGGAGAAAGCACAACCAAGGCCGTTAGAGCTGTATTTTTTATAGACCCAAAAGGAATAATCAGAACGATTATTTACTATCCATTGAGTTTAGGAAGAAACTTTGCCGAACTTTACAGAGTATTAATTGGATTACAAACTGCAGATAACTTTTCAGTTGCCTTACCAGCAGACTGGGAACCGGGAGATGACGTCATCGTACCACCAGCAAACTCTTGTGGAGTTGCAAAACAAAGAATGGATTCAAAAACTGAAATGAAATGCTATGACTGGTTTTTTTGTACAAAGAAACTAGCGAAAGAAGCTGTTCTAAAAGCTCTTACACCAAAGAAGAAAAAATAGTTTTTTTGAATTACAATTTAAAAAACAACTAGTCTAGTGTGTCTTCGTCTTCGAAAGAGGCAGCATTTGCAGATTTTGGATACGCCTTCAATCTAGCTCTAGAAATAACGTATCTATAGGCGCCAAGAGCAAAAATACTTAATCCGAGTGAAATTAACGCCCATCCTATTAGTAAAATAACAATGCCGTCTTGAATAAAATGCAAAGCGCCAGCTCCACCTATGATTAATGATAGTCCTGTTCTAATGTATGCAAGAAACGTTCTTTCGTTTGCCATTAGCGTGCGATCAAGCGCCAAAGAATCCCTAGTTTTACAATTTTCTGTATTTTTCATCAATAAAATGATAATGGTGATTACACAGTTTGTAAAACACTACATTAATTGTGTAATTATAAACCCTATAGTATTTGACAGGTGGGGGCGACGCTTGTATAATATCAGAAACTCTAAAAAGGAGATGAGAATGCACAACGTTAGCGAAGTCTTTGCAACGGCATTGAGCATGATTTTTTTGATCTTTGTCTTTAAACAGCTCCAAAATAAGTATCTAGCCACTATCGGCGGAGAGAAAAACATAAAGTTTGGTTGGATGGAAAAAAACTTTGTCCAATACACGCTAACAATGTCGGTTTTGGAAAGTGGTTTGCGTAAACCTATTACCGAAGAACTAGTCTATAGGCTACCATTGCTTCTTTTTGGGGTGGGTACGCCAGCACTGTGGATAATTATGACTCTGTGGTCTGTTTTATCTTTTGGTTTTGGCCACTGGAGCACACCTCGAGTTTTTTATATTACTCCAAAAAAGATCAGAAATAAGCTTGAGAACAGTCATACCGTTCGTTACTTCTATGAAAATATCGAAAATACACCACTAGACGATGTTGTTGATGAATATAGAAGACAGGCGGTAAAAGAATTGGATAGAGCTGCTATTAAAAAAGAATTTGATAAACAAAGTGTTATATATGTTTCGTTTGCTTGTATTTTTGGCCTAGTAGTGTCCATTATTACAGTGTGGCAACAAAATATTTGGTACGCTGTTCTTACTCACTGTATTTTTAATGTCGCTAGTATCGTAACTAAAGTGCAAAGCTCCTATAAACTAGAATAGGAGCTTTTTCTTTTTTAAAACACTGCAACTTAAACAAAAATCCCACACCCAAATATTACCTATAGGTTGACTAGAACGGTTTTCGCTGGTAAAATCCACGAAATCATAAAAATGGAGGGATTAATGTTGAAAAAAGAGTATATTCGATGGCAGATGGTTGCACAAAGTCCTACAGGTGAAAAAATGGTAGTCAGCGCAGATGAAGGCCCAACAAAGTTTGATAACTCTTTACCTGATGCTCACCATCTTATTTTTCAGCGAGGTGTGACAGTAGCTGTGGATAACTTGGTGGTTGGACCATCGTTACCAACTAAGCAGATTGAAATAATTATCCCATTCGGGTATTGCATTTATTTTATAAACCCGGGAAATTTCATCGCACCAAAAGACGGTCAATAGGAGGAGCTGTGTTAAATAAGTCTGATCTTGTAAAATTAAAAGCGTACATGCCTTATGACACAATTAAAGTCTGTGTTCATACAGATCAAGATGAAGTCGTTCACGTTGAGGGTGACCTGGTACCTGAATTTGGGATTTTTGCCAACAAAGTAGTCGACGAATGCAAAGATCTTAAGGGAAAACCGGATAGAGCCTCTCTCACGTTAAAAAACAGTGATGGAACGATTGCAAGATCCTTCGAAATTGCAGAGGGAGCAGATTTAGCAAATATGGTAAGAGTCGTTATCGCAGAATCAGTCAACACCCTTAAACGCAGTTCATTAATCTTATTAAGGGATGACAGACATAAGATCTGAAAATAACTAGCTACAAAAACAAGGACAAGCCAACAAAGCCTGTCCTTTTTTTATGCTCAAAATATTACGGGTGTATCATTAAAATATCACCATGCCATATACTGTTTATTTACTAAAATGTGCTGACGGTTCATATTACTGTGGGTACACTACTGATATAGAAAAGCGCTTACTTTTGCACAATACCTCAAAGAAGGGTGCAAAGTATACCGCGTCAAAACGCCCTGTTACGTTAGCTTATACGGAAACCTACGATAGTTTAAGTGAGGCATTAAAGCGCGAGGCTGCAATAAAACGCCTCAATCACCAACAAAAAGAATCACTTATAAAACTTGCTATTACGCCCAAAACACGAATATAATCGGGTGTGCCTAATTTTTGGAAAAACCTTAAAAAACCATTTACTGTTCTTGCTCCGATGGATGACGTTACCGACGTTGTTTTTAGAGAAATTATCGCAGACATAGCTAGACCTGACGTATTTGTTACAGAATTTACAAGCGTCGATGCGATGGTGTCGATAGGTGCAGAAAAAATAAAAAGAAAATTGCAGTTCACAGAAAAACAACGCCCGATAGTTGCACAGATCTGGGGAGCAAAACCAGAAAATTATTTTATCGTCGCACAAGAATTAGAAAAATTAGGTTTTAATGGAATTGATATAAATATGGGGTGCCCTGATAAAAATGTCGTGAAACTAAAATCTGGTTCAGCGCTCATTAATAAAACAGAATTAGTTAGTGAAATTGTTGACGCGGTTAAAAAAGGAGCGCCTAATACTTCATTAAGCATAAAAACAAGACTCGACGTTACACCAGAGCTTACAGAAAAATGGATTTCTTATCTTCTTTCTCTAGATATTGATGAACTTACGATTCACGGCCGTGACGCGCCCTCTCTTTCTAAAGTTGACGCAAACTGGGACGAAATCGGTAAGGTAGTTAAAGCCCGCAATAAAGCAAAAAAAGATGTTATTGTGGTTGGTAACGGCGACGTTAAAGATATTATTGAAGTCGACGAAAAACACAAAAAATATAAAGTTGATGGTGTGATGATTGGTAGAGGTGTATTTCATAATCCTTGGCTCTTTGATAAAAATACTTGCCGCGAGATCCACTACAAAAAAGAAAGAATAGAACTACTACTCAAACATACGCGACTTTTTGAAAGCATGTGGGGTAAAAACAAAAACTTTGAAACAATGAAAAAGTTTTTCAAAATCTACATCAAAGAATTTATAGGCGCAGATAAATTAAGACAAAAATTAATGCTATGTAAATCGTACGATGAGGTTTATGAAATCTTCTCTTGAATCGTCGCTCGATACTTAAACCACCTCTGCGTCATATTCTCCAAATATCTATAGTGAAAAATATAAGCGACAAATAAAATCAGCAATGGAAAATCTAAATAAACCAAATACAGCCTAAGTGTAATTACCGTCGTGAGAATGCACATAAGCATCGCATTACCAACAAAAATAGTAACCAAAAGATGAATTAATCTCTCGTGCTGAATCTGTAAAAGCATCGTTTTATGATTTTCTAAAACTTTTACCCAGTTTTCGGTTTGGTTATTTGCAGCAATAATGTTTTTTATAGTTTTATCGTATTTTTTAAGCATTTGTTATCCCTACTAATTATAGAGCAGTCGACGCGATTTTTCTTTTTTGACATAAAAATGCCCGTATGATAGCCTTGTCTCAAATCAAACGAAGGGAGTGAAAAATATGGCTACTATAACCATTCAATGGAATCGGATGCCCGGTTATATTATTCTTAAATTACTCAACGAAAGTGGTGAGCAGGTCGCAGAAGATTATTACGGCGGTGAACCTGAGCCCAATGTTGTTGAAAAATATTTAAGAGATATTGGTCAACTCAACCCGGAGAACGTGGTTCAACATAGAGAGGGTAAAGATCCTTATAAGATAGGACCTTCCTTCGCACATTCAAATCAACAAGATAAAGGAGAGTAGTAATGGTACCTATAAAAACTGTACTAAAAGAATGGCAATTTGTAAAAATCCTTAACGTTGATAAAGAGCTTGAGAAACTCAGATTTGAGTATGTCCAAGCACTGTATAACAGCGTTCAAGAGTGTATGCTGAGCGTGCATGCCTTCATCAGCTTTAACTTGAGTTCAACGAGTAGATGGGTAGAATATTTTTTAAGTCAACAAGACATAAACCCTCATATCTTTTCTACTAATCCGACGCTAGACTCCGAAAAAGAACTGCTACTTTGGTTTAATACAGGTCGGATTGTACAAGTTGCTAAACTCGTTACAACTCGAGAAGATGGCTCACAGATTGCCTTAATTAATTTAAGGTATGGGAGTGAACCGCTTGAGATTGATACTGCGACAATGCAAATAGAACCCGCGAACCATTATGAAACTGAGGGATACACCAAGTTTCATCCTGGAATGCTAGTTTCGATTACCGAGCCAAGAGGCATTCTCTACGAGCTAGACTCAACTATTTACCAAAGGTATAAAGCATTTCCAATAAGAAATGACGCAATTAATAGTGTGAAGACCTCTATATACAGACGGCTGAAAAGTAATCCCGTTCTTCAGGTGTTTATGGTTGAACCTTCAGAAAAACGTATTTTGGTCTATAAAGACGAGCTTAGTAGTGATAACCCAATCTACGTAAATCCAAAGTTTCTTACTCCTGTCTAGAAACTGAAATCCCCAATGTACCAACCTTGGGGATTTTTTTGTGCAAAATAAAATAAACCACAAAAACACAAGTATCCAAAGCACAATCGTAAAGAGATGGTAACATTAATGTATGGATCTTATTAAAACGTCTACACACAAAGCGCGTATGGATTTGGCTGAAGAAATATTCTGTAAGATCATGCACGAGAAAAAGAACGAAATCTTGGCAGTTGGGTTATATGGCTCCATGGCAAAGCACACCGATACTCCATTTTCAGATATTGAGTTTGATGTAATACCTAAAGAAGAAGATGTTAATTATTCTGTGAGCCATATATATAAAGGTATAAAATACGAAATTTGTTACATAAGTAAAAACATATTAATTCAAAATATCCGTAATCCTGCAAATATTGATTGGCCAAAAACAATTTCAGCCTCTTTAACAGCTAAGCCATTTTACGACCCAACTAACACATTTGAAGAATTTAAAAAAGAATACAACAAAATTATAAAAGCTGATTTTACTCCATTTTATAAAGATTTGTTCGTTGATGGAATATATGAGTCTATGTGTAAGTTTATTAAAGCTGTTAAACACGGCGATATGTCTTCAGTAAGATTTTACGCGTATCACTATTTGTTTGATGAATTCATTTGTTTTATTGCAATACTAAATAAAACTTTTATAAACAATGCTGCTACTAGAGGTGTTGACTCTATAAATATGCCTATTAATTTTAATTCCTATAAAGTGTTTGCAAGATTACTTATAAATGGCGAAGTTGAAAAACCTGACACACTGATTGAGAGTGCATTCTCCGTTTATAAAGAAATAGAAACATTTATCCTATCAAAGAATATAAAAATAGAAACCGACGAAATAATCCTATAAGTTGCGTTTTATAACTACAAGTGGTAAATTACAACCAATCGTATCGTTGAGACAGTGCAATGCACATTGAAATATAAATGTCTCTAATCTCATCAAACCTATGACAAAAGAGAGGACAAAATGAATAGGCAAAAATGGTTTAATTTTACTACGCGTGAACTTGTTGCAATGGCCATATTGATCGCAGTAGCCGGGGTTATTCAGGTCCTTTGGGCCCAAATCGTCTACAACCTTCAATGGTTAGGACCGTTTACTAATCTTTTTGGAAGTTTTGGTTTCAACATTGTGAGCTTTGCTGTACTATTTCTCATCAGAAAACCAGGTGCAGCAACAGTTGTAAAGGTATTAGCTGGTGTTATTGAACTCGCTATGGGTAGTCCAGTCGGCCCAGTTGTAATTTTCTACAATCTTGTAGAGGGTTTCGCTGCTGATCTGGCATTTGTATTCTTCAAAGGTGATTTTTCTTTATACATGATAATCACCGGATCGATCATAGCTTGGCTTCTAGCAGCTCCAGTTGATGCATACCGCGATGCCGTACCAATGACAACAAGTGGTATTGTTGGATACTTTGGTCCTGGCGGAATGGGTAAAGTATGGATTTCACTTTGGGTCTATCTAACCCTACTTGCTCTTAAAAAGGCAGGTGTTAAACCAATCACAAAGGAAAGTACTGTAATAGTAAATACTTAATCAGTATTACAACTATTTTACTTTTTGAATCGATAAATAGCCCGTCAAAAATCATATTTGCCGGGCTTTTATTTTTGACTATTTTATAATTCAAAAGAAACGGAGGACTAAATGATTTCGGTTAAGAACTTTTCGTATTCTTACCCAAACAACCGTCCAGCTTTGAAGAACATAAATCTTTCTGTATCCTCCGGTGAATTTGTATTGATAGCAGGCCCAAATGGTGGCGGCAAATCAACACTTTTACAAGCAATCCTAGGTGTAGTACCGGAGTACTATGGTGGTGAGATAAGTGGAAGAATTACGTTCGAAGGCAAAGACGTTAAAGAATTTGGCATAGTAAAACTAGCAGGAAAAATTGGCATAGTTCTTCAAGACCCAGAAAGCCAGATAAGCAACTTGACTGTATGGGAAGAAGTAACTTTTGCGTTAGGCAATCTTCTTACGCCGCAGGAAGAGATAATACAACGCGGTAAGCAGTCGTTAGAAACAATGGATATACTTCCGCTACGTAACGCGTCGGTTGAAACTCTTTCAGGTGGGCAGCTACAAAGACTAGCAATTGCAACTCTAGTAGCTTTGCATCCCAGAATTATGATCTTAGATGAGCCGTTGGCAAGCCTAGATCCTCTTGGAGTAAAGTCTGTTATCGACGCTCTAAAAGTTCTTAAAAACTTTGTTGATGTAATAATAGTTGCGTCGCATTGGCTTGACCCTTTCTTAGATCTATCTACGCGTTTAATAGTAGTAGATTCTGGAAGTATCGTTTTAGACATACCGTCAGCAACTATTGATAACCACCAAGAAGAGCTTAGTTTTCACAGCGTTGAAATCCCACAGAGAATCTTGATAAAAAAGATTTTAAGCTCTCAAGGTATCAAATATTTTTCCAAAAATGGAAGTCTAATTCTCCCTAATGGAAAAACACTCAAGCCAGTTCAACACAATGCCAGTAGTAATGCTGATTTTGGGTTGGTGATGGATGGCGTAAGCTACTCATATAGTGGATGCCTGGAAACACTCAAGAATGTCACTTTAAGTTTAAGAAAACATTCAAGAACTGCGATTGCAGGCCGTAACGGCGCGGGAAAAAGCACGTTGGCTAGACTCTTAGCGGGGTTGAGAAAACCAAAAAGTGGTAGGTTGATAATTAATTATCAAACCATATCGATGACTACTCAAAAACCAAGTTTAGGTTTTATTACAAACAAAGTGCTTGAGGAACTGAGATATGGATTGAATCTCTCTGAAGCAGAAGCAATTAGAATTCTTGAAGAATTTAATCTTGCTCAATTTAAAGAGGTTTCACCATTTACACTTTCTGGGGGTGAACAAAGACGTTTCTCTCTGGCTTTAGCTTTATCATCAAAACCAGATCAGATAATTCTCGATGAACCTACTGCTGGTATGGATACCAATCAAGTGAGGTTTATGATAAGCACTATGGAAAAGTTCGATGGTGCATCAGTTTTTGTGACGCACGATCCAAGACTGGTAGGAACGTTCTTGAAAGAAATCGCAGTCATAGAAAATGGCATGCTCTTTTTCAAAGGTGTTACATCAGATTTAGACTCGGAAACTTTTTCCCTCTTGGGTTACCAATTCACAAATGCAACGGTAAAGTTTGCTCTACAGTATCTTCAAAGAGAGCTACCGATGCTACCATCGCAGATCGAGGTGATACATGAATCTAGCATATAATGCAAAGGCAACGGTGTTTCAGAAAATTGATCCGATAACAAAGCTGGTTTGGACCTTTGTTGTAGCGTGGTGGCTATACGGATTGAGAGACATTTGGAGTGTTGTAGCAGTAAGTTTTGGGATTACATTAATCTCATACGTCTGTTCAAAGTTTAACTTAACTAGTTTTCTAAAAGTCTCTGGGATAATTTTTCTTGGAGGATGGGGATTAATGGTTTATCAAGGTCTTTTTAGACCTGGGCCAGGGATACCCGTTGGGCCTTTTGTGCTGTCATACGAAGGAATGACTTTAGGTTTCTCCTTGGCACTACGCACGTTTGGTCTTGTTGCTGCAGGCTGGGCTTTTTCTATCAGCACAAGCCCGAAGGACATGGAACTTTCTATGGTAAAAATGCATGTACCCTACAAAATTGCGCGGGTTGCATATTTATCACTAAGATTAATTCCTATCTTTAAAAGAGACATTCAAATGATTCAGGACATTCAAACTTTAAGAAAGGTGAAAAACGGTTTAGACAGATTTAAAAAATCTATCGTTGCTTTAATCGCAACCGAAGTCAGACAGGTTGATACCATTTCAATAGCATTAGAAACTAGAGGATTTGGTCTGTACGACAAAAGGTCTGAATTAACAACTGTCACAATTTCAAAAAGTGGAATCGCACTAGTAACTATAACAATACTACTGATGATTCTCCACAACGTAGCATTAAAAATGTTATAAAAAAAGGGCAAGCTATTTTCCTCACGGAATATACTTGCCCTTTATGTTACTTGTTACTTTTTCACTTCCAGAATGCTGTATCCTTCGACACTGGCTGCAATTATTGGTGCACCAATTAGTGGTTCAAGAAATTCTCTTATTTCTGAAACTCGTGAATCCTCAATTACTAAGAACATCCTCCCACCTTTAGAAAGCCTACGACGCGCCTGGGTTAGAATTCTAACAAGGTGCTGGCGTGGTATGTGTAGTGGTGGATTAGTAAGAATTAAATCAAATTCTCCCGAGATTGCCTCAGCACCATCACTAAGAACCACATTTACACGATCGTTGAGCTCTGCAGCTTTAACGTTTATTACCGTAGAGTCTACTGCGCGAGCGTTGACATCACTTAAAACCAAGTTTGCGCCTGGATACAGTAATGCCGCCGATATACCTATGTATCCAGAACCGCAGCCCAAATCCCAAATTTTTAAAGGACTCAGGTTGAGCGAGGATACATAACGTATTAAAGCTGCGCTCCCTAAGTCAACGCCACCTTTTGAGAATCCGTCGTGTCCTGTTTGAATATGGATCACCTTGCCTGCAAATTCATAGGTGTAGCTGTTATTTAGAAGCGTGAAATCTACCTTCTTACCATCGCTGGTAAACTTAATCACCCTAGCACCACCTTTACCTCTTGCTACAATTTCATTTTTTATTCCAGTAGCATCGGTAATTACTTGCGAAAGATTTTCTGCTCCCTTACTTTTATGACTGATCATGAACAGTATCCCCTGCTTTGAAGAATTTACCAGGTCGATAACCTCCTCAACTATTGAAGCCTGATTCTGATAAGACTCGTGCACCAAAATACTCACATCGGCGCATTTGCTTATCTTTTTCTCAACAAAAACTTGAACATTATAAAAAACATTTTCTTCAAGATTTCTGTCGACAAGATCCCTGTTAGCCGTCCATAAAGATATATACGTTTGCATCTTTGGATTCGCTAGGGAAATTAGAGTTGGCACTAATCCTGTTCCGCCCTCTCTAATAACAACACTTTTTGCTTGCAAGTCTCTCAATGCCTTTAAAACATATTTGACACCTACAAATAACTCAGGAAATTCTTTACCAAATTTCTGTATAACATAGTCTCCATTTGGTGTCTTATACAAGGACACTGGTTTTATTTGAACTGGAAGCTCCCCGGTAATAAATCTCCTTTCGTCATCAGCATTAACGTGATTGCGCTTTATATTCATTAAGCACCTCTCTCTTTTATTATTCTTGCTGTGGATTATATCATTTTATGGTCTTTTATACTAACCTCTAGTATTCCATTGCAAGACCGTGCTAATGACTTAACTGCGCTAACGCAGGACCTATTACCAACCGTTTATTTCACAGCACACCCTATATAGTATTAATGTTAGTTGGCGGACTGCACGATTTAAATATTAAATGTTTATAAATAGAAATATTGTCTAGATAAAACCTAACGCCTCAAAATTAAGTGTTATTCAGAAATATTATATTTCTAACAAGTTAGTTAATATTTATATGAAATCTAATTTTGTATCGCTCATATTTTAGACGCCATAAAAAACCATTCGTAATGCCAATATTGACATGCTATTTTACGTGTGTTGTCATTAATATATGAAAAATAAATCTGCTCAAGGTTTCGGCGGTCTTCTTGTCTTATTAATTGTTGCACTAATAGGTACCTCTGGTTATTTTCTTCTCACAAATAACGAGCAGGTTAGAATGCTTTGGTCCAAAACAAAAACTAAAATCTCAACCGATGAGAAATGTATTAGCCAAGCAGAATATGATTTACTTGTTGCTCAGGCTTACGAAGCTAATGACGAAGAGTCCATTAAATACCTTGAGGATATGATAGATAAAATAATTTGTACAGCATCCGTTGAAGGCAAAACACCTGAAATTGAACCACCACTTCCTCCAAAAAAGAGCTCTGATAAATATTCTGGTTATCAATACAATAATTGCTTCTTCTGTGAGTCGGATATGCAAATGTGTCAGGTTTGCTGGGAAAACGATTTTGGTGATAAGGTTTGCTGTTTAAAATCTGTGCAAGATAACGCAGACGATACTAAAAATAAATGCGCAGAGGGTGATAGAATCCTCGATCCTGACCAGGTGGCTAGATGTAGGGATTAACTACACCCAACCGAATTTATCTTGATTTGACAGGGCGCCCTCTATCAATAATACGGCACATTTGACATTATCCCCCCTTGGATTACAATAACCTCAAATTTTTCAAATCGAGTGAAATAAGGAGATGACGATGAAAAAGTCAGTTGACTACATTCTTCCGTTGTTTATAGTCGCATGGGTGTGCTTAATGATTTTTGTTTTTTTCTACGACGTGGCACCACAAATAGGTGGCGCGGTTTTTGCAGTAGCTTTTTTAGCACTGTTGGACATCGTGCTTATCTTGATGGATTTAAAATCCTGGTTTAAAAGTGTTGCAGTAGTTTTTCTAGGCGGCGCATTTCTTAAATCAAGTGAGCAGATTAAAAAATACTACATTATAGTTGTCCTGGTTTTCTTAGCTTCTGCAGTATTTTTTGGTTGGAGCATATTAGTAGCAAAAACATTTTTTCTCGGGTTCATTGCCACACTCATCTTTGAGGCATTGATCCTCGTCATGTTTATAACGATAGCAGTATTCTATACAGCCTTTGAAAGCATGTTTTCAAAAAAAGAAGATACCGCACCGTTGTCGACAAAAACAAATTAGCCACAAAGCAGAGGTTTATTTTTTAAATACCCTCTGCTTTAATTTTTTGGTTTGGTGATTAGGCGCTTTTTGCCTAAAATATTAAGGTACAAACATTTACATGCCTATGGGGGTATGCTATTGTTTTTACCATAAGTGGCTGTATTACAGCATTTTGAAAATATCATGCAAAAAGAAGAAACACTTATACAACCTACGATACTTTCAGGCTTTATGGAGCTACTTCCTAACGAACAGCTGGTCTTTAACTCAATGCTCCAAGCAATCCAAAAATCATACGAATCTTTTGGTTTTACACCATTAGATACACCAATAATAGAAAAGTCAGAAGTCTTACTTGCAAAGGCTGGTGCTGAGGCAACAAAACAAACGTACAGCTTTAAAAAAGGTGATAATGATTTAGCCCTAAGGTTTGACCTCACTGTGCCACTCGCAAGATACGTCAGTCAGCACATGCACGAATTAATTTTTCCTTTTAAACGTTATCAGATTGGAAAAGTATATAGGGGAGAAAAACCTCAAAAAGGTAGATTTAGAGAATTTTATCAATGTGATATAGATGTTATAGGAAAAGATGAACTAGGTTTAGAAACTGACGCAGAAATTGTTGCTGTTACCTACAGCACTTTTAAAAATCTAGGGATTGGTAAGTTTTTAATCAGAATAAATAATAGAAAAATTCTTTCAGGTTTTATAAAAAGTTTAGGTATTGGTGCCAACTCTGTTGAACTGTTGCGTGTTATCGATAAACAAGAAAAAATGCCCAAAGAAAAGTTTAGAGAATTACTAGAAGAGCTCATTGGAAAAAAACAGAATGTAGATAAACTGCTGTCACTCTTAGCCATAAACGGTAACTCGAAAGATATTTTTAAAAAACTAGAAGATCTTGGGGTTGGTGATAAAACATATTTAGAGGGGTTAACAGAGCTTAAAGAGGTTGTTAAATACGTAAATTATTACGGAGTTCCTGAATCAAACTGGGAAATTGATTTATCTATTGCCAGAGGCTTAGAGTACTACACTGGTACAGTCTATGAAACAACTCTAGTCGACTACCCTCAAATTGGTTCCGTTTGCTCTGGTGGAAGATACGATGACTTAGCAAATTACTACACAGAACAAAAACTACCAGGAGTTGGTATCTCCATAGGTCTAACAAGATTGTTTTACCAGTTGAACGAATTAAAACTTATAAAAACAACTGCTCAATCACCAACAAAAATATTAGTAATACCTTTAACAGAGTCTTTGTCAGAAGTTTTCGCAGCAGCAAATAGTTTAAGAGAAATTTCTATTCCAACTGAAGTAAACCTCACAAACAAAGGTCTTGGCAAGAAACTAGATTACGCAAACAAAATGGGAATTAGGTTCGTGTTGATAATTGGGGATGACGAACTTAAAACAGGTATTGCAACGGTTAAAGATATGGAATCCGGTGAACAAACGCAGGTTAAGTTAAGTGAGCTGCAGGATCATTTTAAAAATCTAGAAATCTCCAAGTAAAATTTAAAATATTTAAGCAATAAAGCAATAAACATTAGGACTTGACACACCCTATAGGTTGGTATAAAATGGTCGCTAACAACCTAATAGGAGCGCAGCGTTGAATATCTATATTATCTGCTGTCGTACTCCAATTCCTGACCCAGATCTGGTCGGGATACAAGGTGGTGATTCCCCGCGTTGCGGAGATAAACCCACCAAAGGTTGCCAACGGATCATTTGTTCCACTTGAAGGGCCGATATCCAATAGGTTTTATCTAACGATAAACCCATACTGGATATCACCCGACATAGACAGGTGGATCGCGGTAGCCTCTTACTTTGCCCTACCATAAGCAAAGTATGGACACCAACTCCCAAAAATAATTTTTGGGAACTTGTATTGACGGAATACATACAAAAACTTGTTGTTTTAAAAAGATCAACCAGAATTAAGCAGGTTGACGGTGTAAAGAGACTTGGAATGTCAAACTTACACTCTATCGTCTATAGCATAATAAAAAACAACAACCAGCCGTCATATACTTGAAGAAACCCAGAGTTAAATGCATATGCAACTCTGGGTTTTTTATTTTCTTTTTTTGGTGATTTTTGTGTGGTGCTTACCCCAGCTAATATGATTCCAGATTCTCTCATGTATTACATATAAAATAAGGCTTGAAAAATTAGAGATTAAAACTACTCCAATAGCTAAATCATACCTTTTCGTTATTATAAAAACGATTAAACCGTCGATTATTAAAGAGGCAGCTCTGTAGGTTATTGCTTTTGCAACGGATCTTTTGATGTGTTCGAGAAATTTGGGCATAATGCTTTTTTAGTATACACGCAAGTTAGATCAGCGGTTAATACTTTTTTAACAAAAAAAATAGCGCTACCTTTATTATCGATAGCGCTAGGCAAAACTTAAATGTGTAACCTAGTTACGCTAAAATCGGCGTATTCTTTCTATTTCCTGCAGTTTTTTAAAGCTGTACGTGCAGTCTTTTAGATGCTCAAGAATCTCTATGTCCCAGGTAAGCTTTTTGCTACGTTCTTCGATCCTCAACTTCATTCCAACAGTAATTTTAGCTGCTGCTGCAGGCTCAACTTGAAGAATGTTACTAAGTAATGACACTGATTCCCCCCAACCTCCTATAAACAACCCATTTTCATCGTAGATTCTCCAAAGCATGTTTTACTCCTTATCCATTAAAGTTTTGTGAATTATAGCACAATACTAGGGGTTTATTTGTTTTTTAGCTGTGGGTACCTGCTAACTGCGGAGTTGATGATTAGAGTGAGTACCTCTGTAAACTTCAATCCTGCTTTTTCGGCTGTATACACTAAGCAGCTGATTGCATCTGGGTCGGGGTTTAATCCAGGCAATGTGTTTATTTCTAAAAAGTAAAGTTTGTTAGAATCGTTTAGACGATAATCAATTCTTGCCGCATCACGTACGTCTAGCAACTCGGCAATTTTAAGACTTGTCTCTTCTACTTCTTTTTTAATTTCTGGAGATACTTTTGCAGGGCATGAGTAGTATTTGTCGTTATCGGCCGCAGTGTCTTCATAAATCCATTTAAGTTCGTAACCCGCTACTCTATTAAAACCTTTAGGTAAATGGTCAAATTTTTGCTCTAAAATAGGTAGTACTCTGAAAGGGTTGCCGATAATGGTCACAGTGAACTCTCTTCCGTCTACATACTCTTCAACAATTGCCTCAAAATCAAATTCGTTTAGTACTCTTTCAACTTTTTCTATCACTTGCTCGGGCTTTGTTGCAACGCTGTCATTGTAAATTCCTTTACTCGATCCTTGTGTATTTGGTTTGATGATTACCGGAAAGGTAAGACCACTATAATCTGCGGTAGAATAATTTGTTTTATTTACGACTTTTGAGCGTGGCGCGCATATTCCATTATTGGCGAGGATTTCTTTAGCGTAGTGTTTATGAATTTTTATTGCGTGTGTAGTAGGTGAAGAAAACGTGTAAGGAATACCCAACATCTCACAAAACAGCGGTATTTGTGATTCACGCGCGTCGCCACCTAAACCTTCGGCGATATTAAAAACTAGGTCAATTTCGTTTTTATGTTTTTTTAGATTTTCATAGGCGTCAAGATCTGCCTCTATTTTTATTACAGAATGACCAAGCTGTTCAATTTTACTAACAATATCATCAACCACACTAATAGGGTCAAATTCTATGTCTGATTGGTCTGCTTGAAGGGAATACTCTAGATTTTTTCTAACATTATAAGTAAAAGCAATATTCATTTTTCAAATTATAAATATACTATTGATCGGTGAAAATACAATGTGTTTTTATCTGGCGGATCTTCGTCTTTTTGTGGCGTCTAAAATCTTTTTTCTAAGTCTTAGACTTTTTGGGGTTATCTCAAGCAATTCGTCGTCTTCGAGAAAGCTAAGCATCTGTTCCAAACTCAATTCCACGTGGGGTGGGAGAAATAAAGTATCTTCGCCCTGTGAACGGTTGTTGGTAAGCTGTTTTTCTCTACAAACGTTTACTTCTATGTCTTCGTCTCTTCCGTTGAGACCAACTATCATACCTACATAAACCATTGTTTGTGGCCCAACAAATACTGGTCCTTTGTCGTGTGCTGAAACTAAGCCGTAAGGAGCCGCTTTTCCTGCATTTGAAGCTATAACAACACCTTTTCTAAGCTTTTGTATTTGGCTCGAAATCTTCTCAAACCTAATAAAAGTGGAGTTCGAAACTGCAGTTCCTTTACTTAGTGTCATTAATGTTCCACGAAGGCCGAGTATTCCACGGGTGGTAATTTCAAATATGAGTCTTGTCGATTGCGAGGTTAATTCTTCTTGGCTAATAATTATTCCGCGTCTGCGACCTATTTCACTTTTTATAGCCCCCACATAGTCGTTGTCTACGTCGACTGTCAATTCTTCAACCGGTTCAACTTCTACTCCATCTACTACTTTTGTAATAACAGTTGGCTTACTAACTTCAACCTCAAATCCTTCACGGCGTAAAGTTTCTAGAAATACTGAAAGATGCAGCTCGCCTCTTCCCAACAATGTGTATTTTCCATCGTCGGTGATTTGAAATTTCATTGAAACGTTTGTTTGCAGTTCTTTCTCGATTCTTTCTAAAATGTGTCTTCCTGAAAAATATTTTCCTTCTGTTCCCATGAATGGTGATGTGTTTGGCCCTATTGTAATACTCAGAGTTGGATCTTCGATTTTAATTCTTGGTAGTATTTCATCTAGTGATAGGTCACACACTGTGTCCCCTATTTCAGCATTTTTAATACCTGTCAAAGCGATAATATCACCGCTTGTACTGCTTTCGATTTCTACTCTGTGCAAACCCTGGTTCTCAAATACTTTGTCTACTACAGTTGCCTCTTTAACACCTTCATTTTTAAGTACAGATACTTTTTGTCCCGTAGAAACCTTACCGCTGCGGACTTTTCCAATGACGTATTTACCTTTGTAGCTGTCCCAATCGAGTGCTGCAATTTGCATTTGAAATGGTTTTGTGGGGTCGCTTTTTGGTTCAGGAACATATTTTAGAATTGCTTCAAAGATTGGTGAAAAATCAGCGTGGTCGCTTCTGTGCTCGGGTAGCTTATCCCAAGCTTTTCCGCTTTTTCCTGAAGCATATATTATAGGAAACTCTAAGTGGTCTTCGTGGTGTGCTAGTTCTAAAAATAAGTCTGAGATTTTTGAGATTGTATGAGGAATTCTTGTGATGGATTTATCAATTTTATTAATAACAACAATAATCTTAAGATTTAACTCTAACGCTTTTTTTAAAACAAATTTTGTTTGTGGCATTGGCCCTTCTTGTGCATCTACAACTAGCAACGCACCATCTGCCATATTTAATGTTCTTTCGACTTCGCCGCCAAAATCTGAGTGCCCTGGAGTATCGATAATGTTTATTTTTGTATCTTTGTATGTAACTGCAGTATTTTTTGCAAGAATTGTAATTCCTCTCTCTCGCTCCTGATCGTTTGAATCCATAATAAGGTGCTGTGACATCAATGCTTCATTCTCTCTGAATGTTTTAGACTGCTTTAACAGACCATCTACAATAGTGGTCTTTCCGTGGTCAACATGTGCAATTATCGCAACATTTCTTAGGTTCATAACTTTCGCCTATAGGGCGGTTTGAATTATACACCGAATCTGGCTTTGTAGTAATGATATCTTATATTTTGCGTGATACTATATAAATAGTATTTAATTTAATTAATTTATATGGAAATATTTATATTTTTAATCGTTATAGCTCTCTTTCTCTTGCCAATGTTTCTTAAAGTTATACCTGAAGGGTATAAAGGCGTCGTTCAATTTTTAGGAAAGTACAACCGAACTCTTACGCCCGGTCTAAATATTGTGATCTTTCCTTTGGAGATTGTTACCAAGGTAGATATTAGGGAACAAGTTATGGATATTCCTTCACAAGAAGCAATCACCAAAGATAATGTTTCTTGCATGATAGACGGAATTGTCAGATTTAAAGTTTTAGAACCCTCTACAGCAATTTTTAAAGTTCAAAATTATAGAAATCAAATTTCTGCTAAGTCACAAACTGCACTAAGAGATATCATCGGTAGCATTACACTCGATGAGGTTCTTACTAAAAGAGCACAGATCGCAGAAGAAATAAAAATAATCGTCGATGGTGCTGCTGAACAATGGGGCGTGGATATTTCTGCAATTGAAATTCAAAATATTGAAATTCCTGCCGATATGAAACGTGCAATGGCACAGCAAGCTGAAGCTGAAAGAGATAAGAAGGCAAGAATTATTAAAGCAGAGGGTGAAAAAGAAGCAGCCGTTAAACTTGCAGAAGCTGGACAAATATTGTCAGCCTCACGTGGTGCGTTAGAGCTTAGAACTTTACAAACGCTCAAAGAGATTTCGGCTGATCCGTCTGAAAAAATCATTATGACGATACCTAATTCATTCTTTGAGGTTATTAACCCAAAGCACTAAACGACAATGAGACGAGGAATAATACAGCTAGCATTTAACTACACTTTTAGTGATTTTGTTAATATCGTTCGACATATTCCACAAAACGATCGTGTTGTTCTAGAAGCGGGTACTCCATTCATAAAATTTGAAGGAATCAACGTCATCAGCAGAATGAGAATGTATTGGCGCGGTGCTATCTGCGCCGATATGAAAATCGCCGATGGAGCTTATGAGGAGGTTAGAATGGCGAGCTACGCAGGTGCAGACTCGGTTACTGCGCTAGGTAGCGCTTCAGATGAGACGTTGAGAATTTTTGTTGCAGCTTGTAAAGAATTTAAGATTGCGTCGATCATTGACATGATAGGCACAACCAATCCGCTTAAACGCCTATGGCGTGCGAATATTGTCCCAGATATGGTTTACATTCATAGAGGCCGCGACGAGGAAAATTCGTTTGGAAAGATTATTCAGTATAAGGATATTGCAAAGCTTAAAGGAAAATGGGAGATGCAGGTCGGAGCGGCCGGAGGAATAGATAAAAAGGAATTACAATCAGCGATTTTTAATAACGCAGATATTGTTGTCGTAAATATTGTACGTCCGCAGGATCAATGGAAGGGTGTTGTTTACGATAATGAATTTGATGAAAATCTAAATAAGTTTTTAGCTCTTGTTAGTTAGGTAGTGAAAATCCAATATCTAGGTTGTTGCCCGTAGCGCTGTCATAGAAAATTTCAACGTCTTTGCAGTAATCTAGACTACCCGTAGAATCTGGCAATTTGTATGTTTTTACGTGATTTCCATCTTTAATTGTGTATAGATACAATATGCACGGGTCTGACTCATTTTTTGTTACAACGTAAAAATAATCTTTATCTAATTTTATGCTTCCAATTTTATCTAACAACTCCATACTGTCATCGAGAGTTGCAGCGTATTCAAATCTTGTCTTTAGCTCACCATCTTCGGTCCAAAAACAAAAATCTGTTAATTCTGATTCTTCTGAGGGCGCATATGTAACTAATGAATCACCAAACCAAAAACTTTTTCCTGAAAGACAGTTTATTGTAGGGAGATCAATCTGCGTGTCCGTTGGAACATCGTAAATCTTGTATTCGTATTCCCAGTCTTCAACTTTATTTTTTTCAGCGTTTCTCACGAATATTTTGCTATAGATGCTTGTGGACCAGTCAAAAACCTCTGAGAACAGCTTTAGGCGGTTTCCTTCAAGGAGTGGGTCAGCAGTAGAAACACTTGGCTTTCTAATGTCTATTATGAAGCTTTCACCTGTATCGCACGTAAATTTGGTGCTAACAAGCCTGTAAGGCTCTTTAAGGCCTTTTTCATCACTGGGGCTTAAATCCACCTCGATTTCAACAGCTTCTTCGTCTTCAGTGATTTTGCTCTTCTCTCCTCCTTTAACGTAGTAGACACTCTCCGCCACTTTAAAGTCTTCGGGCTGACAATAAGCTTTCTCGCCTTCATTAAAGATAACGTACGCATCTTCTTCAATTTCATTGGCTAATACGTTTAATTCAAAATTAGTATCGATTTCCTCCAGTGTCGGCGCAGATTCTTGTATTTTAGTCTCGTCGGTGCTTGAAATTAACTCTGTTTTTTCTGATTTTGGTGAATTTATAAAAAAATGAAGTATGTAAGCACCAAAAGCGAGCATAAGCACCGCTAGTACGACTCTTATTACTATTGGATGCTTATTACCATTTTGCTGGTTTTCCATAATGTTCATTGTAATGCCATTTTGCAAAGATTCAAAATAAAAAGTAACAAATTGCTTGAACTAATTTCAATTGTACATTAGAATGAAAATATCCTGCCCACCTTATACCATGAGCGTTTTATCTAAACCTGAAATTCTAAAACATTTTAAAGCCGGTAATATTGTTATCGAACCGTTTAATAAAAGTAATATCGCAAACGCCAGCTATGATGTAAGACTTGGTAAATATTTTTACCGTCAAGACGAGCAAGCAAATTCAAAAATATTAAATCCATTTTGGGAAAAATCAGTCAGCAGAATGTATTCAGGCGTTCAAGAAGCTATTCCCGTTAAAGAAATTAGATCAGAGTTTAATCCTTTTTATAATTTAAAACCAAATGATTTGGTGATTTTGGTGGGTCCGGGTGAATCTATACTTGCGCACACAATAGAGTTTATCGGTGGAAAAAATGGAGACGGCGTTTTACCTGCAGTGACTACTGAAATGCGTGCTAGGAGTTCTCTAGGAAGAATAGGAATTGCCGTTTGCAAATGCGCGGGTTGGGGTGATATTGGTTATATAAACCGCTGGACGATGGAGATTACAAACTTCAGTACAGCTATTATTCCATTACCTGTAGGTATGCGAGTTGCACAAATAATTTTTCACGAAACCGTACCGGTCGAAGAGGATGATACTTACCAACAAAAAGGGAAATACCAAACGAGTAAAGAAATGGCTACTATCAAAAAAAACTGGAAACCTGAGGATATGCTTCCAAAATTATATAAAGACAAGGATTTAGGTAAATTTTCTAAATTTTGGTGCCAGTCTTAGTCCACGCGGCTAGAGATTTTTCTGCTGTTTGGGAATCAATTTTATGCATCGCTATACCCATTTGCACTTGAACATAATCACCAACCATAATACCCTCATCGCCTATCATTGCGTAGCGCTCCTCACCCGGGTACTCAATTAGTGCTTTTCGACCTTCAATTTTTTTGACTTTTCCTGGTATTGCTAGACACATATTTATATTATAATTTATGAGCTCTATTATGTCAGATACAAACGCTCCAACAGAAAAAAAGAAACTCGTCATTGGATGGTACTCCTTTACATGCTGTGAGGACAGTACTATTTTATTCACCGAGTTATTAAACGATCACTACGACGAATGGAAAAAAGTAGTCGAATTTAGATATATACGTTCGCTAAAAACAAACAATGAAACACGCGATCTCGATGTGGCCTTTATAGAAGGCGCCATTTCATCAAAAAAACAAGAGGACGAGGTAATAAATATAAGAGCAAACGCTAAATATGTTGTTGCGGTCGGCGCGTGTGCTTGCACTGGTATGCCTTCTGCGAGTCGAAACGCTTTTACACCAGAAAATATTACAGAACGAATTCAATGGTATTTAAGCCACTTTGATTACAGCGAAAAAGTAAGAAAACTAGACGAAGTTATAAAAGTTGACGATTGGATCAACGGCTGCCCGATGGGTGTAGACGCTTTTTATGCAGCGCTTGATAAGTATTTAAAATTATTTGAAATAATCTAATATGCATAGCGGAGAAATTACAATTGATAACATTACAAAGATTGAGGGTTCTGCGGGACTTAAAGTTACTATAGAAAATGATAAAGTAACTGATCTCAAATTTATTATTCAAGATTATCGACGATTTTATACTGAGGCTGTCAAAGGTAAACCGTACATTGCAGCGCCATCGTTTCTCTCAAGAATTTGTGGCACCTGCTCAGTTGCACATTTATTTGCAGCGCTCGAAGCAGTAGAAAAATCTCAAGGTATTCAACTTAGCGAACAATCTAAAACATTACGTAGGCTTGCTTATGACGGTTTGATGATTCGCGACCATGCACTACACTTATACTTTTTTGTATTACCAGACATTTTAGGAATAGATTCGATATTAGATATCCCAGACGAACACGATAACGAAGGTCACCAATTACTGCACGACTCCTTTGATATAAAGCGCGTAGGTACAACAATAACTGACGTTATTATCGGCGCTGCAATACACGCTCCTTATCCAACAGTTGGAGGATTTTTAAAAACACCAGATGCGAGTAAATTTCCTGCATTGATTGAGAGTCTTAAAAAAATAAGGCCGATGGCAATCAGAGGAGTTGAGACATTTGCAAAATGGGATATTAAACTTATTAGAAATTCTGATTACTTAGCGATAAGAAACCCAGAAAGATACGACTACATTGAGGGTGAAGTGATTAACTCAAGTGGTAAACGCGTTCCTGAAGAAAAGTTTCATGACTTTTTGAAATCAGTTGTTATTCCATACTCTCAAGCTGAAGGATATGTATTTTCAGATGTTCACGATGATTACTTAGTAGGTTCTTTGGCACGCATAAACTTTAACAAAGATCAGTTGCATCCAGATACTAAACGGGATATTGCAAAATATTTAGATTTATTTCCTTCAAATAATGTTTTTCACAATAATCTTGCACAAGCTATTGAGATATTGCAGAGTATCGATAACGCAATTGAGATACTAGAAAATATTAAACTTGTAGATGAAAAGCCAATCAGGCAGCCAGCACGCGCGGGTACTGGCGTAGGTGTTATAGAAGCTCCAAGAGGAATTTTGTACCACTACGCGCAGGTTAACGAAAAAGGGATGATCGTGGATTACGATGTTATTGTACCTACAGCCCAAAATCAGATTAATATAGAAAACGATCTCAAAAAATATTTTAATGAGAATCTCGACAAAGACCAAAATACATTAAGACTTGAAGCAGAGAAGATTATTCGTGCCTACGATCCTTGTATGTCTTGCGCGACTAATTTCTTAAAAATAGAGTGGATTGTTAAATAATCAATATCCTTATCTTTTGGTAATCCAATAATACTGACGTTTCCAATTTTTCCTAATTTCTTTAAATATTTTAATTGAAAACCTAAATCAAAATCGTGTACTGAGGTTCTTGGAGAATTTACTAATTTATCTATACTCTTGTCGTCAAGTAAAACGGTTTTATCAATTCCTTCCACTGTGTCCATCAAAATAATATTTTCATTTTCGTTGAACGGAAGATCTTGGTTTGGTTTAACAATTTCAAAGTCTATATTGTTGTAGACACTGCTCTCATCACCAACCATAGTTTTTAAATGTTCGACTGCTCTAAATGAGTAATTATCTTGTGGGTGATCTTCGTTGCCAAAAAGGTAGACTTTCATACTATTTTATTTTAACCTGTATCAATCAATGAAAGAAGATATTAAAGCTTTAAAACTTGTTTCACGATTCTCACTCCCACCTAATTCACTTGGTTACTGCGGTAAAACAACTGCGCCAGAAAGGCTCAATTCGTGTGTTATCAAAGGTGATTGTGAAGGCGTTTCTAATGAATTGGAAAACTTTATTGTTTTAAACCCTTATCTAAAAACAATTAGCGAAATATCAGGTAAACCGAGATTTGGCTATGAAGTTATAGAGTGTTACTGCATTGGAAATGAGCTAAGCGGTAAATTCGATTTATCAGGTTATGATTTACTACTTAAGAATTTTATCTCTCAGGGTGTTCCCGATTTTTTTGTTGATGAATTAAAATGTAATCCACCTAAGACTTTTATACCCACTCATCTTTTTCAAGTATTATATGTTGGGGTTGGAAAAGCGAGCGGGTCAGTACTTTACAATATGGATACGATTAACAACTGTATGGTTAGATGGGGAGAAGTTAAAAATATAAGTAACGATAAAATTACTGTGGATTTAAATATGCTTGAAGGAACCCCTGAAGATAAATTATTTAAATTAGTAAAAAAAGAAGAAACATTTTCATTTAACAAATTGTTTGTCCCAAAATTAAAAGTTGGCAGTATTGTGGCAGTACATTGGCAGCAGGTTATTAAAATACTTACAAAGCAAGAAGTTAAAAATATTGAGTATTGGACAAAGAAAGTCTTAAATAGTTTCTAAAGATTTTACCTGATTTCCCTTTGCAGAAAACCAAAACAACATAAGTCCCACCACAGATAATAATATTTGTGGTGCAAGCTCTGCATTCCAGGCGCGAGTAATAAAAATTGCTGAAAAAGCATTTGTTATAAGCGTTGAAAATGCTAAAACTGAGGCAACGGTAATAGCAGGACTAATTTTTAAGGCTCTGTACCATGTATAAACATACGCGAGCAAAGTCATAGCGGTCGCTAATACCCAGATAATTTGGTTGCCATTGATAGCAACTACTTTTTGGAGAGCGTTAGGAATTGTTAAAAGTGAAGCACCAATTAGTAACAAGGAACCAACGCCCATTCTTGCGAAAGTAAGAATATCTGCGTCAACGTTTTTAAGAACTTTTTTAGCAATTATATTTTCCACCGCCCAAAGTATTGTCGCAGCTAAAATCATAACTTCTCCTGTTGAGAATTTAAATCCTGTGAATCCCCCGATAAATAAATTACTTCCAAAAAGTGCGAGAAGTCCAACAATTTGAAGTTTAGTCATTTTCTCTTTTAAAAATGGAAGCGCTAGTAATGCAACCCAAATAATTAATGTTTTATGAATTAAAGCTGCGTTTATAGCTGAAGCAGATGATAGCCCAGTGAAAAATAAATAAAATGGCAGTGCACCTCCTACAAGTCCTACAAGTAGTAATCCACGTAGATTACGTTTTTCTAATTTCATGATCTTTGCAATTTTTCCGGTGCTAAGTAGAACAGCTAATATCACCAAACCAACAATTGTATTTTTTACTGTAGTGAATAAAAGTGGAGGAGTTACCGCGCCGACAGCAAATTTGTTTATAAATATCGACACGCCAGATATTATCGCGGTCAACAAAGCTATATAAATACCTTTCATTTCTCTATTGGGCATATTTTTATTGTTCAGAAACTACTTAATTTGGCCAAACCTGTTCGCCTGTTTCAGAATTGGTGATGATAATCGCTTTTGTAGGGCATGACTGCGCCGCTAAAAGCAAGTTATCCTCTGTATCTTGGCTTGTTTCTAAAATGACTGCTTTTTTCTCAGCATCTAATTCAAACGTATCTGGAGAAAAAGCAATACATGAAGCAGCGCCAATACACAGATCGCGAACGACTTGAACTTTATATTTTCCTATTTGGACTATTTTGTCTTGTGAGTTATCCATTGGTCTATGTTATTAGATTTTAGCTAAATGTACAACTACTCTTTTTGGAATGAAATTACATGTACTTCTTAAAGATGTCGGTAAGATCTTTTCTGATTGGATTTGATGCAACCAGTGGATATTGAGAGAGCTGTGATAATTGTGATTCGTAAGAAGGTTTATCTTCTTCGTAAAGTATTCCCAACGGAACACTTTTTTCACCAAACTCCTGAGATTTCTTAAAAGCAGTTTCTTTGTTGGTCTTGTCGTAAGTAGAATCTAGATAGTATGTGTTATTGTGATAAAACTCATGACTCAGTGTTTTGTTGAAAGTTACACAAGGCTGCAAAATATCTAAAACTGAAATTCCTTTATGCTTGTTTGCTGCAACTATCAAATCTTTAAGTTGAGCCATATCTCCTGTAAATCCACGCGCAACAAATGTAGCACCTGCTGAAATTGCTAAGGTCAGTGGGTTTAACGGCCAATCGGGATTACCGTCGGGTGTAGATTTTGATTTAAACCCGTGGGGTGAGGCAGGAGACGTTTGCCCTGTTGTTAAAGCATAAAGTCCGTTGTCATGAAGTAAAATAGTAATATCGTGGTTTCTTCTACACGCATGAATAAAGTGGTTACCACCTTCTCCTAAACAATCACCATCCCCAGTAAAAACAAAAACATTGAGCGCGTGATTTGCCATTTTAAGACCAGAAGCAACCGGTATTGCTCGACCGTGCAAACCCTCAACCGCTGTAATTTTTGTGAAGTTAACAATATGGCCATGGCAACCGATACCTGCTACATATGATGTATTTGTATTATTCCAACCTTCTTGAACTGCTGCCATTTTAAACGAAGACCAAAGTGCTAAGTTTCCACAGCCTGGGCACCAATTTGGATTACACGGAGTTTGAAGTTGCGCCATTGTTGTCATTTCTCTTCTCCCTTCAACACTGAATTTATTTTTTCTATAATTTCTTCTACAAAAAATGGGCGACCGTCGTACTTTAAGAAATTATCTTTTATTTCAAAGCCAGTCTTTTCTCTAATAATTCCCGCCATATGCCCTGTGTAATTAGCTTCGATATTTATGACATGTTTTGTTTTGCTTAATACTTCGAAAATTCTTTTGGCAGGAAATGGATTTGCCCATGTAAGATGCAAATAGTTTACGTTTTCAAATTCATTTATGGCTTGAAGAATGCTTCCCTTGTTGCTACCCCAAGAAACTATTGTTATATCAGCGTTTTCTGGGCCATACAAAACTGGTTGATCCATATCTTCCCTCTCGCAAGTAATAAGTTTTTGCATTCGCTTTTTCATTTGCTCATTACGATTGTCTATTTCTTCGCTCGAATAACCTTTTTCGTCGTGCTCGTCTGAATTTGCAATAAAGAAATTTCCTACACCGGGAACAGTACGAGTAGAAATTCCGTCTTCTGATAAATTGTAGCGTTTAAATTCAGGGTCGAGGTCTAAAGAAAGTTTTCCTCTGTTCACTACAAAATTAGAATTATCAAATACTTCAACGGTTTTATCGTGTTCACAAAGATTTTTGTCAATTAGTACAACAACTGGAGTTTGATATTTTTCTGCAAGATTAAATGCTTTTCTCGTAAGGTCAAAAACTTCTTCTATATCTCCTGGTGTTAGCACAATTCTCGGAAAATCTCCTTGATGTGCATGTAGAACAAATCTCAAATCACCTTGTTCGCTCCAAGTGGGAAGACCGGTAGCTGGTGCACCTCGCTGACCTTCAACAATAACTACACCAACTTCGGCAATTCCTGCTAGACCATAAGCCTCAGACATTAATGCGAAACCTCCACCTGAGGTGGAAGTCATTGATCTGGCGCCTGCAAACGATGCCCCAATAGCCATATTTATCGCGGAAATCTCATCTTCTGGCTGTTTATAAACAAATCCATATTTTTGCTGGTAACTCGTTAAAAAGTGCAAAATATTAGAAATTGGTGACATTGGATAAATTGCAATAAACTGAACCCCGCCCGCGATTGCACCCATTCCCGCTGCCTCGTTTCCATTTACTACCATAAGTGGTTTTCCATTTGGGTAACCTTGCACAGAATTTAGAATGTCTACAACCTTACTATCGTAGTTTTCTTTTGCATATTTATAACCAAGTTCTGCCGCTTTTAAATCGGCGTTGATAATTTCTTCTGATTTACCTGCGTACTCTTCTCTTACAAACGCTTTTAATATTTCTATATTTCCACCGAGCATTCCCGTGATAGCCCCTAGTGCAACACTATTTATCAACAATTCGTCCCCACCTGATTCTTTTGCAAAAGCAGACAAATTTACAGGGTAAAGATTAATTCCCGCGGGAACTTTTGATACGTCTATCTTTTTATCGCCGTCATAAATTATTCCTGCGCCATCAGTCAAACTATCTAGATGAAAATCAATTCCGTCTTGATTAAGCGCAACTAGAAGATCTGTTTTATTACTTGGACCTTCAACTTTTT
Source organism: uncultured candidate division WWE3 bacterium (assembly GCA_963765125.1). GTDB lineage: Bacteria > Patescibacteriota > WWE3 > UBA101185 > UBA10185 > CAVXUZ01. The sequence goes on from CAVXUZ010000004.1 coordinate 47,028, forward strand.
CTTTTGAAATATTAATCTGCATCACATTGTGTCCACCTCTAATAATTGAAGGATATTCGATATAGTTAAAAATGTAACACCCGGATCTGGCGGCAAATCGAGCAAAAAGGATCCCTGATGACTTAATACCCTGTCCAGCCATACCGGCTATTTTTACAGAATATATTTTTTGTTTTGTTAATGTTTTTTTCATTAAACGAATCTCTCAGAGTAAATTCTAGACTCCTGACAACCAGTTTGTTTTAGTAAATCAGTCGCACCTTTAATCATAGCAGGATGCCCACACAAATACGCCGAACAATTCATTGTATCTTTAAAATTTTGTTTAACTAAGTCGGTATTAAATCCTCTTGGGCCTGTCCACGCAGGACTTGGCTCATATAAAACGTATTCGTAATTAAATTGTGGATATTTTTGCTTCAAATTGTCAAAAGTATCTTTCCAAAATATTTCTTCTTCACGTGTTAAACCATAATATAAAGTGTGTGCGGCTGTTGAATGTTCTTCTTCAAGTGACGTTTCGATCATACATCTTAATGCACTAATTCCAGAACCTGTTGCTAAAAATATTTTGTGGTCTGAACCATCGTCATTATGTAATACAAATACTCCAAATGGTCCTAAGAATTGCATTTTCTCTCCAACTTTTATTTTGTCAAAAAATTGTGAACCAGGACCTCCAGGTCTTGTATCAACTAAGAGCGCGTATTTATTTGGACCGAGTTTTGATGCAATCGAGTAAGCTCTAATTGCTGTATCAGAAACTTTTACGCTGACGTACTGACCAGCTTTAAAATCAAAAGGCTCGGCTGTCTCAAATTCAAAATAGTTGAATTTTGTTGCTGGCACAGTGTGAACGGTGCATGTAGCTTCCTTAAGTTTTGGCCCCACTGCTGGTTTTTTACTTTCTTTGATGATGATTTTTCCATCAACTGCCCAAACGTTATCTTTTGTGACTATTACAGGATTAATTTCTATATCTGTAGCTTCTGGAATAAGTTCACCCATCTTTCCAACCCTAACGATTAAATCGTAAAGTTTTTCTAATGCGTACTGCGCAACGCCATCTTTATCTTTCAATAGTGAATAGATTTTTGAACCTTCAACAATCTTTTTTGCGTCGGTTAATTCTACAGGTAATAAATGAATATTCTTATCACCAATCAAATCTGCATAATGACCACCTGCTCCAAAAAGAAGCAACGGACCAAATGTCGGGTCGGTTTTTATTCCAATAATTATCTCAACGCCACTCATTACATCTTTTTGTATTTGAAACGAAATTGTTTTTTTAATTTCGGTACTTAATTTTTCAGCGTTTAATAAAAGATCCATCCAGGCTTTTTCTAAACCTACGTTATCAATAATATTTAAGATAACTCCACCGACTTTGTCTTTGTGTATAAGCCCTGGCGCAGACAACTTTAGAACAACTGGCCAACCATTTTCTGCAGCAAACGTTTTTGCTTCGTCGATACTCACTACATTTTTTGTCGGCGGTGTGTTTATTCCTACAACTTTAAATATTGAGTCGACATCGACGTTACCTACTGTTGTACTCCCTTCAGTAACTGTTTTTTGAATTATTGTTCTGATAACTCCAGTTTCGGGTGTAATTTCAAAAGGTGTACCAGCAAGTTCTTCTGGGTTGTTGATCTGACGCTTTTTAAACTGCCACATCGCGGAAAGTGCCTTAATAGCTCTTTCAGGAAATTCAAAAGACGGTATTTTATATTTATTGAGAGCCTTGGTACCTTGCTCGACGGCTCTTCCACCGATAAATGAACAAAGTATTGGTTTTGCATATTTTTTAGATAACTCTCCTATTACTTGCGCAGTTTTTTCTGCTTCGGTCATTAGTTGAGGGGTAAGTAATACAATCAAAGAATCAACTTCGCTGTTTTGTAAAACTATTTCTATTGCTTCGGCAAACCTGTCTGAAAGTGCGTCACCCAAAACGTCTACCGGATTAATAATGCTTGCCGATCTTGGTAACACATTTTGTAATTTAGTTTTTGTTGCGTCATCAAATTGAGCGAACTCAAGACCACTAGTTACAACCGAGTCCGCGCTAATAACTGCCGGCCCACCTGCATTAGAGATTACTGCAACTTTTGGTCCTAATGGAGAATTTTCCCATGCAAACGCACGTGAATAATCAAAAAATTCTTCGAGTGTGTAACATCTAATCGCACCTGATTGCTTTAAAACTTCGTCGAGTACTGCGTCTTCGCCTGCGATTGCCCCTGTGTGTGATTGCATTGCTTTTGCAGCCGCTGTGGTTTTTCCTGGCTTAATAATTAATACGGGATCTTTTTTTGATATTTCTGAAATGTAACGTAAAAGTTCTGGGCCATTTGCTATCGACTCTAAATATAAACCGATCGGCCTCACATTTGATAACCCCTCAGGAAGATGTGTAACCAGCTGGTCTTGGCTCTGTCTTAAGAAATTAAAAAGAATATCGTTTTCAGTGATGCCTGCTTTATTCCCTAAAGTTACAAATTCACTAACCCCAAGACCTGTTGTGTTGCAATAATCAACCAAACTCGCTGCAATTGCACCAGATTGTGTTATAAATCTCAAATTTCCAGATTCTTGTACTTTTTCAGCAAACGTGGCGTTCAAAGAGATTTGTGTATTAACAAAACCTAAACAGTTAGGACCTAGCAAATTAATTGAAAACTTCTTTGCTATATCGATTAGATTTTTTTCTAGCTTTTCTCCTTCTGCACCGATTTCTTTAAACCCCGCGGACAACACCACAACATTTTTTACTCCCTTTTCGCCGAGTTTAGTTACCGCATCACCTACAACAGTTGAAGGAATGCATACTATGGCGAGTTCTGGAACTTCTGGTATCGCAGATACGTCAACAAACGCAGTAAATCCTTGAATATCTGTAGCGTTTGGGTTAATAGGAAATATTTTTCCACTATAACCAGATTCTTTTATGTTTTTTACAACTATTGAACCTAGTTTTTCTGGTGATCTTGATGCTCCGATAATCGCTATCGATTTGGGATAGAAAAAATTCGTCAACTCTGTGGGCATACGTTCAGTTTATTGGAGTTTACAGCAGGTGTCAAAGACCTAAACCTTCAACTCCTGTTAAAATAAAGGGGTGAAGAAACTAATTAGTTTTATAGTTCTTATAGCCCTGGTAGCAGTTATTTATCTTAATTTTTCTAACATAAAAGCTTACTACAATAGATGGGTAGTATTTTCTTTTTGTGACAACCCAATTACATATAGGGTTGGTGAAATTGACCCCAAATTTAATCTCAACAATGACGAGCTTAAAAAATACATTGATGAAGGAGCAGACGTTTGGAATACAATGCTAGGTAAAAAACTGTTTATTTACGATTCCAATTCAGAACTCGAAATAAGTCTTGTTTATGACGAAAGGCAAGAGACGATGAAAAAAGTTAGTGATGAGAGAACACAGGTCGAAAAACAAAAAGCTACATATGATAGAGAACTTGCAGATTTTGAAAATGAAAAGCAAACGGTGCAAGCTTCCCTAAATAAATTAAATGATGAAATTCAGTACTGGAATTCAAAAGGTGGCGCGCCTGAAGATGTCTATGATGACTTAATCAACAAGCAAAAAATAATTCAAAAGGACATCGATAGAATTAATCAAGAAACAGAAAGAATAAATTCATTAGTAGATAGATTAAATAACGAGATAGAAAACCTTAATGATAAAGTGAGCAAATTCAATAATATTTTAACTACAAAACCGGAGCAGGGGCTTTTTATTGGTGGTGCAAAAAGAATTGAAATATACATATATGATGATAAAAATAGTTTTGTTCACACAATTGCGCATGAGCTCGGTCACGCGCTAGGTCTAGACCACACAGACGCGGATCTAGCAATAATGAACCCAACCTCCTCGCCAGATTCAAAAGTAACCGAGGCAGATAAAGAACTGCTGGCAGCGCTCTGTTCCGAACAAGATAGAATGCAACTATTTGTAAATGACACCAAAATGATTATCCAAAGACTCTTTTCTGAATTGAAAAATGTGATACCATTGAAAACATGAAAAAATCAATAAAGTTTATACTCATTGCAACATTATTAATTGTTGTTTACTCATTTTTAAAGAGAAAGCCATTAGATAAAATTGAATTTTCAGAAAATATTAATGATGTAGTTTCACCTGTCGAAAGAGTTGCAAACTATAGAGCTGATTTTGGATTGTGTCAAAAAGGTTTGAAAATTGAAATTCCTTCTAAATCTGGTTCGTCAAAGTTATTTATTAACGATAAAACTGAAACTGACTGTATTGCTCAAACTATTTTTGAATCACAAGGTGGTTTTTTTACAAATGATTGTCTAATACCACTTTCCACAGGAACTGTCGTCTTTAATGGTGAGAACTTTGAAGAAATCTCAAACTACTGCCAAATAAACTCAACCGGTACCGGTCTCCTCGAACTTAATTAAGTGCTATATTAGTTTTATTCTTTATGGAAATAAACAAAATATTGCCATTTATCGCGATTTTCTTAGTTTTAGCCTTAATTACTGTAATTGTACTTTTCTCACCAAGGACTAAGGGCGAGAAAATAGTCGAAAACATCATCAACACAGCAAAAAACAACATTTCTGAAAAAATAAGAAAAAGTTCAGTTGCAGGTCAATTTTATACAGACGACCCACAAAAACTGTCTTTAGAGCTAGAAAACTATATTAATTCCGCCAGTAAAATACAAACGCAAGGCAAGTTAAGAATACTTGTTTCACCGCACGCAGGAACACAATACTCTGGAAAAACCGCGGGGGCTGCGTTTAAGCAAATTGATCCTAAAAATTATAAAAGGGTGATTATTCTTGGAGTAAGCCACGAGAATGTTATTAATAAAGCTGCTGTAATTTCAAAAGGATACTGGGATACCCCTCTTGGTAAATTACATATTGACGAAGAAGCCGCTAAAAAAATAGTTAACGGTCATAATATTATCGAGAATGATACTGCACATAACAACGAGCACTCAATTGAATTAATTGGAATATTTGTTAAATACTTGTTTGGTGATGTAAAAATAGTACCTATTCTTCTCGGTCAAACTGATGATACATTATTAAATTCTTTAGCGTACACTATTGCAAATAATTTTGACGATGAAACATTACTCATCGTAAGTACTGATCTTTCGCACTATCCAAATTGGGACGATGCGGTGAAATCAGATACTAATGTTATTAATTCTCTACTTACAGGAAATATAAATACTTTTGAAAATGCAGTTTTAGAAAATAAATCTGCAAATTATCCCAATCACAGTACATCAGCCTGTGGCTACGAACCACTAAGAGTCGCACTTAAAATATCAGATATTTTAAAGTTTAAAGAAATTAAAAAAATTGATTACACAAATTCAGGTGATATTACTGGGGACAAATCTCGTGTTGTGGGATACGGCGCTGTAGGCTTCTATAGCAACGATATTACGCCCGTCACCTTAAGCCAAAATGCCAAACAAGAACTTCTAAGACTTGCACGCGCTACGATTGAAAGTTATGTAAAAAGTAACACTATTTTAAATTTTGCACCGATAAATGATGAGCTCTTTTTACCGCTCGGCGCATTTGTAACATTAACAGAAAATGATCAGCTTCGTGGCTGCATCGGAGAATTTGAACCTAATTACCCTCTATACGAAGTCATTCAAAGCGTGTCGATTTCTTCGGCTACCAAAGATCCTAGATTTAGACCAGTCACTACAGCAGAATTAGATAAAATTAATATTGAGATCTCCACGATGACTCCTCAAGTACAGATATATGATTGGAAAGATATTAAACTAGGAGTTCATGGTGTAAGAATACAAAACGGTAATAAATCTGGAACTTTTCTTCCACAGGTAGCAACAGATAACAAATGGGATTTAGAAACGTTTTTACAAAATCTTTGTACTGAAAAAGCTAATCTTGATGAGGACTGTTATAAAAATCCAGAAACAAAGATATACGTATTTGAAACTGACATTTTTGAAGAAACTCACGAAAACTAGTTTGACTTTAATGCAAGTTCTATATCATTAAGTCGTTTAAGTGCGTATTGATTATTTGGGTCGATAGCTAGCGACCTCTCAAAAAGTTTTTTAGAATCTTCGTAATTACCTAGTTCGAAATAAAATTCTGCAACGTTAAGGTTGTACTCGATTTGCTCCATATCAAGCGCTAAAGCCCTATTTAAGAAGAATGAGATTGTCTTAATATCAGAGTTTTTCTCACTTTCACGTTTTGCATAATCAAAAAAATCCCTTGCTCTATTAGCATCCTGCGTAGGCTTGGCATAATCTTCTCTGTATATAAGAGGTCCGAATTGAATGTAAATATATCCAAGGTTGCTAATTGCTGTACCAGACGTAGGAATTACTGTTAAACCTTTTTCATAAAACGCAACTGCTTTTTTAATATCACCCTTCATAAAATAATGTCCACCTACATCGTTGTATGGCCTTACACTTAACGGCGATGCTTTCATTGTTGCGTATGCCAATGTTTCAGTATCTTGCCAATCATTATTTCTCATTATCGTTCGAACAGAGTATATAATTAGAAGCAAACCAAAAGCTCCATAAATAAAGAATTTATTTTTCCATTTAGATTCAAGCTTCTCAAATAATAATGCAACCATGATTGCAAAAAATGCAGTTCCTGTATAAAGATACCTTTCTGCTAAAAACCATGTAATTTTTATTGGGGAGTACGCCGGCGCAATTAATATGGGTAATATTATTAAGAGTCCTGTTAACTTTCTGTTTCTTTTCCAAAAATAAATAATGAGAGAAACGTAGGCGATAAATGCTGTGTACATGGATAAATAAAGAAGTGGCGTTACTGCCATTCCATCATAGTAGACAGATAAATTCTTAGGAAAAAGATATAAGCCTGACATCAAATACGTGGTATACGGATAACCTTGTACGACAGGTATAAACGACTGTGTGTTTATCGTTATTCTCGTTCCGCCTTCGCTTCTAGTATTCAATCTATTTGCGTAAATATCAGGAAAAACTGTAGCAAGATATACGCCAATTGGGATGAGCAATAAAATCACCCACCATAATTTTTTAATATTTAACTTTTTCTCAAAAAAGAATTGGTCTAGAACTACAAGTGCCATAGGAGTTACTAAAACCCACGGAGACCTGAGTAATATTATCTGCAAAATGTATAAAACAATCATCACGGATAAATAAATATATTTGCTTTTGTTGCTTTTTTTGAATAGCAGGTAAAAAAGAAATATTAAGAGATTAAACAAACCTGTATATAGATACGGGCTGCCACTTATCCAAGTGGATGCCTCTGTGTTTATTGGGTGAACTAAAAATACTAACGACGCAATAATCGCCTTTTTCTGATCAAATAAAAGGTACACAAAAAAGTACACCAAGATGCTGGCTGTTAAATGCAACGCTAGCGAAACAATTCTTAATGGCAAAGGGTTATATTGAAAAAAATGATATGAAATAGCGTAAACGGTTTTTTGTATGCTTAGTGATTTTACAGTTGCAACCAAATCTTTAATATTTTCGTCATAAACAAACCCCTGTATATCGTCAACTAACGTTAGCTGGTTGTCCAATGAATTAAAATAAACCCCCAAACCAATCAGTAGAAGAACAACAATCACTATTAGGTGCATAAAAAGCCTGCTTTTTTTAGTGTTAGTTTCAGTGACAACAACAGCTTTTTCTACGTCTCTTTGCTCTTTTTGAAGTTCAATTTTCTGCTTCCTTGTCAGTTTAACCATATTTTATGATTTTATCATTCTGGGAGGATTTATGAATCTTTATAACAAAATATTGAGGATTCTTCATTACCTTTGTACACCAGCGCGGGATACTCGTTAAAGTCAGATTCGAAATCATTTAGTCTGTGCATTAAACCGCTTTTTGCCTCGGTGTTTAAAATAACAAAATTTTTTGAAAAATACTGGCCAATGCACTGAACCGTCGCTGTTAATCTTATCTTTTGGTGTTCGGCGTGTTCATAGGCTATAAAATATTTGTTGCTAACAACTGGCTCTGTGTGTGGAAATATTCCAGCAGTACTTCCATCTTCACCCATACTCATAATAGATACGACTTTTCCAGCATAAAGTTGCATTAATTCTAGTAACTCGCTTTCATACCCACTTGCTTCAACTTTTGGATTAGAAAGGTTCGCACTTAGTATTGAATGAAATTCTGATTTCTCCCACATTACACGCCCAATAATTCCCGAGTCTTTTAATAAAAGTTCATGGCTATCTCGGTGCTGATTTGATGCACCCCACACCTCGTCTACCATTGCAACATGTTTAGGAAAAGGAAAATTAAAACTTGTAGATATGTGTTTGTAAAGATCGGTTAATGAATTGCCCCCAGATAACATTAATAAATAGTCTTTTGTGCCGATCGCGTTCAACGCCTCGATCACTCGCTGGTTCGCTTCTAGTTTAGAATTTAAATCAAAGATGTTCATATGAAAATCACAACAATAACCACTCTACCGTTTTGATTATGATATCATGCGACTTCAGTCTTTTTTAGTAGTCAATATCAGACAAATCCTCAGATTCATCTATAGACAAAATGATATTATCGAGCTCTTCCATTGCGTCGTTATCTATAACCGCCGGAGTTGCCTTTGGTTCTGCAATCTCTTCAAATTTAGGCATATCCTCATTTTTTGACTCTTCACTTGTAACAACAGTCTCGGTATTGTCTTTCATCATGTTCTGTGAAGTTGTTGTATCTTTAAAATAAAGAAATATACCTACAATTAAAACCGCTGCAATTAACAAGAGCACACCTGCGGACACTCCTTTACCATCTCTTTGAAATATATTCATTTTTACTCGTCCTCCATTTCTTCAGAACTATTTAATTCTACGGCTTGGGTACGTAAATCTTTGATGTCTTCTCTTATTTCATCTCGATAAAATTCTCTGATGGCAATTCTCTGATCTCTTACTGATTTAAGAAGTTCTTTTGAATCTGCTAAGTATTCTCTAAAATCTTCGTCCTTATCACCGCAGGCGTATCCTCTAACATTATCGATAGAGTCAATTAGTTGAGCTAAAAGATCAGAGTAATCTCCAACCATCACGTCGAGTGACTCAATATCTACCTCAAGAGCCTCAGTATCAAGACCAAACTCCTGCATTCTCGCAACAATATTTCTAAGTTTATCTAGTAGCTCCGTGTACATGTTGCCATGGTTTAATCTATGTTCTCTAAATCTCTCTACTCTTCCGTCAACACGCTCCTCAATGTTTTCGCACACTCTTTCACGACGCTCTTCCTTGTTCTCATCAAAAAGGTTGAGCTTTCCTCGAATGTCGATTTTCGTTTTATCAACTTCGATCTGCTCCATCGCAGGTTTATCTGTGCCGAAAATATTAAGCTTACTCTTCAGCTTTGAATTACCAGATAAATCTGGCATCTCTGCGCTGACAACTGGAATAAACAAAAATAAGAAAATTAGTACAAAAAACGTTGGAAATAGTATTTTTTTGTTCATAGATTTAGAATAGTTCAGGGGACTGCTCCTGTCAAACTCAAACCTTGATTAAGTCCGTCAACATCGTGTAAAAACGCATGTTATGTATAGTTGCAAGCCTGTAAGCAGAAACGTCGCCAAGTTTAAATAAATGTCTGAGATACGCTTTTGAAAAATATTTACACATCTCACAATCGCAATACTTACTAATCGGGATCTTATCAGATTCGTATTTTGCCTTATCAATATAAATATATTCGTAAAAATTACTGCTTTTTTTAAAATTAATTTTTTTAGGGTCTTGTTTGAAGATGTACAACCTTCTGTGTCTCGCATCACGAGTTGGTAAAGTACAATCGAATATATCCCATCCCATTTGATAAAGAGCAGAAATGTCATCCGGCCTCCCAACACCGAGCGCAAATTTAATTTTATCGTTTGGAATTAAGTCAGCAATATATTTTGAAAGCTTAAGGTCCATTTTTCCCTCTGCATTTACCACGTAACCACCATAGCCGTAGGCATCAAAATTTAGTTTCACTAAAGCCTCCGCACATCTCTTTCGCTCTTCTTTAAAATATCCGCCTTGAATTACTGCCAACAAAAACGGGCGAGTTTTATCAGTCATTTTTCTTTTTTTAACCTGTCGATCAAATTCTTTTTTGCTCTTCTCAGCCCACAGAATTGTTCTATCTACGCTGTTTTCCGCTGTTTTTGTATCTGCGTCTGGGGGAGTAAAATCATCAAGACAAATAACAATATCAGATTCAATTTCAAACTGAACTTTTATTGACTCTTCTGGCGTAAATATTTCTTTTTTGCCACCACCGATAATAAATTCAACACCCGCGTCAGTAATTTTTCCCCCACTACTATTTCTATGAATTAAAGAAAACACCTGCCAACCCCCACTGTCAGAAACAACCAGCCCGTCATAATTCATAAAACCTTTAATTCCACCAAACTTTTTTAGAATTTTTGTTCCAGGAGACGTTTGTAAATGATAGGTATTTACTACAACACCTTTAACTTGTGCATTTTTTAAATCTTGAGAATCAACACTTTTAGTTACACCTCTAGTTGCATCGGGTAAATAAATCGGTAGGCAGTACTTTTTACCTTTTATTATTACTTCTTTCATATATTAAAAATTATTTTGTGGCTAGTTGAGAGAGCAGAACAAAACCGCCAATGACACCTGCATTTTCACCCATATCAGACTTTACGATAGGGGGAATTTCAAAAAAATCTTGCTTAGACAATTCTTCTAGGAGAGGAGCTTTAAAATATTGTTCGTATGCGTTTGATAAGCTTCCACCTAAAACAACTACATCTGGTCCCCACAGAGAAATTACATTAAGAATACCTAAAGAGAGGTTTTTTGCGTAATCTGTCCAAACTTTGATATCGGTACAATCTGCGGGTGACATAGCGTAAAGCTCCCTAAATCCTGTTCCTGAAACAAAAGACGAGAGACACCCAACCTGATGACACGGAGCAAAAACTCGCGAGTCCTCTTTAATCAGCATATGACCGGGTTCTGAGAATCTTTCGTATTGATCAATCTTTTTTCCTGCTATACGAGCACCACCAACTCCAGTGCTCAGTGTTAAGTAAGCAACAACATCATAGTTTTTTCCAGCGCCGTGGACAGCCTCACCCAGCGCGCCTAAAGTTGCGTCGTTTTCAACAATAATTAAGCTATCATCAAACTCGTTGTCAAAAATCTCAGTAAATGGGATGTTGCTGAATTCATGCACATTTACAATCTGTTTAAGTTTTCTGGTCTTTTTGTCAACCAAACCCGGTACACCCACACAAATTCCGCTTATTTCTTCACCATTCAAAACATCGTACACAGACTTAACAATGTCTTTTTGTTCACATTCTAAGTTTTGATCGGTTTTAAATATATTTTCTTCGACGATATGATCAAGATCTCGTGATGAGGCTACTCTTGTTTTTGTACCGCCTAAATCTACTGAAATGTACATATGTTTTTATTATACATATTAAAAAAATTAATATATACTTACAATGTATATGAAGAAAATAACTGCCTATTTTATAAGTATTATCGCCTTATTTGCGTTTTTCCCATTAATTGCAAACGCGCAAGATGCCGCTCTGTATAATGCGGCTAAAAACCTTCAGGAACAAGAAGAAACACCCAAAATTGACCCGCTTGCCGCGTGCTCTGAAACAAAAACTACGCTAGAAGAAAAATTTGAGATGTATTCTGTTAAAAAAGCGGAGCATTTAGCCACGTATCAAACCTTAAAGGTGTCGCTAAACGGCTTCATTGGAAAGGCTAAAGCAATGGGTTATAACACAACCTCTCTTGAAAAAGACCTCATCGAATTCGACAAGCTGGTTAATGCCTACGATAGAGCTTTTGTAGTCTTTTTGAGAAATCTTCAAAATGCAGTTGTAAATGTTTGTAATACAAATCAACAGCTTTACACAAGTAATTTAGCTTTATCAAAAACGAGTCTTGAAACAATAAGAGAAAGTACAATATCAATTTATAACTATTATTACGAAAGCGTTTTAGAAGACATTAAAAGTTTAGTAAAAATTGAGGTAGTAGAAAAAGTTGAAGAACCAGCACCAGCTACTACTCCAGCTACAACACCAGATGAAGAAGAGGGGGTTTCAGATGAACAATAATAATATGGTAACAAACGCAAATACGATTATTCCAAAAAAAGAGAACAAACCACATGATACAAAAATGACAATCATGATAAGCCTTACATTAATTCTTGGGCTATTAACAGTTCTCACACTTTTGTCAGTTCTTAGCTATAACAAGACTCCTGCCAAAGAAAAGGCGGCTGAACAAAACGTTGAGATCGTACAAGATGAAATGCCCAGCGAGAAAGTCGAAAGCGATGATGAGCTTGGTAGAAATCAACTTATAAAAGATTTTGAAAAACTAGAATTAGAAAAAGCCACAAACTTTTACTCTGAAGAAACATTCGACGCAGGTCTTTAATTAGTTTTTTGTGTGAAACTTCATCCAAACATTTACAAATTTATACTGAGCGTTAGCTGATTTTTAGTTAGAAGTTTTATCCCCACCAAAAGAACGATCTCTAGTTGCGTATACAATTATTGCGCGCATAAAATCTTCCTCTGTCATCTCAGGAAGAAGCTTTTCAGTAGCATAATATTCGGAGTAAACGCTTTGCCATGGCATAAAACCGCTCAATCTATGCTCCCCCGCAGTTCTTATAATGAGATCTGGAAAAGGATACGGTTGACCTGCGGTATCTAAATAATTTTTAAATGCAAAATATGGATATTTATTTTGATACATTCCGTCTGTTTTTCTCAAATCATCAAAAGTAATCTTCCCCTTTTGAATATCGTTGAAAGCTTTTTCCATTGCTCTGAGTAATTCATCATGTCCTCCATATGCAAAAGCAACGTTAGCAACAAATTTCGTATTATTTTTAGTTTTTTCTTCCCACTGATTTATTATCTTAACAATCTCGCCAGGTATCATTGCTTTGTTTCCTAAATGAACTAACCTCGCACCATCTTCGTGAGCCTCTTGGCCGGTTGTTTGAAAAACATATTGTAATAGTCTAAATAAATTTGCGATCTCAAGCGGCTCTCTTTTTTTAAGATTCTCTGTTGAGCTTCCCCAAACAGTACCTGTATGAATTCCCCATTTTCTAATAACCCGCGCAAATTTAATAAGCACCTCGACTCCAGCGTTATGCCCGTCGGTAATTGGTAAGTTATTTTTTTTAGCCCACGTTCTATTTCCGTTAGGAATTATTGCTACGTGATTAGGAAATTTATCTCTAGGGATTGAATTAAATTTTTCTTCAATAGTCATTTTATTTTTCTCGTGTGACTACATAATCAGCCAATGTCGCGAGAAGTTCTCTCTGTTTAGGATCAGATGTAATTTTTGCAATATGTTTTTTACCTTCTTCTACGAGTTTCCAGCTAAGTTTTTGCGAGTATTCTAACGCGCCAGTTTCTATCAAAATCTCGTTAACACGCTTTAAATCAGACTCTTTTACGTCCTGATTACCGTGTACTGAGCGTAAGAATTTCAATTGTTCTGGGTTTGCATTCTCAAACGCCTTTGCAAACAAAACAGTATTTTTACCTTGTCTCAAGTCTGAATAAATAGGTTTACCCAACTCTTTTTGATTAGAAAACATACCGAGTTCGTCGTCGCGAAGCTGAAATGCAATTCCTAAAGGTAAACCGTATTCCTCAATTGCTTTATATTGGGTTGATGATTCATCTGCGCCTGCGAGTATCGCCCCGTATTGCATAGGACCAGGTATCGTGTAAAACGCTGTCTTGAATTTGTGAATTGCCATAACTTTTTCTTCTGAAGGTGTTTCATCTTGTTCGTAAGAAACGTCTAACCCCTGACCCTGCACAGTTTGAATAACTACCTCGCTCACTCTTCTTAAAAATCTAATTTTTAATTCTGGATCAAACTTTGTATCGTTGATAATTAGGTTTGCATAAAACGGACCTAGATCACCGACATTAATTGCCATCGAAGTTCCGTAAAGTTTTTGTGATCTTTTACTATGTGGAAATTTTTCTTTATGTACGTTTTGGTATTGAATGTGCATTGTTGGTCTGCTTCGTCTTAGTTCGTCTTCATCCATAATGTCGTCGTGAATAAGCCCAAAGCCATGAATCACTTCACTAACCATAGACGCCTTGTAAATATCATCGCATTCAACACCGCCAAAAAGATCGTAACCAAGCTTTGTAAGTGAGCCACGTAATCTTTTTCCACCCAAAAATGCGTCAAAGCGTTCGACCATATCTAATGCAACAGGAGCTATTCTTTTTGAGAAATCCTTTTGTGAATTAAAAAAGTTATCAAAATGTGGTGAAACTTTAGAAATATACCCTACAAGGTATTCGTTAGCATTTTTGTTAATTTCTGCTCTGCTATTATCATCCATAATAATAAGTATAAACTAGCAAACGCGTTTACTTTTTTTCTTGAAGCGCCTTCTCATTCTATTGGCCTGTGCTTCCTTTTTCTTTTGAGCTAGCTTATTAGTAACTGTCTTTATTTTGTCATGTAATTTGCTTCTTGCCATAATGGGTATTTTCTCATAAAACCGGTGTCATTTCCATTACTCGAATGTACTTACCAGCTTTACTGTAAACTTCATACGCTTTTTATTACCGTCTGGACCAATAATCTCTAGGTTTCCTGACTCTTTATAATAGTCAGCTAGTTCTTGGTATAAAATCTCTTTGTTCTCTGTGAGGTCATCTTTCAATTCCTTGATCTGCTGTTCGTATTCTGCAAATTTAGGGTCTGAAAGTATCTTTGATTTTCTAATTTTTAAGTCTTCTCTGATTTTTGAAGCGTCTTCTTGAAAACCAACAAAGGCGTGGTCATCTTCTAATACCTCGTCGTAGAGAGCTTTTATCTTCTTCATCTCGTCTGAGATGTCTTTTACTATTTGTAACCTATTTTTTATTGATTCTGTAGACATAATAATATTGATTCTAACACAATACGTTTTTTACGCATTAAACTGTATACCAGATATTTGTTTAAAAATCAAAGAATTTTCTATATTTTAGTGATTTTTATTATATTTTGAAGAAAAATCGTATCTTTTTAGGTAGTTTTTTCCGAATATTTGCTCCATTTTTTGAGCATTTTTTCTAGAATATTCTCCATTTTTCGTACGTATGAGTTTACTCACAAAGCCCTCGCAACCTAGTTTATTGCAGATATCCTGGGACAATGACCTTACGTAAATACCTTTTGAGGTTTCTACTTCTATTCTAATTTTGTTAAAGATTTTGCCTTTATTTTTATGCAAAATTATCTCCCAATTTGAAATGATATTTTCTTGTCTAAATTCTCCGCTAACTTTTTTTATATTAGAAATTATTTTTTTAATTTGATCCTCAACAGGCACTTGCTCAAACGAAATTACTTTTAAATTATAAATTTCCCCACTAATTTCGGGCGCTTGAACAGAAATATTTTCTCTCCCATACTCGTGCAAGTGTTTTCCTAAAACTTTTTTTGTAGAAAAAAGCGGGGCTCTCTGTGTGTATGAACCAATAAAACTGCTTAAAACATTTTCAACCTCGTCTTTTGTTATTTTGGTTTGGTAAATTTCATCTCTATTCGTTAAACCTAACCCGTCGAATGTATCCGTACTAATTCCTAAACATATTTCAAAATCATAAGTCTTGTGAAACTTGGCAAGTTCCTTTTTATTTAATCTATTTTCATCTAAAAGTACTATTATTACTCCCTCAGCCATCGGATCCAGCGTACCCGTATGAGCTGTTTTTACACCAAAAACATCACTAACCCGCTGTGTAATAAGGTGCGTAGAAAACCCAATCGGTTGCCATATAGGTATAATGTTTTTTGCTTCTTCCATAGCTTTATCTTATCATTGCAGTGTGAAAACTATAAAAGGCAATAAAGAAGTTGAAATAGGCAAAGAAGAGCTTTTAAAACTAAGCGAGGGGTTTAAAAAAGTCGTTTTAGACATAGGAACAGGAGATGGACGATACGTTTATAAAAATGCGATTGAAAATCCAAATACTTTTTATATAGGAGTAGACCCAAACGCAAAGCAATTAGAAATCTACTCAAAGACTGCGTTGAGAAAAAAATTGGCGAATGTTTTATTTGTAGTTGGTTCAATTGAGATAATGCCACAAGAGTTAGAAAGTTTTGCTAATAAAATAACTGTAAACTTACCTTGGGGATCTTTACTCAAAGAAATTGTCAAACCAAATCCTTCTATTCTTAAAAAATATTTAAAGCAAGACGGAGAATTAGAAATACTTCTCGGTTACGATAGAAACTTAGAGCCCTCTGAAACTGCAAGATTAGAAATACCAGAACTCGATGATGAACTTTTAGCAAACACGATAGTTCCCGCTTTTCAAAATGACGGATTCTCTTTGGTCGAAAAATCAGAAATTTCAAGAACTTCACTAAAAAAAGTGAACACCACTTGGGGAAACAAACTTACTTTTGGTAAGGAGAGAAAGATATTTAGATTAAAATTTGCATTAAAATAGACAACCCGCATCACATACACTACTATTTAATTGTGAAGTATCATACTTTAGAAATTGTTAGAACATCCCTCGAATTAGCATGGAAGCATAAAATATTATGGATTTTTGCTTTAGCTATTACAGGGGCAGGGTTTGGAGGAGGAGGCGGCGGCGGAGACTTTTTAAACAGCCCTACAATGAAGGATGGTCCTCTAGGAACCAGTGAAAACAGTAGCGTTTTTTATGAACCAACAACTGAAGAATCGGTGTATGGTGCGCAAACAATGGTTCTTGGAGATTCAGTAGCTTTAGATGATGAATTTCCCAAAATGAGAACAACAGACACCTCTGAGTACGACTTAAGGTCTCCCGATCGCCCACAAAAAGATGATATTTTCTCACGACTCAACAACGTTGAAAATAAAAAGACGTCAACTATCTTTTTAATCGTATTAGCGATCTCATTTTTACTGTTTCTTCTTACAGGAATTATTGTCTCCGCGATTCGAAAATCATGGGCTCTTGCAGCAACAATTGAAGGAACATTTTTAACTTCTGAAGATGGGCAAAACCAGCCACTCGATAAAGTCGCGCTCTCAAAATATGGACTTGAAAAATTCTGGAACATTATTAAATTCTATTTGTTAATCGTTAGTTATTATTTGATATTTATAGTTTTGATTATTGGTCTACCTTTTGCTATGCGTTTAATCGCTATAGCTCTACCGGATATGAGTATAGTATTTTCAATAATTAGCGGCATAATCATTTTTGTTGCCTTTGTTTTGTTTATACTACTTAATCTATCGATAGGCTTATCGTTA
Organism: uncultured candidate division WWE3 bacterium; assembly: GCA_963765125.1. GTDB lineage: Bacteria > Patescibacteriota > WWE3 > UBA101185 > UBA10185 > CAVXUZ01. The sequence continues at coordinate 64,412 of CAVXUZ010000004.1, forward strand.
AGAGTTCTTCTACAAGAAAATATGCCTCCTCGTAAAGCATTTACACAAGGCTTTAACTTAATGTTTAAGAATTTTGGTTCTTTTCTTAAAATCACTCTTGCAAGCGTTGTTGTTATATCTTCTATGGTTATGGCAATAGCGGTATTTAGCGGAATATTAACAGTTACAATATTTAAGGTGGCGCGCGCAACAAATATAGCAAATATGGATTTTAATCTTTTAAAAATAGCTTTTTCTGGGGTTGCTTTATCAATAATAGTGATAATCTTTGTTTTGCTAGTCAGTGCCGCAGGTGGCTTTATTACCACATATTTTGAGTACACTTGGACATTTTTATATAAAAAAATAGCAAATAAAAATTTATCTGCGGGAGTCCCTACCGTACAAGGAGTAGCAGATGGAAAATAACAACAATGCGGGGTACATAATAAGATCCTTTGCAGCAATTACTGATTTTCTTCTTGCTGCATACCCACTCACAGTTATTTTACTAGCTTCATCGTCAGTCTACTTTTTCGACGTTGGCACCAACACTGCTTTTTTTATTTTTTGTTGTGTCTTTTTATCGCTTATTTTTCTGCTAGCGCCACTAACTATTTTATACACAACCTTCTTCACATCAAAATTTGGGGGCACCATAGGAAAATTAATTTTTGGTCTAAAAATTGTAAATAAAGAAACCGGTGTGTTACTAGACAGAAAGCAGGCATTCTACAGACTCATTTTAGGTTACGCTTTTTCAAATGAATTTTTTGGCCTAGGATATCTTAAAGTTATTAAAAGCAAAGACAAGCTAGCGTGGCACGATGAGCTATTTGAAACGAAGGTAACAAAAAGTCGAGACTTTGTAACCGGTTTGGTTGCATCAATTTTGGTAATTTTGGTTGGATGGGTAATCTTAGTAATGACAGCATCCTACGTAATTAGCCTTATTAATCTCTAATGCAAGTTTTATAGAACTATTGGTTTTTTATAACTAAGCTGTTTGCTAACTTGTCATGCCAAGTTTGTTTATTTTTATCCCAAAGCATCCAAAAGAAACCAAGAGATAAAGCGGCGTTAGATAACCATTTTCCCACTGTCTCTCTTAAAATAGCTCTACCTATTGTTAAATTCGCCCCAGTCTCAACATCTTGAACCCTTATCTTCATAATGCTTTTACCTAATGAAGCACCCAGGTTATGTGTGGTTGCAATCATATATATGTAAAAACCTATACCTAATAAAGGATTTGCATAATCTGGGTTGATCTTGAGCATAAACACAAAAGTCGACCCGGCGACAATGAGTAAACAATCTATCATAAGCGCCGCAAACCTCCTCATAAATCCAGCGTATGGGAGTGGCTGTAAAAATTCCCCTTGTGGCGCGACTGGTTTGATTTCGCTTGCTGGCAATCGTTGATTAATATTTTGTTCGTTAGTATCCATAAATAAATCCTTTTCTAAATTTGATGCATTAATATTCGCACACTTTGGTACACATTTAAACGGATGTGTGAAAACGATGTTTTAGTGTAAAATACAGGTGCGTCGGGGTGTGGCGCAGTTGGCTAGCGCGTACGCATGGGGTGCGTAAGGCCGCAGGTTCAAGTCCTGTCACCCCGACCAACAAAAAAATAAACCCAGACATTTATTAATGGCTGGGTCTAAATTATTTTCTTTTTAACTACTGGTTAAATCTTTAAGTGTTCGCATACCCTTTGGTGTTATTTCTACGATATTATTACCCAGTTTAAGCAATCGCCTTTTCCTTAACAAACTTATAAACTCAATGGTTTTACGTACCCTTACATGCTCTTTACCAGATGTAAATATTGATTGACGAGCGAACGAATGGAGTCTGCTCGAACTTATTCTCCCTCCACTTTGTTTGATTCTCAATAAAAGAGTTTTCACGCAAAAGGTTTCTTCCGTAGAACTATCCATTAGTCACTCTCCTTATGTATTTGTGGGTATTATAGCCGTTAAAACTGATTATGCAATTACTGCCTACAGCTTACTGTTTGTAGTTTCTATCAATCTCATCGTAAACTTCTTTTGAGATTTTTGAAATTACACTCTCAAGCTTATCTACATCACTGCCTTTTGTCATAATACATAGCATATACGGGTGTTGTGGATAGTAGATAATTCCGCAGTCGTGAAGGCTATAGTCTTCTTTTGAGGGGTTAGAATATATTCCAAACTTATGTGCTACTTCAACTGTTTCAGGAACACCGGGCCTTAACCCACTAGAAATTTTTGTCTTACTTAACAGTCCCAGCGCATACTCTGAGGTGGCTCTACCTAAGTAAGATGCGTTATAGAGAATTCTAAACATTGCGGAGTACTGTTTTGGAGAAAGTATATACCTTCCTTCGTCTGTTAATGTGTATTCTAGACCTAATCTTTTATATACTTCTTGAAATTCTTCGGCTGTAATAACTTTATGTAGTACACCGTATGATGGATTATCGGAGTAGACAATCATTCTTCTTAAAACCTCGTCGAGTGTATACTCTTTTCCTTCTTCTAACGGCTCGTCTGTAATGTATTTATCTGGCAAAGGTATATTAATATATTCGGAAGTTACCATATAAAGAATTTTCTTCTGCATAAGTGTTGAATCTTTTTCAACGTGCTCAAGAAATGCAATCATCATGGGAATCTTTATAAGGCTGGCTAGATCGTACTCTTCTTTTTCATTTATCCCCCACCAAGGTCCGTTGTTTAAATCTCGGTAGTAAACTGAAATCTTTTCTGCCTCGCCATTTGACTGAAGCTCGCTAGTAAGTTTTTCAACTTCCTGTTTGAAATATACTAACCTCTTATTTTCTAATTCGTTTCCTAGCTCGCACTCAAGTAATGGGTTGATGTATTTATAACTAAGTGTGTCTCTACTTTCAAACATAGACGTCTCATCTCTTGTAAGAATACTATCAATGATGGGAATCGCTTTTTCGCCATTTGACGCTACAAACAGCCCAAGAAAAAACGCTAATACTATTAATAGAGCGACGATTACAAAATTAGCAATAACTTTTCTGTTCACGCAGTTATTATATACTAAGCGGTTTAGATATATACATAGGTGTAATATGCGTTAGGTACAACTATACAACGTAGTTTTTCATCCAATTTAAAAAATCGATGTTTGTTCTACAGGCTAGTCGTCAAATGAATCTGATCTTTCCTCCCTCATCACCACACCTTTTTTAACAAAATCCATAAGTGTGCTGTAGTACTGAGCGTCGTTTCTAAAGTTTACAAGTGCAGTTTCTACTTCTGGCAACATCGATAACGCTGAACTATATTTTTCCTGATTAATACTAAATACTTTTACTTTTCCTAAAAATTTCTTTTCTTCGGTAGTGGTTAAAAATCCTTTTTGGGCTAGGCTGTCTTTAGAAATAGCAATCATATGACCAGATGGTAAATTTTCATCAGCGGATAAAAGATTATAAACTGCGTATTCTAATTTTGTATTGTTTTTAATATTGGCTAAAAGATTATGTTCAATCCCTGTAATTTCTGCCGAAGCGTCTTTTAGTTTATTTACTATTACATCCTTACCATTAAACAAAATCATTTTCTTAACATCTTTAATTTCTATTGATATATATCCATATTTCTTTAAATATTCAAACGCCGCAGCTATCATGAAGTAACCCAAGGTTTTTGCAGGATATTTTTCACCTGATGGGTGAGACTCCTGATTAACAAATTTGGCTCTTTCAGAAACAAATTTTTCAGCAAAAAGATATACGATTTCAGAATATGTAAGTTTTGTATTTTCCATAATAGAATTATAAACCATTTTTAAAGCCACAATTAGTGGTGCTATACTGAAAATATGAAAAATCAAGCGTTTATGATTATCCTTGCTGTTCTAATATTATTCGGGGGTGTAGCTTTCATAATTTACGGACAAAAACCAACAGGTACAGAGATTGCGACTAGTATAAAAAATGAAGAGCCACAACAAGCAACTGCCACAAAAGAAACAATAGAAGAAACAGCAGAGATTATGCCCTTGAGAGAAGAGGATATTATTAGAAGATTTTTTGAACATATTAACGAGAATCGTATTCCAGAAGCAATAAAAATGATGAGCACCACTATGGCACCCGACGATTCTACAAAACAAGCGTGGGGTGTTCAGTTTAATGACATTGAAAAAATTGGGATGCTAGGTATTACACCAAGTTCTGAAGATAGTTGGCTTGATGATTATCACCAATACAAAGTAACTCTAAACGTTGATGTAAATGAATCAGCAAAAGATTTACCGATACCTTACTATGGATGGGAAGACAGCCCAAATGTCAGATGGGTTAGTATCGTAAAAGAAAATTATTTGTGGAAAATAAGCGAAATTGCAACTGGACAATAACTAACCAATGAAAACAAAGAAATTTACTATTCTTCATTCAAATGATATGCACGGAGATTTTCTCGCCGAAAACTCTACAGAAAAAAATAAATTAGTTGGTGGGCTTTCACTTTTATCTGGTTATATAAATAAAGTTAGAAAAGAGGAAGAAAATGTTCTCTATCTAATCGCGGGTGATATGCTTCAGGGATCTTTAATAGACTCTGAATATAAGGGACTTTCGACTATCGAAATAATGAATTATCTTGCTCCGGATGTTGTCACGCTGGGAAATCACGAGATAGACTACGGTCTTCCGCATTTGTTGTTTTTAGAGAAACTCGCAAATTTCCCAATAGTTAACGCCAACCTATACATTAAAAAATATAATAAACGATTAATGCACCCGCATTTAATTCTGAAAAAAGCAGGTTTTGATATTTTATTTACAGGAATACTCACCGATAAAGTTATAGATTCATTAAAAATGGATAAACTTGTTGGGAGCTTTGTTTCAATTGAAGACGCGGCAAAAGAAGTTGGAAAAATTTGCAACACATACAAAAATGACGATATTGATTTAACTATTTTATTAACTCACATTGGATATGAATCAGATCTGGAACTTGCTGGAATGTTAAAACCAGAGTGGGGTGTAGACATGATTATTGGTGGACACTCGCACACAATATTGAATAAACCAGCAAAAGTGAACAATGTGCTCGTTGCACAAGCAGGGGTGGGAACAAATCAAATAGGACGCTTTGATATTACTGTTGATGATGAAACTAACGCAATAATTGATTACAAATGGCAATTGATAGAAATAAACAATGAAATTGCTGAACCTGATAAAAATTTAGAGAAGTTTATTGATTCATTTAAAAGCGAGGTTGATAGAAAATACAGCACCATAGTCACTAAATTAGCCGTCGAAGCAACTCATCCTAAACGTGAAATCGAAACGTCACTAGGAAACCTTTTTGCCGATGCCCTCGCAGATGCTTCTGAGTGTGACATAGTTTTAATCGGCAGTGGCTCAATCAGAACAAAACAATTAGGTCCTATTGTTACGTTAAAAGATTACTTAAGCTGTTTTCCATACGACGATACTTTAACTAAATTTTTTATAAACGGAGAGACAGTGAAGAAAGTATTTTCTCATTTTATGAGAATAGAAAATCGTGATGGTGAGGGCGAATGCTACCAAATAAATAGTAAGATCTGTGCAACTTACGATGATAAAAATAAAAAGCTTGAAAGTCTTCTATTCGATGGAAAACCTATCGAAAGTAAAAAAATATATTCTTTCTGCATTCAGGGATATCATTTTGCAAACTGCACTGCATATTTAAACGTTACTGCTGACGAGCTACAAAAAAATCAATGCTCAAAATTAGTGTCTACTTCTATTCAAGATATTTTAGAAGAATATTTGCGCAATCATCAAAATCTCAAACCACAAGTGACGGGGCGTTTAATATATAAACAACTTTAATTAATATTTAAACCGTCAATATTCACACCCTCAGATTCGAATATTCCACAGTCAATAAAAAGCCAGTTTGCGCCGTTGTTACCGCCATCAGTTGAGCTTGCAGCTTTGATTGTTGCAGAGCCTGCTTGGTAAGAAACGGAGACGTCAATAATTCTAAAAGCACCCGCGCCAGACCAGAATCTTTGCGCTGCGGCAGTTGAGGCAATTACTATATCTTTTGTATCTCCACAAGAGGCGCCATTTGAATTTAGTGTAATTTCGCCATAATCGTTAACAACAGCACCTCCAAGTGTGAGATCACCTGTTGAATTATTAGTGTATCTACCATAATCATATAGTTGAAGGGAGGTTGTTGCTCCTTCAAGTTGAACACTATCCGTCGTTTGAACAAACTCACCTGAGGTAATTGTTAACGTGTTTGTTACTCTCAGGTCATCTGGGGACAAAGTTACAACGTCTCCTCCATTTCCTTTATTAATTACTAAGTTATAAAAATTTTCATTTGTACAGGTTGCCGCACTAGCACATCCGGTGTCTAGTGTTGCGTCACCACCCGTATCTAAATATACTGTCCTTGTTCCTTCTGTGAATGTATCGTTGTTTGTCCAATCACCGCCAACATAGATATCAAATCCATTAGAATTTAGTGTTCCGCCTGTAATTGTAATGTCGTTATCAACATCCAAATCAGTTGCTATTTGGTAAGTTGCTCCCCCACCAGAATCATTTAAAGTAAGATTGTAAAACGCTTCGGTTGTTCCTGGTCCGTCGGCGTCAATTGTGTAAGTTGAAGCGCCTGAGCCATCTAGTAAAACCGTGCCAGCTTGAGCTTCAAACTGGTCGTCGTTATCCCAGTTACCGTGCACTATAATTTGATTGCTTTCACCAGATTTTGTATCTAAAAGTCCTCCAGCTATGGTTAGGTTATTTCTTACTACTAATGCGTCCTCGATTTCAACTGTTAAAGACCCACCACCGTCATTGATAGTAAGATTATATAAATCCCCTGTTCCATCAGTTATTAGATCTTCTGTTCCACCGGTTCCATCAAACGTCAGCGTCGAAGTTGCAGGGCTCAGAGTTCCTCCTGTATCCAGCTTAAATGTACCGTCTATGTTAATTGTCTCTGAACCAGTTGAAGTCCAAGTCCCGTCTATTTCGATGTCATGCCCATCAACATTTCCTCCCGGAGTAAACGATTCGCTAGACCGCACAAATAATTCGTTTCCGTATTCGACACTTAACGTGTCTGTTGCTGCGTCTTCTGCATCAAAAAGTAAATCGGTCGCATTTTGATCGTTGTCATAAGAATCCATATCAACAATAGCTAATGCGCTTGATTGCTCATTTTGTAAAACTACGTGGCTTTGATAAAGCTTAACGCCAGTAATGTCGGCAGTTGCAACAGTTGCCTTAGTTACAACGTTACCGTGCACAGTTGCGTGGTCGACAAATAAGGTAAGTTGGTCACCGTTCTGTGCGGTAACTTTGCTAATGATAAATGCCCCGCTACCGTCTGTTGTATTACAGTGGTCACTATCCTGTGTTGCGTTTTTTGCTAAACACACAGAGTACGAACTCAAACGTGAAGCTTCATTGTCGTCTGTATAAGCATTACCTGAAACATTCACAAATGAGAGCCCCATTGACACAGCAACAAGTACTCGTTCGTGAAAATCTGCAGCAACTTGATCGGTTGCGGCATCTAAATCAATGTCAACTGAGCTTGTACCAAAAGTTTCCAGAGATGCTCTATTGAGAAGGTAGTCGTCGTTTGAGTCTTCGTGGTACATACCCTCAGTAGTGTCGTCAAACCCACTAGGAACATTTGTACCGTCAACCTGCACTCTTATTCTCATATCTTCTCCGACTGTGCCACCGCCTCCCTCGGCCAAGGCTTGACCAAGTATCAAAAACTCCCCCGCGCTCTGTGGTGCAAAAGGCGTGATAGCTTGAATTTCATTGAATGCGGTATTTGCTGTGTTGTACTCCGCCGCAGTTAACCCATACTCAAAGTCTTCAAATATGGTTGACGGAAAAGCAATAATCGAACTAAATTCATGATCGAATGAATCCGTTGAGGCATCTGAGTTTTGCAACCTAACATCATATGTATGTGCGCTAGTATCAGCTTGCGTAAACACATAAATACTACCGCCACCATATCTATCTAACGCATCTTCGGATTCGTGCCTACTGTTGTTAACGGTTGCACCTGTGTCTTGTCTTAGTCCGTGTATTAACGCATCAGAACCAACTCCATTGACTGCGTCCGCCCTAAAACTATCTAATATAAGTATTTGAGTCTGCCAATCTGGATCACTGGCAGGAGTGGTTATTGTTGCAAAAGTACTAGGACTACCGTTTGCAGGGATATCACTTGTACTTGTGTCATCATCGTAAACATAGTCTTCGCCGTGCGTGAGATCGTCAAGACCAATTATGTTCATTGAAAATTTTTGTACCCTCGGGGCTGTAGAGCCTGCTGTATTATATGCTTTTTCTAACCTAAAACCCTGCCCAGCTGTCTTTGTTACACGTATCACTATTCTCTGAATTTCATTTCTGTCATCTGCGGTTCTGGGCTCTTTAATAATGGTTGTGTTTGGAACTGCGGTTCCTGCCGTTGTAGAAAGTCTTACGCTATATACTGCGTTAGCATTATTACCATCAAAATTAATGTCAGCTAATATCAGTACCGTCTCTGTGTCAGAAAACCCTGCAGAATCTAAAGTAGCATCTGAGATAGTTGTGTCTTCAACTTCTTCAAATGTATCAATTGCGGAACCGGCATCAACATCGTCAGTCTCTAAAGACACTGACGCGTGCGGCAATTCGCTCACAAAATCGACTGCGATTTGCCACTGTCGTAGTTCTTTAAATTCAGCTATCTGCAACTCCCCTATGCTAAAAAAGTTAGGGCTTTTATTTGGTGCGTCGTACCAGTATCCAAAATAGTATGTGTTTCCTTTTTCAAAGTTCACATTCCATTTTATTGATTTATAGAGATCGTGTTCGGACAACGTCTCCATTTTTTGAACAGACGGTGAGTTTATAAATTTTTCTCCTACTGTGTCTGCATTCGAAATAAATCTAACTGTATCAGTTGATGAAAGATCAAATATTTTAAAGTCTCGAGGTACCCACTCTGATACGTCACCTGTGTAGTTGACGTTTGCCTTGACGGCAAAAATTACCGGATACTTTTCTCTAGGGAATATTCTTGTCGAGGTTATTCGCTCAACATCAAAATCAATACTTTCTACAACCTCAAAATAATCGGTCATCTCTTTATCACCGTTTTCTGTTGAGGTTTTTAATTTCATTTCGTACCTACCTAACCCTTGCTCAATGAGATATGAGGTTTCGTAGTCAGGTTCGAAAATAAATTGTTTCTTACGGCATCCGTCATTAACTATTATGTCACCGTCAGCGCTAGTCAAATCAACCATGTTTCCTTGGGGGTTAGTAATCTCTAAAATTACTGCGGCATCGCATACCATATCTCCCCTTTCATTAAGTACAGCAATTTGTATTTTTGCCGTATCGCCAGGTAAATAGACGCTTTTATTTGTGTTAATTGCCAGAACTCCCCATTCAAAGTCTTGTTCGTGTACAAATGATTTTTTGCCTCCGTCAAGTTCAACGTGCAGTTTATAAGCACCGGGCCTTAATTCATATTTAAACGGATCGCCAGTTATTTGATAGGTTGTCGGAGAAACTTTATTAATTTCTAAAGGCAAACCAATAACTTGAGCTGTTTGTGAATCTAATAAATCTGCTTTAATAGTTACATTTCCGTCTTGTAATACACCAGTTTGTTGAGCAAATACATCAGCCACCAGTTTGTTATAAGTTACTTCGTTGGGATCTTTTTCTAATTCGACTTTAAACTCAAGCATATCTTTATTTGAATAAACGTCTTTACCAACTATAACTGCGTTTTCCAGCAATTCTTCAATTCGAGAAAATTTACTGTTTGCTGAAAGTCCGATAAATACCAGCGCTGTCATTGCGGCACAGATTACACCGAGCATAATTATTTTTATTTTTTCCATTCTCAGATACTGTTGCTGAAAAGGTGTAGGTATTTCGTTTACATAAATTTCTTTAGCATTGTAGATCTGTGTAAGTGTTTGAATTTGCTCAAGTTTATTATAATTTTGTTGGTGATTAACCTGCTGTAAAGAAACCTCATTAGATGTGGTAGGATGTATTAGTTGTGGCTGTTCGTTAAGGTTTTGAGGCACAGACAACTCCCCCTCTACAAAAGGTGTGTCTTGAATTGCTTCTACATCAAATAGTGATTTAATTTTTTCCATTTATTTAACTTTTTTAATTGTATTGTATTGATTACTACAATTAAAGGTCTTTTGTGTTGTATTTACAGTGTTTTTGCTGGTAGCGAGTTGTTGCCTTTAAAATGCTTAGGGTATACTAATAGCATTGTTATGAAACAGTCGCTAATTAAATTATTTATTTTTTTATTCTCAATAACAGCCTTTTTTGCAAATACAGGTGTAGTGTTTTCTCACGGCCGCGAAGATGCAATGATGGTTTATGACACACTTGATGTTACTTCAACACCAAAATACAGACTGTGGGGTGGTAGTAATTGGTCCGCACAAGGAGACGCTACTAATGTAACTGGAGAGATCAGACAAATGGTAGTAAGGTACGCGCCAACACGAGATGAGGCAATTATGGTCGTACAAACGTCAGACGGCGATATTCAAGCACAAGTGTGGGATGGAACCGGCTGGGGTACTGTAACTATTCTGGGCACGCATGCAAGCTCTCTTGCATCAACCGATACACAATCTTTATACAGAGGATTTGATTTAGCTTATGAACAATCTTCGGGGGATGCGGTGGTAGTTTACGGCGACGGCACTGCGGACCCAGACTATAGCGTTTGGGATGGTAGCAACTGGAGTAGCGGAGTTGATATAAATGTTCCTAATACTGGGAGTACCAAATTGGATTGAACTCGCGTCTGATCCAAACTCTGATGAATTGGCGATGATATTAATTGATGCAGATGCCGACATCTACGGCATGAGGTGGACAGGCAGTAGCTGGGATAACATGGGGGTCACGTCTGAATGGGATGTTTCTGGCTCCAGTGCAGTACGAAAAAGTATTGATGTGGCTTTTGAAACCAACAGTGGAGACATTATGTTTATTTGGGGGTCATCAGTCACTGCAGACGATTGTGGATACCTCACTTATTCGGGTGGTGCATTGAGTGCATATGCCGCTTTGCCAAATGCAAATGCGGGCGGTCAACCTAACTGGATTAAACTTGCAAGAAATCCTAACTCTTCAAGCAACGGAATTATGTTAGGTATTCAAGACGCAGGCGCCGATTTAAACACATTTTTTTGGAACGGCACTGCTTGGAGCGCCGTACATACTGAACATGATGCCTCTACTGAAACAGCCACCGATATGAACTTTGATATCGTTTTTGAAACACACTCGTCAAACACCGACGATGCGTGGTTGGTTTGGGGAGAAGGTGCGCTGATTAGAAGAAGGCTGTGGAATGGACCAACGAGTGCCTGGTCAGGAACCACTACAACCTCGGACGACGACACAGCACAGGTTAACTTAGCCGCGCAACCAAATTCAGGAGCTGTTCTAGCCATAGGTTATGAATCTGATGCAGCAACTAACGACGATATTGTTGAAATTCATCAAACAGGTGGGGTACAAACGTGGTCAGCCTCTTCAATTATATGGGGCGGGCCTGTTGCAAGAAGACTAGGTAATTTCTATTACGATATCGACGCGCAAGCTTATAACTCATCTACAAAAGCAATGGTTGTTTACGACGCACAGGACGCCGAGTCAGTACCAAAATACAGACGATGGACAAGCTCGACCTGGTCTGCTGAAGAAGGAGCGCGGATTGTTGATGGGCAAATACGCCACATGATTGTGAGATTTTCTCCAACACGAAACGAAGCCATTCTCGCAACTCTGGGGTCAAATGGTAGATTAGAAACACAGGTGTGGGATGGTACCGGATGGGGAACCCCAACCCTAATAACTACGATGGCAGATGCACTGGGAAGTTATGACACGCAATCTCTCTATAGAGGCTATGATCTTGAGTACGAGCGTAGTTCTGGTGATGCTGTGATTGTATATGGAGATGGAACTTCAACACCTGACTATCAAATATGGGATGGTAGCGCGTGGGTTGACGGCACCGGAATTACAGTACCCACCACAGGAATACCAAATTGGATTGAGCTGTCTGCTAGTGAAGTTTCTGGGTCAGACGATCTTGCATTAATCTATATTGACAGCAATATTGATGTTTATGGCTTACGTTGGAACGGTTCAACATGGAACAATATGGGCGACGCGGCAACCTGGGATATCCAGGGTGCAAACGCCACAAGAAGATGTATTGATGTTGGTTTTGAAAAAACTTCGGGGGATATAATGTTTCTCTGGGGCGACAACACCGCAACAACCCACTGGAATTACCGTACCTACTCTGCCGGAGCTCTTAGTTCCCTTACAACATTAGCAAATGCGAATCAAGGCGGTGTCGCGAACTGGCTTAAACTTTATCCCAATCCAACATCGGGCTCAAATGAAATAATGTTGGGAAGCCAAGACGCGGGAGCTGATTTAAACACAATAATATGGAACGGCACATCTTGGGGCACAGTACACACTGAACACTCTGCTGGTGTTGAGAGCGCTACAGATAAAACATTTGACATAGACTATGAAACATATCCAGGTAATGAAAATAGGGCTAGACTTGCATACGGAGCAGGAGCAAATATAACAAGAAAAAGATGGAATGGTACTGCTTGGGATTCCACTACAACTGCGGGCGATGATACTATGAAAATTATTATGACAACACAACCTGCTTCTGGAGCCATCCTTGCAATAATTTACGAAGACGACACATCGGCATCAGATGATATAAAAGAAATGCGTTTAACAAATGGAGCACTTGCCTGGACGGCACCTAGCACGGTATGGGGAGGCCCAGTAAGAAGAAATTTGGGGTTAAATCTAATAGATTTAGCGGCTGAGCAATACTATGTAGATTTTACTCAGAATGATTTTGAGTATTTTGTTGATGGCACATCGGTAACATTAAACAATGCGTGGCCGCCAGACAACGGTGAAGATATTACTGAAAACACTCCGCTTGCACAAATACCGGCATCGAATATGACACTCAAGCAAGGAGACAAAATTAGACTTCAAATGAATCTTGGTGTGTCTAGAAGAGATCTAGCCACAAATACGTACAGCTTTAAATTACAAAGCGCGCAAGCTGAAGACTGTACTGCTGCAACAGGTTGGACAGATGTAGGAGGGATTGGAGCCGCATCAGCGTGGCGTCTATACGACAACGCCTCGTTAGCAAGTTCAGTAACTCAAGTCAATCAAATTTCTACGTCTTCGTTAGGTGCTGAAGGTTTATATTCAGAAACAATACCCTCGCTAACTAATCCGTATCTAGTAGATAAAGACACTAGTCAAATTACTGAGTGGGACTGGCCCCTTGAAAACAACACTGCGACAGAAAATACGTCGTACTGTTTTAGAATGATAGAAACAGCGGGATATGAATTTACAACATACAACGCAGATGGGTATCCAAAAATTGTTACTTCCCCCGGTGTAGCCAATCTAATGCGACATGGAAATTTCTTTCAAAATGATGCTGAGAAAGGATATTTTTGGGCAAATTAATGAAAATGATTAAAATCATACAAAAAGTTTTATACATAATTCCAGGAATACTATTATTTATTGTTTTTAATAAACAAATTGTAAGCGCTATGACCGAAGATCAAGTGCTAGATTACAGCAAAGTTAAAATAGTAATTGAAAAAGACGAGAACGGAATTAATCAATTGAAAGCTATGCAAGATAGCAAAACGCTTTCTATCACCAACCATAGTTTTAATCATGCAAATCCATCTCTATTTGGCAAACTTGTTGTCTGGATGAGTCAAATAGATTCACATTGGCAAATTTTCTTAAAAGATATTCCATCAGATAAAGTGGTTCAATTAACTTTTCTTGGAAATAATGTTAATCCGCAAGTAAACGAGAGATACATTGCGTGGGAAAGACAGGTAAATGGTATATGGCAAATAGTTGTATACAATGGCTACAAAATGACACAAATTACTAACAGTTCAGCGCCAAGCCAACTCATAGAACTAGAAAATGATTTTACGCTCTATCAACAAAAAGCTGAAAATGGAGAGGGGTGGAATTTATTTCTTTACGACATTGTAAAATCAACAACTAAAAATTTGTCAGAAGGTATGTTATCTGGACCAGCTAATTTAGATGGTGATTTCGTTGAGTGGGTTGCAACAAACCTCGAGGGAAGGATATATAAAAACACCTACTCCATTTCCTCGGGTACCCTGTCGGCTGAGGACATTACCAGCGTTACACCCTACAGTCCAAAAGAAAATCATGAGCCGTTGATAGAGCGGGCGCATGAACAAAGAGTAGTTACATTCGAAGAGGTGGAAGAAGAATTTATAGATGAGCCCGCAGAAATTGTAGAGGAAAATATTATTGAAGAGGAACTTGATGAGGTGACTCAAGAAAACGTTGAAAACGAAGACTCGAACCAGCAAAACAAACCCACGGAAATAATATCTAGCAACGTAGATGAATCAACACCAAGCCAATCTACTGACGATCAAACTCAATAATTAAATTCGTCTGTGTAGTTATAATATCTAGCATTTCCCTATTAAAAAATAATGACCTCTCGTAATCAAAAGTGGCACTTCTTAACTCTAAAAATTTCTCTGAAAGATATTTGATGTTCTCACTATCTAACTTTGCTCCAGCCTCAACGTCTCTTGCAGTTTCTGTAAAGATACTAATTACACTATCTAGGCTATTTCTCACAACCTCATTACCCTCGTATGACTCTAATTGTATTTTTATGGTATTTAAACCCCCTATAGCACTGGAAATATTCTCGATTAATAAAAGACTATCTTCTGTAAAATAAACTCTTGGGTCAAATGAATAGATATTTTTTACAATGTTATTATATTCTTCAACCTCTGTGAAATGTTTTTCCTGCTCTTCATAAACAATCTTAGCTTTACTAGCTAGCATCCTACTACTTGATTTTTGACCGCTAACCAAAGACTGCTCTTGCCCTATTTTATTAGTTACTTTTATTTTCTCAAAAAGTGACTGCTTAGTTTCGTAGAATGTTGCTGTTTTAGGATTAAGTTTTGCATATTCAGAAAGCGTAGCTCGATTTTCAACAAGATTGAGCCTCTGTGTCTCTGTTTCATTTCTTGGCTCACTTATCTTGTTGATTACAACGTTAGCTATTTTTATATAGGCGACACTCCCCACAGCAAAAACCCCAATTATAAAGACTGTAACAAAAAGAAATACACCGATCTTTAACAAAACTGTGTTTCTTCTTCTTTTCACCATAGTAGCTACTATTATAACTTCATTAGTAGTTTTTGTTTATGTAATAGACGTCGATCCAACTACTGACTATAATTTATGCCTATGATTAAACTAATAGAAAAAATAGGGTTATGGTTTGAAATTTACTTTTTTGGAGTATACAAAGTGCCCAGTCTTTCTAAAGCTCCTACCATTCTAGACGGTGGAGCAAACGCAGGTGTATTTTCCAGATACTGCAAATTTGTTAGACCAGAATCTAAAATAATTGCTGTTGAGCCAAATCCAAATACATTCGAGGTTTTAAAAACGAACCTTAGTAAAGTTTCAAACGTTATTCTGCTTAATAAGGCAATTACTACAGAATGTATTGTACACATTTCTGACGGTGCATTTTCATGGTCAAATAAAATTCAAGAAAGCGGAGGTTTTGAGGTTGAAGGAATATCGCTGTTAGACCTTCTTAACGCTTACAGATTTGATCACATAAAACTCGACATAGAAGGTTGTGAATACTCAACTATGCAAGATGCAGGAGAAAGACTACTCGATTGTCCAAATTACTCTATTGAACTCCACGAAATACCTACAAGAAAAAACGAGATAAAAAAGTTTGCTGAGTTTTTTACTAAAAATGATTACAAGGTAAAATTCAAATTCTTTTTGTTTTTTATTCCGATGTCTTTGATCTTTATTTTCCCCTCATCCGTCGTGTTTTCGGCATCAAAACAATAGAAACTCGTATTTTATAGTGCTAGAATCAAACTAGAGGTCTGCCCAAATGGATCGAAATTATTCGTATTATACAAATCAAAATATTGTTACAGTCGCAAAAGAGTTTGATACAAACTTAACAACCGGCCTGTCGACCCACCAAGCGAACAGCCAGCTAAAACAATACGGTAAAAATCTTCTTGAAAAAAACTCATCCCATTGGCTAAAAGTTCTAATACGTCAGTTCAAATCTTCTTTTGTCTATCTTCTTTTGGGTGCCGCGCTACTTTCTTACGTTTTAGCAGAAAAAATAGACTCTATTGTAATAGTTCTCTTTATTGGAATTAATGTTTTTCTAGGTTTTTTACAAGAGTATAAATCTGAGAAATCGGCGGAATTGTTAAAAAAATATGTTTCACCAAAGTCAAAAGTAAAAAGAGATGGTGTAATTGTCTCAATTCTTGCGGAAGATGTAGTTCCTGGAGACATTATAATCCTAGAAGCCGGAGATATAGTTCCTGCAGATGCGAGAATTATTTCATGCAACGATTTTGAAGTAGACGAGTCTACATTAACTGGGGAATCTGTTCAAGCATATAAAAACTCTGAAGAAACTGATATCAAAGTTAACAGCATATACAAAGCATCAAACATTGTATTTACTGGCACAAAAATCATTGAGGGAAAAGCTGAGGCGCTGGTATTTGCAAACGTAAAATCATCAGAATTCGGAAAAGCTGTTTTACTTTCTGCGTCAACAAAAAGAAGCAGCCTATTTGAAAAAGAAATTTCTGATGTAAGTGTATTCATACTTAAATTGGTCGGTTTCTCATTGTTTTCTTTTTTAATTGTTGCTTACCTACTCAAGGGTTCATCTTACTTTACCGAGCAGGTTGTTCTTTTTGCTATAGCACTGGCTGTTAGTGTTATTCCAGAGGCTCTCCCTACCGTTGTAACTTTTTCACTTACTAGTGGTGCATTAGCTTTGGCAAAAAAGAAAGTTATTGTAAAAAGACTCGTAGCCATTAAAGATTTTGGGAGCATTAACGTTTTATGCACAGACAAAACAGGAACAATAACGGAAAACGATATGGAGGTCGATGAGATATTTTCACATAATAAAGAAAAAACTCTTGAATATGCTGCATACGCTAGCGACGTGAACACAAAAGAAAAAGAAAGCAATAATTCTTTTGATTTAGCAATAATAAAAAAACTGAACAAAGAAGAAATTAGAATTGCAAAGGATGCAAAAATCATCAACGAAATTCCATTTGATCCAAAAAGAAAAAGAAACAGTGTTTTAATAAAAATTAACGGAGTAAATACCTTAATAGTAAGGGGTGCTCCAGAGACCGTACTACACTACTGCACAATAAAGGATAAAGAAAAATATTTTGAATGGACACAACAACAAGGTGCGCAGGGTAAAAGAGTACTGGCTTTAGCAGAAAAACCACTGAAATTGGCGGTAAATTACAATGAAAAGAACGAAGAATCTGGGCTTGAATTTATTGGTCTTATCTCCTTTGTTGACCCCATTAAAAAAACAGCTAAACATACTATCGCAGAGGCTTTAGAGCTTGGCGTACAGGTAAAGATTATTACAGGCGATAGCCTAGAGGTTGCGGGTGCTGTTGCAAAAGAAATTGGTCTGGTGTCGTCTATATCCAACGTAGTTTCTGGAGATACAATTGAACGTTTACAGGGTGAAGATCTTATAACTGCTTGTAGTAAGTATCACGTTTTTGCACGTGTAACTCCGGAGCAAAAACATAAAATTATAAGTACATTAAATAAAAGATTTAGTGTAGGCTTCTTAGGCGAAGGAATAAATGATGCACCAGCGCTGAAAGCAGCGACAGTTGGTATAGCGGTAAGTAATGCTTCTGATATTGCCAGAGATGCAGCAGATATACTTCTTCTAAAGAAAAGTTTAGAAGTATTGGTTGACGGTATAAAAGAGGGTCGAAAAGTATTTTCAAACACTTCGGAATATTTAAAAGCTACGTTAACTTCTAATTTCGGTAATTTCTTCGCACTAATTATTTCGGGTTTGCTTTTAGATTATCTTCCTATGCTTCCTTTACAAATATTGTTGTTAAATTTGTTGAGTGATTTTCCGATGATTGCTATTGCGGGAGATAACATAGATAAACACGAAATGGAAAATCCATCAAAATTTGATTTTAAAGGATTTACCATGGTGGCAATTTCACTTGGCCTGGTTAGTACTATCTTTGACTTAATGTTTTTCTTTATATTTAAAGGCGAGGGCGCCGGAACGCTTCATACTGCCTGGTTTATAGGATCGGTACTGACCGAATTAGCATTTATCTTTTCTATTAGAACAAGAGGCTGGTTCTATAAAGCCATAAAACCATCAAATGTAATTTTAGTACTAATATCAATTACCTATCTAGTTACCATCACCATTCCATATACAGTACTTGGTTCAAATGTATTTTCATTTATAAAACTTCCGCTTACGAGTTTAGCTGTAGTTTTGGGTTTAGTGCTAGCATATTTTATATCAACAGAACTTGTAAAAGTTGTGTACTACAAAAAGTTTAAAAATCACATTTAGAATTATTGGATTATTAGAGTTCCGAATACTTCGCCTTCTGTGCACACATCTCCGCTGCAATAATATTTATAAGTACCAGGGTATGCTGCTTTGAAACTAAACTCCAAACTCTCGCCTTCAAAAAGGGCGGAGGTTTTTATGCCAATTTCGTCTATTGTGAGATTGTGCATACCGTCATTATTTAAAAATATTATGCGTACTAAATCTCCAGTCGCAACAGATATTTCCTGAGGATAAAATTTATTTTCTGAAGCTAAAATTTCAAATACCTTTGCAGTATCTTCAACGTCGTCGGTTACTTTATCGTCGGTCGGTGTGATTAAATTCATTAACTGCTCTTTTTTTAAAGAATCCGTACTCTCCTTTGTTGCTTCTTCCACGATCGCAGCAGGCATAGAGACAGGCTCTTTCGTAAAACTGGCTTCAACAATCAAATAAACACCTCCAATTAAGAGCGCCGCAATCATAACGTGTACAAATGTAAATTCTTTAATCTTCATAAGCATTTCTAATTACCAACAAGATAAATATATCAAATATGCTAATTTAATGCGCTGAAGTCTGCTAAAATAACGCTGAAATGCATTTTCGGGGTGTAGCTCAGTTGGTAGAGCGCACGATTCGGGTTCGTGAGGCCGTGAGTTCAAGTCCCACCACCCCGACCAGTAGAAAAGTCCGATGGTTACATCGCCAGATGTAGCTAGCGGACTTTTTTATTAGTGAGCGCGGAGACTTGAATGCCGGAGCGAGCAAATGTAATGTGTGAGCGAGTCGGGGTCGCAAGCCTACAGAATCTTATGAACGAGGAGAACTAGATTGTGTTGGACTTGTGACCAAGTCCCACCACCCCGACCAAACATACTGCCTTTACATTTAAATTGAAAGATAAAATGTGTGTAACTATTCAAACAAAACCTTCTTATCTTCGGCACGTTTAATAATATCGTCAAAGGTATAAATTCTCTCCTTTAACTGATTACGTCTGTCTTCAATGCGTATGTTGGTAAATGGATCTTTGTATGCCAAATTAACAAGACTTTGTTTAATTTCTTCAGTCGGTACAACATAAGTAAGCTCTAGTGGTGGAACAAAAGAACCTCCACCCACCTCTTCTGGAATTTGTACGTACTCCTTACTGGATTTCAAAGGAATTACAGCAAACCCGTTGAAATGATCTCCGGCAGTAAATCCCATACCGGATTTTTTAAAATCACCAGTCCAGGGCTCTGGCAGTCTCTCATGTGTAGCTGTGTTCATTTCAGGCCAAAGTCCGAACCTAAGAATGTTGTAAACATTACGAGAAATATCGTTTGCTTCACCAATAAATGTGGTAATGGAGTGACCAGCAGCATTATTTTCTTCTAACAGTCTTCTAACAGTTTCAACCTTTTCGAAAAGCTCACGGTTTTCTTTAAAAACACTAACCTCTGCTACAAACGGGGTGTACTCGTCTAATGTTACAAAATACGGCGTGTTTATTTTTGGAAGTATGGTGTCGCAGGGCATACCAGTCTCTGATGATATTCCAAAATATTCTGTCCCTGGATTAACCAAAGTATATTCGATACCAACAAAAGGTTCTGGAGCTTCTGAAAAAAAGTCTTCGCGATAAAAAGGTGCTGTTTTTGAAATAGACGCTACTCGTTCAACAGCATTTTCTGAACTTTCTACCCCGACTGTGCTCTCATCTAGACCATTTTCCAATCCCATAAGAGCATTTTAGCAGTTGTAACCAGTGCAGTATATGCACGATACTTTATTGGTAAAAATCGTTTGTTATTGGTAACCTTATAATGAGAACAATTATGCATAGTAGCGCCAATACTTCAAGTTTGAATAGTCCGCTTTATAATATAAAGGCCAACATATTTAGCCGTATTTCAAAAAGTGCAAAAATATTATTCTCTGTTCTCGGTACAATTTTTCTAGTTATTATTCTAACAATTGTTTTGAATGGAAAATCAAAAATTGAAACTGTACTAGAAACCGCCCAGATAAAAACCAAAGAGGTTTATAAACTTACAGAAAAATTGGAATTTACTGTTGAATTTAATACAGCTCCTCAAAAAATTGTGTCATCAAAACTGCAACCAGCTTACGCAGAAGAGACTAATCAGTATAGTGACGGGTTTGTTCAACTGCGAGCGGAGTTACGTAACAACAAAAATACTGTAGTGCCAGTTCCTTTTGAAATTAAAAAGCTTGAAGATAACAAGTACCAAATAACCGGAGATGCCCAGGAAATGTACCTTGATCCGGGGAAATATAATCTCAATGTTGAGATGAAAAGCGGTGGCTATACATATGTTCATGAAAAAGATTTTTCTTGGGGTGTGTTGGCCTTAAACACAAATAAATCCGACTATCTAATAAATGAAACCGCAAAGTTTCAGATTGCTGTACTTGATGATATAGGTGATATGGTTTGTGACGCGCTAGTTAGTCTAGAAGTCACTAGTCCGTCAAAAAAGACATCAACACTTAGCACAGACGACGGCACAATAACGGTAAATGATGGGTGCAGTAAAAAAGAGTTTATTTGGGAACCAGACTACGAGGCATATTACAAAGTTAACGAAGAAGTAGGAGACTACGATGTTAGGCTCACCGCGGTCACTAAAAGTGGAGTAAAAACCATAAGTGATAAATTCACTGTAAAAAACAGTAGCGCGTTTGATACTGAGAGAATATCTGTAACAAGGATATATCCACGTGAAAAGTATCCTGTAATTTTTAAGATTAATGCAAATGAAAACTATCAAGGAGAGGTTACCGAGATTGTACAAAAAGATTTTAAAATTTTTGAACTATCACAATCTGACGCTGAATACTTTACTAGTGATACAAATATTGAATATTATATTTCGGCGCTAAAAGTTGATGCCCCTAAAGAATCAAATGAAAACAACCAGTATAAAAATATTAAATGGAACGTAAACTTTGAAAAAGGAAGGTCATATTATTTTGGATATTGGTATGACGCTCCGGATAAAAGTCCTAATTTATTTACGTCAGGACCACTTAGTCTTGGTGATGATGTAGCAGAGTCGAGGCGTTGGCAAATAGCTGTCGACTGGGTTATCTCAATCCCTCACGTTTCGGTATTTACGGACACAGCAGATACGGGCGCGAACACAACAATTAATGTTTTTGAGAATGTTGACAATACTACAATTTCACACGCAACGATGGCAACAGCAGGTTTTGACGATACAGACGACGTATTAATTATTATGGATGTTGTAATGGATGGTAACAACGCAAACTCACTTTATAGTGTACAAGCTGCGACAACAGGCGGTACAGCAGTTTACAGATCCGCCGAGAGAAAGGAACCAAACGCAACTGCGAACAGAGCCCATCACTATAGATGGATTGGGAGAACAACAAAAACTTCTAGCCAAGGGTTTGTTGTTCAAAAAGCTTATCATACCTTTGGGCAAACCTCCCCCTATGTCTATAAAGCAAGTATGGTTATTCTAAGTCTGGGGAGTCTTACTGAGGGAGTGGACTTTGTTTATGCAGAAAACACAACCGATACGGGTGTTCCTGCAAATGCAAGCCCGGGTTCTTTTAGTACTGCAACCACACCGGAAAATTCAAGCATTTGGAATGGCAACGTACTTGTACTGCACTCATTTGGCGCGCAAGCAGATGTTGCAGCAGGTGATGAATTATATTCTAGATTATATATAGATGGATCTACCGCGGTAAATATAACTAGCATTGAGTCTGAAGATACTACCGAAGAGCTGGGCGGTGGCGGAATTTACGTTAACACTCAAAATGATACAAACGCACACACATACGCGCAACAACTTTACAATAGCGATGGCTCAACTAATTCATATGATCATATTTTTAGCTCTGTTACCGTGTTTCCGGCAAATCTTTTTGAAGATTTTGAGTATTACAATAATGACGCGGAACTTGATTTGGCAGGAACAACATACGAAGAAATTGGTGGTGTCACACCGTTTAGCCCACGAAGCACAGGAGATTTCTTAGTTATGGGACATGCGGTAGGCACTGGTGCAGGAGCAACCAACGGTGAAAATACAAGAATAAGAGTGCAAGTCGGTGGAACAAACGTACCTTCTGGATATGATGACACCGCGGATGGTGGCTATTTTGAAATAACCTCTGATGATTATAATTTTAATGTTGCTTCAATTGAAAGCTTCAACACCTCCTCGAAAGATGTGGATATGGACGGCGCGTCAAGTGTAAATACGGTAGATTTCTATTATCGTACGCTTGTTGCATTTTCTTTTGGTTTAAATACTATAGACATTTCTGGAACAGCGTACACCGACGATGACGAGGCTACACCTTTAGCGAGTTGCTCAGTGTGTGTTGCGGTTGACGCCACGTACAGCCCATCTAATTGTGCAACTACCGATGGAAGTGGTAATTTCACCATTGTTGGAGTTGCGGCCACCGCAGGCGGAGAACAATTAACACTCTTTGTTGATGGTTCATCCGTAAGAGGAAATATTGTTATGAAAGGAGACGGCGCTGATGTTTCGGGAATCAAACTGTATCAAAATCACGTTGTAGTAAGGTATGAAACTGGCACCTCATTAGCAATAACAGATATGGATGCTTATGACAGCGACCAAAACGCAGTAGCTATTCTATTTGATGCCGAAGACGCCACAACAGACACACTTGAATGGGTAAGGGGTGTTGAGCTATTTGTTCCTAGTGGCTTTACATTCGCTCCCGGCGGAAACTGCGATGGTGCCAAAATAGAGATTGACGGTACCTGGACTTCGGCAACCGCACAAACTATAAATCTTGCGGGTAATTTTAAACTAGATACAGGAGGAACTTGGACGTCATCAACTTCTACACTTACCTTTGACAGCGCATCTGGAGTAAGTGACATTATTACTACCGGTACAGGGGGTCCATATAATCTAACAATAAATGATAATGGCGGTTCTTTAACCGTCGAGGTTGAAGATAGCTTGGTTGTGAAAAACAATTTAACAATTACAGGCGGGGTACTTGATGTAAACGCCACTGATACAACAACGGTTTACACTACATTTGCTCTAGATGGTACATCCTCATTTTTAGTTCCTACAGGAATCACCAGCATTACTGCGAAAGCTTGGGGCGGAGGTGGCGGAGGTGGTGGCGGAGGCAGCTCGAGTTCAGGAGGAAGTGGCGGTGGAGGTGGGTTTGCACAAGCAACTCTGACTGTTACACCCGGTGAAACACTTTCTATTCATGTCGGAGGTGGTGGTGGTTTAGGTATCTTTGGTGGTAGCTACTCTGGTTATGGAGGAGGCGGAAGTGGAGAATCCTACATAAGAAGGGCAGGAACACTTCTTCTAGCTGCCGCAGGTGGGGGTGGGGGTGGGGGTGGCGACAACTCTTCAACAACCGCAGGTGGTGACGGTGGACCTGGAGGTGGAACTTTGGGCACTGACGGATCAGCCTCTGGTACTTCTAACGGGGGTGGAGGGGGTACACAAGCCACCGGAGGATCCGGAGGAACCGGTGGTGGAAATGCGGGAGCAGACGGGTCTTTAGGAACAGGGGGTTTAGGAGCTAACGGTGGTGCAGACTCCTCTGCCGGCGACGGCGGAGCTGCAAACGGCGGAACTACAAACGGCGGTGCTGGCGGTATCTACAGCGCAAGTGGGTACGCAGGCGGAGGTGGAGGTGGATCTGGATACTACGGTGGAGGCGGTGGTTCAGGCTCAACAGCATCAAACGCAGGAGGAGGTGGAGGTGGAGGTGGCTCTTCTTATACTACCGGCTCTGGCACTGTAAACACAGCCGGCTCTGGTACATCAGCTGGAAATAATTCTGATGGCGATTACAACGGTTCAGCGGGTATCGCGGGTACGGGGGGTGCAACAAACTCTAACGGTACTGATGGAAACGATGGCTATATTATTATTTCCTATACAACAGGCGGGTCGATTACCTCACAAAATAATCAAATAAACGTTGGTAACAATTGGGATAATGATGACAGTTTTGAATCAAGAGCAGGTACAGTTATTATGGATGGCTCCGGAGCTACAACTTATACCATGGATGCTGATGGTCCGGGGTCAGACACATTTTATAATCTAACCCTAAACGACAGTGGAGGTAACTCAACTTACCAACTAACAACCGTGCTTGATGTAAACAACGATCTAACAATTACAGGAGGCACTCTGCAAGCAAATGGTAATGATATCTATGTTGGTGGTGATTGGATAAACAATGATATTTTCTCAGAAGGAACAAACACCGTGTATCTTGACATTGGGCAAAACGCATCCCTAGATACTGGCTGTGCTGATGCTAACACATGTACGAATCAAAATTTCTATAACCTGGTAATTGATAAAGGCTTAGGGGGAGACATTGTTACACTTACTGACGAGCTTAGAGTAACAAACACATTTACGATTACCTCCGGAGAGTTCGTTCAAACAACAGGTGATGTAAGACTAGAGGGAGCAACAACTTCGTTGCTTCTGTCTGACTACGGAAGATACACAAACAATTCAACAGGGGATCTAACTTTGGGGGGAGGAGTAATTAATGATTACGGAGAAATTACATTAAATTCAAATGGTTCCGGGTGCGGAGATGCTAAAGATATTATTATAGCGTCTACAGCTACAGCTCAGAGGGCATGGTCCGGTGAGGGCGCAAACAGAATCATCGACGTATCAGTTTCTTACCAATCCGGCTCAGCAACAATCAAGGCTGCAAGTTCTACTGATGGCGGAAACAACGACACAAACTGGCTTTTTATTGATTGTGGAATATTTGATTTTGAAGGGTTAAACATTGAGGGAACAAACATTAACTAACAAATTATTTACAGTTGGTTTGGTGATTATATTTGCTGTTGCAGTAATCCTTCGCCTAACAGTGTTTACTGAAGTCGGCGGTGACCACGTAACATACAAACAAGCTGTTCTTGAGTTTACATCTGGGATTAATCCTTATAAAAATACTGTTACGTCTTTTAAAGTCAGCCAGTTAGAACACGGCTACGCATACTTTCCAACACTTTTATACATTCTGACTTTTATGTGGGAGCTTAACGTAATATTTTCTCTAGACGTTGCAACTGCAATTTTATGGAAAATTCCAGTGCTAGTTGCTGATTTTACGATTGCACTTTTATTATTTAATTATTTCAAAGATAAAAATAAACTTGTTGCTTTGTTCTCTGTCGCTTATTGGTTATTTAACCCTTACTTCTTATCAAGATTTGAATTTACAATGTACGATCAATTTCAGGTATTGTTTCTATTTTTAGCGTTAAATTATTTAGGAAAAAAAGATTTTCTCTCAGGAACTATGTATGCATTGGCTCTTTCTATAAAAATAATTCCTGTGATAGTTTTTCCAGTATTTTTAATATTTTCAAAAAATAGATTAAAAACCATAGGTGCTTTATTTTTAACTTTTTTGGTGATTAGCATTCCTTTTTTGCTTACGTTCGATGGTGCGTACAATTATATTTTTGGTACGCTACTTGTGCATGGCGAACGTGGAGTTCAAGGTAGACCTTTTTTCACTTTCTTAACCTATTATTTACAATCTTGGGAAATCAATTTACTTCAAAGCAAGTTCGCACACCTATATACCGTGCTGTCGTTGATATCTGGGCCTATTTTTATAGTTTATCTAGCGTTAAAAAGAAAACTAGAAAATCCCTACACATTAACCGCAGTGGCATTTGCCTTCTATCTCCTGCTGACGCCCATACTAAGCAGAACACACATTCTCTGGGCGTTACCATTTTTTCTAATCGCTATATACCACCACTTCAAAGGAAAGTTATTTTATATCTTTGCAATAATTTTATATATGCTGCTTTTTATATATCTATTTTTATGGCAAAAGGGTTTTAAAGCTCCGACTGAAAACAATAACCGAGTCTGGATAGACGGCGAGCAATCAATAGAATATAAACTCCCGCTTATAGAAAAACTAAAATTTAAAATACGTGGCTACTAATTATTAAAAAGTACCCTCGATGATGTGAGTTTCAGGTGTTTCGTCAACAATCGATTCGAGAGTTATCACAACCTGGTTATACCCCTCACTGCTTTCATCTGACATGTACATAAGAGTGTACTCACCTTCTACGGTTTGTTCCATTACTCCTGTTGAGAAAAATTCAAGTTCTGGCTGTTGTTTTACGAGCCATCCCTCATACGAATGACTTTCCAAAGGTTCTGGCAACATGGCACGCACAAAATGGTATAACTTTCCATTAAGTCTTAGGACGTACGCCATACCGGTAGAACCGTCGCCAACTACAGAGTGAAGCGCTGTTTTTAAAGTAGCGGGGTTGTTCATAATTTCCTCTGGGCTAATGCCAACTGATGCAACGTCAACCTCCATCGGCACTGTGGGTGTTAAATCAGGCTCTACTGTCTTATTTTTAGTTGTCATAACAACAAATACAGCAAGGACAATAATCAATGGTATTACTAGATAGATTGGTTTTTTCATACGCTAATTTTATCAAAAAGAAGCTCTTTATTCTGCCCGCAATAGATGTAAAATCTCAAATAGTGAGCAAGAAATACCAAAAAATTATCAACCATTTTAAAAAGTGTGACCGTGAAATTGAAAAGTTTATGTCTGAAGAACTTTTTAACAGATATCTTCCGCCTGAAAAACATAAAACCGATGAGCAATATTATTTTGATCAGCTTTGTAGAACGATTGCAGGACAACAACTTTCCGGTAAAGCCGCCGATACTATTTATGCAAGATTTGTAAATCTGCTTGGGCGTATGAAAATTAATCCTACAAATATTCTAAAACTAGCTGATCAAGACATTCGTAATGTGGGTTTTTCTTGGGCAAAGGTGAGTTACATCAAAGACCTCGCGACTAAAACGAAAACGAAAGTGCTTCATCTTGAAAAACTCACAAGTATGAACGACGACGATATTAAAAATGAACTTGTATCGGTTAAAGGGCTTGGTCCGTGGAGTGCAGAAATGTTTTTGATTTTTACATTAAGAAGAGAGAATATATTTTCGTTTGGTGATCTGGGTTTACTAAACGGAATAAAAAAAGTTTATCACCTTACCAACCCGTCACAAAAACAAATTGAAAAAATTATAGCTAAATGGGAACCATACAAAACGTACGGTGCGATTGCCTTATGGAAAAGCCTAGAAAAATAGCAATATTTCAACATTTTCTTTAAGCGTTATATAATCAAGAAGCAATGATTTTAAGGTTTGTACCGCTGTTTAGCGATTTAAAGAAAGCGATTGTAGTCATATCGTTTTTTATCGTAGCCCTTAGCTTATATCTTACGTATACACGCTGGGGCATTGTCGCAATATATGCTTTTTCTTTTGTCTACGCAGTAGGAATGCTTGTTTTTTTCTTTTTACTGACAAAAAGATACTATATTAAGCTAGACTCTGTGGATAACAAATTAATTATAAAGCGCCCATTTAGAAAAGTTTCCATTCCTATTGAAGAAGTCTCTCTTATAAATATGTATGAGGCGCCGAAATCATATATTCTCTTAATTGAAACCACCAACAAAAAGAAAGAATTTAACCTATCTGGTTCGTTAAGTTTTGAAGAACCGCCTTTCGCACCGTTTTTAAGAAAAATGCACGAATTAAAACCAACTGTCGGGTTTGGTGATTTTTGTATAAATATTTTGCACGGAAACACTGAATTTAAACCATGGTCGTCTAAAATGTATATGACTTACTGGTCCTATATAGGTGTAATGATTGTTTACTATTTACTTATGATGCTCTTTGTAAATATTCTGGCTTGAGTGGACAAAAGTATTCCTTTAACTTATGATATTTGTATTGGTTGCGTGATCAAGCAAACCTTAGTGCTTCCGGGTGCTGGAAAGACAAATAACCTTCTTGCTCCCCGCGCTTTGATATGCTTTTTAACTCAGCCTAAATAACCCCGCTGGGGAGCGGGAAAAGAGAGAAGTGCGCGGTCAGATTTGGATAAACAATCTTTTTGATTGCCAACTGACCGCTTACTTTTTTCTGTTAGAATTGACATATGGTTTTAACTATATATTTTGTTAGACACGGACATTACAGAATTCCACCACATAATCCAAACAATATTTCTTTGGTTGAACCACACTCACTTACAATAATGGGTGTTGAGTCAATCGTAGACTTAGCAAAAAAGTTAAAAAAGCAAAAAGATAAAATTTGGACTATTTATACCAGCCCTGTTAAACGAACTTTAGAGACCGCACAAATTCTTTCAAAAATACTTTCAAAAGACATTGCGGTTAGAGATGGGCTACAAGAACAGCACTCAGCTGAAAATACAATTGAACATTATCAAAGTATTTATCAACAGTTTGAAGACGTAGTTTATGAAGCGTTATTGCGTGATGACGACGTAACAAATGTAATTGTCTCCCACGAGCTACCAATCAGTTTATTTTTATCAATTAAGTCTGGTGTGAGCTTCGAAGAAATCGTTGCAGATTATTCACATCTAGAGCTTCTAAATATGGGAGACTGCATTAAAGCTGAGTTTAATGGCAAAGAGCTTCTTAAATATCAGAGAATTTAAACCTGATATACTAAAACAATGAAAACAGCATTAATCACTGGCGGAGCGGGTTTTTTAGGTAGTCATCTATGCGATCTATTAATAGAAAAAGGCTACATTGTCTACTGCATTGATAATCTTTTCACAGGTAGTAAAAATAATATAAAACATTTGGTTGAGAATAAGAATTTTCACTTTATTAACCACGATATTATCGAACCACTATTTCTGGATTACGTAATGATTGACGAAATATATAATCTCGCATGTCCAGCATCTCCGATACATTACCAACACAATGCAGTAAAAACAATTAAGGCTAACACAATTGGTGTAATAAATATGTTAGGTTTGGCTAAAAAACACAAAGCAAGAATTTTGCAGGCTTCAACTTCTGAAGTTTACGGCGATCCTCTTGAGCACCCACAATCTGAATCTTACCGTGGAAACGTAAATACAATCGGACCGAGAGCTTGCTACGACGAAGGTAAACGCGTTGCAGAAACATTATTTTTTGACTACCACAGAATGCACGGAATAGACATCAGGGTAATCAGAATATTTAATACTTACGGACCCAGAATGGCAAAAAATGACGGACGAGTTGTTTCTAATTTCATATTGCAAGCTTTAAACAATGAGGATATTACAATTTACGGCGATGGTTCGCAATCAAGATCATTCTGTTACGTAAGCGATGAAATCGATGGAATTTATAAATTGATGCAAAAAGACGGTGTCACGGGCCCTGTTAACATAGGAAATCCTGATGAATACACAATAAAAGAACTTGCTGAAAAAATTATCAAACTTACAGGCTCAAAATCAAAGATTATTTATCAAGATTTACCAGTCGATGATCCAAGACAAAGAAGACCAAACATCTCGCTAGCACAAAAAGAATTAAAGTGGGAACCATCTATAAATGTAGATGAGGGACTTAAAAAAACTGTGGAATTCTTTAAAGCTAATTTTTAACTTCGCGAATTACAAAAGTATCACGACCGCTTGCTTCAAAATAAACGCGCATCATAAGTTCGCCAAGCATACCAATCATCATTGACTGCACACCGAGAATTAGCATAAGAATAGAAACCATAAAAAGTGGTCGGCTACCAATACTCTCACCCATTAATTTAAGAACAAGCATATAAAAAGTACCGAGACCGCCAAATCCTGCAATTATCGCGCCTGTTGCTCCAAATAGCCTTCCTGGCATTGTGTAAAAAGGTTTCTTTGCAAAATAAAGCATAAATGCAAGCGTGGTGAGATCTAAAAGAACTTTTATAGTACGCTTTTGTTTATTATATGAAGAAACACCAAATTCTCGGTCTTTAAACTCAACGGGAAATTCTTTCATTTTGGCTCCGTAAAGGCTTACATAGTCGGGAATAAACCTATGCATTTCTCCGTAAAGCCTCATGTTATCGATAATCACGCGTCTAAATCCTTTTAAACCGGACCCTCGGTCATTTGAAGTAACACCGCTGATTTTACCTATAATCCTATTTGCCAAACCACTCTTTACCGCACGATCCCGACCCCAGCGGTTCTTTCTATCTGTATTTACAAAATCGTAACCCTCATCTAAATACTCGATTACTTTATTTATATTATAAAGAGGAATTTCTAAATCAGCAGCTATAGTAATTACATAATCTCCTTTTGACACCTTAAAACCAGCCATATAGCCTTGCGACATTCCATAGTTAGTCATCATATTCACACCAATAATGATTTTATTTTTTGCTGCGTATTTTTCAATTACATTCCAAGTGCTGTCTTTGCTTCCATCGTTTACGGCAATTATTTCAAAATCGTAATGGTGATTTTTTGCTAAATCAAGTAACCCGTCTAAAGTTCGATTAATATTTTTTTCTTCGTTGTAACATGGAATTACAATTGAAACTAATTTCTTTTTATAGATTTTCACGATTTTTCCTCCATACTTTTATACCAATCAGGCATCATATTGAAAACCTCTATCTGTCTTTTTAACCCCTCTGCAAATGATACTTTAGGTTCGTACCCAAGTAGTTTTTTTGCCTTGGTCATATCCGCGTAAGTAATAGGAACCTCAGTCGCCGGTTTATCAACGTGAGTAATTACACCTTTTCCAAAATGCGTTGTTACTTGTTTAGCCAACTCGTTAACAGTTATCGGCGACCCCGTACCAATATTTATTGTGTCAAAGTTAATATCGGAGTCCATACATTTAATTAAACCATCAACCTCATCGTCTATGTAGGTGCTGTCGCGACCCATCTCGCCGTCACCATATATTGTAATAGGCTTATTTTGATATACCTGCCTAATGAATCGTTGTGCGGCCATTCCGTAAAATCTTTGCAAAGGACCGTATATAGGACCAAATATTCTTGCGTTAACTATTGGAATTTTATAAAGATGATTGTACGTATAACAGATTAACTCACCCATACGTTTTGTTGCTGCATACGTCGATATTGGTTTTGATACGTCATCGTCTTCATGAAAAGGAACATTATCTCTCCCGCCATAAACTGACGAACTACTACCAAAAACAAATTTCTTAAGTTTAAGTTCTTTAGCTTGCTCAAGTAGATTAATTGTCCCCGTAACATTTACGTCTGAATATAAAAGAGGTTTCTTTACAGAATAAGGTACTCCTGCCATTGCCGCTAAATGCATCACTACATCTGGTTTATGTTTTTCAAATATTTCTTTTATGAATTCTGTGTCAACTATGTTGCCTTCGTAAAAAGTGAAAGTACCTGTTTTTGATGATTTTTTTAGACCACGCTGTTCTAGAAGTTTATTATGTATTTTCTCAACATCCTTCTTATTATATTTTTGAAGTGGCGCGTCAACCTCGAGATAGATGATGTCTAAATTAAATTCCTTGCACTCTCTAGGATAATAGTCGCTAAAATTATCTATTCCGATAACGTCGTCTCCGCGCCTTAATAATTCTCTAGTAAGAAAACTGCCTATAAAACCTGCTGCTCCTGTGACTAAAATTTTCATATTTAACATTATATCAACTATGCAAACAATAAGCTTTCTTACACAGCCTCTAGGCTGTAAAATCAAGCTATGGCAAAAAGTAATTGGAATAAAATGTCTACCTGGTACGACGGAATGGTTGGCGAAAAAGGGCATAAATACCACACAGACTACGCAATACCGGCAGTTATGGATATGATGAATTTAAACAAAAGTAGTAAAGTTTTAGACGTAGGATGCGGGCAGGGTGCTCTTGCTCCTTACGTTAAAAGAGCAGGTGGTAACTACTTTGGTGTAGATATAAGTTCAAATCTCATAAACGCTGCGATGAAACGACACAAGAGTGATGGTAAGTTTTTTACTGTCGGCGCCGCAGACATTTCTAAATTACCAGAAATTAAAGATATTCGTTTTGACTATATTGTATTTATGCTTAGCATCCAAGATATGGACCCAATTGAAACTATTTTACCCGACGCCACAAAGCTACTAAACGCTAATGGTAGTTTAATTATTTTTATGATGCACCCAGCTTTTAGAATTCCGCGCCAAAGCGGATGGGGTGAAGATAAAAATAGAAAACTAATTTATCGACGCGTTGATAGGTATTTGACGACCGAAACTATCCCGTTAAATACACACGTTGTTAATAATGGCAAAAGTATAACTTCTTATTTTTACCATCGACCTTTATCAAAATACTTTGAGGAGTTTAAGAAATGTGGTTTACGGGTTGGTGATCTTTTTGAAATTGCTGAAGATAAAAAAGGCTACGCTGAATTTCCTACATTTCTTGCTTTAATGCTTGTTAAGTCAAGCTAATACTGTTGAGGCGGCTCAATGTTTGGTTCTCGCCCATAATCAGGTAAATCTAACTCTCCTATTGTTTTATTACCATTAGCCCAATTTAGAATATTAGCAATAGTTACACCAATTTTTAAACCTGTAAAAGACCCTGGTCCAAGGTTTGGAACAACTTCATCAATTTCTTTGCTATTAATATTATTTTTTTGTAGTAATGTTTGTATTTCACCAACTATGTCTATGTCGCCGTAAACCTCGTCAATCACCATACCATCTCTAAGTAATAAGATGGATTTATTGACTCTGTCGCTTGTATCTATTTTAAGCTTGTACATTTATTTTTCTTTCGTTTTCTGAAACATATTCGAATTTTATTTTTACTGTGGAGCTCGGTATTATACTTTCTACCATTTCTGGCCACTCAATAATTTTTATAGCGTCTTTATCTGCTAACATTTCTTCAATTCCAATGTCTTTTATACTCTCAAGATCTGTTAGCCTGTACAGGTCTAGGTGAAACACCTTTTTTATAACTGCTTGCTTGTCCTCGTACTGTCTAACGATTACAAAAGTTGGGCTTTGAACTCGCGCATGAACCCCTAAAGCCTCAACAAAATATGATGTAAACGTAGTTTTTCCGCTTCCAAGATCCCCGTATAGGGCAAAAACATCCCCATTTGAAGCATTTTTAGCTAGCTGTTGAGCCAGTTTCTTAGTTTCTTCGGTAGAATATGTTGTAATTTCCATAGTATCAACACCGCCGTTAACGCAGCGAGTGTATCTATCTTAATATCAAATAAGCTCGGCGAACGCAATTGAATAAACATTTGATGAAACTCGTCCGTTACTGCGTATAAAATTGAGAAGATAAAGGTTTCTGGAAGTTTTTTGATTGCTTTATATAAAGTTACAGCCAATGAAAAGAATAAGATAATGTGCCCATTAATTAAAAAAGATTCTTTATTAACACCTACAGCCTCAATAACTACACCGGGTGTAGAAGAAGAGACAAAGATTAACAGCATCACTAATATTGCTGGTCCCCATCTATTTAAAAATCTCATTAAGATATTTTAACACTCTGTCTTTTAAAGTCTCTTTTTTAATTTCGTTATCTATATTTTCCACCTCTTTAGTTATTTCTAGTTTCTTTACAACCGTTTTCGTGTTTTTCAATATTTCGTAAGGATAATAAGTATTTTCATTAGTTTTGTAAATTTCGCCTGTATTTCTGTTTTGAATTAAAAAGTGCAGTTTTTCTGGTTTGGTGATGTAAATGCTCAGTTCCATTTTTTCGGCGAGCTTCGGCAGGTTCTCCCAAAGATCTGACGCCGATATCCATTTTTCTTCAGTATTTTTAATAAATGTTACACCGTCGTTTATTACCGGTCTTACAACAAATTCGTCAAGCGTATACCCTTTCATATTATGATTAATTTTAACCAACGCCTGTTTGTCGTATGAAATAAGGTATGAATCTGATTGAATAGAAAAATAGTCCGCCTTTGCAGTTTTACTAAGCAATTGTATTAAAACAAATATTATTAATACTTTTCTCACACAAGAAAAAATACACTGCTATTTATTTTTGTTCTAGATGGTTCTCTCTATTTTTATGAGACTTATTTAAATGCAACAGCGCTGAGTATTTGAGCAGTAGAGTAATAATCGCCAAAATCAAGATTTGGGCCATAGATTGGATCATGCATCTCGTAATCTCCGTTACTACCACTAACTAAAACGATAAAGTGTGTACCTGCTGCGTTGGCTGCTCGCAACTCAACAATAACTGGGTTGTCGTCATCAAGTTCATTGTCGATAGCAGCTCTTGGATAACCGTAACCAAGTCTAGAATACTGTCTTCCTCCAGGAGCTGGCCATGGGATTAACATATCACCCCAAAAATAGTATTGATTTTTTGAAGCAAGATCACCAGGATCAACATTAAAACCATAGTATTTATGCACCATCGATACGCTTGAAACTAAACATCCAGAATTGTAGACCGTGTAATTTGAGTTGCCAATCTTATCATAAGCCCATCTGGAGTCTCTTTGTGAATAGTACCAGCCACCTTCTCCACCTCCAAGCCCGTTAGGACCAATGATTCCTTGTCCCGTGCTGGCAACAAACGAGCTGTACGAGTCGAGCTCTCGTTTTGCCTCTAGTAGCATTTCTTGGTATTTAGCTTCGGAGTTACTTGTAATGCTGAGTAGCCTGTCCTTTTCTGCTTTTTCTCTCTCTAGATCTACACGGTAACTATCTAAATTTGCCTTCTCTTGAAGTAGTTGCGCCTGTAA
This sequence comes from uncultured candidate division WWE3 bacterium, assembly GCA_963765125.1. Classification (GTDB taxonomy): domain Bacteria; phylum Patescibacteriota; class WWE3; order UBA101185; family UBA10185; genus CAVXUZ01. The sequence goes on from CAVXUZ010000004.1 coordinate 99,651, forward strand.
CGCAACTTCATCGTCTTTTTTGTCTTCGTAAAGATCTTTTTGTCTATTGTAGGTTTTTTGAGTGTTTCTCATTTGAGTCAGTACTTTGTTGTCCTGTAACTCCATCACCTTTAAATAAGATGACTTTTTGACGAGCGCGTCTAGTGTATTGGTTCCAAAAAGAACCATAAAAGTAGATGTTTCGCGTGTTTTATATCTCTCTATGATTCTTTCCTTTAAAACATCTTGCTGGTACTCAACCCTTTCCGTCAGCTGGTCTATTCTTTCTTTTAATGAATCTATATCTCCGCTAAGGCGAGAGATTTCTTTTTCTGTTCTTTCAATATTTTTTATGGAGTTTTGAATTTTTAGTGTGGTGATATTAATCTGAGTATTAGCGGTGTTGATTTCACGTGATAACGATGCCGCCTCACCCTGAAGTTTGTCTATTTCTTCTTCATACTTTTCAATTTTTTCTTGTAAATCCTCAACTTTATCGGCGTCTTCTTCAGCTTGCGTTGTTGTGTCATCTACAGCAAAAACGGGTGTTACACTTACTAATAAGAGAAACGCTAGTGGAATTAATAATAAGATTGTCAGTGCTTTTTTAATCATAAGGCGGTGTACTAGAATTATATCCTTAAGGGGATATCGTAACAATTTTGGTATCAGTATTTTAAGTAACGCTTTACGGCAAAAGAGCTTCCAAAATAACCAAGCAAAGTGCCTGAAAGTATTAATAAAAACCATAAAATAAAGGCGTAAAGTGGCGCTGAGATAAATGCTCCGCTAGCAAACCCGAAACTTAAAGAGGCAGGAATAAACCCTACCTTAGCAAGAATTAAAAGTAACGCAAGAATTACAGCTCCAGCAATAAAAGAAGATACCACACCGTAAAAAACTCCTTGATAAATCAAGGGCATTCTGACGTAGGCTGCTCGCGCACCAACTAACTTCATTATCTCCAGTTCGACACCTTTTGAGTTGATTGTTGTTCTAAGTGTAGATATTACAACTGCGTACGAAATAACCAAAAAGATTAAAACAAGTGAAAAACCAACTACATACGCAATCACGCTAAATTTTCTAAAACTACCCACTACGTCACTAAAAAATCTTACTTCTTCCGCACCGTCTAGTGAATTAAACTCTTCAGCTAGTTTAGGCAGATTTGCAATATTCTTTGCTCTAATTTCTAAGCTGGCGGGTAAAATACCTGATGTTACCGACTCTAAAAGCACGGGGTCGTCTTTGTTTATTTCTTTAAAAATATTGTATGCATCGTCTTTAGAAATATAATTCACTGAAAATATTCGGTCGTCCTCAGATAGCTTTTGTTCAAGACCTAATATCTTTTCTTCAGAAAAATCATCTTTGAAGAAAATGGTAACTTGGGCCTGTTGTTCAAGATTTCTAAGTATTGTTTGTGAAATAGTAATTACGGTAATAAATATTCCTAGCAAAATAAATGTAATCGTCATAACAAAAATATTGGTTATGCTCATTAACCTTTCGCGCTTTACATTATTTAATGTATTTTTAATATATCTATCACTCATAGGAACCGCTTTTTTTATCAGAAATTAATACGCCTTTGTTTAATCTTATTACTCTTTTTTTCATACTGTTCACAATGTCTTTGTTGTGCGTTGCCATTATAATTGTTGTCCCTAAAGAATTAATTTTTCCTAAAATTTCAACAATTTCGTGTGCTGATTTTGGATCTATCATTCCGGTAGGCTCGTCGGCAACGAGGATGTCAGGTTCATGAGCTAACGCTCTAGCGATAGATACTCTTTGCTTTTCACCACCAGAAAGATTTTTGGGTAGGCAATTTATCTTACTACTGAGATTCACAAGACTTAGTACGTTGGGGACGATGCTCTTAATCTCCTCGTCTGAAACTTCGTCTACCTCAAGTGCAACCGCAACATTTTCATAGATTGTTCTACTTTCAAGTAACTTAAAATCCTGAAAAACCACGCCAACGCGCCTTCTAAGTGTAGAGATCTCGTCACCAACTAGTGCGTTAATGTCCTGCTCATCAAACAGTATCATTCCTGAAGTAGGCTTTTCTTCTCTAATCAACATTCTGACCAGCGATGTTTTACCTGCACCTGACTCCCCGACAATAAATATAAACTCGCCGTTATCGACGGTAAAACTTACATTGTCTAAAGCCTTGTGGCCTTCTTCATATTCCTTTGTTACTTCTCTGAATTCTATTTGCATTATTTTACTTATTCTTTACGACAACCTTTTCCACCGTTAGTATTTGTTTTTTGCCATCGGCTGATTTTGTTACTTTTCCTAATACTACAACATCCAACCCCTCAACAACTGTTAGTTTTTCGTCGTTTGCCTTTAACATTATAATCTCCTTGCCCTCGGGATTAGCGAGATAAAATGAGATGTCATCTTGCGGGTAAAGTCTAGGATCAACAAAAACTACTTTACCTTCAAATTGTTCGTTCTCGGTTATGGGGATTTGGGTTTCTTTGCCCGTCGGCTCAATTTCATTTTCGTTTAAGTTTTTGCCAATAACATTTCCTATAACTAGGCCAATAACGGTGAATACAACAAGAATAACAAGAAGTGCAATATATAAATTCTTTCCTTTGAGGTTTTCTGCGTATTCGTAGAGCTTAGTTAGTAGGTTAGGCATTAGTACCATTATATAGCTTAATTTTCTTAATGCCAAAGGCAAAAATAACAAATGTATAAAAAACTCCATATTATAGCTCTTGTACCAAATTCTGATAAATATACCGTGTATTTGTTCGAAAAAGAGGAAAAATATGTCATTCCAGTAGATTTTTCAGCTTCTCAAGCTAAGCAACTTCTTAGGCCATCGGCGCAAGAACAAAATCAACCAAGTATTTATAACACAGCAAGACGCCTAATCTGCGGTCTCGGAGGTAATTTAATTAGCGTTTTAATTTATAAGTATGATGCGGGCGTTTTTTACACGTATCTAAATGTTGCAACACAGAATAAAAAATTAGATTTCAACGCAAACATTGCTGACGCACTAAACATCGCAAAAAGATTTTCCGCCCCAATATACATAAAAAATGAGGTTTTAGACGGGTGCGGGTTTAAAGTTACAAGACAAATATTACGCGACGCCCTCGCTGAAGGTTACTGATTTAGATATGTATTGATATTTGCTACGTGCTCATCGAGAGTTTTTGCAAAATGGGTTACACCTTTAGAATCTGTTAAATAAAAATAATATTCTGAGGTTTGGTGATTTATTACTGAATCTAGCGCGTCTAGGCTAAAGCTAGAAATAGGCGTAGGGGGTAAACCAACATATTTTCTCGTATTGTAAGGAGAATCATAGTTTAAGTCGTTTAGTGTGAGATTATGCGGCCACCAGTCCACACCACCAAGTCCCTGGCCATCTAGACAGAGTTTTTGTTCTGAAGTAATTTGGCAAGCTGTGTCCGCGTCTAAGCAGTTGTTTGGAAGACAAAATTTAGGCAGCGCAACAGCGTATTGGGTGGTTGCGTCAGCTTCAATTTTCATACCCTCTACAAATCGTTTAATTAAAATGCCCGCGATTAGTTTTCGATCTTCTTGCTTGGCTGCTTCGCGTTCAATTATCGAGGCTAGGGTTAAAGCTTCGTTTTCTGTCAGCCCAACTTTTGCTAAACGATCTTTTGTTATTAAGTCTTCTGTTTTCGTTTCAAACGTTGTACTAAGCAGGTCAAATACATCTTGCTCACTCGCGTCTGATTTTACTAAATACGTATCGGGGAATAATTTACCTTCATTGCCTTTTGCGAGCGAAAGAAATTTTTCTTTGTCAAAATCTTTTATTGTGTACTGTAAATACTCGGCTAGTTCTTCCATCCTCCATCCCTCAATAAATCTGACCGTAATATCATTTTTTCCATTTTGAAAAATTGAAGCGAGCTCTACAATTGATGTTTTTTTAGGTACTTCATAAACACCAGCCTGTAGATTTTTATCCTGACCGCTGATTTTTGCGTATATTCTAAAAACTAAAGGAGAGTCAATAAGCCCTGCGTCTTTTAAATTGCCTGCAATTTCTGAAACTCCCTGACCGGACTTGATTTCAAAAACCGTGTCTTTTGTTGTTTGTGGGTGATAATTTACTGCGAATCGATATAAAAGATAGGGTATTGTTGGAAAAGCTAAAATGAGGGCTAAAGCTAAAACCAGCAGAGTATTTCTCCTGCTGTGCTTTTTTTCTTCTTGAGTGATCAACTCCACCTCATTTTCCATAGAGCCATAATAGCATAATCGCGTATTTTCGGGTAAAATATGGCTTGCAGGAAGCTGATAGGCCGCCCGCAAGGGAGGAAAGTCCAGACTGTGTAGAGCAAGGGGACGGAGGGTAACCTCCGACGCGTAAGCGCTGGTGTTCGTTTAGCGAAAGCATGGCGAAACAGAGGGTGAAACAACATCCTTTGAGAGCAACAGAAACGATCCTTTATCTAAATCTTCGGACAAGGTAAAGGCTGAAACGGGCAATCCCACCCACAGCAATCCACGAAATTACCGTCATAGCCTGCTCGGCAATTTACCTTAGGGTAAAACGGTATCAAGATGGAGCGTAGATAGATGGCCTAATAAAACAGAATCTGGCTTACTGGTTTCCTGCATAAAAATATTTAAAACAATGCGGGGGAGAAATCTATTTCTCCCCCGCATTTAAATATTTTTTTATCTTTTTATGCTTTTAATTTTTTTCCCCAACTACATTTTTAAATATAATTGCGCCAATCATCAAAACCGGAACAGCTACTACAGCTCCGATAATTCCAAATAGATTGCTACCGATAAGAAGCGCGATAAGAATAATAATTGGGCTAAAACCAGATACTTTCTGCATAACTTTTGGGACAATGACGTTTCCCTCAAGATTTTGGATTAGCGCAAACACTGCTACTACTAATAGCGCCTTTACAGGAGAATCAACCACTGCCACTAGGGCTGCAACTACGGCTGAGATAACGGGACCAATAATAGGCACTATCTCGAAAAGACCTGAAAGTATGGCTAAAGGAAACGCGAAGTCTACACCGATGATGATAAGGCCAATATAGCTAACAACGCCAATCACCAACATTAAAATAAGCTGCCCACGTAACCAGTAACCTACGTTTTGTTCAATTTCTTCTAGAGCTTTTTTAATTTTCTTCTCGTACTCAGTTGGAAATAGTCCAGAGAATTTTCTTTTTATGTTTTCCCAGTCAATTGAAAGATAAATGGAGAGGATTAATATGCTAAAAATGGTGGTGATGTTGCTAAATATTGATTTTGTTGCGCTTACAACAACTTCGGTTCCACCTGCAAAGTTTGAAATAACTTCAGAGAATGAGAAGTTAAAATTATCACCTAGAGAAATTATGTTTTTATTTTTTATTAATGTTTGAATTAGTTTCTGTGATTGCTGCACTACCGGGTCAAAACCGACGGTAATGGTGGCGCTTAAAACCACAAACACGATAAGATACGTAAGTAACACTGCAAATGATCGGTTGATATTCTTATTGAAAAGCTTTTTTGTTTTTAACCATTGAACAGCGCTTTCAAGTGAAATGGTGATTAAAAGAGCAATAAAAAGAACTCCTAAAATACTCCCAAGTCTGTAGATTAAGTAAATTCCCACCCCAAATAATGCTGTGGCAAGTATGGTTTTAATTGAGATGACGATGTTTTTATCCATTAATAATATTGTATACGTTTTGTAAAGCGTTGTCTTGTGAAATATCGACCCAATAGTCTACCTTCATTTTCTTAAAATAAGTCTGTTGGCGCCTAATGTAAGCGTGTATAGCAAATTTTGTTCTTTGAATTGCCTCTTCTTTTGTTATTTTTCCATCCAAGTGCTCAGCAGCCTCTTTGTATACCAGCCCGTGGAGTTTATCGGATGTTTTGTATTTTGATTCAAAAAGTATTTTTACCTCTTTAAGAACCCCGTCTTCCCAAATTTGATCTACCCACGCGTCTGCTTTTTTATAAAGGTAGTCTCTCGTGGCGGTAAACCCAATTGTTATAAACTCATAATTACTTTTTATACTCGGCAGCTCTATTATTTTTTCTTTTACAAGTGAATTTTTCTCAATTGCTCGAATTAATCTCGCGGGATTATTTTTATCAATTTTCTCAAATTCTTCTGCATTTAGACGTTTGAGTTTTCTTTGTAGAGTAATAAGACTTAGTTTTGATAATTTGGCGCGCAGTTTTGGGTTGGGTTCTATTTGCGCAGGGGCTGCCTTACCGGTAAGCATGTCGATATAGAATCCGGTTCCCCCTACGATAAGTGCACTTTTTTTCGCCTTGACCAACTCGTTTATCTTATTAATGGCGTATTTTGCAAACTCGAACGAAGAGAAGTACTCTTTTGGGTCAACCAAATCATAGCCCCACACTTTTACATCGTCAAAACACCAAAAACCAGCCCCCTTAATAACCTTCAATTCCTTATTTGTTGGAATTTTTCCTGTACCTACGTCCATATACTTATAAACCTGCCTAGAATCTGCAGAAATAATTTCACTATTAAAATCTTTGCACAGTTTTATTGCAGTGGATGTTTTACCGGACGAGGTAGGACCAAGCAATATAAATATTTTTACCTTCTCTTTTTTGTTTGTTTCCATACTTTGGTTAGTTCTGCATGTCTTCTTTTTTTCTCTTCGCGAGAAACGTCATCTTTATAGAACTTTTCTGCAGGAGTACCTTTTCTCGGTGAATAAATACTAATAAAGGCTACGTTAAACTTAATTTTCTTAAATAATTTTATTGTCTCGTTAAACTGAGCGACCGTCTCTCCAGGAAATCCAACAATAATATCTGTACCAAATTCAATTGCGGGTTTTGCCTTTTTAATCTCACTAATAAGTTTATAAAATTCTTCTATTTTGTGTCGCCTATTCATTTTTTTAAGTATTTCGTTACTTCCTGACTGTACCGCTATATGCAAATAATTAGAGATCTTTGGTAATGAAATTGCTTCAATCAAATCTTTTGTAAAATCAAAAGGGTTTGATGATAAAAACTCAATTTTAGTCACGTTCTCAAGTTTATGGATGTTTCGCAGTAAATTCGCAAACGGCAGTTTTTTGTTGCTACCAGCACGTATTTTGAATTTTTCCGTCGTAGGTAATCCCCATGAGTTTACGTTTTGACCACACAATGTAAATTCGGTGTAACCCCTAATAATCAACCTGTTTATCTCGTCAACTATCTCTTTCTCGCTGCGAGAAATTTCTTTGCCACGCGCGTAGGGCACCACACAGTAGGAACAAAAATTATCACACCCATAAGAAATGTTTACGTAAGCATGCTTACTATCGTTTTGTCTCAACTCAATATTTGAAAGGCTCAAAGAGCCGGCAGTTTTATTATCGATTATTTTATTTTCAATCAAAAGTTGCGGCAAATCATTTATTTGCGAGGGGTTCATATATAAATCTACCCACGGTGTTTTTTCATTCAGCTCTTTAAATTCGTACCTTTGGCGCTCGCCCGTTACCGAGCCAACCATACAACCTGAAAGAATCGTAAATGGAACTTTTTTATTTAAATCTTTTATTGCTTTGAGGGTTTTACCAAGGCCGTACACTTTATCTTCACTTTTTTGTCTTACTGAACATGTGTTAATTATAAAAATTGCGGATTTTGGAAGTAAATCTAAAAACTCGTCTTTTTCATTGAGGTATTTTTTCTTTGGTATGACAGCCTCAAAACCCAATGCTTCAAGAATTCCAGCCATTTTGCTTGAATCTGCAATATTGGCTTGGCAACCGTAAGTTTTAATATAATAAGTTTTTGGATTGTATTTCATTTTGTGATTACCCCTACTGCTTGGTTACACTAACAAGTTTTCCTACTATTATCAATCTGTTAAGCGTGGTACCAGGGGGCCAGCAGGTCATCAATGTTGCTTTGTCTTCTTTGGTAGGTTCGGTGAGGTAAGTTATTTGATCTGGATTTACGATACTTTTTTCATTTACTTCGTACTTATAGATAACCTCATCTTTTACGAGATAAAAAACATCCTCATTTTCTAGTTTGTGAAGCAAGTAAAAAACTGAGTTATAACGATTTGCATTATAAAAATTGTCTGATGAATGAGCAAAGAGAAATGTATTGCCGCCCTGCTCTGGCAAAGGCGAGCCTTTTGCGTGTGCCACACCCTGTGTGAGCCTCTGCTGATATTCTTGAGAATTATACGGATCTACGTCTTGTACTACTTTAGAATTAGCACCTATTTTTGGCACTATAATACTAAAATCCTTATCAACGGGGGCAATTTTATCTTCATCAATAACCGCAGCAATATCAGAAAGAACAATTTCTTTATCGGCGACTTTACCTGGGCGAGAAAATATATAGCTTGCCTCTTCTTTCAAGATCGGTGAAAACACAGCCACAAAAATTAATGCTGAAAGAAAAACGAGAATAACGCCGGTCCTTATAAAGGACTCGGCGATTCTCTCATTAGCTAAACTAGATTTGGTAGATTTATTTTTTCTGGTTTTTAATCTTTTTTCTGAGGACATTTAGTAACACCAATGCTAACAATATTAGCACAGCCCAAAATACTTTACTCTTTAAAAGCCCTCCTCCAAGATCATCGGTAACCTCTTCGCCCATCGTAGCATCTTCTGACTCAGTGCCTTCACCTAAAACCTCACCAACAACAGAACCTTCTTCGCCAGTCTGCTCACCTAAGATACTTCCACCCTCAGTAGGAATGGCTCCTTCGGTTACTTCTGTTCCTTCGTCGGTTGTTTCTGTAGTAATAGTTTCGATGTCATCTACCTCTTGGACACGCACGTCTGATGGATTACCAAACGAGTCAAATGCTCTGGTGGCAAAAAACCAATCCTTATCGCAATCTGTCCCATACACCTCGTAATCAAAATCGTACTCCTCGTCAGGACCCATACTGTAATCTTTGATCTTGCTACCATCGTTTACTTCGATATTTAAGTCATCGTCAGCATAGACCTCAATCTTTGCTGTACCCCCATCTGAATGAGTTTTGACTTCAATTTCGTATTTGCATGAGTTTACTTTGTTGACTTCGATGTGTCTTGGTCTTTCAGGACCTTCACCGTCGTAATCGACTGTAACTTCGTCGGAGTCTACTACTTCATCCGGGCTATCAGCTGCGGTTGCAACAACTTTAAACTTGTAAGAACCTTCTTCTGTAAGTTCGCTACTTGTTACATCACAAATCTCTGAGTCACCGCCACTACCAAGTGGGTAGACTGGCCCAAAATCTGAAAATCCACCTTCGCTTGGTCTTTGCATAAAGCATTGTGCTGACACTTGTCTGTCCAATAAATCTTGAACAACAAAAGTGATACCAAATGGTCTATTTGCGGTTGCTGCAGGCTCTTCTATTCTCACAAGCAACGCGGCTGCGTTAGCTTTTGGTGAAAAGATGAATGCTCCAAGAATCACCAACCCAAATACTTTCATTCCAAGACTAAATTTCGGCAGGGTAATCTTTTTCTTCATGAGTAAAACTCCCATCAAAATATTTACTAAGCCGATTATTAGAGCAATGAACGCGGCGTATATCCAATTTGTGTCTGAACCTGTTGCAGGTAAGAATGTTGAAGCACCGAGTACTTCACCAACTACGATCTTGTTTTCTTCAACGTCAATTTCTGCTGCGTCTGGTTCTATGTAGTTTAGAACCAGTACATCGGTTCCAACAAAGTTAGTTCCAACATCAGCAGGTACCGCTACGGCAAGTACCGTATCCCCAACAATGTTTTCTCCTTTTGCCCATGCAAGATCTTTGTATTTTCCTGAATCAGTGCCATCCTGAACAGTTCCAATGTAGGTCAAGGTGATTACCTCATTCTCTTCTATTTCACCAAGAGACCATGTACCTGGAGAGGCGTATGTGGGTTCTGTTAATAAGCCTGCTAAATTGCCGTGGACACTTGAAGTACCAGTCCAACTTGAGGACATATACTTAATGTTGTCTGGTAACAAGTCTGTTAAGTTAACACCAAAAACAGATCCTCTCAAAGCTTTTATTGTCATAGTGAAGATAATGCTATCTCCTGACGCTACTGGTGTACCGCCTGTGTCGTTGGATTTGGTAATTTGTAGTTCTACGTCTGTAGGTACATTACCAAATGGATATTCAGGGGCGTAAACAGCATTTTGAGAAACTGCAAATCTGTTTGGGTTATTGTCTGGAATAGTTACATCGTGGCAACCTCCACGAGCTGGGTAGGTTTGTTGCCATCCTTCTTTTTCTATTTCGCAAACCCTGTAGGTACCTGGAATTAAGTCTTCAAACCAATACCAACCAAAGTGCTCACTTTGAGGATCGTCTTCTGTGGTTGTTCGTGGTTCTCCATCGTCAAGGTCGCCGTTTAGGTTTTCGTCGATGTAAATTGTCCAATCACCAAGCAGCTCTTCGCATTCTTGAGCAGGTTGAGGATCAATTTCGGTCATAAGACTTCTCAGCAAGGGTGATGATACCTCCGTATTACTTACATCGCAGCTATTAAAATCTCCATCGGCGTTACTATCTAACCACTTGTATCCATGGATATCACCTGTTGGCACGTTCCATGCTATGCAAGTGTACGTTTCACCAAAACTTACCTTATCAATCCTATCCCAGTTATCGTAGTTTAATGCATCAACGTGACAGTACATTTCGGCACTCACATTATTGCTATTACCGCCCTCAATACCGTAGGTAAAGGGTATATAGCCTTCTTGCCAAACCTCTCTCATCCAAAGGTTACTCGATGCTGTTACCTCATCTCTTGATAAAGATACGGTTGCTAAACCACTTGAGTCTGTTGGGCCAAAAGTATGCCATTTTGGATTTGATGAGACCCCAGTATTGTCTCCAGGATTTGGTGCAGTTGGTGTACCCCATTGGAACAACCAACTTGGTTCAAAGTAACAATGACCTTCACTAGTATCTACCCAATTCTGAGCAATAGACTGTGTTATAGGTGTTTGCCTCCCGTTTAAAGATCCGCCTCTTCCCCAGTTCGGTAAATAGGATTCGTCATCACACATTATTTTATATGCGTTTATTGTTATGGTAGGAGGTATGAAGGTATTTGTTACGGTTGCTGTTGCTACTTGACCCTCAGCTACGCCAACTGTTTCGGACTCTATAAGCACCGTCCACTCGCCACCAGGGTTTGTTTCAAGTACACGATATGAACCTGAAGCAAGGTTGTCCCATGTAAGTACACCGCCGTCATAATCTATACTCTTGCAATCTCGAGAGTCGCTGTCTACTGGTGATACACAAATTTGAAAGTATCTGCCAGTGTTTGGTGATGTGCCGCTCCAGTCAACTACTTTTGTTACTTCTAAACTTCCTGTTTTTGTGGCAATTGAGACACTATCTACTCTAAAATACTCGTCATCTTGTGAAGCATCGTTTCTAAACCTCAAACTAAAAACCTTATTGTCCAAAACGTTAGGCAAGTCATACGATTCGTTGTTCCAAGACATATCACTTAATCGGTGTCTTTCAAGCTCTGTCCAACCAGTTGTACGGTCACAAGTAGTACCGAGCTGGTATTCAACCCTACCATAGTCGTTAGATTCTGCGTCTTCGTCACCATTCCAAAAATAAGAAAGAGCAAGATTATTCAGTCCAACAGCTGAGAACGCACGGCAGATAAAACCATCTTCACCAATTTTTGCATATTTTCCATCTATCGGCGCGTTTTCACCAGATCCGCTGTGAATCACAGCTGGTTCGTTTTCTGGCCAATCAGGTACGCTGTTACTTTCTGAGGTGCCAAATGATTCGAAAAATGGTATAGCGGTAGATGATACTACTGTAATTCCATTTGTGAGTGTCTCTACGCCCGAACTACCTCCACTGCAACCGTTACTACCATAAGCACGGAAAGATATATCGTAAATTCCCACTGTACTTGGTGCGGTCACGCTAAAGTTATAACTATGATAGCCGGAATAACCAAAATTTGGCCCATCCAAGCATACTGGGCTTTGCCCTTCGATTGCGTACCTGAGAGATTGCCAATTATTATTTGAGGGCGACCCATCAGTACCAACCCTCAAAGTCGCCTGGACAGACTCTCCAGGGTAAGCAATTACTTGTGTAGCTCCACTAAACTCTGGAAATAAGGTCAAATTCGCCCAAACTATCCAAATAGAAAAGTGGTCCAAATCTTTTACTGTAACAGTGCTGTCATCACCTTCTATTTTTTCTTCTTCAATATCTTTAATGTCATCTTTGGTGATTTCTTCGTCTTTTTCTTTTTCAATGTAAGAAACGTCGGTGTCCACCATTTCATCATTTGGTAGGGTTAGCTCATACACAAAAGAGCCTTCCTCCATATCTGTATCAATATCGTATGCGTAGGGAGTCGCAGACATATAACCTTCTGGGAGGTTAAGTTCTTCAATTGCGATTCTCTCAATTTTTAAATTCGATCTCTGCTCTTCATTAGTAGGAAGACAGGTGAAAGTTACCGAAACTTCGGTGTTAAGTGGAAATTCATATTTTTTACCAAGTTCTACCTTGTTTACTGTCTCTGCCTTTTCTTCGTCAACAGCCCAATCAGACTCTGTTGAAGAATTAATAGGCTCATCCTCGTTAAAACAAACTGTGCTTTCCTCTTCTTCTACGTTAGTACCTTCGGCATCTACTGGTGCCAGATCTTCTTCAAGTACTTGCTCACCTTCTGCCGCAGGTTCTTCCGTTACAGGTTCCTCATCCGCAGGCTCTTCAATAACTTCCTCTGGTGTGCCCTCTTCTATAACTTCGATTGCCGCGTCTTCAGGATTGTCAGAAGCAAGCTCGTCTTCTTGCTCTTCAACTGCAGGCTCTTCCTCCACAGTCGCCTCTTCTTCCTCTACCGGCTCTTCCTCAGCGGCTGGTTCCTCCTCCGAGGCAGACTCCTCCCCTGTCGTCTCATCTTCGCTTGAAACTTCTTCAACGGTACCTTCTTCTGTAGAAAGATCTTCCGCGTATACGATTAGCAGTGGTTGAGACAAATTTATAATAAGGGAAAAAGTAGCTAGAAAACTGATAAGCTGGTTGCCTATCTTTTTTATTATTTTTTTCATATTTTTAGCACGGTGCAGACGAGCACGGCAGAACTTTAATACTTGGCAGTAATAATATATTTATAGGCTTACAAAATGCGTTTGTCAAATATAGATTGGGATGTTTGCAGTTGTTCTACTTAACTTTTACACCGTTTTCTACAGGCTCTTTTGGGGTTATAAGGACGGGCTTTTCTTCACCTGCGTCAACAGCCATTATCATACCCTGAGACTCGAGTCCCATCATTTTTCTAGGGGCTAGATTAACAACAAACAGCACTTGCTGTTCAACAAGTTCGGCTGGCTGATACCACTTTGCGATTCCAGAGAGTATCTGGCGCTCGCCAAAACCCCCAAAATCAACTTTCAGCTTTAGTAATTTTTCTGATCCTTCTACAGGAACGCATTCTTTTATTGTTCCCACGCGCATTTCTACTTTTGCAAAGTCTGAGATTTCAATTGTGTTTTCCATCACCAAATAATACAACACAATGCCAGATTTAAGAATTTCTCGTTGACGTAGCGCCAAAAATCAATTATTATACTGCTCGTTATGCCTAAAAGAGTTTGGCAACCAAAAAAAGTCAAAAGAGTCAAAAAACACGGCTTTCTAAAAAGAATGTCCACTCCAGGTGGAAAAAGAGTCATTAGAAGAAGGCTTGCTAAAGGCAGAAAAAAGCTCACAGTTTCTTACAACGGCAAGTAAAATTGATGTTCAAAAAAGAAAATCGACTTTCCACAAATTTTGAGTTTAATATCACACGAAAATACGGCAGTAAGTATCAAGGTGATTCTTTCTATTTTTACGCTTTAAAACCAACTAATTACGAAGGCCCTTCAAAGATTGGCTTTGTTGTTTCGAATAAAATTGACGATAGTGCCCCAAAAAGAAATCGTCTAAAAAGACTTTTTCGTGAGGCGTTTAAACCTCATTTTCAAAGCTTTCCACAAAATTATTGGGTAGTAGTGCACCCAAAGTCGACAAGTTTAGAAAAATCATATGAAGAAATTTGCGCTGACGTTAATCAAGTTTTATCAAAAGTTTCTTTCTCCTGAGAATTTTGGTATTCATACCTGCCGTTTTGAACCTAGCTGTTCCCGTTATGCTTATACTGCGATAGAAAAGTATGGTGTGGTAAAGGGCACTGTTATGGGGGCTTACAGAATTTTGAGGTGTAACCCATTCAACAAGGGAGGGCACGATCCGGTTAAATAGTTTGCAATTTTTCGTTTATTTCGTAAAATAAACCCTGACTATGCTAAGTACTATATATAATACAATTTTGGTCAATCCACTTTTTAACCTTTTGGCGATTTTTTATGAATATATTGGTAGTTTAGGTTTCTCTATTATAGGACTCACACTATTCATCAAAATAATTACAATTCCCGTTATGGCACCCTCGTTGAAATCAATGAAAAAGCAGCGAGAACTTCAACCAGAACTTGAAAAATTAAAGGCTAAGTTTAAATACGATAAAAAAATGCTCGCCGAGAAACAAATGGCATTAATGAAACAGCACGGGCTAAACCCTGCAGCTGGGTGCTACACGATGATTATCACAATTCTAATCTTTACCGCCCTCTATACAACTATTCAGCAAATTACAAATGTCTCTGATGTTGCTGCTATAAATGCAAGGGTATATTTTGAAATGTTTAAGTTTGATTCGCTTGAGCCATTAAAGCAGATGTTTTTCTATCTCGATCTTGCTAAACCTGACCCTTATTATATTCTCGCAATTCTTGCCGGTATAACACAGCTTGTAGTCGCGAAGATGAGTATGCCCTATGTTGAAACCGGTGTGCAAGCAGCTAAGAAAACTCCTGACAAGAAAGATGACATAGCATATAATATGCAAAAGCAGTCCCTCTACATTATGCCTGCAATGATGGCAGTGTTGGGAGCAAGCATGCCCTCGGGTGTCATCATCTACATCATTACATCGACACTCTTCTCAATTGGCCAAACCTATTTTACAAATGGGCTGGGCGGTTTACAGTCTTGGATAGTAAGAAAGAATAAGTAATGTCAAAAGCTATTATTGAAAAACATTTAAAAGAGATATTAGGACATATAAAAGTATCACCAAAAATTAAAATTGAAGAAGATGGAGAAGCATTCAGAATTGATATTGAAGGCGACGACCTAAACTTTTTAATCGGCTACAGAGGTGAGTCTTTAGAAGCCTTGCAAAATATTCTTGGTCACGCAGTTTTTAAAGAAGAAAAAGACTGGATTCCCATTACGGTAGACATCAACGGCTACAGAGCCAACAAACTAGAAAAAATTGACGAGATGGTCAAAAGTTTTGTCGACCGTGTCAGGTTTCACCAGAAGGAAATGAGATTGCCCCCTCTTACTCCTTACGAAAGACGCCACGTTCACACACTTATCGCTGACTATATAGATATAGAAAGCGAAAGCAAAGGTGAGGGCGCAAATAGGAGATTATTCCTAAAACCAAAAAATTAGTAAGGAAAAATAAATGAAATTTACCTGTCTTCAAGAGAATTTATCAGACGCTTTAAATAAAGTTTATCGTGCAGTCCCTACTAAAAGCGACCTCCCAATACTTTCAAATATTTTAATCTCCGCCGAAGACAACAGAATAAAAATTTCAGCAACAAACTTATCTACAACAATAGTTACACACATGGGTGCCTCAATTGAAGAAGAAGGCAAAATTACCGTACCGGCAAAAATGCTAAAGGAGTTTATTTCAAATCTCAGCTCGAGCTCTATTGAAGCAACTCTCAAGGATGACGTTTTACAAATTAAATCAGATGCAACAAAATCTAAATTTAACGGAGTTTCGGCAGAAGATTTTCCTGACCTTCCCGAGGAGAGAAAAGATTTAAAAACAATAGAGATTAAACCAGCAGAGTTTTTTAATGCAGTTAGCGCTGTTGCCTTCTGTGCTTCACTCGACGACAGCAGACCGGTGTTTACCGGAATTTATATGAAGTTTAACGGCAGTGACATTACAATGGCTTCAACAGATGGGTTTAGGCTTTCTGAAATTAAATTTTCTGTAGATAATAAAAATGAGCCGTTTTCAGTAGTTATTCCCGCAAAAACGTTGTTAGATGTTTCACGTGTGTTTAGCAGCAACGACATACCTATTATATTTACGCTCGATAAAAACGATAACTTAGCAATTTTCAAACAAGATGAGACACTTATCGCTACGAGAATACTCGATGGTGAGTACCCTGACTACACAAAAATTATTCCTAAAGACACTTCTGTTAAGGCGGAGTTTGAAACTTCTGACTTTATGGAGGCTGTAAAACTTACCGATATCTTTGCAAAGGAAGCGGACAGCGCTTTGGTGATGAAAATTTCTCCAAAGGGAGCAATTGAAATTGGCGCGCAAGCTCAAGAAACTGGGGAGCACAGAAGTAAAATAAAAGCAGATGTGACAGGTGAGGAAGAAGTAGAAATTGGATTTAATTCAAAATACTTATTAGACTTTTTGAACAATAATAAAGAAGCCAGACTTTCGGTAAGCACAGGTGGCAGTACTTCACCCTGTCTGTTTATTCCAATAGGTGTAGAAAACTACAAGCACATTATTATGCCTATGCAAATTCACGGTTAATTATTGTTGGGGTTTATCTTTATCTATTGTAAATGAGTCATTCCCTCGAAGATCGCGTGTATTTCCAGCCTCACCAAACCTTATTCCATCTTCAGGCGCCTGCTGTGCTTGCGGTGCTTGCGGTGGTTGATAATATGCTGGTTTTACAACATTTTGCTGTGCAGGAGATGCGCCGGCTCGATAGGCTGTCTGTTCTGGAATATTTTGAGCTCCTGGCGTTCCCACTACGGTAACATTGGGTGGTTGCTGCATATAGGCAGGCCTAATGTTTCCTTGAGCATCTAGAGTTTCGTATTTGTTAGGGTCAAAAACTGCGTCAGGTGTGGGGCGATAAGTATTTCTTTGCGGAGCTTGCGTTTCTTCGGTTAATTTTCCTTTATCCCTCATACGCAATATTTCTTCAGGATTTGTCGTTATGAGATTATGCTCTGCCTGTGACGCTTTAATTCTTATAGCAACGTGATTTGCGCCAGCAAAAAATAATCCTTCTCCAATATCGGCTGCGAGTAAAAGTCTTCGCTCACCTTCAGAAAGGTAAAATGTTTCTGCAACTCGATCAATTGCCGCCGGATGCTGTTTGAGAAGAATTTGGATTGATGAGTTTGTAACGATTGCCTTGCCGTAATCAGAACGTAGAAAATCATCAACATCTTGTGAAACCGTAGTCAGGCCTAAATAATATTTTCTCGCTCTTTTCGCAACACCATAAATAAATCTCGCGCTATCGTCATTTTGCATAAGATACCAGGCCTCTTCAACGATTAGAATTCTCTTCTTCAAATCTCGGCGTATCTTCGTCCAAACAAAATCTAAAATGATATAGAAAGCTACCGGTCGTAAAACTTCGTCTTCAATATTCTTTGTTGAGAAGACTGACATTCTACCGTTTATATCTATTGAAGATTGTGAATCAAAAATTCCCGCCATCGATCCTCTAATATATTTCTCTAACCTATCTGCCATTCCGCGCGCCTCTTCTTCTTGTGCGCCCCGCAACACTTTGTAGAGGTCTTCCATGATTGGAGGCTCATTATTCATCTGGGTTTCAGGGTCTGTGGTAATACCTTTAACTCTGTAGGTTTCGATAAGAGCACGATCTAAAATTGCTTCTTCAGACGGGTTGAGCGCTCCCATCATTAATTTAAGTAATGTGTGTAATGAAAGTAATTTTTGGCTTAATTCATTTTCACCCTCAACAACAACACCCGATAAATCAAAAGGATTTATTTTATGTTTTGAGCTTGGTGAAAAGTCTATATAGTTTCCACCAACTGCAGTACATAAACTTCGATACTCTTCTTCAGGATCGATAATCATAACTTCGGCACCAAAAACCATTAAACGTAAAGCCTCGAGTTTTACATAGTAAGATTTACCAGCTCCAGATTTTGCAAAAACAACCGAATTGGCATTTTCCATCGAGAAACGGTCAAAGACGACGAGCGACCCGTTGTGCATATTTATTCCGTACATAATTCCCTCATCTGAAGTTAGATCTGAAGAAGTGAATGGAAATGTCGTCGCCAAACTTGTAGTATCCATATTTCTCGTAATAAGAAGTTTATCTGCAGCCATCGGCAATGACGATTGAAATGCTTCTTCCATTTGAAGGGTTGCTGGTTTGGAGATTAGTAGCAATGAACTGAGCGTAGACTCTAGCCTGCTCGAAACTGTGTCGAGTTCATCTACAGAGTCGGCGGTAATTGTTATATAAAAAGAGAACTGAAAATATTTTTCTACACCTTTAACTAGTTGCTCTTGCAATGATGTTGCATCTTCTAGTGCTGCTCTCACGACAGGATCGGTAACTCTTCCTTTTTCACGGTCAGAAAGTTCTGTAGCTTCGAGCTCAGTAATCTTTCTTCGCAAATCTTCCAAAATCATTTTTGCTCTTACAGGATAATAAAACATCGATAAATCAAGCGAGTGATCGAAGTTGATTATTGGTGAAAGCCAATTTGCACCCACAAACCTTGGGTAGCCTGAGATAAATAATGTTCTGTAATAGTTGTTTCCGATTTTTAAGTGGTTAAAGTCAACCTCAATCGCCGAAGGGGCAATAATATCCCTAACGTTAAGCATCCCCCTTGCAAGAATTTCTGGTGCCGTGCCTTCCCCGCCCGGTCCCTCAACCATAGAGTTATTTGGTGTTTTTTGTTCTTTCTTTTTAAAAAAGTTTAAATCAGGTAATAATGCCATTTTTTATTCCTCTACAATTGCAGGGTTTACAATGGCAGTCTTGTAATCCTCAATGTTAGTCCTAATTCTCTGCCCGTGCACTGTGCTCGGGTTGTAAATATCAAAATAAAGTTCAACGAGTTCTTGAGTAGAAAGTTGTCTTGCACGAACTCCTAATCTTCCGAATTCTTTTAGCATGTGGTCGACTTTAGGAACGAGTTTAATACTCGCCTCTTTTAATACAGCGTCAACGTTTACGCTCACTCTTTTTTTGTATAACCCTGCAAGTTTAATAAAGAAATCAAACGGTCCGGATCCTAAGTCTTTTTCTGTAACAAGCCCCGAGGGAACTACCACATAAAACTTTTTAGAAAGAACTTCGTTGGTTTTTATTGTTTCTTGTACAAACTTACGATATGACTCAGCTTGAATCTTCATCAATGGGTCATCAATTTTTTGTTCCATTTTGTGAATTTTTTGTATGTATTTTGTAATATCGAGTTGTTTTGATCGTAAAACCACTTGAATAGGAAATGTAATTGAGTTTAAAAGCATAGCAAACGCAGATATAGTGGCGTCCTGCTCAATTTCTGAAAGCAAATCAAAATTAACTGCGGTTGTTTCTAATACTGCGCAAACTCCACCGTTTTTTAAAACAACAAAGTTGTTTTTTATCTCGTGTATTTCTAAATGTTCTTGTGTACTGGCAGTTATAGCTTCCATAAATTAAGAAGACCTCCCTGAAATTTCTATTGGAGGAATAACCTCTCCCTTTACATCTACAGTGATTATATCAAAGGTTACTCCATCGATACCTGTACCAATTTCGATTGTGTACACACCGTTCACCAAGGACGTGCTAATTGCAAATTGCCCAAGGCTGTTCGACTTTACAGCGCGTACTGCCTCACCTTTATGATTTTTGATGAGCAGCACACTTCCTGCGATTGGCTCCCCCTTTGTGTCTTTTAGATATACCTGAAATAATGTTTGGTTCGTTTGTAATTGGCTGCATTTTTATATAGGTAGGATCCTTTTTAGGTTGTTCTGTAAATGCCGCTTCTTTTTCTTTTAAGCGCCTCTGTAATTCAAGCACTTGTTGTTGCAACGCGCTATAGTCTGCATTCGTCTTACTCTTCTCTTCCTCAAGTTTTGTTACCAACGCCTGCTTCTGCTGTCTCTGCTGGTCTGACTCTTGTGAATTATTAATATCTCTTTTCAACTGTTCGATCTCTTCAGAAAGTTTTTCATTTTCTTGTTTAACCTTGTTAACTACATCCTCTGCCTCGTAAATCTTTTGTTTTGAAGATGCGTCTTGTGGAATATCAGCCGCAGAAATTATTCCTTTAAACTGGTCGTCTCCTTTTATCTGGTTTAATAATTTTCTTAGTTGGTCAGTTCTTTTATTAATATCTTCTTCAATATTTTGCTGTTCACTGGTCTGCAACACAACCTCTCCCCTTACGGGAAGTATAAGTTGTCCCTCTGACGGCAGTAAATTGGTAAATCTTCTACCTACGTGACGTTCGGGAGATGCTTGATTAGCATCAAAGTTTGAGTGGGGAAACGTTCGCTTTACCGGTTTTGTTGTTTGGCTGGCTTCTCTTTGCATTTTTTTAATAATTGGTTGAATCTGTGGACGTGGCTTTTGTTCTTCTACCGCAGCAGCTACGGGTTGGGGGCTTGGTGCTTCTTGTGGTTTGCTTTGTTGCTCATTAACAGCTAATGACTTGTTTGCCTGTACGTCCGGTGCTTTGTTCTGTGATTCAGCTATAGATGCGCTAAAAGGTACAAAAACCTGCGATTCCTGAGGCATTGGTGCAGATGGAAATATCTGCGAAGGCTCACTTGGGGCCTCAACCGCAACTTCAACGGGAGCTGCTGCGGCACTTGCAAAGTCTTGTTTTGCTACGGCAGACTCGCGGCGTACTTCTTGGCCAAACGCGTCTTGAACTTTTTTTAAAAATGCCTGCTCTGGAATGTCCAAAGGGTCGATTTCACGCTCCTCGTGCTGTTTTTCTAGGTATTCTTCGAGTTTTCTTCTGCTGGATGTCGGCGCTAGAGTTATTAATTCCTGGCGCACCATATGAATATTTTGGTAGGTAAACGCTGCAGGAAGTATCGCCTCTTTTTTCCACAGTAAGTGTGTTGGCGCGTACACTGCTTTAATAAAATTGATTATCCATTCATCCATACCTCTTTCTTGAATTGGTACAAACGCTAAAGCCAACCCAATTAATATAAAAAAGAGAACCGTTGGCAGTTTAAACGCTCCTAAGGGAGAAAGGTTAGCTACATACGCTGCTAACGCAAAAACAAGAAGGTAGGTAAACTGTCTCATTGTTAAATCACCAATGAGTTTAAATTCAACATCCATTATGTTCTGTGGAACAGCATGCTGAGAATGTGTTTTTTGAGCTTCTTTAATAGGCATGGCTTAGGTATTTATATTTTACACTTATTCCAACATCACAAACAGTTCCAAATCACCTTTTAGCTCACCAGACGTGAAAATTGTGTTTTCTGATGATTTTAGAAACTCAGCACCATCAATAAAGTTCATGCCGAACGGAATCCCAAATGAATACGAGTAGGCGTCTTGGTGCGTCCCCGCCTGTTTTTGCCATAACAAACTGTATTTTGTTTGTTCTTTGGTGATTGATAAATTCTGGGGTAAATCATAGTAAAGCACTACCTTTGCGCTATTTCCGGGCTCGAGCTTAAAATTTGTTTCAAAAGAAGTGTAGGGCTCAACATTTGCTATAACAACCTCGTTGAAGATATCGTTTTCTAATGCGGAATTGTAAATAATTTTTGCACCAGTTAGTTTTGCACCTTTTTGTGCCAATACCCTCAAATAATTTGTGTAAGGTCCGCCGGGCCAAGCGCTATCTGTCCCTGTATGTTCATAATTTAATGCTAATTCTGCCCTAAGAAGCCCGTCGCGGGTTAAACTCATAACCTTATATGCCATATCTTCCTTAACGTAGTAGTTTGCCTTAGTACCACCTAAATTAGCATTTACTACCTGTAGATAGTCACCTTCAGTTTTTTTCAAACTGCCGTTCCAACCTTTGTCCATAAGTACAGCCTCAATGGGGCTTGAAAATAGGTGAACTTGCAAGTGCCTTTCTTGTAAAACCTCAGAAAGAGCCATACCCAAAACCTGTGTTTTTTCTTTTTCTAATGCAAAAAGCGATTCTAGAAGCTTACTTCCAAAAACTGTTAGAAATTGTCTTTTTTGTTGAGAGCCAGATTCAAAATTATAAGATGAATGAAATTGTGTACGCTCATATAAATTGTCTACGTTTATCTCTTCGTTGTAGGCGGTTAAAAATATTGGTCCGGTAATCTTTAGCATTGCGGCGGCAACATTTAAGTCTAGGGCGATAACGCCGTCAATGGTCTCGCCGTTTAGCCTAAAAAATAAATCCCTAATTGTTTCAGCACTCCTTGGAAAATCCGGATCCCAGTTTGCGTTTCTAATGTAAAGCCTATCTTCGGTTAAAAATTTGCCGATGGGTTCGGGCGTAATAACTTTTATGTTTCTTACATCCAGCTGACCGTCGGGGTTGTAAATGTCATCAATGCTAAGTTCTTGGATTTTTCCATCTTTTAGGGATAAGAATGCGTAAGACCCAATAAACCCACCTGTTGGTCTTATTTCGTTGTTATTCTGAAAAAGCACCAAATACTTCTTTGGGGTCTCAAATCCAATCAAACTGGGTAAATCACCCATCACAGAATTTGCAAGCTCTAGGCCCTCTGTTGAAGTTTTAAGCACCTCCGAATAAGGCTCAACCGCGTCTTTCATCAACGCTGGAAGGTAGTTTGAATCAACCTCATTAAACTCGGCAATAGCTAGCTGAAGATTATTTTTTGCGTCTGAGAGATAAAGCTTCGAGTCTTCCAACGTTTTGGGATCAAACTGCTTTGTTGAATCAGGTTTTAGTGAGTCCCAAATGTCAGATAGCGGAGAAATCGACATTGATAAATCAGCTGCTACGCTCGAAAAATAAGACACGGAGTTAATAAATTTTGAAGTAGATTTATAGTCATCGTATTTTCCAAACAATTTATAAATCCAGTCTAAGCTCGAAAAATACTTTTTTGCGTTTAAAAATTCTTTGTGCGCGTTGTCTGCTTTTACTGCCGCACCCTTAGAATCAAATCTCGTAATCATTTCGGGGACTTCTTCAAGATCTGACATCGCCCTTTTAGCCGAAGAGTAGGTTTGATAACCCGGCAATATTACAAAAACTGACAGAAAAGATAAAACAACAATTACGAAAACAGAAAATTTACTTGCAAGACTTATTTTTGGTAAAACGATGCTGAATTTGCCTAAATTCAATCTTGGTAAATGAAAAGCAATTTTATTTCTTTTTATTTTTGGGATTTCTTTTAAGTTAGTAATTTTTCTTTGGTTATAGTTTTCTTGGTACGATGACTGCTGTTCTTGCGGTGCCTGTTTTTGAAATGCAAAACTCTGGTATACGGGAAGCGCAGGCGTTTGCTTTGAGGGGTCAGTTAGCTTATCAATAAGTTTTGCGTTTTTAAACGCGTGCTCGTTTACTTGATAACCAAACCAATTTAAAGTGGTGACGATACCGTCTTTAAGCGAAACTTTCGGCTCCCATTTTAGGTAAATGAGATTGTAGGTATCTGGCTTAAATTCTTTTACTTCGCTCGTTGCGCCTTCATCTTCGAATTTAATTTCTACACGCCTATCTGCCAAGCTTCTAATTAAATAGGTGGTTTCAATCAGCGACATCGAATCATTTGGAACTAGAGAGTAAATCCCTCCAGTAGTACCATCGTTTAGAAGGGCTTTGATCATTCCTGAAACTGCGTCGTTGATGTAAAGATAATATTCTTTTTTTGCACCATCGCCTTTAATTACAAAAGGTCGACCCTCAACCAAATCTCTAAATAATTTACCCAAACTCCCGCTGGCGTCAAAACTCATTCGAGGACCGTATACTTCAGGCAGTCTTACAATTCTGACGTTCGTATTGTGTTTTTTGTGGTATTCAAAAACTAATGCCTCGGCGTATCTTTTAGCTTCAGCCATACCATATTTTTTCTCTTCGAACCCGGTTTTTCCAAAATAAGAATCAATACTGAGCTGTGACATTTTACCTTCATAGACGTCAATCGTTGAAGCCAACAAAAATTTAGCCTCTGACCTATTTGCTAAATCTAAAAGATTTTTAGTGCCAAGTGCATTTGTCAAAAGCGAATCTAAATCAACAGTGTCTTTGCTAAAAAGATATTCTTCTAAACCAGCTATATGAAAAATATAATCAACAGATTCAATATCTTGGGGTAACCCTTCGTTTATATCAACATCGTAAAGAGCGAATTTTGGGTTGGTAAGTAAATGGTTTACGTGAATTTGTTTACCGGTTCTAAAATTATCTAATACGATAACTCTCGCTTCTTTTTGGAGTAAAACCTCTGCTAAATGAGATCCTATAAACCCTGCGCCGCCGGCTATAAGAATCGTTGGAGCAAGGGATGACTTTTTAATCGTACTACTTGTTTGCATCTTGGGCAGTAAATACAAATAACCATTTTTTGTTGTAATTACCTATGTTTAAGTATATTTTTAAACCCATACTTTTACAATGAGAATTGTATAACTAGCTGTGGTAGAATCGGCTTACTATGGATTTAAAAGAACTACTTATTACAATAAAAAAAGAACGTATTTTGGTGTTTATCTTGACCATTTTATTTGCATTTGTTGGTCTGGCAGCAAATTATCTGCTTCCACCTTGGTTTTACGCAAGCGGCTCACTTTTTGTGAAAAGGGCGGTATATCCATATGCAGAGGATCATTTTACCTATGAAGGCTATTACGGCCAACAGGCGGCAATCGAGTATACAAACTCAATCATTAGTCTCATAGAGAGTGAAGACGTAAGAGCAGCAACGCTCCAAAAACTTGGTGCAGATATCAATGAAAAAAACCTACGAACATATGATAAAAAAATAAAAACTACAAAAGCCGGCCCCCAAGTAATTACAGTAACAACAAGAGGTAAAACAAGAGAAGACGCAGAAGCATTATGGAAATCAGTTACAGACAGCACTCTGGCCTCGGTCACAAAAATAAGTTCTGCTAACGACCCGTTTATAGGAATTACAAAAATTTCAGAAAAACCAGTGTTAAAAGAGAATTATACAGATCCTTCAGTATTTTCCGTTACGGGAATGCTAATTGGTTTTGCCTTATCTACGCTTGTACTTGCTGTAAAAAGTTATTTTTCTGATTTAAAAAAACAAAGGAAATGACATACAAATTGTTTACAGATGGTGGTGCTCGCGGTAATCCTGGTCCTAGCGCCGTCGGTGTTGTAATACAAAATGATGCTGGAGAAATTATCTACGAACTATCTAAATTTATAGGCAACGCAACAAATAACGAGGCTGAATACAAAGCTCTACTCTACGGTATCAGAGAGGCGGTAGAAAAAAAGGTTGATCATATGGAAGTGTATATGGACAGCGAACTCGTCGTAAAACAAATGAGGCGTGAATACAAGGTTAAGAACGCACAACTACTTACGACATTTAATGAGATTGTTTCATTATTAAGTAATTTTAAAAATATTTCTTTTACTCATATAAGAAGAGAGAAAAATAAGAGGGCTGACGCTTTGGTAAATCAAGCGCTCGATCAAAATGGCTTCTGAAAATCCAAGACCAAGAGCAAAAGAAAAAGCTTGTGACAGAGCAATTCAAAAAACATTAGCTTATAGTGCGGTGTTCAATTACCCTGTGAGTAAATTTCAACTTTACACATTTCTCCGCACAAGAAGCAATTTTGAAGAAGAGTTTTTTGAAAAATCTTTAAGAAGACAGGTCAAAAAAGGACACGTTAAAGCACGCGATGGAAAATACTACTTGCCGCAAAATAGACCAGTCAGTTGGAATTTGAGAGACAAATATACTAAAGATCTTCTCGGAGAATCAAAATTGGGTTTTAGCTTATTAAATAAAATTCCTTGGATAAAAATGCTTGCCGTAACGGGAGCTGTTGCTTCGAACAATGCGGGCAAAGACGATGATATTGATATATTTATCGTCACGCAAAAAAATAGAGTTTGGTTAACAAGATTTTTTACATATGTAATTTTAAAAATAATTGACAAATACGCGCAAGGAAAAAACAATCAACGAAAATTCTGCTGCAATCTTTTTGTTGATGAAACTAAGATAAAATGGCCTGAAGACAAGCAAAACGCGTATATAGCATATGAGATCGCGAGCATGCATCCAATAATTGACCGTACGCAAACCTATTTTAGATTTTTAAAACAAAATGATTGGATTTTTTCTTATTTTAAAAATTACCATATAACTTTTCCTGAAAAATTAAAAAAACTCGCCGCGGGAAGTTTCTGGGTGGATAGACTCGAAGACTTAGCAAGAAAATTTCAACTTAATTACATGAAAAGTAAAAAAACCACAGAGGTCACCACTAAACATCTTATACATTTTAATAACCACGATCATACCGAAACTGTTTTACAGCAATTTAAGGAACTTGCCGAAGAATAGTAGTGCTATACTCACTAAATGAGTAAATGGGAATATAAAATATTCAAAGTAAAAGTTTCAAGATTTTTTGAAGGTGACTTCAGTACAGACAAAACAGAAAATTCATATAATCATCTTGGCAAAGAGGGCTGGGAACTAGTAAGTTCTTTTGATCTAAATATGGACGAGGGTCAATCTAGTATGGTCGTCGCGATTTTTAAAAGACCGCTTCACGAATAAAAAACGCCCGGCGTTTAACCGAGCGCTTTTTCTCCATTAACTTTAACTAAGTTACATCATTCCCGGCATTCCGCCCATTCCACCCATTCCACCGCCCGGCATTCCCCCTGCGTCATCGTTCTTTTTTGGTGCGTCTGCTATTAAGCACTCGGTTATTAAAACCATAGTCGCTGCAGAAACTGCATTTTGTAGTGCACTTCTGGTAACCTTTGCAGGATCTATAATCCCAGCGTCAATCATATTAACGTACTCCATAGAAACCACATCTAATCCGATGTTGGGATCCTTCTTTTCGGAGGTTAGGGCCTCTAGCTCAGCAAGAACCTTTCCTGCGTCGGCGCCGGCATTTTGGACGATTATTCTTGTTGGTTTTTCTAACGCTTCATAAAGTATTTTTGCTCCAGTTGCCTCATCACCATCAAGTTTAAGCTTCTTAATAACCTCTCTAGCACGAAGATAGGCAATTCCACCGCCTGCAACTACACCCTCTTCTACTGCGGCTCTTGTTGCGTTTACTGCGTCTTCAACCCTTAGCTTCTTTTCTTTCATCTCAGCTTCAGTGGCAGCACCAACACTTATTTCTGCAACGCCGCCTGTTAATTTAGCCAGTCTTTCGTTTAACTTTTCTTTATCGTAGTCAGAAGTGGATTCATCCATCTGGGTTTCGATTTGTGCAACTCTTGCTTTAATTTCTTTTGTGTTGCCTTTTCCGCCTACAATCGTTGTGCTCTCTTTATCAGAAATTACTCTGTCAGCGCGTCCCAAATCTTCTACAGTCGCGGAGTCTAATTTTCTTCCCATTTCTTCGCTAATCATTGTCGCGCCGGTAAGAATGGCAATATCTTCGAGCATTGCTTTTCTACGGTCACCAAAACCTGGTGCTTTTACTGCGAGAACGTTGAATGTTCCTCTTATTTTATTTACAACTAGAGTGGCCAAGAGCCTCGCCTTCAACATCTTCTGCAATTATCACGAGGTTTTTTGAGACTTTTACAAAACTTTCGAGCATGGGTAGCATTTCCTGAAGATTTGCTACTTTTTGATCAGTAACCAAGATGTACGGATCGTTTATTTCAGATTCCATCTTTTCGGCGTTTGTTACAAAGTAGGGTGATGCGTAGCCTTTATCAAACTGCATACCTTCTTTGTATTCTAGTTCGATTACAAATCCTTTGCCTTCATTGACTGTAATAACGCCGTTATCGCCAACTTTTTCCATAGTTTCGGCGATTAGATTACCTATTTCTTTGCTTTGAGCTGAATTGCGCGCAATTTGTGCTTTTTCTTCTTTTGAAGAAATGTCTTTAGCAAGTTTTCCAATTTCCTCAATCACTGCTTTTGAAGCTTTTTCGAGACCTCCTCTTAAAATCATTGGATTTGCGCCTGCACTAATATTTCTCAAGCCGCTTTCGACTAAAGCCTGGGCTAATACTGTTGCGGTCGTTGTTCCATCACCTGCAACGTCATTGGTTTTGCTCGCAGCCTCTTTTACAATCTGAGCGCCCATATTTTCAAATTTGTCTTCAAGCTCAATTTCTTTGCAACGGTTACACCGTCGTTAACAACTTGAGGTGCTCCCCAGCTTTTATCGAGAGCAACATTTCTACCTTTTGCACCCAACGTTACCGCTACTGCTTTTGCAAGTGCGTCAACACCTGCTTTTAATTTTTGTCTTGCTTCATCGCCATAAATAATATTTTTTGCTGACATATTTATTTCTCCTTTAAATCCTCTACTATGGCTAAAACGTCTTCTTGTTTAACAAGAAGCATTTCTTTGCCATCAACTTTTATTTCGGTTCCGCCCCATTTTTTGTACATCACGATGTCGCCTTTTTTTACGACCATCGCAACTTTTTTGCCGTCAGAGTCGGTTTTTCCTTCTCCAACAGCAATAACTTTACCTTCTTGAGGCTTTTCTTTCGCCGTATCAGGAATAACAATACCTGATGGCAAAGTTGTTTCTTTCGCTAAAGGCGCGATGAGCAGATTATCAAATAGTGGTTTTATTTTTTGCATATTATTAATTTATTAAATTTGTACTTACTACACTATAACTTGGTGCTACTGTCGAATTCTATCATAATAGGTGGGGTGGTTCATATAGCTTAGTCTTGTGAAAAATAAGGAGCAAGGCTTATTTTACGTAAACCCTCATCAAACCTTCGCCAATTTTTTCTTGCTTAAATATTTGGAGCTTTCCAATTTCTGAAGTGTTTTTTACATGAGGTCCACCACAAAATTCTTTGCTTATTGCATTCTTTATAGAATCACCGACAAAATAAACTTTAACCTGAATCGCCATACTTTCCATTGAACTCATGCATAGCTCCTGTTTCTTTTGCTTTCTCAGTTGGCATTATTTCAAAATTAACCGGAAGCCCAGCAGAAACCGCTTCGTTCATAATCTCTTCTACCTCTTTAATCTGCACATCACTTAATTTATCGCTGTGATTAAAATCAAATCTAAAACGCTCACCTGTGATGTTTGAGCCATGCTGTGTTATCTGGCCGCCTAAAACTTTATTCAATGCCATATTTAATAGATGTGTGGCTGTGTGATACCTGATTGTCTGCTCTGAGTGATCAGCAAGGCCACCTTCGAATTTCTGCGCAGCTCCAGAACGAGACGTTTGCTGATGCTCTTCGAATTTT
Source organism: uncultured candidate division WWE3 bacterium (assembly GCA_963765125.1). Taxonomy (GTDB): domain Bacteria; phylum Patescibacteriota; class WWE3; order UBA101185; family UBA10185; genus CAVXUZ01. Next base: position 128,920 of record CAVXUZ010000004.1, read on the forward strand.
GCTGTAAAAAGCTTTTCAATTTCTGTGGTTTCAATTTCGGAATCAAACTCTTTGAGATCTTCGGAGTACATTTCAAATGGGTATCCAAGAGATTGGTAAAGATCAAAAGCTAAATCCGCAAGCGCCTGAAAGTTGCGAGAACTAATCAACGCTGCAATTTTTTCAGAATTTTTTGCAACTTCTTTTGCACCCTTTTCTAAAGTTTTTCTAAATTTCTCCTCTTCAACAGAAAACATTCCAGCAATGTTTTTTTCTTTCTCTAAAAGCGCTGGGTAAATCCAAGAAAACATTTTTGCAACTACAGGAACGAGATTTACCGACACATCTTTTTCAAGCCCAAGCTTTCTTGCTACCCTAACCATTCTGCGCAGAAGTCTGCGCAAGATATAACCTTGGTCTTTGTTGCTCGGTAAAACATTGTCCATTGCTAAAAAGGTTGCTGAGCGCATATGGTCAGCGAGCATTCTCATCGATTTTGTTATAGAAATATCAGATAAATATTTTTTACCGCTTAATTTCTCTAGTTCTTGTATGATTGGATAAAAATTATCTGTTTCGTAAATATCGTGTTTGTTCTGTGAAACTAGTGCCATGCGCTCAAGTCCGCCGCCGAAATCCACATTTTTTTGTGGTAGTTCAACCCATCCGCTTTCTGCTCTTTTATACTGCATAAAAACGGAGTTTCCTATTTCAATAAAGTCGTCTTGATGCTCGGCGGGGTTTAAACCAAAGCCTGTTCCTTCTTTTCCAATGTAATAAAATATTTCACTGTCGGGGCCACCAAGCTCACCAACTGCCTCGCCTCTTTGCCACCAGTTATCTTTTTTTCCATATGTAAAAATTCTTTCATTCTCTTTTGCCTCTAACCCATACTTTTTAAAAACGTTTTTTATAATTTCTATGGATTCTTCATCTTTAGGTGCGTCTTTGTCACCTTCAAAGACGGTGGCATATATTTTGTCAATCTCCAACCCAAGTTCTTCTACTAAAAATTCGTAAACCCACAGAAGCTGTTCTTTTTTAAAGTAATCACCTAGGCTCCAATTTCCCATCATATGAAACGCGGTAGTATGTCGATTAGTAACGCCAACATTTTCTAAATCCTCATTAAAGCGAAGGCATCGTTGAACATTCATAAGTCTTTTACCTAATGGATGAGGCTCTCCGGAAAGGTACGGCACGAGCGGAAACATTCCAGAATTTACATACAAGAGGGTCGGATCGTTTTCTGGCACGAGTGAAACGTTAGGAACAAGTTTATGGCCTCTTTTTTCGTAAAACTTTATGAATTTTTCTATTATCTCTTTAGATTGCATATTTTGGAGGCCTGGACGAGAATCGAACTCGTGAGTAGAAGTTTTGCAGACTCCCGCCTTCCCACTTGGCTACCAGGCCTTAATACTGACCTTTTACGGTCTAGCTACAATTGCTATTTTAGCATTATCGTGCTAATTTACACATGTAAATTTCCTGCCTGACTTAATTATATGTCAATTTCAACACTACAAACGTTGCAGATGACGCCTACGCCAAAAAGCAACGGTTCCAAAAAAATAATCATAGGCGTTCTAGCAATTATAATTGCTATTACATTGAGTATTCTTCGGTAAAAATATTTTTGGCTCAATAAAAAAAATCGGCGCAAAATCAGCCCTTATGATTGATGTTAGCAGCGGCCGTGCTGAGGTTTTCATAAACGGCGAGAATTTAGGTGTAACCCCTTACGAATCGCAAGATATTAAACCTGGTTCAAATAAAGTAACTTTAAAATCTACAAACAGACAGTACGAAACAAATATTAACTTTCTCTCAACAAGCGACAAATATATACATAAAGTAGGTGTTTTTAGAGATCTTGGCATCTCTGACCTTTTCTCAAGCGGGCAGGATGTTTGGTTTGATGAAGACACAACTGATACGGTTCTTCGAGTTATTTCTGAACCATCGGGTGCAACGGTATACATAGACACTACAGAAATCGGTAAAACCCCGTTCACGTCTAGCAAATTAACTGAGGGCGATTACGACATTAGAATTGAGAAAGTCGGTTACGAAGGTCAAAAAACTAGAGTACATGTGCAAAAAGGCTATACATCAAACCTTTCTGTAAAACTATTTCCTATGCCAGTTCCTGCAAGAGTAAGCCCGTTTGCAGGTTCAACAAGCCTCTACGACATTTCTTTAGATAACACGCAAGTTGTAACCGATACACAGACGTGGGCAAAAGGTGTTGTGTACTGGAATCAAACAAGAGGAATAAATCTTGAAAGCGTTGGAATAAACAAAGAATTAGTTTTTGACTACCTAATAGACTACAAGGGAACAATATACGACAATCTCGGAAATCTTGTTTTAGACGACACCGAGCTTCAAAAAATTAAAAAAGACGGCAGGGGCGCTTACATGGGAAGGGTATCTGACGGGCTAGGCTTGTCTGAGGGCGCAAAAGAAGCGTTAGCCAAAATAAACGGTTCAAAAGTAGAAACCGCCGGTGCAGTTACAGAAGAAAATATGGTTGAAATTCTTGATACGGGTCTAGGTTGGTTAAGAGTTAGAAACGAACCAACTACATCAGGCACCGAAGTTGGAAAAGTTGATGTTGGTAAGAAATACGCAGTTATTGAAGAACAGGCTGAGTGGGTAAAAATAAAAGCCTCTGATACTCTAGAGGGCTGGGTTTCTAGCCGTTATACAAAAAAGGTTACCCCTACTACAGCTCCGGTCACTGATGGTACCGTAGACACCGCCGCAACTGACGGTACTGGCGCAACAACCAACCAATAATTACCTAAAAGATTCGTGCCACTCAATAACGTCAGGGCGTAAATTGGTCGCCATTGCTTTTGTTAATTCGTAATCCTGCATTAGTCCTAACTTCTTTTCGTAAGTTGCAACATCTACTAGAATTCCCAAATCGTTATAGTAAGTATTTTTAAGTTTTAAGAAGTATACGCGTGCAACTTTTATTTTTTCTTCGCGATTTGGATTGGTGATTTCTTCATCGGTGCCCTCCTTACCAATCCAGAAATAATAGAGAGGAATTATATTTCTCAAAGTCGCGAGGTTTTTTGGGTTTTTACTTTCAGATTCAAGAAGTAAACTTAGTATGGAACCCTCGATCTTTTCGATTTCAGCCTCTTTAACTAATATTCTTTTTGCGTCTAGTATCTTTATTTTTTGCCTAAAATATTGAGGCTCGTTACTATTTGACGAAATTGACTTGTTTATCTCCTTAAGAGAATTCTCGATCTCACCATTTTCTAGTTTGTACTTCGCACTCGCAAAATACATATCGGCGATAAACAGGTTTAAAACCACACTTAGAAAGTAGAAATAGCCGACTGGCACTAATAGTAGTAGAAATGCTCTTTTCACTACACTCATTATAGTGAATATATATAAAAAGTTTTATTGAGAAGTTTCTTTAGAGTCCAAATACGCAAGCCACATCCAAAATAGTAGGGCAGTTGAAACCGTCGGCCAGCCAAAAATGTTTGTCACTGCAAAGCCAAAAAACCCTGCTTTTAGATAGACGTCGCTGCTTTTTAAATATTTGAGAATAATGAATAAATAGGCTAGAAGGGCGAATACGCCAGATTCAACAGCTATTTCAAGAAAGTAATTATGAGGCTTATTTAATATAAAATCCCATTCCGACGAGTAGTTTAAAATATCTTCTCTAAAGAATGGATACTCGTAAGGAAAATTTTCAGGCCCTATACCGAGTAATACATTTTTTGGTGATGAAATAAACATTTTTGCACTACCCTTCCAAAGTCCTGTTCTAATCAAGCCAGAGTCTGATATGTTATAACTTTTTTGATCGCCGCTTAGATTTATCGCGTCGAGCACACGCTCCTTAAAAGGAGTAAGCATTAACCCAACCAACAATAAAACGGTAAATCCGGTAACAAAGGCTATTTTGATACTTTTTTTAATTTTTAGGCTCAATGCTACCACAGCCACCGCTGCAATAAATCCAAGCATTCCAGAAATTGACCGCGTTAAAAATAGACACCCAATTGATAAAACAACAAATAAAAACCAAAAGTATTTTTTGTATTTCTCTTTTTCAATAATAAAAAATCTTACAACCAGAGGTATACACATCACTAAGTATGCTGCTAACCAATTTGGTTGCCCAAAAGTAGAAAAAACCCGCGCGGTATCAAAAGCTTGAAAAATACCAAACAAGCTAATCGGCAAAACTCCCAAGGCAGCTGCTTCTAATAACACATTCATTTTTTCTTTATTAAAAAGATTAATGGCAACTACGTATATTCCAAAAAAGATTAGGTAAGAAACTAAGCCACCATTAAATCTTGTGTAATACCCCCAAAGAGACGTGTGTAAATGGTTTGAAAATATAGTGGAAATTATTACTGTAGTAATAAAAATAGATATAGGTAAAGAAGGTTTTTTAAAATCACCAAACCCAAATAACAACCCTCTTAATAAATAGACGGTAATAATCGTGGCACCAACAAAGTAGATAAAGTACATCTTCGGAAATTCGTAAACCTCAGAGGCTCCGAGACTAAACAGGAGCGGTGTTACAAATAACATTCCGATAAAGAGAAAAAATAGTGTCTTAAATAAATTTTTTTTCATGCTATCATTAATTTAGGTCCTGCCTATGATATCAAGAACCTTAATCAGATTAATAGATCAAGCAATAGTACCCGCCATACTTCTTTTGTGTGCAAGAATCACATCAGTAATAATGGTGAGCTACTTCAATAATATTGCATTTGGTGTTGATGGAACAGGATTTGTTTTTAAAACACAAGAAGACTACATTTTTGTAAATTCCTACTCAACAGTGGCAATGATCGTCATTCTTGGTGTTGGTCTGCTTTATATCCTACTTAAAGCCTTTTTATTTCACGACACTCATATCAGTCCAAACCTTACAGCAAAGCTTTTTCACTATAAAGTAACTTCATTGATTCAAAGCTCTTTTGAACTATATTCTCAAGGCGTTATCTGGATGTGCTATCTTTATTTAATTTCTGCAGTTACACTTATTCTGGCTATTACGGGGCTCATATATAGCTGGGTACTTTGGTTTGGTGTAGTACTAAGTATAATTTCTACAGCAGTATTAATTTTTGATATTGAAAATGAGCTAGAAATAAAACAGCACGAGGGGGAGTACATTGAAGACGAGTCTCCTGCTGAGGCTGTTGCTAAATAATATGTTACACGAAGACTTAAACTTATTTGGAAAAATAGTTGTAAACACAATGATGGTTGCTTTACTCTGGGCGATACTAGTTCTGCCAGCAAGCACGTTTTCTCTTTTACGATTTGAAAGTGGAAACAGCGCAGATGTTTTAGGCGCGCAAGATACCAGAGTTGTAGGCGTTATAATAGACGGCGTGGAATACTTGGTAATCGAGTAACTAACTCATCGCCGGTAAGGCATATAAAACAAACAGCGCAAAAGCCCCCCAAAGTAACACTGACAATAAAAGCGGTAAATCACTTAGTAGTACCCTATCTGGGGACTCTCCCTCTTGTTTTTCATAAATAACATAGAGATAACGCGCAACACCATAAATAACAATTGGTATAGAAAGCATCATCCACTTTGGACTTCTTAAAATTGATGGTAGAAAAGACGAAAGCGTGTGGCTAAATGTTTCTGGTGAAATCTGAAAAACAAACAGTGAATACGTAATTATCGAGTATGTCGCTGACATCGAAATCATGCTATCTAATAAATTATCTGGGTAATGACGAAGCGTACTTCTTGTCTCACCTTCTTTTTCTAATCCTAAATATTTTGCGACAAGTGTTTTTTCTGAACGTCTTTTACCGAATGCTAGGAGGAGTGAAACCCCAATCGTTGCAAGTGTTAACCACGATGAAACCGAGGTGTCTGAGGCAAACCCACCTGCAAAAACTCTGGTTACAAATAGCGCGGCAATTGTTAGAGAATCCAAAATAATTATGTTTTTAATCCAAAGTGTGTAAAGAATTTGAATTAGAATGTAAGCGATAAGCGCGAATGCGAAAAATGTCCCGATATTGTAAATGGAATATACTATCGCTCCAAACACTAAAATAAATGCAACAGTCCAAGCAACCGACTCTTTTAACTTGCCAGAAGCCAATGGACGATTCTTTTTTATTGGGTGAAGTCTATCCTTTGGAGCGTCAATAATGTCGTTAATAAAATATGCGGCCGATGAAATCGCACAAAAAGCTATGAATGCCTTAACCGAGGCGGAAAATACTGCGGGTTGAAACAAATTTCCAAAAAATAAAGGTGCGGCAAATACACTAAAGTTTTTTACCCACTGCCTAGGTCGTGCTGTTCTTAATATTTGGTAAAGGGTCCCAATCATTATGTAAGTATATGTTGGGTAAGCTTTTGGCGCAAACGCTGGGGTTGGCATAAATTGACCAAAACCAAAGTCTGTAATACAATCCCAAGCAACACAGACTGATGGGAAAGGAGTATTGATCATGTTTACACCTACATTTTTTTTTGGTGATACGGTCCTTTGGACACTCGGTGACGGCTCAAAAATCAAGTGCCGTGTCTTCTCTGGGGATAAACGAGATTGCTGGAGGAATTGATTTTGCAACGCTTAATTGATATAAAAACTCTGGAGGATTGTCCAGAGCGAGACATTAAGAAGGGTGAGAACTTTGTTGGCGTTAGCAGGGAAAGTTTAAGTATTCTTTGAAGCAAGTTGGTGCTGAATTATACAAATTTTTCAGCACCTATTTTTTTACTCTGCACAAAATTTATAACCAAACCCGTAAACTGTTTTAATAAGTTTCTTTTTAAAAGGCTTGTCTATTTTATCTCTCAAATTTTTCATATTTACTTCTAAGGTGTTTGAAAATGTTTCGATGCCATAATCCCAAGCGTTTTCTAAAAGCTGCTCTTTACTGATTACATTATTTTTATTAAGCATTAAACAATACAAAATATCGTATTCTTTTCGTCTGAGTGATATTTTTGTTTTTTGTCTACTTGCCTCTTTGGTTTTTGTATTAAGTGATAAATCACCAACCCGTAAAATTTCGTCGTGAGAGATTTTTTGAGATCTACTAATTAACACTCTTAAATAGGCTTTTAGCTCCAATTCGTTAACAGGCTCTGCTAGCACTGCGTCAGCTCCGCAATCGAGCGTTTTAAGTCTCGTTTCTAGGTCTGCTTCTTTTTGTAATATTAAAATGGGAACTTCTTTGTTATGCTCTCTGGTTTGCTTACAAAAATCAGGCTCTGTGATGTCTTTTAACCCTGATTCTAGGACTATGGCCGAGTATTCATTAGCCTGTGATAGATAGGCCCCTTCTTCTCCGTTGTTTGCAACGTCTACGATGTAGTGATCGTCGATGCCCGCTCTAAGCTTTTGCAACGACTCTATGTCATTGTCCACCAAAAGTATTCTCATAAATACCTTATAGGCAGGTTATGGCAGCATTGTTAATTAATTATTAACTATTTTCTATTTGGGCAGAGTTCTTAACGTCACTGTTTTTTCTCATTTTAAAACTTATATTCAAAATTATTATCACGAACATCACAACGCCTGCTAGGCTTAAACCAATTTGAACTGTAAATTTGTCTGCAGTTAGATATCCCAGTGTTCCAAAAAATGCGGTTGTAAGCCAATAAAATATTGCAATTTTTCTTATACTCCACCCTCTGTTTAGCAATATATGATGAAGATGTCCACGATCTCCTTTAAGAGGATTTTTCTTTTCGAAGATTCTTCGCAATACTGTTACAAACGCATCTAAAAATGGAATGAGAATAATAATCGCTGAGGTAATAATTTTACTACTTATCAAAATTGAGAGTGTCGAAAGTACTAGCCCCGCGCTCATCGCACCAAACCCCCACATTATTTTTGATGGGTACCACGTATATTTTACAAAACCCAAACTTAAACCAACTGAAATAGCAGCAAGTATTGCAACTCTTTTGTCTACGAGTTCGAGAGGTACAAATCTAAGCGCTAATAAAATTAAAAGAAAGCTTGCAATACCAACTATTCCTGCGTATTGACCGTCTATACCATTCGACCACGAAAGAACATTTAACACCCATACAACCCATACTGTAGTAAGAAGAGCAGATAACAAATCTGAGCTAATTGAAAAAACACCGCCGAGTGGGCTAGATACTGCAAAAATTCTCGTACCAAGCAGGGATACTAAAGATACAATTAAAAACAGGGCGCCGAGCCTGATAAATGGGTTTTCGAATAATCTAAGTTTTGTTTCTGGGTGGGTGTTTTGATAATCATCGATAATTCCTAAGATAGATATTAAAAATAGAGCAAGATAAAATGCGAGCAAGTACGGAGGAAATCCTACGTAAATTCCTGCCATTATTAAAAACATAATTCCATAGATAAAACCGCCACCTCTTGCAGACGGTTCTGCGAGCAACATTCCTGGATGGTCGTGAAGCGACGGACTCGTTACAAGATCTTTGTCGTGAGCATAATTTATAAATCTTGGCAAAATAAAGCTTACACCTATAAATGCAACAAGAGCAGGAATAATGAGATCGAGATAAAGCGGGTTTATAAAAGGCTCAAATGGTTTTGACGCTAAAAAGATAATTCGCAACAGTGAATAAGATAAAAGCAGGTTTGCAGAAATTGTTATATACCCTACAAGACTAATGCTGTGACGTACAAAGTATCTTTTTAGCGGAATCATAAGACCTAGCCCAACAAGCGTTATAAACGCGCTTATAACAGGTAGGAAATATAAAAACTGCTTTTGACCAAACTGAATGTCCCCCCACGTGCGCGTGTACCAAAAAGGAACTAAGTCATTTACATACTCAAATCTCAAATTTAGATAAAAAACCTGAAAAATCACCAACAATGCATTTACCAAAAAGATTGAGAAAATGCTGTCAGAGAAACGTTTGTTTAAGTCTGCTATTGTGGAGCTGAGCTTTGATGAAAACTTTGAGTAGTTTGTGCTACTTTTTATTGATTTTATAATACCTACCATAAGATACCGGTAACAACATATTATCTAACTTTGGGCGTGTGATACAAATCCTTCATCTTTTTGCCAAACATCATTCTTGTTTGGGCGTCGATAAATGGAAAAAATGAGAAGGTAAGCAGGTTAACCATAATTGCGATTGCTTCAAAATTCATAATAACCTTTTTTATGAGTGGCCACTCTTTTGGCATTGGAGGAGTCAACTTTGCTCTGTAGTAAGTCGGCGGAATGAGTAATATGAGTGTCAGGGTTAGAATAAAGCTCATCGTATCGGGTAGGCTGTATGCAAAACTACTTTGTTTAATAGATGGATTAACAAGAGTTAAAATAGCAAATCCAAAAGTTATTAGGTAAACCATGTTAAACATAATGATTCTTGTTTTTAAATGCGCGTAAATCCAAACTATTTTTTTAGAAAAAGCAATTTTTTTATTTTTTATAAATATTTTGAACGATAATGGAACAGAAATTGCGCCCCAACCCCATCTAAATAGCTGCTTATACAAACTTTTGTGCGAGTGTATAAAATCTTTTCCTTCAACAGCGTCTGCTGAGTAAGGTATGTAGTGCCCTGCAATTTTAAAATTACCATCGCGAATATAAAAAGCTCTCCAGTAAAAAATGGTGTCGTCTACGCCAAGCTGTACATCCCAATAATCAATATCTATTAAAGTCTGTAAAGAGCTTGAATACGCAGCAAATGTATCTTTGGCCAATGAGCTTAACCCCCAAGGAATACTCCTCGTTGAAAGAATTCCTAAGGTTACAAAATTGGCCTCAATTCTTGCCATTGATTGAACACGCCAGTGATTGTTGTTAAAAAGACAAACTGCTGTTTGATAAAAGTGGTTATCACGACCATCGGTGGTTAAATATAAATGTGTAAGCCTCGCCACATACTGTCTGTCTAAAATATGGTCTGCATCAAATGACGAAAAAATATAATTTCTCAAATCTCTACCAACTTCCTTCATATGTGCAATTGCGTGCTTTGCACCCCATGTTCTGTTTGCGCCTCCCACACCAATTGCTTCACCTATTATTCCTGCTGGGTGAACGTAATATAAAATCTCTTCAAAATTTTCTCTCTCTGCGTTTACCACTTTATCTAGATTCTCGATTGTTTCTTTTGAATATTTCTCTTCAATTGTAAAAACCAACGTCATAGATTTTGTGGGATACGTTTGATCTGTAAAAGATTTAAAAGTGTCTCTCAATATGTCGTACGGTTCGTTCACAACAGGAATTAAAATCATGTGTCTAACGTCTTCTAGTGAGTTTGGAAGCGTGGCCTTGTCTGGGAGATCTTCAAAATTTAACGCATGACACTGCGCTGCCCAATCCTCAGCCATTTCATTTTTATATCTTGGGTAACCTATTGCTAAACCTATGGTATTCATAAGCGCAAGATACGACCAATACATCGTAATAAAAGTCAAAAAGTAAACCATCGCCTGTGGGTACAGAAATCCCAACCAAATTGGCGATAAGATTGTTATCCACATCAATAGCCCCGGCAGTATTTCGAACAGGCGCTGTATTAACTTGTCGTGCTTCTCAAGCTCAATTGTTGTCATATGTTTAATTTAAAAAGTCTGCAGGTATTTCTGAAGGTTTCGTCAGAAACCTCCCTAAACGATGTTTTTCTTATCTCTGCAACCTTTTCGGCTGTTATTTTAACATATTTTGGATAATTTACTTCGCCGCGGCGCCCTTGGGGTGGTAGATAGGGAGCGTCTGTTTCTACCAGATATCTATCTGCTGGTACATTTTGCACAACCTCATACAAATCTTTTGAGGCAGACGGGTAGGTAATTATCGCGGTAAACGAAATGTAAAAACCTAGTTCTATAAATTTCTTAGCGGTCTGCCAATCTGACGTATAACAATGAACGACTCCGAAAAGTTTTTCTGTTTTATATTTTTCTAAAATCTTTAATATTAATTCGTCACCGTTTCTGTTGTGAATAATTACTGGCAATTCGTTTTCTGCTGCAAAACCTAATTGTAATTTAAAAAGCTCAACCTGCTCTTCTACACTTCTTTTTTCATAGTCTGAATTTTCGGTAATGTCGATTCCACACTCTCCTACCGCAACGATTCTATTTTTATATTTTTTATACTGCTCCTGGAGATTTTTATAAATATTTTCTAACGGCATTTTTATGTTTTCGTGGGGGTACACACCGATGGAAGCAAATATATTATTGTATTTTTGAATTGTTCTTAGGGTTTCTTCGTTTTCTTCTATAGAAGTACTTATCGCAACCAAATGTGTAACACCTTCTTCTACGGCTTCTTTAACTACTAAATCTAAATCTTTTTCGTATCTATTATCGGGAATATGACAATGCGAATCGATTAACATATGCTTTTTATAATTCTAGCAGGTTTGGTTGCTATTACAGCCTAGGAAACATACTTTCTGGGGATTTTACTTTTCCTGATTCGAAGACTTTTAGTATTGTTTCAGCTGCATTTGGAATAAAAGGTTGGAGTTGGAAAGCAATATTTTTTAGTGAATTAATTTGCTCAGTTAGTACTGCGCGTAATTCTTCTCTGTCTTCAATTTTCCATGGTTCTTTTTCGTTAATGTTTTTATCTAAATCTGCGAGTGTTTTAAAAATATTACTTAGTACTTTATCAACCCTAAAGTCCTCAATGGGTTTAAAAAGTTCGTCATCTATTTCAAACAGGTTAGCAAATTTAAAATCTAACTTTGAGCGCTCAGCAAGTTTTGCGAGTCTTGCAACCGTGTTACCTAACCCGCTTGCAAGTTCTCCGTTATAAACTTCTTCGAGTTGCTGAATCGATAGATCGGCATCTTCTACAATTGGGCCGTTTCTTAATAAATAGTATCTAACAGCATCTACACCATAAGTCTCAACAAGTTCTTTAGGTCTTATAACATTGCCTAATGATTTACTAATTTTTTGTCCACCAAGATTTATAAAACCGTGAATATAAATTTTATCTGGTAAACGATAGCCTGCGCTCTTTAGCATCGCTGGCCAGAGAAGCGCGTGCCATCGAGAAATGTCTTTACCAACAAAATGTGTAATTTCAGTTTTGTCATCCCAAAACCCTTTAGCTAAGCCTTCGGTAAGATAATTTATAAGAGCGTCAAACCAGACATAAATCACTTGCTCAGAATCATTTGGTGCAGTAATTCCCCAAGACACTTTATATTTTGGACGTGTCACCGTAACGTCTTTAAGACCCTGCTCTATAAAAGCGAGCATCTCTGTTCTTTTACTAAGCGGTCTCACTAAAAGTTTATCGGTTTCAATTAATTCTTTAAGAAAATCAGAATACTTTGAAAGTTTGAAAAAATAATTTTCTTCGTCGAGTTCCTGAATTTGTCTATTTTTATGGTTTGGGCATTGTTTGTTTTCGTCTAATTCAGAAAGTGTTTTGGTTGATTCACATCCTTCGCAATAGTAACCTTTGTAGGAAGCTTTATAAATGTCCCCGGCCTCAAAAGACTTTTTAAAAAACTCAGAAGAAAACTTTACGTGATCTTCGTCTGTCGTTCTAATAAATCTTTGGTAAGAGATGTTTAATGTGTCTATCTGCTCTTGGTCAGCTTTTGAAATTTCTGTAACGTGCTCCAACGGTGTAAGCCCGCGCCTCTGTGCTGCTTTTTCATTTGTAGTGCCGTGTTCATCAGTACCAATGGTCAGGTAAACATGGGCATCATCTTTCTTTAACCTCTCATATCTAGCGACTGCGTCGGCGAGTACTTTCTCATAGGCGTGGCCAACGTGTACTACGTCGTTTGCGTAATCTATTGCGGTTGTAATAAATACTTTGTTTTTCATCTCATTAAGTCTACTAAAAAATTGCTAGGGAAACAAAAATACACCATTACCACACCAAATACTAGCGCCTGAGCCTCAATTGAAAATATAAAAGAATATAGAAAATCAGAAACAATGCAATATTTGCAATGTGGTCTAATTTGAAAGTTCGTAACATCATCAAAAAAACTAAACCAAAAGATAAATATGCCGACCAGCGCAAACTTTTTCTGTAGACTTGGCGAAGATTACTAAACGTCGGTGCTTTGTAATGAAAATAAAAATACAAAGGAATAGATGCTGTAGCTAGAACAGCAAAAAAAATTAACAACAAAAATATAAAAATGCTTAAAAAGGTTGAGGGTTTTGAGTAGAAAATATATTTGTAAGCACTTAACCACAATAATAAGCTAACAATAACTGTCGTATACAAAAACTTGGGCATATGTTGATTTTAGCACTTAAAAGACCCAAACGTTGGTAGCACTATTGACCGCGTATGGTAGTCGTTATACTATTGGAGCAACCGGAGATTTTGACACCGTACTCGATTTTCACTGTTTTAAAGCCTAGCGGAGGGCCTATGGGACACTTTGAGGTTTTGACCAAAAAGCTTTGATCGGGATTGAGTTGCTGACTGGTGAAACGGTGTTTTTCGTAAACTTAAGGAGATGAGCCTATGAAAAGATTTAAAAAGTTTGTGGGCACCATGGGCAAATTAGCCAGCCCAATTACTGGTTCTGACGTCGGATAAGACAAGCTCGAGCTTAATGGACGATCAGAGTCTAGTTGACAGGGTTTTAAGGGAAGTAATCGTATAAAAGGCGAACTTTAAAACTTAAGGAGATGAGCCTATGAAACGATTTAGTTATGCTTTGTTTTCTAAATGTGAAGTGACAGTCGAAGATCACGGCCCGGTAACCATCGGATGAACATCCTGTATTATGTTCGTTGGTAAGTTACCAGCCAAAACTACGCAGGTGAGGTATATATAAAAAATACTTCGCCTGCTTTTTTAATACCTAACTTGTGTAAACGTGAACTATTCCAGTTATTTTGTTATGCCGACAGTACTATTGACCACACACAGTAGTCGTTATAATATTGTTGTAATCGGCGCAGGTTAACCACCGTACCAGTTTTTTTACTGTTTTAAAGCCTAATGGAGGGCCTATGAAACAATCAGTAAAGTTAAATGGTGTGTCTTCAGGTTAATGCTCAGTGGAGCGAATGTTGCGTAGGAGTTGTACAAGTTGCCCGTGCCTGATCAACACCGTGCAACTGTAAGATGGAAGGCCGTGTTGTTTACCGACTGGGTGTGCAGACGATGAGAAATAGAGGTTTTTACACTGCATCATCCGACCGTGAGTAACCAATAGCTAACCATAATTGTTTTACCGGTGAGGTACAGATGGATAACAGTACTTCACCGGCAATTTTTTACCTCAAACTATAAATATCTGCTAAAATCTCATCATGCTAACATTCCAAACCTTAGTTCTTATTGCACTACTTGTTGCCGGCGCAGCCGGAATCATCATTTATGCCTTTTCTAAACAAATGAATAAGCTCAAAGTGGATATCCAAAATGATGAGGAAGACAAAGTATTGATGGAGTGGTTAAAGGACATGAAGGGCTCGGTTGAAAAAAATTCAACGGTCTTAGATAGCAAGCTCACCGATCAAAATAAAACACTGCAGGAGCAACTCGAGGCACAAAGAAAAGCTGTCGCAGACCAAACAAAACTTATTTGGGAAAGATTAGAGTACTCGTCAAAAGTTATTCAAGAGGTACACAGAGAACTTGGTGGAATTACAGAGTTTGGAAAAGATATGAAGGACCTTAGTAACATTTTAAAATCTCCAAAATTACGTGGGGGTTTAGGCGAACAGTTTTTATATGAAATTCTAGAAAATTCGCTACCAAAAGAGTTATTCAAAACACAATATAAGTTCAAAGATGGAAGTATATGCGACGCAGTAGTTAAAACAGATAAAGGTTTGATTGCGATTGATTCAAAATTTCCAATGGAAAATTTTAAAGAGATGGTGACACGAGATTCGCAAGAGGAACGCGATCAGTACAAAAAGTTATTTATGCGCGATGTTAAAAAAAGAATTGATGAAATTTCATCAAAATATATTTTGCAAGAAGAGGGTACTACGGACTTTGCCGTTATGTATGTTCCTTCAGAAAATATTTATTACGAGCTGATAGTAAACTCTGCTGAAATTGAGGACTACTCGCGAAATAAAAAAGTATTTATCACATCACCAAACACACTTACCTACCAAATGAGAGCAATTTTAGTTGCTTACCAACAAAGCGAACTACAAAAACACGCGGGAGAAATTTTGAAAGCTTTGTCAGGAATAAAAAATGAAGCGGGAAAATTTAATGAAGACCTAGATCTTTTAGGTGGGCATGTATTAAGAACGTATAAGGCGATGGACGGTGTAAAACTGAAATTTACAAAACTATTTGGAAAGATAGAAAGCGCACAAGCGTTAGGAGCACCGCATGAAGAAGATCACCCCAAACTTGCGGACGAAACAGTCGAAGAGTCTATTCAAGATTTAGAACAGTAAATAAGCCTACTATAAGTTTAGAAAAATAAAAAGCTCCATTTTTGTTTTAAATGGAGCTTCTACGTATTATTACCTGTTTACTATTGGCCTTTTGTATACAGTCTCGAAAAAGGCAACAATCACGGCAATACCAAAAATAGCCACCAGCACAAGCGGTATGTTTTTGTAGACCCAAACTAAGCCAGCGACGGTAGCTGCAAAAATTGCAACCCAAAACAACACAATAAATATTTTTTCTATCACGGCCTCTCCTTTATGGATTTGTAAGTGGAGATAGCACAAAAAGCACCACACAAACTAGCTCCACTATTAATACGAGGATGAGCACAAGCTCTGTTAATCCTCTTGATTTTACTTGTCTCTCTCCCATTTTTTCTCCTAATATATGAAGGTTTTTGGTTTTTCTATCGCGCAGTCAGGCTCATAAACACAATGGATATGAGCGCTACAATAAGCGCTATTCTTACTGCCATTCCTAGCAGTTTTCTTGCGTTTTTCTTGAAAGTACTCATTTTTTCTCCTCTTTTTTGTTCTATAGGTTGTGGTAATATTATACCTGAACTCATTTTTATGCAAATTAACGAAGAGCAGAAAAAAGCAATAGAACATAAAAACGGCCCGCTTCTGGTGGTAGCCGGAGCAGGAACTGGCAAAACTCGCGTAATTACAGAGCGTATAAAATGGCTTATTGACAATAAAAAAGCCAACCCGCAGGAAATTCTAGCGCTAACCTTTACCGATAAGGCGGCAAATGAGATGTCGGACAGGATTGACGACGTAATGCCTATAGGCTACGAAGAGCCCTTCGTTAACACATTTCATGCATTTTCAGATAGAATCCTAAAAAAAGAGGGCCTAGAGATAGGCTTAGACCCATCTTATAAGGTTTTAGCAGGTCCGGAGCAGTGGCTCTTACTTAGAAAACATCTGTTTGATCTAGACATCAAATACTTCAGACCCCTTGGAAATCCAACTAAATTTATTTCGGCTATTTTAAAACTGGTCTCACGTCTTCAAGATGAGAATATTTCTGTTGGTGATTTTGAAAATTTTGTTGATAACTTTGAGGGTGGCGCGGAAGAAAAAGATAGGTGGAGAGAGCTTGGGTATATTTACAAAAGATACCAAGAAATAAAAATTGAGAATTCAAAAATGGACTTTGGGGATTTAATTACTTGGACCATAAAATTATTTTCTGAACGTCCAAACATTTTAAAGAAATATCAAACTCAATTTAAACACGTACTCGTGGATGAATTTCAAGATACAAACTATGCGCAGTATCAAATGGTAAAAATGATTTGCCCTCAGGAGTTAGGAGAAAGAAGTTTGCTCGCGGTGGGTGACGATTCACAATCAATTTATAAATTTAGGGGTGCAGCAGTTTCTAACATTCTTGAGTTTATGAAGGATTATCCATCAGCACAAATGATTACCCTCATAAATAATTACAGATCAACACAAAAAATTCTAGATGCGGCATATAAATTAATACAAAACAACAATCCAGACAGCCTTGAGTCAAAACTCGGTCTTTCTAAAAAATTAATTTCACAAAAAACAAAAGAGGAAGAAAAAATTAAGCCTGAAATACTGCAGGTCGCAACAATTGATGATGAGGTTGAATTAGTTATTTCTAAAATTTACGAGGTACTAGCAAAAGAGCCGACTTATACATACAAGGACATCGCTATTTTAGCCCGTGCTAATAACCATCTTGATGCGTTTGTTATGGCTTTACGAAAACACGGATTACCCTATCAGCTTGTCGGTAATAGAGGCCTTTACGATCAAGATGAGATAAGAAACGTTGTTGGTTTACTAAAAATAATTGTTAACCCTAAAGACTCATCGAGTCTATATCGAGTACTTAATATAGAGGTTTTTAATATTGATCAAAAATACATTGCGCAAATGCTCTCGCAGGCTAAACACAGAAAAGTAGATTTGTGGGAAGTATTAGAAACAACAAAAATAGTAGAGGTTGAGAATTTGAAGGATTTAATTTCAACGTATCAAAACGAAATCACTAAAAAATCGCCCGTTGAATTTATATACAGCCTAGTTCACGAGTCGGGCTATCTCAACACGTATTTAGAGCACGAGTCTATCGAGAATAATCTAGCTATAAAGAATTTGGATCTCTTTTTAAATATTGTTAAAAGATTTGAAATTGAGTTTAGATCTGATACAAAAAATATTCCAACCGTACTTGAGTTTTTAGACTATCTCGAGTTAGTAATCGATGCGGGTGATAATCCAGCCCAAGCCGAAATTGAGGATATAGACACTATCAACTTACTTACTGTCCATTCTGCAAAGGGTTTAGAATTTCCAGTTGTTTTTATGATAAATCTCGTTTCTGGTAGATTTCCCACAAACAACAGAGGTGATGCTTTGGAGATGCCCGAAGAACTCATTAAAGAGGCTCTACCAACTGGAGACGAACACGTTCAAGAAGAAAGACGACTGTTTTACGTCGGCATGACGCGCGCTGAAAAGTATCTGTATCTTACACTGGCAAAAAACTATGGCGGAAAAACAGAAAAAAAGCCAAGCGGCTATTTAACAGAAACAGGTTTAAAAATTCAAGAAACAGAGGTTAAAGCTGCGCTCAAGAAAACTGAACAAAGAGGCTTATTTGGGGTTGATTCTGCGTTTAGAAATCCTCAATCAATTAAAACCGATTTTACACCGAGCTTTTTAAGTTACTCTCAAATTGAAACTTACAAAACATGCGCATTAAAGTATAAGTACAGTTACGTTTTAAATGTTCCGACTGCACCGGGGCACGCTTTAAGTTTTGGTACAACAATTCATGACACACTCAGAGACTTTCACCAGAAAAAATTATTTGGTGATGTTTCATACGATGAGATGCTAAATATGTACGAAAAAAATTGGCACCCTCTCGGATACCTAGATGAGAAACACCGACAACATAGATTTGAGGACGGAAAAGAATTACTCAAAGAGTATTACGAAAGACATAAAAACGATAAAAAACAACCTGAGGCTTTAGAAAAATCATTTAACTTAAAGGTTGGGGGAATAAAGTTTTTTGGAAGAATAGACCGTATCGACAAATTAGAAGGCGGCGTAGAAATTATCGACTATAAAACAGGTACTACAAAAACACAAAAAGAGGTAGACGAAGATGACCAGGTCGCGTTTTACGCAATCGCGGCAAAAGAAGCTCTCGGTATGGTGCCTGAAAAACTTACGTACTATTTTCTAGAGAGCGGTGAGAGAATTTCAACGTTTAGAACAGACGAGCAGCTAAAAGAAAAAAAGGAAGAGGTTGTAGGAATTATAGAAAAAATCAAAAAAGGAAATTTTGAAGCAAGATCTGGTATGCACTGCAACTGGTGTGATTTTAGAGAATTTTGTCCTTACGCCTATAAAGGTTAGTTAAAGCGGGACCGGCATTATTTTTGATAAAAAGATAAAAGCAGGATTTAAAAACTTTATATACGGTGGAGGAAATCTTACGATCTCTCCGCCAAATTTTTCTTTAAAGTGACTAAACCCTCCCCAATTTCTAGTAAATGTTGGAAATCTACTATCATCGACTCCCTCTAGATCCATGTATTCAAAACCAAGTTTTTTAAAATATAAAATTGATTCCCATAAAAGCGCGTATCCCCATTTACCTTTTCTTGCTTTCGCAGCTGTTCCTCCAGTTATAAATGTAATACTTTTTTTATAAGCCAAGAAAAACTTTACACTCATAAGTTCTCCAGCACCGTTTTCAACATAACCAACATGAAAATCATCCCCGTAGATCTTAGCCTTGTAGAGAACTTCTTTTAAAGGATCGATGTAAAACCTGCCTCTTTTGCTTGTCTCTACAACAAGTTTATAGAAATCAGACGTTTGCTTTTCTGATGGTTTTTTCAAAAATTTTACTACGCTGCCCTCGCGAGTCGATCGATTTATTGAGTATTTTCCGCTGTGTGATATTTTATTCCATAACTCTTTTTCAGTTTCTTTTAGGTTGATGATTGACGTTGAAGGGGGACACAGTGGGTGCTGACTTTGAACAAAACCGTGTTGTTTTAATATAGTTTCATTTTCGGCATCGATTGGTTCAATTTTTATGAAGAGCGCTTTATATTTTTTACAAATATTTTCAATTTCTTGCAAATCATTTTCTGTGAATTTTTTTGGCCTTTGAATTTTTGTAACAACACCCAGCGGTGATTTTAGTAACGCAATCTTAATTCCGGATTTTGTTTCCTCATATTTCCATCCAAGAATTTTTAAGTATTCGAACCACGTCTCTGATTGTCTATAGCTCTCAAGTTTCACTTAATTATGCCTGATTCCAGTAGTTTCCATCTTAAATTATTTATTCTTGTAAATAAAAAGTGCACAACTGGATTTATAACAAGATCAAAAGAATCAATATATTTAATATGAGTTCCGCCGAATTTCAACTTAAAATTGGTGAATCCATAATATTCATCTTTTGTGTCTTCGGGATCTTCTGCGGCACCCCACATATCGAAAAGCCTGCACTCGCGTGTTTTTCCATACCTAATTACTTCCCAACCTAACGCGTTACTTGCAAAAAGGTTCTTTTGGTCTTTTGTTGAACCTCCGTATGGATAATACAAAATTCCATCGTGAACAAAAACCATCCAGGCTGCTAATACCTCTTCGTCTTTTTTTGCGATTAATATTTCACAAAGACCTTCTGGATGCATTACATCCCAAATAGTTTTGTAGTATTCTCTTCCTCTTACAAAATATTTTTGTCTAATTGCTGTTTGTTTAAAAACGATAAAAAAATCTTCAAAGTCTTGATCATTCTCAGCTAACTCAACGACGACTCCGTTTTTTAATGCGTATCTAGTATTGTATCTGTGCTTTGAGTGCATTCCTTCAAATAATTCTCTTTCGGTCTTTGTTAGATCAATCAATACATTTGCTTTTGCAAATTCTGATCGTACTGCTTTTGTACATTTGCTTTTAAATATTTCTAATGCTTTTTGTTCTTCCTTCGATCCTTTTATAATATTAGGCACGTCAAATGTTAAACCAACGCAGTTATTTTTTTTGAGGGATTTTATAAGCTCTTCGAAATTTATATTCTCAGGATTTACTCTCGGACAATAAGCAAAGTATTTTTTAAGTAAAGGAATTTTATGAAGAGTGTAAATAACCCCACCTGCTTCAACTGCCTTTGTACCATATTTATTTTTAACTTCTGCCCAAACACCTGTTTGAACGATATGTCGCTGCATGCGTGTAGTATAAGCTTTTTTAAGCGGAGCGACAAGATAAACAATGCTTCTTTACTAAATATGCGAAAATGTGGTAGTTTCTTACTTAAATATGAACACAAAAGAAATTATTATAAGCACTGTTGCATTAATGCTACTTCTCTCCGGACTATTCTTTTTAATGAGTCGGGGTACAAAAAATAGCGAACCCACGCCCTCGGTTGAAGGTTCTAGCATAAAAACTACAGAAGAACTGGAATTAGACCAGTCTTTAGGACTTGAAGGAAATGAAGACGGCTTTGAAAAAAGGAGCGAGAATGATAAATTGAAACAACAAAAGCAGAAAGAAGAAACAACTATGAATAACCAACCTAAAAAAACATCTCCTGAAATGCAACTCAAAGAGGACGTAGACTACAAAGCAGTAATGAAAACCTCTATGGGTACTATGGAAATCGATCTTTATGAAAAACTAAGTCCAATTACCGTAAATAATTTTGTAGTTCTTTCAAAAAGCGGGTTTTACAACGGATTAATATTCCACAGGGTAATGGATGATTTTATGATTCAAGGCGGAGACCCAAACGGCAATGGAACCGGTAACCCCGGATATAGCTTTCGTGACGAGTTTAACAACAAAAAGCTCGTAAAGGGTTCTCTTGCTATGGCAAATTCTGGCCCAAATACAAATGGAAGCCAATTTTTTATTGTTACAAAAGATTCAACCCCATGGTTAGATAATGTACACACAAACTTTGGTGAAGTCACAAAAGGTATCGAAGTCGCAGAAGAAATTCAAAAAGTAAAAGTAGATGGTATGAGTAAACCTCTGGAACCTGTCGTAATCGAGAGTATAGAAATTATCGAGAATTAAAAAAGTTACACCACTGTTCTATCTCTATGTGCTGCGGCCTCATTGTGGGGTCAATGTTGTTTTCTTCTAACACTTCTTGTTTGTAAGCTTTGTTTAACATCTTTCTTGGTTGTGAAAACGCATGATGTAAAAACCCTTCGTACTCTCTAATCCTTAAATATGAGACCTTTGGATTTTCAATTAAACGCATTATTAAAACAGCGCTATCTACGTTTGGCGACGGATTGAAATTACCTCTATCAACTACTTGCAATATTTCTGTTTCGTAGAATGTATTTATAAAAGTTGAAAGGTAAGAAGCCTCTGGTGCCTTTGCAGAAATTTTTTGAGCTACCTCTTTCTGCACAATTAAAACTGCTTTTTTTATCTTGTCCTCTTTTCTAACAATTTCATGAATTATTGGTGATGTAATATAGTACGGTATCGCGCCAAGTATTTTAAAATTCTCTTTCGGGTTAAACTCTGGCAACCATCTAAGAATGTTGGAGTTAAATATTGTTGTATTAGTTTTTTGATTAAATCTATCTCGCAAACTTTTAAAAAGTGTAGGATCGATTTCTACTGCAATTACACTCGCGCCTCTAGAGGTAGCTTTATCTACCAGTGGAATTGTCAGCGCACCGCGACCAGGACCAATTTCAACAATTAGATCCCCCTGTATAATCTCTAATGATTCAATCATCGTGTTGATAATTTTGGTGTTAGTTAAATAATTTTGACCTAAACTTTTTTTTGCGTAAACCATAATACTATTCTAATCTGTCGGAGCATTATCCATCAGATAAATATCTACGTACTCTGCACCCCAGGCGGCTGTCTTTGCGTCTCTAAAAGCTAAATCAATTCGGTTACCTTTTATTAAACCGCCAACATCTAACGCCTGACATTTTCCGTACCCGGGTACATAAAAGTGAGTGTACAACGGAATGGTCTTTGGGTCTGTAGCGCATACGCCTTCCTGCACTGGTGCACCTAGCGCAGTCGTGTTGTTACAGCCTAAACACGTCGAATCGTATTTAGTAGCAAATACTCTCACTTTTGCCCAATACTTTATTTCTCCTATGTCTGGTGTGTCAAATTCATGCCAACTAATTTTCTTTCCAACTGATACTATTTCTGTCTTTGGTTCTTTAACTTCTGTTTTTAGTAGCACTCTGTCTATCTCTTCGTCTAGCCAATGGGTTACAAGGTATGTTGTAATCTTCTCTCCGTTTTTACCGGCTTGTTGAACTTCCTCTTTTCCGTATTCTAAATCCTCATCGTCAATTCGCTCTGTCTCATATTCAATAGGTATACTATCAACAACTTCTTTTTGCGCGAATGCTGTTTGTGTACTTATCTGGGTTGGTGATGGTGTACCTATAAACCTGTACTCTTGATCTAAATTTTCTCCTAACGAAATTGTAAGGCTCTCTTCGTTGCGAAGCTCATTTAGTAGTGACGTTTGATCACCAAGCACACTTTTATCTTTTTCATTTAATAACCCTTTGTTAAAAAAGAAAACTGCATAAATTATTTGTACTAAAATTAATAGTCTATACATACTATTCCCAATTAAAATTTTGCCTGTGCATTTCTAAATCATCAAAATAATCATCGATATTACTGCCTGACCTTTTTTCGTACTCTGGTTCTTTTTGACCTACTCGACTGATAAGGCTCTCCGGTATCTCTAACAAAAACCTGCTCGGAAGGTTGCTCTGACGCGAACCAAAATATAGTCTACTCTGTGTTCTTGTTAAATATACTTGTGTTTTTGCTCTGGTGATTGCAACGTAACAAAGGCGTCTTTCTTCTTCAATTTGTTCTTTTTCCATTATTGAGTTCATGTGCGGAAAAAGTCCTTCTTCCATTCCTACGATAAATACAATCGGAAACTCCAAACCTTTCGATGCGTGAACAGTCATAAGCGTAACTGAATCATACTGATCTGGGTTTGCTCTATTTGAACTTTCTATTAATGCAACGTTTTCTAAAAATTCTTCTAGATTTACAAACTGCTGAGCAACGGTTCTCAACTCTTTTATGTTTTCTACTCTAGACTTGCCTTCGTCTGTGCCATCGTCTAACCACTGTAAATATTTTGTATCGTCTAAAATTACATCCATTAGTTCGAGAGTTGATAAAACCTCCCGATCACCAAACCATCTATCAATTTGTAATTTTGTTTTTTCCTTGATCTCTTCTATATCCCACCCATTACGAGAAATGATTTCAATACTTTTTTGGCCAATTTTTCTCGGCGGTACATTTATAATTCTTTCCCATGAAGACGCGTCTTTTGGATTATGCACCACACGAAGATAGGCAATTATATCTTTTACTTCTTTTCGCGAATAAAATCTTAAACCGCCTACGATTTTATAAGGAATGTTGTTTTTTATTAAGTGCTCCTCAAGATTTCGTGACTGTGCGTTTGTTCTATATAAGACCGCTATATCGCTATAAGTGTTCTTCTCGTTGTGCATTTTTACAATGTTTTCGGCGACAAACAAACTCTCGTCCAAGTCTGTTGCACCAAGATAACTTATAATTTTTTCTCCTTCTCCGTTCTCGGTCCATAAATCTAAATTTATATGTGAAGTATTATTTTTAATTACATTTTTTGCAGCGTCTAAAATATTTTGTGTCGAACGATAGTTTTTCTCTAAATTGTAAATTGCTGCTTCTGGATAATCTTTTTCGAAATTTAAAATGTTTCTGTAGTCCGCACCTCTAAAGCTGTATATTGCCTGACTCATATCACCAACAACATAAAGATTTTTATTTTTTTCCGCTAGTAGTTTTGTCAGAATATACTGAGCGTGGTTAGTATCTTGATATTCATCAACAAGAATATATTCAAACATCGTTTGATACTTTTCTAGAACACCTGGTTCTTTTTTAAATAGTTTAACTACTGAAAATAAAAGGTCGTCAAAATCAAGCGCATTACTTTCTCTCAATCTTTTGTCGTATTCGTAATAAATTTTGGCGGCGCTTCTTTGAAAATATCCCTGTGCAAACTTCTCGTATGTTTCTGGGTTAACCAACTCCGACTTTGCACTTGAAATCATTCCTAAAATTGCTGCCGCTTTTACTTGTTTGCTGTCCATTCCAAAATCTTTAATTACTTTTTTTACTAAAGAGATTGAATCATCTCGATCGTAGATTACATAAGAAAACGGAATTCCTAAATGAAAACCGTCTTTTCTTAATATTCTTGAACATATCGAGTGAAATGTACCACTCCACGAGAGCTTGTTTGTTTTGCCTAACAGTCTGGCTATTCTCTCTTGAATCTCGCCCGCAGCTTTATTTGTAAACGTAACACACAATATTTTTGTTTGTTCTACACCATGCTCGTTAATTAGATAAGCAATTCTATGTGTTAAAACTCTGGTTTTTCCACTCCCCGGACCCGCTACAACAAGCGCTGGACCAGCAAAATGTTTAACCGCCTCTATTTGTTGGGGGTTTAAATTATGGAGTATGTTTGGGTTTTTATCGGTCACAGTGAAATTGTAGCACGATGTTTATTACACGTTGTTACTTACCAATAACGCCTGCGGCCGACTTTAAACAGGCTTTAAGATCATCGGTTAGAGTCCATCCGCATTCACCAGAAGGTTGTTTTTCACAAACTGCGCCCTCATAACACGCGAAAACATCAGAGTACTCACAGGTTGTTGTAACTTCTTCGTCTGAACAAATCTGGCCACTACAACCAGTCTTTCTACATTCTTTTTTGGCAACGTTTTCGGTGTAAGCAAAGCTGTTAACCATTTCGTTAAAAACCTCGTCGTAAACAGTTTTTAGTTCTTGGGTTAAAGATTCTTCTGGTGCTAAATCTAATCTAAAATTAAATGCGTATTCGCCAGAGAAATTATAAATGTTAGTTTCAGAGAGAAATGCCTCTTTTTGTAAAGCTGCAGAATCACCAAACAAATTTAGCGACTTTACATCTTCAATCGCACCAACTAGTGTCATTGCTGCACCCTCTCGCAGTTTCTTGACCATTTCCTCCTGTGCTACCACATTAACAATCACGCCTCTTTGTGGAGCACCCTCTTCTTCTTTATTGAAAAAGAATATTGTTCTCAGTTTATTTTCTTGATTATCCTCAACTCGGTATTCCCAAGCTTGCGGGTATTTAATTGTAAAAGAGTACTCAGCGTCTGAGTATGTATTCCAAACATCCCTCTCCTCCTCAGTAACATAGCCCTCATTAAGTTTTTGTTCTATTACGGGCTGTGTAAGAAGATTGAATTGGTTGCTTAGTAAATAACTAACGTAAACACCGAGTGCAACTACTGTGCAAAGTCCTAGAAACACAATGTTTATTGTTCTTCGCCTTACAGCCTGCGCTGAATCCGGCGCTGCTACTGGCTCTTTGACCTGTGGTTGCTGAGGTTGTTCTTGTTCCATACATTAAGTATAGCAAAGTTGACACCCTAGATATTGAGCCATATGATACAGATAGGATGAAACTAATTGTTAGATTGTTAATAAATACACTTTCGGTTTTTATTGCTGCAAACCTTGTTCCCGGAGTTCATGTCCCTGACTTCATTACGGCTTTTATAGTTGCGGTCGTGCTTGGTGTACTAAACGCGTTTTTAAAACCAATTCTTGTTTTGCTTACCTTACCAATCAATATTCTTACATTAGGCCTATTTACGTTTGTTATAAACGTAGGTCTTCTTTTACTTACAGCACAACTTGTTGCTGGTTTTTCGATTGATGGTGTTATCTCAGCAATATTATTTGGTTTGGTGATGTCCATCGTCAACTACTTCTTAAGCATCTTCTCTAAATAAATAAGTTAGTTAGTGAATTTTGAATCGTATGCTAAAATACTCTTCGTAGCAAGTTGTCGAAAGACCATATTATGATTACATTATTAGATTTTTATGCCGATTGGTGTGGCCCATGTAAAATTATGGAGCCAATCTTCAATGAACTTAAAAAAGAATATGAAGGCAGGGTTGAGTTTAAATCAGTCAACGTTGAGGAAGAAAACGCCATGGCGATGCAGTTTGGCGTTAGAAGCATCCCAACCTTTGTAATTCTAAAAAATGAACAAGAAGTAGATAGAAAACTTGGTGCGATGCCAAAAGAAGTATTAACAAGTTGGTTAGATTCAAATCTTAAGTAATTAAGATAAAATATAAATATGTCTGTCCGCATAGCAATAAACGGTTTCGGTAGGATTGGCCGAGCCTCATTCAAAATTATTCAAGAAACAGAAGGTGTGGAGGTTGTCGCAATCAACGACCTCACTGATTTAGAAACTTTAGCCCATTTATTAAAATACGATTCAATTTACGGCCGTTACAGCAAAGAAGTAAAAATGGAAAACGGAAAAATGCTCGTTAATGGTAAGGAAATAGCCTTTTTTAGCGAAAAAGACGCAACAAAATTACCTTGGAAAGATTTAAATGTTGACGTAGTTTTGGAATGCACCGGAGTGTACGTCAAAGACAGTATGGCAAAAGTTCATCTAGATGCGGGGGCGAAGAAGGTTATTTTGTCTGCGCCGGCAAAAGGCGATGGCGATATACAGACTTTTTTACGAGGAATAAACACCGACCAATATCTAGGACAAAACATAATTTCCAATGCTTCGTGCACTACACACAGTATTTCGGCCCCAATTTCAATTATTCACAATAATATCGGAATTAAAAAAGCGAGTCTTACAACAGTTCACGCAATGACCGCTTCACAGAAATTAACAGACAGCCCACACAAAGATTTACGCGAAGGTCGCGCAGCTTCATATAATCTTGTTCCAACGACAACGGGCGCAGCTATCGCTACCACACAAGCAATACCAGATCTTAAAGGCAAATTCGATGGGGTTTCAGTAAGAGTACCCGTTTCAGTCGGTTCACTTTCTATCATAACTATGTTAGTAGCACGTCCTACCACTGTTGAAGAAATAAATCAGCTTTTTGTTGATGCAAAAAAAGATCCTAAATATAGCACAACATTAGATATAACCTTTGACGAGCTCGTTTCAACCGACATTATAGGAACAAACTACTCATCTATAGTAGATTTATCTCTAACATCTGTTGTAGACGGCGATATGGTAAGAATATTAGCTTGGTATGATAATGAATGGGGCTATAGTCATAGTCTGGTAGAGCTCGCAAAAACCATATCTGCGTAAACACCAACGTGTGTCGGCGTGATAAAATACCAGCATAAATGTCTAAATCGCTAAAGGTATCATTTCCACAAAAATGCATAGGCTGCGAACTCTGTATTATGGAGGTTCAAAGGCAGTTTGAAAAAGTAGGCTTAGAGGGTGCCTTAATTAGAATATTTAAAAATAAAAGCGACAACAGTAACTTTTTAAAATTTTCCATCGATCTTGATCCAAGAATAAATAAACTAAATTTAGAAAAGATTAGAGACTCTTGTCCAACTTTTGTATTTGAAATTATAGAGGAGGACCAAGGTGGACTTATATAGCAAAAAGGTAGTGTTTGTTGATTTAGAAAAGCAGACATCAGAAACTAAAACTTTTCCTGACTATAAAAAATACTTAGGCGGCTTAGGTTTAGGTTTAAAAATTCTTGAACAATACGGCGATGTGGACCCCTTAGTTTTTGCAGTTGGCCCTCTTACAGGGTTTTTTCCCTACGCTTCAAAAACTGCGGTTGTTATGGAAGAAGACGGAACTATCGAAGATATTTATGTCGGTGGGCACCTCGCAACAAGATTAAAATTTTCAGATATAGATGCTCTTGTGCTCATCGGAAAAGCTAAAAAAGAAGTTTCTTTAGACATTTTAAATGGTGAAGTAACTTTTTATGAAAACTGTGTGGAGTTGGGCACTTTAGGACTTCCAGGAAAAAGGTCAACGGTGCAGGCTATAGATAAATCTTTAATAATCGATTATTACTTTGGTGAACCGGGGAGTTTAATAGCAAAAAAGCTTGTTCAAAAAAAAGTACGCGATATTGTCATTACAGGAACAAGCACCTTTACACCAGTATTTATGGAAAAATATACAGAAATCTTCAAAATACTGCTCGATAAAACAAAACGTCTTTCGGTAGAAAAGGCTTTTTTTCCTTCTTGTTCGGGATGCCCAATGGGGTGTGAAAAATCAAAATTGGGTGAAATCGGCGGAAATGTGCTACTACACTCACTCGTTGCGTGCGGTTACGCAGAAACTATATTTACCGATGTAGGAACCATCTTTTCATGCCTTAACTCTTTAGGTTATGATTATACTCACGAGGATATTGAAGCAGTACCTACCCTTATCCAAAATTTACTTAAAGAACTAAAATAATATGAAATACATTGTTGCAAACTGGAAAATGAATATGGACTCTAATTCGATTGCCAGTTGGTTTTCTGACTTTAGTAAAATCTACAAACCCAACGAAAATATTAAGGTAATAATATGTGGCTCGTTCGTACACCTTGAGTTAATTAAAAACTATATTGAAAAATACAATCTTCCTATTTCAGTTTCAGCTCAAGATATATCACTAAAAGAAAAAGGTGCACACACCGGCGAGGTGGGAGGATTTCAACTAAAAAATTATTGTGAATTTGCGTTGGTGGGGCATAGCGAAAGAAACGAAACCAGAGATGTTGTAACTAAAAAAAGAGACGAGGCTTTGGCTGCCGGGCTAATTCCAATAGTTTGTTTTACATCACCAGACCAACTTGAAGACGCCTACAAACCGGGCGTGATTTTAGCTTGGGAAGACCCACAAAACATTTCTAAAAATGGTGTTTATTTTGAAAAGCCACAAGATGATATTGTCGATATGTTTAATAAGTTTGCAGAAATGAAACCTAACGCAGAAATAATCTACGGCGGCTCTGTAAATAGACAGAATATTCACGGTGTCGCCAAAATATTAAACTTGCACGGAGTTCTACCTGGTAATGCAAGTATCGACCCCGCACATTTTAACGAGTTAGTTGGGGCGTTTAAATAATGTATAAAGATCTAAAAATTAAAAAAGAAACACCTAAGAAAAAAAATCCTTTAGTAAGAGGGGCAATAATCGCCGTTATACTGTTGCTTCTTGTTGGCGGCGGCATTGTTTTGGCTGACAAAGGAAAGGGACTTTTTGATCCTATCTCTATTGTTTCAACCGTAACCAACGCAAACTTAAAAGAAACTGATGGAAGAACAAACATGCTATTACTGGGCAGTGATAAAAGAACCATTTCAACCGTTGAGGGCGGAAACCTAACAGACAGCATACTTCTTGTGTCGATCGGCCGAGTAGAAAACGATGTAGTCATGATTTCTCT
This sequence comes from uncultured candidate division WWE3 bacterium, assembly GCA_963765125.1. Lineage (GTDB taxonomy): Bacteria > Patescibacteriota > WWE3 > UBA101185 > UBA10185 > CAVXUZ01. Next base: position 158,679 of record CAVXUZ010000004.1, read on the forward strand.
CCCAAGAGACTTGTGGGTGGAAGACCCTCGTGGCGCAAAAACAAAAATTAACGAGGTCTATATTAATAACCAGGCAGCTGATTACGACTCTGTTTCTGGAGGCGAGGCAATTATGGACGTTGTGGAAGATGTTCTTGGTGTACCTATTCATTATTACGGCGTTGTAAATTTTGCGCTTTTTAAGAATGTTATAGATATCTTGGGTGGTATAGAGGTTCATATAGACCGTGCTTTCGTTGATCATTACTACCCGGTCGAGGGTAAAGAAAACGCACCTGATAATGAGAGATACGAGCGCGTTGAGTTTCAGGAGGGATTACAAACTATGAACGGCGAAATGGCACTAAAATACGCGCGTTCTCGTAAAGGAAATAATGGGGAAGACACAGATTTTGCAAGATCTGAGCGTCAACAAAAGGTAATTGCTGCTATAAAAAATAAGGCGCTCTCGTTGCAAACAATCGTCAACCCAATAAAAATGAAAGAACTCTATGAACTTTATTCGACTGAGATTGATACAAATATTACCTTTAGCGACATACAAAGTTTTTATATACTTTCACAGCAAATAGATTTCAATAAGATTATCTCAATAGTTTTAGACGATAGAAGCGCTGCAAACGAGGGGGGCTTACTTTACAATCCATCAAACAACGAACTTTATGGCGGAGCTTACGTGCTTGTTCCTAAAACAGGCGATTTTTCTCAGCTGCACGCTTATGTACAAAGATATTTATTTGCAAATCACTAAAATCTGCTCGGATCTTAGCTACTGCAAAAACACCTCTGTGGTAGCAGTTTATAAAGAATTGTAAAATGACAACATGATTTACATTGTTCATGGTAACGACTACGCAAAATCAAGAAAGGCAATAGTAAACCAAAAAAGTAAAGTTGACGCCGATCATATTGTTGAAGAAGAGATTGAAAATATCACGCCAAGACAACTCTACGAAATGCTTGTTTCCTTTGATCTTTTTGGAAAACCACCGTTTATTATCTTGAAAGTCCCCGCAACAAAAGTAGCTAATTTTGAAGATTATCTAAAAATACTATTTAAAACTCCGGAGCAGTCTGTTCTTATTATTTTATGTGCTACAACACTTGGACGTACAAATGACTTTATAAAATACGCGCAAGAGTTAAAAGCAAAGGTTGCGCATAATGAAAAGTTAAATGAGTCTAATGTTTTTGATTTTGTCGACAACCTTTATTACAAAAACAAAAAGGCTGCTTACGCTGAACTTCAAAAATTAGAAAAAGAAGAAACTGACGAATTTTATGTTTTTTCAATGGTTCTATATGGACTAAGAAACATAGCTCAAGCAAAATTTAGAACTGAAGAATTTCAAAAGAAAAGTGGTTTTATGAAAGATAAGGCAATCAGACAAGCAGAGAATTTTACAGTAAGTGAAATTTACGAATTATTTGATTTTTTCTACGACACTGAAAAAAAATTGAAAACAGGAAAAATAGATAAAAGCCTCGTAATTCCGTTTTCAATCGAGAAGGTGCTTGCAAACCATTCATGACAAAAAAGATATATATAAAAGACACAAGTTTTGATCCGATCTACCGCGAGGTAAGTAAAGGATTTTTTGCAAAAACTCGTGTTATTCCTTCTCTTCTTTTTTTTAGCGGCCTTTTTGTTCTTACAACGCAAGTTATCCTCCCACTAATTATTTTTAAAACTAACGATAAAAATGTTGATCTCATCGACAACGCTACGGTTTTAGGTCGTGCAGCAGGCTTTTACTCGTTTAAGTTTGACGAGTTGGAAAAACGCGATGACGGAATTGATTTCAAAAATAATTTTGATGGAGGTAACACATCGTTTATAGCGTCTGGTGATGATTCTCAAAACAGTAATGTTGTTCTAGGCGACACGGTTGCAAACGTTCCGGAATTCTATTATCTCTCAGTTCCGAAATTGAAAATTAATAAAGCGATAGTTGAAACCTCGCCCGCCACACTAGACCCAGCAGACGCACTCGGCCACTACAACGGTACGGAATTTCCTGGAGAAGTTGGAAATTCTTTTGTCTACGGGCACTCTGTACTACCCTGGTTTTTTAATCAAAAAAACTACAAAACAATTTTTTCGACATTAGGAAAGCTAGAAACCGGAGATGAGTTTTTTGTGAACTACAATAATAAAGGATATCGATATATAGTCGAATCAAAAGAAGAATTATCACCAAACAATGTAAATCCTTTGAACGAAATAAAACCAAGATATTTAAATGAATCAACAATGACACTTATGACGTGCTCCCCTCCGGGAACAAAGTTAAAAAGATTAATGGTGTACGGGGTATTACAAAATAACTAGTCTTCAAGATCTTCAAGAACTTCTTTTTCAAATGATTCGAGAGCCATTTTTCTTGGTCCTAAAAATGCGAAGTAAGCAAACAGTCCCAACGCTATTGCACTAAAAAATATTCCAAAAGTTGGGCCAAATATTCCTGTGTCTGGAACAGTAGATTCGGGGGTAGTGACAGCGGGGGCAACAGGTGCCATTTCTTCATTCTCATCCTCTTCGTCTGTCGCTGCAAGAACTGCCTGAGCCTCTACATTCATATTAGTTGTTGCCAGCTCTTCAAACACACTTGTTGAGTCGTCGTCGATTGAGACCTCTTCGGTCTTTGCACCGGCAACCTCTTCTTTAACAACCTTCTCTGGCGCCGGATTAGCTCTCAGCGATGCGTCACCCAATGTTGAAGATTTAGCAGATTCGGTTTTTGATTCAATAACGGATGTTTCTTTAATTGGAGCTTCGCTGCTGCCAGTATCAGAGTTAACAATGTAGTAAATTGCACTAAAAACTATGAGGGATATGACCAACGTTAAAATGAAAGTTTTAAATCCTTTTTGTGCTTGGTTGTTAGAATTCATAGGCAGGCGCAAACTCTTTCTTGAGGTAGTCCAAGTCTATGTTATCTCCAAAAATTGCGGCTTTACCAACTACTTTTGGATTCACATAATCTTCTTTGGAAAAACTCCAATACTTTGACCCTATCCATAATATACCAAGTATAGTAAGAATTAACAATAAAGTTAGTATGTTTTTCATATTTAAACCATCTTACTCAGGCAAGTAAAACACATCAATTGACATGTTTAAATTTGCCGAATTTTCTCTATTACTGTAATTAAACCCTTTGACAACTGACAGACGACTTAGGTTCTCTACATCACCCAAAAATGAGTGCATTTGCGTTACTGGTCCCTGCAAGCTCACACTCAGGCTAACTACACTGTCTTTCTTTCCTTGGATTGCGAGGCTTTTTTGTTTAAACCCGTTTTTTGATGCGACTCCTACCAAACTTATCATATAGTTCTCGATTTCTGGTGTGGGTGTAACAACCTTCTTCAACTCACTTATGTGATATTTCGCGTCATTGAGCTTTATTGATAGCTCATTTATACCGTCTCGCTTTGCTGCAAGATTTTTATTCAACTCGTTTAGCTCTTTTAACGTGTTGTATTTCTCAACCGCAACCCTATAAACCGGTATGATTCCGAAAAGACCAAAACCAACAATCGTCAAAATGAAAACGAAGCTGTATAGAGTTGTGTTAACTTTCTCATCTTGGAGCTCTCTTCGATATCTATTGATTTTATTTCTAACGTTTTCGTTCATTCTAGGTTTACCTCCAATACTGCAACGTATTCCTTAACACCGCTTGCCTTTAACTCAACATTTTTAATAGTAATGTCTTTTACGCCTTCGATTTCTAACAGGTTTCTGATTAAATTGGCGTATTGTACTGCGCTGTATGATTTTGCAGTCAGAGAATATTTATTCTGCTCTCTACGGTAAGAGAGTGCTTCAAGACGTACCGTGCTTGTAACAATTTCAAATATCTCCTTTAGTGGTTTTCCGATTTTAGGGGACGCTGTTTTATTTTGCTTATAAATATTAGTTAAATTTGTTACGTCCCTCGCCGCATCCGTAACATGGCTTGATGTATCAATCTCATCTATGAGTTGGTCGCGAAGTGTCTTCGATTTATTTAGTGAAAAATCAAAATAAAAGTTTGCGAGTATAAGTAAAAAGAATAATCCACCGATAGAAAAAACGGCGTAGTTTGTAAATTTAACTATTTGAGGTCTGGCTTTTGATAGTAAATCGTCGCTACTAACTGGTGCTAGAAGGTTAGGACTTAGATTTTTGGTCTCGTCTGGCGCCTCTTGCTGCTCCTTTTGCTGAGGATGCCTTTGAAGCAGATTTTTCAATTTTTCCCCCAGTTTGGGCAGCGATTCGTTGGGCATATCTCGATTTTAATCTATTAGCTTTATTTTTGTGTATTACGTTGATTTTAGCAGCCTTGTCTAAAACCTTCTGTAATACAGTTAGTTCTTTGTTAAGTATATCAACACCAGTGTCTTTTGTATTGAGTTTATCCTGTAAACTCCTTACTGCGGTCTTGATACCCCTCTTCAAAATCATATTAACTTGTCTTTTTCTGCCTGAAGACCTTACGGCTTTCTTTGCAGACCTAGTGTTTGGCATAGACGATGGGTATGATAACATATGTTGATTAAATAAGGAAATACCTAATTCTAATTTGGGTATTTCTCTTTTTTTACCGCTATAGGTAGAATAGAAGCGCAGATGTTAAATAGATATTCAAAGTTCTTAAATAAAACCCAAAACACGATACTCGCCGCAGCCTTTGTACTTTCAGTTGCTAGCGGTGTTAATGCTATCTTGGGTTTTGTAAAAGGTCGTCTTTTGGCAACTTTTTTTGGTGATTCTTCTGAGCTTGCGGTTTTTTATACTGCAGACAGAATTCCAGACCTAATATATTCCGTTCTAGTTGTTGGGGCACTTTCTACAATATTTATCCCTGTCTTCACAACTATGTACAAAAAGGATAAAGACAAAGCTTGGGAAACCGCCTCATCGATGGTAAACATTACTCTTGGTTTTTTTGCTTTTCTTTCTTTAGCCACCTTTATACTCGCACCAACAATAATGAGACTTCTCTCTGTGGGAAAGTTTAGCGAACAAGAAATTTTGCTCGGCGCAAGTCTGATGAGAATTATGATGACGGCGCAACTTCTTTTAGTTGCGAGTAGCTTTTTAACCAGCATCCTTCAGTCGTTTAAATACTTTCTTCTTCCTGCGCTCGCTCCGATTGTTTACAACCTAGGATTTATCGGCGGAACAATTTACCTCGCTGGCTCTTTTGGAATTTACGGACCGGCAATCGGAGTTGTGATAGGAGCAGTACTACACCTTCTTATTCAGATACCCATGATCAGTAAGGTAAAAATCAACTACACCCCGTTTAAGCTGGCGTTTCATAAAAACGGAACCACAGAAATTTTTAGGCTAATGCCTTCTAGAATTGGCAGTGTGCTTATAAATAGCTTAATTTCAACAATTAATAACAGTCTCGCGATCTTAATTTCTACCTCTGCTGTGGTCCACCTAAAGTTTGCTAATCAACTGCAGTTTTTTCCTGTGCACCTTTTTGGTTTCTCAATCGCGCATGCAAGCTTACCAACCCTTTCTGAAGAGGGGGACGATCTGTCATTAACCAAATTTAAAAGCACGTTCATAACGTCGTTTCATCAAATGATGTATCTGGTTATACCCGTGAGCGTAATTTTATTAATCTTGAGAGTTCCCGTAGTAAGAATCGTGTACGGAGCTTCTACTTTTCCTTGGGAGGCGACTGTAAAAACTTCTTATGCTCTGGCCTTTTTTAGTTTAAGCATTTTTGCACAAAGTGGCGTCTATTTAATTACACGCGCTTTTTATGCACTAAAGGATACGAATACTCCAGTGAAGGTAAGTACGCTTACATTATTTTTAAATATTTTATTATCTTTGGTGTTTGTTGAGTATTTAAAACTAGGTGTATGGTCAATTGCATTTTCGTTTTCTCTCACTACGATAATTACCTTTGTGATGCTTCTCTTTTTGTTAAACTCAAAGGTTGGTGGACTAAACTGGCAAGAGTTGCTATTACCTATCACAAAAATTTCCTACTCCGCATTATTTATGGGAATAGGTTTATATCTCCCTTTAAAGCTCCTCGATAAATTCGTGTTTGATACTACCAGGGTTGTTCCACTTTTGATGCTTACTATGGTTGCCTCGCTCATAGGCACTGCGACTTACCTATTCTTTACATGGATTTTTAAAGTTCGTGAGATTGAGCTTTTTTATAAAGTCATAAGAAAAATTAACTTTAGAAAAACTGCTGAAACTGTTACAACCTCCACTATAGGTACCAGAGAAGAAATATCATAAAGTCTGATACAATCCCCTTATGCAACAACAGCACATCAGAAATTTTTGTATCATCGCCCATATTGATCACGGTAAATCTACGCTAGCAGATAGATTATTGGAAATAACACATACGATGGAGAAACGAAAGATGAAAGAGCAAACGCTAGACTCGATGGAGCTGGAACAGGAAAAAGGAATTACAATCAAACTTAAGGCTGTTAGGCTAGATTACCATTACGAAAACACTGACTATCAGTTAAACCTTATTGATACTCCAGGGCACGTAGATTTTTCTTATGAGGTCTCTCGTTCACTCGCTGCGTGTGAGGGTGCAATACTTGTGGTAGACGCCAGCCAAGGAATACAGGCACAAACTGTTTCGAATGTTTACAAGGCGTTGGAGGCAAATCTAACAATTGTCCCCGTAATAAATAAAATAGATCTTCCCGGCGCCGACATTGCTGCTGTAAAAAAAGATATGGTAGATACGTTTGGATTTAAGGAAGATGAGATTCTGAGTGTTTCTGCAAAAACTGGTTCTGGCGTTAACGAGCTTCTTGCCGACGTAATAAGAAGAATACCACCTCCCTCAGGAAAAATCTCAGACGCCGTACGTGCTTTAGTTTTTGATACATTCTACGATGAGTTTTTGGGCGTTGTAGCAGTTATTAAAATGGTCGATGGAAAATTTACTGCTGACGACTTTAAAACCGGCACAAAAATAAAGTTCTTGGCCACAAAAGCTGTTTCTAAACCTGAGGGTATAGGCATATTTAAACCTGAAAGAAGAAGTATTAAAACGCTAGATTCAGGGGAGGTTGGCTTTATTGCTACTGGGCTGAAAGAGATTAAACTTGTTAAAGTAGGAGACACAATTACGTTTGAATCCCAGCGTCCGCACCCGCTACCTGGTTACAAAGAGGTCAAACCTTTTGTTTTCGTTTCGATTTTTCCAACAGAGAATGACAAATTTTCAAACCTAAGAATTGCTCTCGAAAAACTCTCGCTATCAGATGCTTCGTTGAGCTTTGAACCTGAAACGAGCTTAGCCTTAGGATTTGGATTTAGATGCGGTTTTCTTGGATTGCTACACGCTGATATTATTCAAGAAAGGCTTGAAAGAGAATACGCTCTCGACCTCATTGCTACTACACCAACTGTAGAGTATCGCGTTGATCTTTCAAATGGCACAACAGATTGGGTTAAATCTGCGGCCGACTTTCCTGATGTAACAAGAATTAATGAGATTCACGAACCGTGGATAGATATGATTATTGTTTCTCCTGCAATATACGTCGGAGGAATAATTTCTCTTTGTGAGAATCGAAGAGGAATAATGAAAAAAATGGAGTACCCAACAGAGAACAGGGTTGTTTTCGAATACGAGCTTCCTTTGTCCGAACTTGTTTACAATTTTTATGACGAGTTAAAAACAGTTTCTTCTGGGTTTGCCAGTTTAGATTATGAATTTTCTGACTACAAAAGTGTAAAGGCTGTAAAAATGGACGTTTTAATTCACGGCGAGGTTGTTGCACCTCTTTCACACATTGTGCTCAAAGAAAAAGCAGAACTTATTGGACGCAACTTACTCAAAAAACTAAAAGAAGTAATTCCAAGACAGCAGTTTAAAGTTTCTTTACAGGCTGCTTTGGGTGGAAAAATAATTGCGCGAGAAGATATTCCTGCGTTAAGAAAAAATGTTCTTGCAAAAATGTCGGGCGGCCACAGAGAAAGAAAAGATAAGTTGCTTGAAATACAAAAGAAGGGTAAAGAACGCCTAAAAAGAATAGGCAAAGTTGATATTCCACAAGAAGCCTTTAGACAGGTTTTAAAAAGCTAAATTATCGTTTTTCAAAAATGCTATTATCTTGATATGTACATAATAATGCTCGGTGCGCCCGGTGCCGGTAAAGGAACCCAAGCGGAGCTTTTAAAAAACAAGTTAGGTGTTCCACAAATTTCTACGGGAGAGTTATTTAGACACGAAATGGAAATCGGCTCGGATCTCGGCAACAGCGTCAGAGAAACAATGGATGGTGGCAAGCTGGTTAGCGACGACACTACATTAGAAATATTTGAAAAAAGAATTTTAAAAGAGGATTGTTCTCGAGGAGCAATTATCGACGGTGTTCCTAGAACTATCAAGCAAGCAGAACTTCTCGGCGGGTTGTTTCAAAAACTCGGAAAGAGTTTAGAGACTGTTTTGTACATCTCTCTTCCAGAAAATGAAATTATCACTAGGTTATCAGGTAGGTGGACATGTAAAAAGTGTGGACATGTTTACCACGAGCAGCTAAACCCGCCCAAAATAGCGCACATTTGTGATATAGACGGTTGCGAATTATACCAACGAGACGACCAAAAACCAGAAGCAATACTTGAAAGAATAGAGGTTTATAAAACGAGTACCTACCCCCTCGTGGAATATTACAAATCGTTATTATTGTTAAAAGAAATTGACGGTAACCAAGAAATTGAAAAAGTTCACCAACAAATACTGCGAGCACTAAATTTAAAATAGGCCTACAGCCCTGTTTGACAACATCCTCTCGAAGAACCCTTGACAATTTTATCACTCCCTCTATAATACTGCTAAGATGATATCAGAAAGACAAGTTAGGCTTCTTAACGCAATCATAAACGAATACATAAAAACAGCTGAGCCGGTTGGTTCGGTTGATATTGTTGAAAAATATAACTTGAGATACTCCCCCGCAACTGCAAGAAATGAAATGGCAAAGCTACTTGAACTGGGTTTTTTAGAAATGCTTCACACATCTTCTGGAAGAGTACCAACACCTATGGCGTACAGGTTGTTTTTGGACCAAATTATGGAAGAAGAGGAAATGCCGGTTTTACAAGAGGTTTCAATGAAACAAAGGCTTTGGCCGTATAGATTTGAGTTTGATAAGTTGATGAGAAACTCAATAGTTGCCCTAGCTGAAAATGCAGGCGAGCTCGCAATTGGAACAACTAATGACGGGCAAGTTGTATATTCAGGAGCAGTTAACATTTTGGACCACAAAGAGTTTTGGAATATTGACGTTGCAAGGACTGCATTGAGCATATTAGATAGATACGAACTATTAGAAGAGATATTTAAAAAATCGCCTTATGGTGAGGGGGTAAGAACAGTTATTGGAACTGAAATAGGTATAGAAAATCTCGAGTCTTGCGCTATTGCCTTCACACCTTTTGTTGTAGGCAATAAGAGTGGGCACATCGCGATTTTCGGCCCCTCGAGAATGAAGTATGAAAATGTAATTCCCGCCATTAAATATACAAAAGCTCTCATCGAAGAGCTTGGCGAATCTTGGTAATTTCAAAAATATGGATAAAAAAGATCATAAAAATAAAAAAGTGGATACAAATGTGTTTGATGAAAAAATCAAAGAATTCGAAAATAACTGGAAACGAGCTTTAGCAGACTACAAAAATCTTGAAAAAAGAAGTCGAGATGAAAAGGAGGCTTTAGTTGAATTTTCTAACATTGTTCTTATAGAAAGACTCCTTCCTGTGCTCGACAACTTTGAAATGATTGAACGCCACTCAAACGATATGGGTGTAAAAATGTCTATTAAAGAATTTAAACAAATATTAGAGTCGACCGGACTAAAAGAGGTCGAATTAGGTATTAACCAAAACTTTGATCACACATCAATGGACGCGATAGAAACAGTTGCTGGAGAAAAAAATAAGATTATGGAAATTATAAGAAAAGGGTACTTTTTCAAAAATAAATTAATAAGACCCGCCAGTGTAAAAGTTGGAAACGGCAATAAGTAACGCCGTTCTAAAAAGGAGATCAAAATGAGTAAAATTATCGGAATAGATTTAGGCACCACTAACAGCGCGATGGCTGTTATGGAAAGTGGCCAATCAAAAATAATCGTAAATGTAGAAGGTGGAAATACCACACCCTCAGTCATCGCACCAAAGGCAAATCTTGTTGGTGTATCTGCAAAAAGACAACAAGTAGTAAATCCACGAGGAACAGTTTTTAGTGTTAAAAGATTGATGGGTATGAAATTCAACGCACCCGAAATTCAAGCATTAAAAAAGGATTACCCATACGAAATTGTAGAAGGTAAGAACGGAATGGCGGCGGTCAAAATTGAGGATAAGGTTTATACCCCACAAGAAATATCTGCAATGATTTTGTCAAAAATTAAAGCAGATGCTGAAACATTTTTGGGAGAAAAAATTACCGAGGCAGTAATTACTGTCCCAGCGTATTTTAAGCAAGATCAAAGAACAGCGACACAAGAAGCCGGTCAAATTGCCGGTCTGGATGTAAAAAGAATAATTAACGAACCTACCGCAGCCGCGCTTGCATACGGACTAGATAAAAAAACAAATGAAAAAATTGCAGTTTACGATTTGGGTGGTGGTACTTTTGACGTTTCTATTTTAGAGATTGGTGATGGTGTGTTTGAGGTTAAAGCAACCAATGGCGACACGCATCTAGGGGGGGACGACTTCGATAGAGCAATCATTAATTGGATTTTAGAAAGCTTTAAAAAAGAGCAGGGCATCGACCTCAAAGAAGACAGACAGGCAATGCAGAGGCTCAAAGACGCCGCCGAAAAAGCAAAAATCGAACTCTCTTCAGCAATGGAAACCGAAATAAACATAGCTTTTATTACAGCAGACGCAACAGGCCCCAAACACCTTAATATGAACCTGACCAGATCAAAACTTGAACAACTGGTTGACGATCTTATACAAAGAACCATCAAACCAATGCAAAATGCTTTAAACGATGCTGGTTTAAAAAAAGAAGATATCAACGAGGTTATTATGGTTGGTGGAATGACAAGAATGCCAAAAGTTAACCAAGTAGTTAAAGAGTTTTTTGGTAAAGATCCACACAAAGGAATTAATCCAGACGAAGTGGTCGCGTTGGGCGCAGCAATTCAAGGTGGTGTTTTAGGTGGCGATGTAAAAGACGTGTTGTTACTAGATGTAACTCCTCTAACCCTAGGTATTGAAACATTAGGCGGTGTTAGTACCCCATTAATTAAACGTAACACAACAATACCAACCTCAGCCTCACAAGTATTTAGTACCGCTGCAGATAACCAAACCTCTGTGGAAATAAATGTTCTACAGGGCGAAAGAGAAATGGCTGGCGATAATAAAAGTCTGGGTAGATTTATTTTGGACGGGATACCAACAGCCCCAAGAGGAGTTCCTCAAGTTGAGGTAACTTTCGACATCGATGCAAACGGCGTCATTAACGTAAGAGCAAAAGATAAAGCTACCAACAAAGAACAGAAAATTACAATTCAGGGCGGTTCTGGCTTAACAGACGCAGAAATAGAAAAAATGGTTAAAGACGCAGAAGCCCACACCGAGGAAGACAAAAAAAAGAAAGAGCAAATTGAGGCACGAAATACAGCCGACAGCTTAATCTATACCGCAGAAAAGTCTCTTAGGGACGGCGGAGATAAAATTCCTGAGGACGTAAAAAAAGAGGTTGAGGAAAAAGTCAAAGCGTTAAAAGACATACTGCAGACCGCTGAGGCTACAACGCTTCAGGAACAAACCAAATCTCTTTCTGACAGCTTGATGAAAATCGGTCAGCATATGTACGATTCGAACAAGCAAGACGGACAACCCGAACAAAAGGACGATAAAGACAAAAATAGCAAGGGTGAAGAGCCTGTTGAGGGCGAGGTCGTAAAAGAATAATACCTTCAACGCTTGTTACATAGGAGTTTATTCTATATACTTTGATTACTGCCTATATGGAATTACAAATTGTTTTTATCTTTATATTAGCCGTCATTACAGTAACACTTGTTGTTGTTGGTGTTTATGTCGTATTAGTTCTGAAAGAACTCCGAGAAACAATCCAAAAGGCAAATCAAATACTAGGTGCTGTTGAAAATGTCACTAATATTGTGGCTAATCCCTTGAGCATTATTACAGGGCTCTTCAAGGGTTATAAAGCGATTAAAAATTTAAAAAATAATGAGGAGGATGACGAATAATGGGTAAAAATTCATTTATGAAAGGTGCGCTTTTTGGTGCAGCCATCGGTGCAATAGTTGCGCTTCTTAACGCGCCAACTTCGGGCAAAGAAACCAAGAAAAAAATTAAAGAAAAATCAAAAAGCTATTGGGAACAAGGTAAAGAAAAGCTTCTTGACGCTACTGAAGAAGGTCTCGAAAAGGCCGATGAGGTAAGGGATGCGGTAGAAGAAAAGGTGGTTGAGGTAGGAGACAAACTCCACGATAAAGTGGAAGAATTTTTAGATGCTGCTTCAGACACAGTCAAAGATAGTCGCAAAAAAACGACAAAGAATACAAACAGACGAAAATTCGACGGGGTAAAATAGTCAGCGCTAAAATCAAATCATTTATAGCCATTAATTTATGGTGATAGAATAAGTTGTAATGAATAATCTGCCTAATGACAACAATCAAACAAGCCAACTTGGGCAATCGAGTCTGGATCCTCGTTTTGTAGGCGGACCCGAGAGTGCACCAGAGATTACGCCACTTGCAGAGGAGGCAGCACCATCTGAAGAGCTTTTTTCGCTTGAAAACCTGAAAACTCCAGAAATACCAAAACAACAAGAAACCAAAGCACCAGTGGCTAATATAAACACGCCCTCTGCAAACGAACCTGTGTCCGATACCCAAGCAATAGTTGATAAAACCGAGAAAATAACACACCTACACCATATAGCTGGCACTAACGATAAACTTACTGAAGAGGCTGACGAAGAAGAGGAACATTTTATAGAGGAGGTTGAAAAACACCATGGTGACCTATAATAGTGTGGCGTCAAATCTGCAAACAAACCTAATGCCGTTATTTTTTATTATTTTTGCACTTGTGTTGCTGTGGATAATCATAACTTTCAAAAGAAAAAGCAATGAGAAAGCAACCGAGTACAACCTTACTTTTCTTGAAGTTAAGCTTCCTAGCGATAATGAGATTGAGATCAGCGCTGCTGAACATTTATTTACAAATCTAATTGGTCTTAAAAAATCTTTTTGGGCATCTCTTATGTCTGGCCCGTACAGAATTTCTTTTGAAATTGTGTCAAAAAAAGAGGGGGTTGGGTTTTATGTTGTCGTTCCAGACGATTTGGCAAGCTACGTTGAACAACAAATAAATGGCGTATACCCTGGTGCTGAAATTGATATAGTAAATCCTGCTGAAATATGGGACAGAGGAAAGTTTACAAAAGTGGCTGAATTAAATTTTAAAGGCCCTGCATATTCACCAATAAAAATATATGAAGAAATTAAAACCGACCCATTAAGCTTAATTACATCTAGCATGAGCAAACTTTCAGAGAATGAGGTTCTTGCAATTCAATATGTAATATCGCCGGCAAGCGATGGTTGGAGAACGTCAGGTAGATCCTTTGTAAATAGCGTAAAAAATAAAATGGCCGACACAGAACGCCATTACAACGTTGATCAAAATTATCTTGAGGGTATAGAAAAAAAACTAGCTTACCCTGGCTTTAACACGGCAATTAGAATAGTTTCGATATCTGAAAATCAACAAACAGCGCAGCTACACATTAACAATATGATTTCTGGGTTTGAGCAATTTACAGATGTTGTTCACAATAAATTTGTAGTTAAAACATCGCTGCTGGGTAACTTTTTTCAAAAACATTTGATAAACAATTTTATATATCGCAAACTTCATCCAAAAGAGTTAACAATACCAATTTTAGGAATTAATTTTTACAGAAATGTTCCTGTTTTAAATGTCGTTGAGATGGCAACGATTTTTCATTTTCCAAATAAAAATATTCAAACTCCAAATATTATGTGGCTCAGCGCAAGAAGGTCTTCGGCCCCTACAAATCTTCCACTGCCTCAGGAGGGTATTTGGATTGGTGAAAGTTCATTCCGCGGAGTTAAAACACAAGTACACGTTAAAGAAAAAGATCGTACGAGACATTTTTACATTGTGGGACAAACTGGTACCGGTAAGTCGGAATTATTGAAGTTTATGGCACTTCAAGATATAAAAAACGGTGAGGGTGTTGCCTTAATTGATCCTCATGGAACTGACGTACAAGATTTGCTAACAAAAATTCCTCAAAACAGAATCGACGACGTCATATATTTTAACGTTTCCGACCTAGACATGCCTCTTGGACTAAATCTTTTAGAATGGGAAACAGAAGATCAAAAACACATCATTATTAATTCATTTATTGCGCTTTTGTATAAACTGTACGACCCGAATCATCAGGGAATTATGGGGCCACAGCTTGAGCGTGCAATAAGAAATGTGATGCTCACAGCAATGGAAGACAAAGAAAGCACGATGGTGGATGTTTTGAGACTTTTGATTGATCCGAAATACGCGCAAAGATATATAGATAAAATAAGCGACCCGTTAGTAAAAAGGTTTTGGGTTGATGAAATGGCAAAGACTTCGGATTTTCACAAGTCCGAAAAGATGGGGTACTTTGTTTCAAAATTCGATAAGTTTGTCACAGATAAGCTTATGAGAAACATCGTTGGCCAACCAAAATCTGCGTTTAATTTTTCTCAAGCAATGGCGGAAAAAAAGATTTTGTTAGTTGATCTTGCAAAAGGAAAAATCGGTGAAGAAAACTCAAACTTTTTGGGATTAGTACTTGTTCCAAAACTACTATCCGCGGCTCTATCAAGGCACACACTAATTGAGAAGGGTATAGATTTTCCAAACTTTTATTTATACGTTGACGAGTTTCAAAATTTTGCAACACCGGACTTTGAAACTATCCTTTCTGAAGCAAGAAAATATAAATTGAACCTCATTGTTGCTCACCAATTTATTTCTCAACTCTCTGAAGAGATAAAAGACGCGGTGTTTGGAAACGTCGGTTCTATGTGCGCGTTTAGAACAGGCGTGGACGACGCAGAGTTTTTAGCAGAGTATTTTGAACCTACATTTTCGCAAAAAGACATCAGCAACTTAGCAGTAGGAAACGCGTATGTAAGACTCCTTGTTGATGGACACCCAACGGCACCTTTTTCTATAAGTCTTCCTTGGAATGTGATTAGCACAAATGTGGAAAAAAGTCAGCAAACGGCAGATAAAATTCGTGAATCCTCACGACAAAAATACGGTGTGCCTGTAAACGAAGTTGAAACACACATTAATATGAGGATGGGCTTTAATGACCAAGCAGCTCAAAATCTTGAGGACCTGCCTTTGAAAAAGTTGCCGTTTTAAGACTTTTAAAGCTTTGAGTAAAAGAATTATTGTATAATCAAATTGATGTTTAAACTGCCGTTTCTCAACAAGTCATTAAAAAAAGGTGCAAAATATCTAACGCTCGAATTGGGTTACGACTCGTTACGGGTGCTGTCTTTCTACAAAGAAGATGGAGCTACCAAAATAATAGGGAGCGCAAAAGAGCCTGTTGAGCCGGGGTGTATTAGAAACGGCATCATAGTAGACATAAATGAAGTAATAGCTGCACTCGAAAAAGCAGTTACAAAAGCAACACTAAACATTGAGGATGATGTTGAAAATATTATCATTGGTGTCTCTAGCGATGTGTGTATCGAAAACGTTACAACCGCAAAAATTACAAGAACTTCTACAAACCCGATTACTCAAAAAGAAATAGACGAGTTTGAGCAAAAACTTTTAGCGTCAGCGTATATTCAGGTGCAAAATAAGTTTGCAGAAAATACAGGAAACACCGAGGAAGATTTTCAACTAATAACCTCATCGCTGGTGCACGCAAAAATTGACGATAAAAAAATTACAACACTAAATAACCAAAAAGGCCAAATCGTTGAAATGGCAATGTACACTGCCTATTGCCCGGAATATTTTATTAAATCATTACAAAAAATGTGTAAATCCGTTGGTTTAAACATCTTAGCGATTGCGTCCGTTAATTTTGGTTTATTAAAAGGTTTGAAATCTACAGAAATGGAAAACACTGATCTTGTTACAATCAACATCGGTCCAGATTTTACAAACGTTGCGGTTGTCTTTGGTGGTGCAATTGTTGCCAGTAAAAGCCTGCATGTTGGTAAGAGACATTTAATTGAAGAGGTCGCAAGAAAAATGGGTTTGACTGGTGAAGAGGCCGCAAACGTTGTAAACACGCATACTAGAGGCGAACTTGCGTCCAGCGAAAGCGTGGTTGTGCAAGACTGTATGGAAGAAGTTCTCAATCTGTGGCTTGAGGGTGTGGAATTGGTATTTTCTGATTTTTCGGGTGTAAAGACATTTGCCCCGCATATCTACTTATTTGGAGTGGGTATAGAGATACCAGAGATTGAAGAAAAACTAAACAACAGTCCTTGGACAAAATCTATTCCATTCAAGGCGCCTCCTACATTACAATTATTACACTTTAGTGATTTACCAAAAATCGCTGATGCAACTGGGGATATAAAAACAGATGAGTGGATTGGACCTGCCTCTCTTTCTTATATTTTTGAGGAGCTTATATGACAAAAATTGATATTGAAATACATGACGATTTAATAAGTGTTATTGATAAACTAAAAAACATTAACGATACTGGCATTGAGCTCGTTGTTCCAGAAGGAGCTGTGCTGTTTGAAAACGTAATCAACATTAAAATGCTGAAGAATTGGGCTGACAAAGAAAGCAGAGTTATCACCTTTGTAACCGACGATGTTTATGGACAAAATCTTATCTTCTCGTTAGAAGAAGATGATTCCTCTAGTATGTTAGATGTTGATGAGGCAACCGATGACGCTGTGGAGCCGCGTAGTAGCAAAAAAATCATCATACCAAAAATAAAATTGCCTAAATTGTCATTCAAAAAGGGTGGATTAGTTTATTTTGGTGTAGGTATATTGCTTGTAGGTACCGGTTTATTTTTCGGGTATAGGCACTTGTCAACAGCGCCCCAAGCGTATATTAGAGTTGTTGTTAATTCCCAACCGCTAACCAAGAGCCTAGAGATAAAGGTTAAAAGTGGTGCTACTACAAACGTGGAAAATAAAGTTCTCGCCGGAGAAACATTAGAAGTTTTAGTAGAAGAAAAACTCTCGGCACCAACTACAGGTGAGAAAATTGTAGGTGAAAAAGCTACAGGTACCATAACAATATTTAACAAAACTGATACAGAGAAGAAATTTAAAAAAGGTACAGATATAATTTATGAAGACGATAAAGATAAGGAGTACATTTACGAGATAACTAAAGATGTCACTGTACCTCCAAGAGAAGAGCAAGCTCCAGACCCAGAGGATCCAGACACAATCACCTACATTAAAGGTAAGGCAGACGTAGAGGTTGAGGCGTCTGTAGTGGGAGAAAAATATAATTTAGATGCGGGTGAAACACTTTCGGTAGAAGACCAAAAAACTACCGCGTTTGACGCTGAAATTAAAGAAGACATCGAGGGTGGAAAAGAAGAAAAAATCAAGGTTGTAGCACAAAAAGATATTGATGATTTAAAAGCAAAAATACTAGAAAACGCGAAGGAAAAAGCTATTAGAGCGTTGGAGTCCGCGGTAGCTGGTGATAAGAAAAAAATTAGCGGTTCCGAGTCTGTAATTGCAACCAAGGAGTCTCTTAGCCATGTATTAGACGCTGAGACAGAGGAGCTAACTCTAGAACAAACATACTCTGCCAAAGGTCTGTTATATAAACCTTCTGAATTAGACGCTGCAATAGACAAAATGGTTGTTGATCTTGTGCCAGAAAATTATGTGCTCTCAACAAAAGAGCGAGTTCTTAATGTAGAGGTTCTAGGTAATACGGATTCTACGGTCTTATCCGACTCGGAGGCTGACCTACAAGTTACGTTAAAAACATATGTTGTTTCGGATATTTCTGAAGACACAGTTAAGGATGCTGTATTAGGAAAAAATGTAGCCGAGGCTCAAAAATATGTTGGTGGTATTAGAAATATTAAAACCTACGAATTTAGCATAAAGCCACGATACCCATTTTTTGATTCCGTACCCAAGGACAAGAGCCGTATAAACATTGTTATCGAAAGAGAATAATGTGAAACACTCCGAGAGTAATAAAGATGATCTTCTACTAGGCGTTGATTACGGCGAAGTAAACATTGGTCTTGCATTTGGCCGAAGCGGCCTTGTATCACCATTAAAAGTAGTCAGCGGTGTAAACTCTGAAACAGCCATCTTTGAAATTAATAGATACATCCACGAAAACAAAGTAACAAAAATCGTCATGGGTCTTCCACTTACTGTGGACGGAAAAGAAACCACTCAGTCTAAAAAGGTCAGAGCGTTCACAAAGTTATTAAAAATTAGGTCAAAAAAACCCGTTGAGTTTGTTAATGAATTTAGAACAACCGAAGATTTAAAATCAGAACCAATTGATTTGGGAATAACAAAAATTAAACACGGTGTTGTCGACCACCTATCTGCCGCTCTAATCCTAAAAGAATATTACTCAAAAGAGTAACTATTTCTTTTTAGACTTCATCACAACATGTGTTGACCCACACAAAAGACACTCAAAGTTGTCTCCGGGTTTTAAGCAAGAGGGACATACATACATTCCCTCCATCTCAATAAGGTCTCTGCTTTCGCAGGTGTTACAAAGAAAAAGAACGTTTTCTCGATCGATGAGCCCACAGTTAGGGCACTCAAACTTAACGTTCCCCTTTTTCTGAGGCTTTTCTTCTTCTTCTTCGATGTTTTCATTTATATCGTCCATATGAAAATGTTAACATATACGCATGGAGTTTTTAATTGTCTTTGCGTGTATATACCTGTTCATAGGAACTGTTTACGCGTTTACCCTATTATTCAGGGGAGATAGTTCAATCTTTGCCCTACCGATAAATATTATTGGGGGACCAATCGCACTAGTGTGGTTTGTTGTTGATTCTATAAAATATTTTAAAAATCGTTAATTATGTATAAAAATATAGTACATGGTAAAAAAGCAGTTTTTTTTGATTTAGACGGAACAATCATAAATTCTGCAGAGTACTGGCAAACCGCTTTTAACAACGTTGCTCGTTCGTTAAATATACCCACAATCAGTAGTTACGTTATCCATTTTGGTAGTTCTTTGGGTAATGCATTGAGACGCTCATTAGATGGTGCTATTACCAAACCAGAAAAATCTTTTGAAGAAATACTTTCGATGATAAACGATGAGTACTTAAGAATATTTGCTGAAAATCCTCTAGAGCCGAGAGACGGTTTTTGGGACCTCGTTTATGAATTAAAAGAAGAGAAAAAACTTAAACTCGCCTTGGTTTCAAATTCTATAAAACGAGTGGTGTTAGGTGTTTTTGAAAGTATGGGCGTAGACCTTGTTCTTTTTGATTTGGTGATTACGGGGGACGAGGTCAAAAAAAGAAAACCAAATCCTGAAATTTATAATACTGCAGCAAAAAAACTAGGCGTGCACAAAAAGGATGTACTTGTTTTTGAGGATTCTGTAACCGGTATGACCTCGGCTGTTAAAGCCGGCATGGACGTAATAGTGATTTGGACCGGCGTTGTAAGGGCCGATCTTTATTCAAACAAATATCGCCTTCTCTTACCAGATTTTTTGGGTCTAGCAGGCAAGCTAGACACCACGTATCGAGAATTTTTAGAAAAGCGTTTAAATGACTACAACAAGGAAAATAGCCCCCAAGAGGCAGCACCAACCTTAAATTAATTACTCCAATCTATATTGCTTTACGATTGTGGATAACTCGTGTTAGATTAGCAGTAATATTTACCTAACCTGTCCAACCCTGCCAATAATTACATGGAAGAAAAAATAAACAACCAGGAACAACTGAATGCCTTCTGGAAGAAGGTTTTGGGAATTTTACAAACCGAACTTAACCCTATGACCTACAATACGTGGGTTACTAAAATTACTCCCGGCAACATTACAGACACCAGCCTCGACCTTATAGTTGAGGTTTCTTATGCAAAAAAGCAGCTACAAAAATATTCTTCACTTATTGAAGACGCTATAAAAAGGGTTGGTAAAGTAGATAGAAAAATTAATTTCGTAATAGATAAGTTAGAAACAACAAAAGATAAAGATCCTATTGGTCCCTTGTTTGATCTAGAAAAACCCAAAAAATCCGAGGTTAGCGAAGCAGCATTTAGAAAAGCTGGTATTTCACCTAAGTTTACTTTTGAGAATTTTATTATAGGTAACAGTAATCAGCTTGCGTTTGCTATTGCACAAGCAGTCGCTGAAAATCCTGGACAGAGTTATAATCCGTTTTTTCTCTACGCGGGTGTAGGTTTAGGAAAAACTCACCTTGTACAGGCTGTTGGAAACAAAATTCTACAAAATAACCATAAACTAAATGTTATTTACACAACTGGCGAATCGTTTATGAACGAGCTAATTGAGGCCATACAGAGCGGGAATCGCGGTAAATACGCTTCAAATGAGTTTAGAAATAAATTTAGACACGCCGATGTTCTCATCATTGACGATATTCAATTTATTATTGGAAGGGAATCAACACAGTTAGAGTTTTTTCACACGTTCAACGCTTTGTACATGGCGGGAAAACAAATCGTTTTAACTTCTGATAGGCCACCAAAAGACTTTGTTAATTTAGAAAAAAGAATCACTTCAAGATTCGGGAGCGGAATTATCGCTGATATTCAAACGCCAGACGCGGATCTAAGAAATGCAATCCTCAGAACCAAAAGGGATCTTGAGAAAGGTACTGTGCCTAACGACGTCATCGATTTTATTGCAAAAAATGTTGAATCAAATATTAGAGAATTGGAAGGCGCTTATATTCAGGTCGCCGCTTTTGCGAAAAGCCAGGGCCAGCCGGTCTCCGTCGAGCTCGCAGAAAAAGTTCTTGGAAAAAATATAGTTGTTGGAAGAAAAAAAATTGTGACTCCTAGCGAAGTAATAAAAGCCGTAAGTAAGTATTATGATGTTAATGTTGGTGATTTAAAAGGTCAGAGAAGAACCAAAGAAATAGTGCTCCCAAGACAAGTTGCAATGTATCTTATTCGCGAACTAACCGATGCACCTCTTATGGGTATAGGCGAACAGCTCGGGGGGAGAGACCACACAACTATAATGCACGGAATTAAGAAGGTAGAGGAAGAGATGCAAGAGATGGGAAGAGTGAGACAAGATGTTGTTAATGTAAAACAATTACTTTAACTAAATTTGTGGAAAAAGGGTGGGGAGGTATGGAGAATAGAGAATAACACTACAGGCTGTGTGCACAAATGTGAGTTTTTCCCAAAAGTTTTCCACAGATTTTTGAAAACTATCCACAGCGTTTTTTCTTGTAATGACAGTTTAAAATCACCCCTCTTACACCAATATGTTAAGCTGTCGGGGTTGAGACTTTTCAACACTTGCGCGTCTTTTAATAAGTTATGACTGTAGTTTATTGGTGGTCTGTGCACAAATCCACACACTCTACTATAACTACTACTTATTATATATATAATAAATATTACAAAGGGTGTGTATAAAACAAACATGTATTTAATAATCACTTATATAGCGAAGGTAATAAATTCATTAATCAATTTTTTAAAACTTGGATCCGGTGGAACTTGGCCTGGTTATGTAGGATTAAGTCTTTACCCAAAACTTTGGTCAGAGATACCCAGAAGGGTTTCTGCACCCACAATTTTTATCACAGGAACCAACGGTAAAACAACAACTGCAAAACTTTTAGTGCATATGCTCGAACAACAGGGTAAGAGAGTTTTATCTAACGTGTCCGGTGCCAACTTGCTCAATGGGATTGCCTCAACTTTTCTTCTTGGCACCGACCTTAAAGGACAATTAAGATATGACGTGATCGTACTTGAGGTGGATGAGCTTACGCTTCCTTTACTACTGCAAAAGATAAATCCTAAGGCTGTGGCTTTACTGAATTTATCTCGTGACCAGCTAGATCGTTATTGGGAAACAGATCTCGTTTGTAATCGTTGGAAAGATGTACTGCAAAAGATAAATCACCAACCACCTACGCTAGTAGTAGATTGTGCACAGAAAGAGTTTCGAGATTTGGTTGAAGGGTATTTAGGAAATGTGCTTTATTTTGATGACGATAGAGAGGCTCTAAAAAACTCTGCATTGATTGGAGAATACAACGCAAAGAATATTAATTGCGCGCTACAACTCATTTCGATTTTAGGTGTATCACAAGAGGACGCAACGCGAAGTCTCGCCTCGTTCTCTTACGCATTTGGAAGAGGGGAAGTTATTAACTTTTGTGAAAAAGAATTTAGAGTAATGCTAGCAAAGAACCCTGAGAGTCTTAACCAGAACTTACGTGCTGTTATACAGGGAGGGTTTACCTACGATGCAGTACTATTTTTGCTGAATGATTTAATACCTGATGGGCACGACGTTTCTTGGGTCTACGATGTGGACCAGGAGCTTATCTATAAGGTTTGCGTAAATAAAGAGGTCTTTGTCTCTGGGCTGCGAAGTTACGATATGGCTATAAGGATTGGTTATGCAGGAGTAGCCGCCAAAGAGATCAACACTGCTTCAAGCATCGACAGCGCTATAAAACAAATATGTACACAAAACGAAATATCAAAAGTTTTGGTACTGCCAAACTACTCTGCAATGTTGCAAATTAGAAAGATCTTAATTGGAAGAAAAATATTATGAAATTATCGATAGGTTATTTTTATAGGGAAGAACTCAACCTTTACGGTGACACAGGAAACATCGAAATTCTCACAGCACGCGCTAGAGCTCGTGGCTTTGAAGTTGAAGTAACCGACGTTACAACAAAAACAAAAATCACCTCATTCGCAGACTTTAATCTTATCTTTATGGGCGGAGGTCCCGACTCGGGTCAAAAGGGCATGTACACAGATTTAGTTGAAAATAAAAAAGAGTTTCTCAAAAACTACATCGAAGCTGGAGGGGCCGCATTGTTTATCTGTGGTTCTTACCAACTGATGGGTAAGTACTATAAATCGGCAGACGGCAGTATCTTAAATGGTTTAGAGATATTCGATCTTTACACAGAACATCCAGGCCATTTAAAACAACGATGCGTAGGTAATGTAGTATGCAAAATATCACCAAACCTTACAGAAAAACCCTTATTCAAAGCAGTAAACCATTTGGGTGACTACATAGTTGGATTTGAAAATCACGGAGGACGCACGTATTTAAAAGATAAAACACAAAGCTTAGCAGAGGTTAAAAATGGATTTGGTAATAACGGTAACGACAAAACAGAGGGCATTATTTACAAAAACGCTTTGGGAACGTACTTACACGGTCCATTTCTCTCAAAAAATCCTCATATAGCGGATTTTCTCATAGCCACAGCACTCAAATTGGACAATCTGAAGCCGCTCGATGATAATATGATTTATAAAGCTTATTCTGCCCTACTAGCTAGGAAATAATGCAAACCTTGTACAGTCTGATATTAAGTAAAAAGCACAGAATAAACTACGTTGTTGCCCTTGTTACTCTTTTATTAACCCCATCAAACTTAGGCCTGCATTTCGTAACCGAGGACGCTTACATTAACGGCATGTTGGTGGATTACCTTATTCCCACGCTTTACCTTCAGGAAATTTTAATCGCTGTATTTTTAATTATCAACATCGGTGTAATAAAGCAGCAGTTAAAAAAAGCTGATAGCTACCTCATCTGGTTTTTATTTTCCCTTTTCATTTCTTCGCTTCTTTCCGCGTTTCTTTTAGCATCCCTCACCATGGCCTTAAAGATCTTTTTATACGCACTGTTTGGTTCAGTTCTTTTTGCAGTTTTTCAAAAAAAAGAGGCAGCGCGAATTATTGTTAACGCTTTAGGTATTAGTGTATTTTTTCTTTCTTTATTAGGTATAGCGCAATGGTTTTCACAATCGTCAATTTTTAATAATTATTTAGTTTTAGGTGAGCAGCCATACACAGCTTCGACAAGCGGTGTAAACACCGAGTATTTTTTTGGTGTGAGAAAGGTCCCTTCATACGGAACATTTTTGCATCCTAATATTTTTGGAGGTTACCTAAGCCTCGCGCTTATTGTGTTAATTGCTAATCTTCGAGAGAAAAAAATTCTAGGGTTGCCGATTGTTCTTGGAATTACAGCTTTGTTTTTTACACTGAGTTATTTTTCGTGGGTAAGTTTTCTGATTGGGTTGGTGATGCTAGCAGCGTTACTTAGTAGCAAAAAAGTGCTACTTAAAACCACACTTTTAGTTGTTATTACAATCTCTCTGGTAGCTTTGTATCTACCACTCGTAGCATCGTTGGCCGATGGACATCTAGATAAACTTACGCAAAGCCCCTCGTTTTACAGACGCGCTGACCTTATGA
Organism: uncultured candidate division WWE3 bacterium; assembly: GCA_963765125.1. Classification (GTDB taxonomy): domain Bacteria; phylum Patescibacteriota; class WWE3; order UBA101185; family UBA10185; genus CAVXUZ01. Next base: position 183,180 of record CAVXUZ010000004.1, read on the forward strand.
ACTCGTCTTACGAATTAGTAAAAGATAGTCCTCTGTATGGGTCTGGCCTGGGAACCGCATCGGCATATATTGAAACTTACTTACCGACTCCCCACGATCTACGTCTGTCGCAACCGCCACACAATATTTTTGTTCTGTTGTTTCAAGAGGCTGGAATATTTACCGTTGTGTTCTTTGTACTTCTGTTTGTTAAAAAAACTTTTGCCGCAGAAGAGCGAAATAAAATTGCGCTAATTTTACTTGCGCAGCTTTTGTTTTTAGGAAGTTTTGACCACTATTTAATAACGATGCCGCAGACGGGAATTCTAATGTGGTTAATCATCGCGGCAGTGTAGTTGCTTGTAGATTGTTGCAAAACTTCTTATAATAAAAACACTGATTTTCCTATGAAAAACAAAACCTGCTCGTCTCATAAAAAAAGTAAATTAATCGTAATAGCGCTGGTGTTGACGCTTCCACTCATTCTTACTGGATGTACTCTTGCCGATGTTCCGTTTATCGGCCAGTTTTTTGGTGCTAGCAACGGCGGGCCATCGCAAGCAAAATTGGGCTCAGCAAACCTTACAGTTTGGGGTTTATGGGAGAATCCAGACGTTATAAATAAAGTTATAAACAAGTTTAACGAAACTTACCCAGAAGTAGTCATTAACTACGACGATCGTTCCGTTCTTAAGCCTCTAGTTGAATACAAAGAAAGAGTTTTTGCTCGTGCTACGGACGAAACAGGCCCTGATGTAATGCGCGTGCACGTAAGTTGGTTACCAAAACTTGTTGGTTCACTTACACCTATGCCATCAAGCATGATGTCTACGGGAGATTTTTCCACAAAATTTTATCCTTCAGCTACAGCCAATTTAATTAAAGACGATAAAATTTATGGTGTTCCAAGCTATTACGACGGATTAGTTTTGGTTTATAACAAAGACCATTTTGAAGAGGTTGGTCAGACCGAAGCTCCTACAGCGTGGGAAGAATTTAGACGCCTTGCTTTACAGCTGACGATAAGGGGCGGTGACCAAGGCAAAGATATTATCAGAGGCGGTGCTGCAATTGGAACTTCAAATAACGTTGATTTCTTTTCTGATATTCTCGGCCTTCTGTTTACACAAGCTAGAATCGGAGTTCCAGAAGGTATCGATACAAAATCAGCTCAGGATGCGCTCACTTTTTATCTCAACTTTGTAATAGAAGATAAGGTGTGGTCAGAACAAATGCCAGAAGCATCAGTCGCATTTTCACAAGGAAAAGCATCAATGATTATTGTTCCCACATGGAATTTGTTAGATATCATAACCGCACACCCAGAAATGAATATTGGAGTAGCCCCAGTTCCACAAGCGCAAGCAGACAGCCCAGCTGGATGGGCAACTTATTGGGTAGACGTTGTACCGAGGTCCAGCAAGAACGCAGACGCTGCGTGGGCACTCATCAACTTTATGTCCGAGCGCGAGCAGCAACTTCTTACTTATAACGAGGCAACTAAATACAGGGTTTATGGATCGGCATACAGCCTAGTTGATCTCGCTGGCGAATTGTCTGCAAACACTTACTTAAAACCAGCGCTTGATACCGCCAACGTCGCAAGCACAAACATTCTTGCAGGGCGGGCTGGTAACAGACGAGAGACAGAAGCGCTTCAGGCAGCTGTAAAAAGTGTTTTAGACGCATCTACCCGGGGCAGTTTTGGTGAAGAGGAGATGGAAAAAGCTGTTCAAGAGGCGCTAATAAACTTTAAAGCCGAACTCCTAAAGTAATAGGTTATAATTCACACGTGAACATATTAGCAATCGAAACATCCTGTGATGAAACAGCTTGCTCAATTGTAAAAGATGGTATTACCGAAATAGCTGGAACTGTTGCCACGTCCGCCGAACTACACTACAAAACGGGCGGTATTGTTCCTGAAGTTGCTGCGAGAAAGCAAGTAGAGAGTATTACACCTGTTATAGAAGACTGTATCACAAAGTCAGGTTTGAAAATTCCACAAGAAATTGATGCAGTTGCAGTTACTTATGGGCCAGGGCTAATAGGCTCCTTAGTGGTGGGCGTAGAGGCTGCAAAAGCACTTTCTTTGGCATGGGGTAAGCCACTTATTCCTGTAAATCATTTAATTGGTCATATTTATGGTAATTTTGTTGGTAATGAGGCATACTCTGAGATTAAATTTCCAGCTGTTGTTTTAATTGTTAGCGGAGGGCATACCGACCTGGTTTTTATGAAGGATCATGGGAAGTACAAATACCTAGGAGGCACGGTTGACGACGCAGCAGGAGAGGCTTTTGATAAAGTCGCGCGACTACTTGGGCTGTCGAGATATTTAGGTGGTTTAGAGCTGTCTAAACTCGCTTCCACATGTACTTTAAATACACTCCACAACAAACTTCCCAGACCAATGCTTAACCAAGATAACTTCGACTTTTCTTTTTCGGGGTTGAAAACCGCTGTAAAAAGACTAGTTGACGCGGGTGGTGCACCTACCGAAACGATAGCGTGTGAGTTTGAGGCAGCCGTAGTTGACGTGCTGACCGAAAAAACTAAACGCGCAGTGTTAGAAACAAAGGCGAAGAGCGTTTTAATTGGAGGAGGCGTGTCGGCAAATACAAGACTGCGCACCCAAATGATCTCTACGGCTAACGAATTAGGTGTGGCAGTGCACCTTCCACCTCTAAAATATTGCGGAGACAGCGCGGCATACATTGCTAGTGCTGCATTTTTTTGTGGTAAGCCTCAGGAGCTAGTAAATATAAAATCCAACCCATCCCTCGGCGTTATGAGCTAGTTTTCCCACATTTGTCCACAAAACCGCGTGTCATAAACACCTGTTGTTGTGCCACTTACGTGTTATCTATTGACACAGGCACCTATATTGTGGAAAACTTGTAGATATGCACAGGTATCCTTACCTCACAGGCGTTTCTAAACTTAACGACTTTTTCGACGTTATAAGAGCTGTTGAAATACCCAAGAAAATCACATATAGGTACCTTGCCGCTATTGGTTTTTCTAGTTCAAACGACAGGGAGTTTCTTCCTTTCTTAAGAATGTTAGGTTTTATTGACAGCGCGGGGGTTCCAACCAGCGAGTACGCGGGGTTAAAGGGTCTTCAAGAAAGACCCGCAGTGTTAAGAGCCGCATTGCTGCACGCGTACGACGAATTATTTCAAGCAAATCCACAAGCAACTAATGTGCCAGAAAATGTGCTAATTGATTTTTTTGGGAAGCAAACCGGAGGTTCGATGGCAGAGGTTATGGTATACACAACTACTTTTAAAGCTTTGACGTCGCTTGCAGACTTTTCAAAAGAAAATGTTTTACAAAGCAAGCCAACAAGTAACACCATTTCTGCAGCAGTTAATCTGAACATTAACCTACCAACAACAACTGATGAGAGGGTATATGAGAGTCTTTTTAAATACCTAAAAGATTTTCTAACTCCGAGACAGTAATCAACTTTGCATCTTTCTCGTTACGTTTCTTAAGCTCTATTTTTTCTCCAGACTTTTCTGAAATAACAGCGCGATATGGACATCCAATAAGGTCAGCGTCGGCAAACTTTTCGCCTGCGCTTACGGCTATGCGATCGTCGATTAAAACCTCAATGTTGTTAGCAACTAGTTTTTTGTACAGCGTCTTTACGCGTGTGCAAACATCGCCGTTTTCTGGGTTTAACACCGTAATATGCAGTTTATAAGGTGCAATAGTTTCTGGCCAGAGAATTCCTTTACCGTCGTTATAAAGCTCAACTATGGTAGCCATTACACGCGCAGGTCCGATGCCGTAAGCCCCCATAATAACCGGTTTTTCGTTACCATCTTCGTCCGTGAATTTTAACCCCAGTGGTTCTGAGAACTTTGTACCTTGTTTAAATATGTTGCCCACCTCGACGCCCTTAACCTCTTCTAACGAGCCCTTATCTAGTCCAAGGTCTTTGATGACCTCGTCTGTGTAAACCTCGTTATTGATAGCAATTTTCTTTTTGCGATCGAGATAGATTGTATCTTCGCCAGCCTCAACAACGGTTTGAAATTCGTGGCTATATTTACTAAAACTACCGCCGCTCGCAAAGGTTAAAAATGTTTGTTTTCCAATCCCGAGACGCTCAAAAATCTTAAAATATGCACCCTTAACTTCCTCATAAAACTCATCTAAGTCACTTTGATTTTTGGTGAAGGAGTAGAGGTCTTTCATCAAAAACTCCCTTGTGCGTAACAAACCAGACTTGGCGCGCAACTCATTTCTAAATTTTGTTTGAAATTGGTAAACGTAAAGCGGAAGGTCTTTGTAAGATTTAACGTATTTTGATAACAAATTAGCCAACGGCTCCTCGTGTGTAGGCGCAAGCCCAAGCTCGGTACCGCTACCAAGCTTTGTCTTAAACCAGACGTCTACAGCCTCATCATCCCATCTTCCAGACGCACTCCAAATCTCTTTACTCTGAAGCGCCGATAAATAAAGCTCTTGCCCGCCGACGTTGTTTATTTCTTCTCTAATAACTTGCACTATTTTGTTTAGTACTCTAAGCCCTAACGGCAAAAAGACATAAACCCCAGCCATTTCTTTTTGTACGAAGCCACCTTGAATTAGAAGCTTAGCGTTTATGCTTTCTTCGTCTTTCGGAGGCTGTTTTGTTGTTCTACCAAACATTTTAGAATAACGCATGTTAGTGTTTTAATTTGTAACTACATAATAAATCCCATCCTATAAAAGGTCTACAGATAAAAAATATGTTAATAAAATATGTGCGTGATATAATCCTCATATAAAGACGCCAGTACTCGGAATTTGTCACCGTGTACGCTCCTAAAGAGCGCGTTGCAGGAAGAAAGACTTATGTTAAGTAGACCCCGCCGGGTAAGCCCGTCACAGCAGTAAGAGTAAAAGTATCAGGTGGCACCGTCCGTAATGGACCCTGGCGATAAGCTGGGGTTTTTGTTTTTATAAATACAAATGATCGAAGAAAAAAAAGACTACATTGAATCTAATATGGCTAAAAAATATGTTCCTACTGAGGTTGAGCCCAGAATCTATAAAATGTGGGAAGACTCAGGTTTTTTCAAAGCTAAAATAGACCCGAAAAAGAAACCATACACAATAATTCTTCCTCCCCCTAATTCAAATGGAAAGCTTCATGTTGGTCACGCGCTGATGCTGGCAATAGAAGATTTACTAATTAGATGGAAAAGAATGCAAGGATTCTCAGCTCTATGGCTACCCGGAACCGATCATGCAGGATTTGAAACACAAGTAGTTTACGAAAAAGAATTAGAAAAAGAAGGAAAATCGCGTATGGATTTTGATCGCGATACGCTCTACAAAAGAATTTTTAATTTTGTTAAGGAACAGGGTGCAGTAATTCTCGATCAGACAAAAGCTTTAGGTCCAAGTCTCGACTGGTCGCGTTATACATTTACACTCGACGAGCACGTAATCGATACCGTGTACAACACATTCGAAAAAATGGCAAAAGAAGGTTTAGTTTATAGAAACGACTACATTGTAAATTACTGCACGAGACATAACACAACTCTTTCTGACCTCGAGCTTGATTACAAAGATCAGAAAACCAAGCTCTACTACATTAAATATTATCTTGTAGACAAGAGCAAAAGATGAGCCAGAATATGTTGTTGTAGCAACCACAAGGCCAGAACCAATCTTTGCTGATACCCACCTTGCTGTAAATCCAAAAGACAAAAAGAACAAATGGCTTGTAGGTAGAAAACTTTTAAATCCTCTAACCTCAGCAGAGATGGAAGTAATTGAAGACTCATTTGTTGACCCCAAGTTTGGAACAGGAATTGTTAAGATGACCCCCGCCCACGACAAGACCGACTTTGAAGTCGCAGTAAAACATAAGTTACCGATAATTTCTGCGTTCGGTACAGACGGAAAAATAAACGATAGGGGAGGAGAGCTCGCAGGACTTTATGTAACAAAGGCGAGAATAAAAGCCGAGGAGATTTTAAAAGAAAAAGGTCTTATAGAAAAAATTGATGAGAACTATGAAAACAGCATTGCGATTTGTTACAAGTGCGGAACAGTAATTGAACCAATCGTTCTTCCAAACTGGTTTGTAAAAGTAGAGTCATTAAAAAAAGCTGCACACGACGCCGTAAAAAAAGGTCATGTAAAAATTTATCCAAAATGGCAAGAAATAAAATATCACCGATGGATGGAAGAAATGCGCGATTGGCCTATTTCAAGACAGATTATCTGGGGTATTCAGCTTCCTGTTTGGTATGACGTTAAAGCAACACCTAATATTCAAGCAACCTTTATCGCAAATGATGGACAAAGAGTGTCCGGAAAGGTTGGTGAGCTGTTAGCAAATCACCAACTAGAAGAAATTGAAAAAGGACTTCAGACGTTAATCGCACCCAAAGATGCAAAATATGTAATTTCAAAAGAAAAACCTGCAAAAGGAGAATTTTTACGAGAAACCGATACATTTGATACTTGGTACAGCAGCGGGCATTGGCCGCTAGTTACGCTTAACTACCCAAAAAGCGAAGATTTTAAATATTTTTATCCCACGTCAGTATTAGAGACGGGTTGGGAAATTTTAAGGTTTTGGGTAAGCAGAATGATTATGTTTGGTATTTACCTTACAGGAAAACCGCCGTTTAGCGAGGTTTACTTGCATGGGCTAGTTCGCGCCGAAGACGGTAAGAAAATGAGCAAAAGCTTAGGTAATCAAGTAGACCCAATCGACATGGTTAAAGAATACGGTGCCGACGCACTAAGGCTCGGTTTGATTTCAGGCACCTACAATGGAAAGGATTTTGCTTTTCCAAAAGACAAGGTAATCGCGTTTCGAAACTTTTCAAACAAGTTGTGGAATATGGCCAGGTTTATCGACATTATGGTTACTAAACACACTAGTGAGGGTGGTTACGAAAATGAAAATCATCAACCCAAAATAAAACCGCTTGATGAAGTAAAACATAATTTAAATGACGAAGATAAAACGCTGCTTTCTGATTTAGATAGACTAATAAAAGAGACTGATGCAAATCTTGAAAAATATAGGTTTGCAGATGCCGCAGAAAATTTGTATCACTTTGTATGGGAAAGACTCGCAAGCCAGTACATCGAAAGTGTAAAAGCACGCACCGACCAGGGAGTCGCTCTGTCTGTATTAATTCACGTATTTAAAACATCATTAAAACTGCTTCACCCATTTATGCCGTTTGTAACAGAAGAGATCTGGACAAATATGAAAGATGAGAACGAAGTCGCGCTGATTGTTACCGAGTGGCCAAAGTAACCTAGTAAACGAAACGACCTGTAAACACAGGTCGTAGTTTTTTTACAATAATAAATTGTTGGTTGTTATTTCTCTTCTTCTTTTTCGCCCTCTTCACCCTCTACCTCAGGTTTTTCAGCCAAAGCTTCTATACCGGCGATAGCAGCAGCCTCATCAACCACTTCGGGCTCTTCTTCTTCGAGCATTTGTGCGTAATCAAGCTTTGCGATTACCTCATCTTCTTCAAGATCGGTAATTTCAACCTTTGCGCGATCAAAAACCAAATCTTTAGTTGTTATAACCGCGTCCATATCTACAAGCTTCAGGGCGTCTACCTCAAATTTATCTGGTAGATCTGTTGGAAGAGCTTCAACCTCAATTTCGTGTACTAATGTTAAAACAAGAGCCTCACCGCTTTTAACAAGCTCATTTTCTTCTTCATTTATAATTTCAACAGGAATGTTTGCGTTAATTTTTTCTAAAAGGTTAACCTCGTAAAAACCTACGTGAATTGGTGCGCCTGTAATGTGGTGAACCTGCACGTCTTTAACAAGAACTGGGTGAGAGGCGCCGTCAATTACCAAATCAATGACTGATGTTTCTCCGGCTTCGCTAAATACTTTTGCGAAATCTAAGCTATTAACAGAAATAGATATAGATTCTTTTCCTTTGCCAAAAATAGCAGAAGGTAGCTGTCTATCGTTTCGTAAGTATTTTACTTTCTTACCTAATAATTCTCTTTTTTGTCCAATAAGTTGCATAAGCCTTTTTTCTTAATTTCTTTGTGTAAATCCAACAGTTCGTCCGTTGTTACACTTTTTAAGTTCATAAACTTTTTAAATTCAGTTACGTTAAGATCAGATATTAACGGTGTTACACCACTTCCTGAAGAGGAAATTGTAACAACACTTTCAGCCTCGCACTTTGAACACACAGCATAAGCTATGAGCGCAATAGGCGCGTCGGTAACCGTTTCCAGCCTTGCTGATTCTAGGCTGCTACCGCATTTATAACAGTAGTTCTTTTGTAAATACTCTTTGATGAGTTTGTTTTCTAGCATGACAATAGCCGTTTACCACGCAAAGTATGGAAACGTTGCAATTCTACTGTAATACTGCATCCAAATCAAGCTTTATTGTGCTGTATCACCGGTGGCGTCTGTTTCAGGGGTTGTTTGTTGTTCTGGCTCTGTTTCAGCCGCTTGTGTGGTTTCTAATGGTTTTAGTGTGTCTTCTAGGTTTACGTCAAAAACCCTACTTCCGCTCAAAACAAACATTTTTGTTTCGTCTGTGTTAACCCCAATACTTTTAATGTTTGACCACTCACTTTCATTTTCAGTTTTTATTTGTCTAACAAAGTTTCCATCAGTGTCTATAACTACGATGCGGTTGTTTCCTGAATCGGCAATATAGATATTATCGTAATTCACATCTGCAACAATTTTTGTTGGGTTGCTTAGAGGCTTATCAATTACTTTTATAGCAAACGAAGTTTCTTCTCCCTGTGTATAGGCCTTAACATTTCCATCCGACATAATTGTGTAAACACTGTAGGCTATGTCCATCGAGACAACTTTTGAAAAACTCTCATCTTCTCCCCAAACAGACTCGGTCAGAGTGTCGTCGGCCTTAACATATTTTGTTAGTTTTGATCCTGAGATTGAGTAGATGTTTCCAAGATAAACGTTGTAAATACCAAAAGTTCCCGCAAATTCTTGAGAAATCTCGTTAGTTACTAAGTCGTATATTTTAAAATTAGTGCTATCAACAAAATTTAGCTTACTGTCGTAGTTGATAATGCCTTTAATTCCTACAAATGTCGTCTCAAGCGCTGTAAATTTTGGTGTGGTTAAAGACGAGGTATAAATTTTACCTGAGGTGGGGTCTGTAACAACAACAGTACTATTAAAGACCGCTATTTCTGTTGGATTCGCGTTTTCATCTGCTAGTTTAATGTCATAAAAAGGCTGTGCAGAAACCCGCGAAACTTTATTTGTAATGTCTTGTTCTTTATTTACTGTTGGTTTTGGTGTTTCTCCTAACGGAGTTTCTCCTTTGTCGAGTTCTTTAGGTACGGTTAAAGTAGAAGACGCGCCGTCCTTGTCATTTTGAGCATTTTGATTGGTGTTGTTTTTATAAAGTACAGTCCCGACAATTGAAAGTAATAATAGTACAAAAATAACAACCATCGCTGTTTTACCATTTAAACGAATTTTTGGTTTTCGGTCAGATTTAATCTTTAAGTTAACTGGTTCCTGAGGTCTTTGTATTTCGGGTTGGTAATTTTCTTGCTTGATTGGTGTAGGTGAGGGTGTGGGCGCAGACACGTCGTCGCTCAGACTCGTAATTGGTTGTACTTTTTGTTCCTTGTTATTCTGTCTGTTTCTAAAGCCATCAATCATCTGACCAAGTTTAGACGTTTTATTTTCTTTAGGCATATTAAAATCGATTATTTCGTCTTCTGTAAATTCTGCATCAACAACAAATTTTAATATTAGACACGATTGACTTGGGCCCAGCTCGTTTGAAGAAATTGCGGTACCTAATAATTTATCAGGCGGAAATTTTGAAGCAAAATCTTCTGTGCTTAAAACAACTACGTCGTCTGCTTTTACCACACCGGATGCAACCGAAAAATTACCTTCAGAGGTAGAACTAACTTCTTTTATCTCACCCTCCCTCATTAAATAACCTTTTCCTTTGCCGTACTTAACAATGTATAAAACGTTTCCCCAAAGCACGGCCGCGAGAATATTAAATTCAAGCATTGGTGCTGGTTGCACAGGCTGTTCACCCTCTTTAGTAGTCTGGTTTTCTGTTGAGAGACTCGAGACCTTGCTATTAATCGTAACCACAGCCTTTTCAAGTGACTGTATCGGAGACACATTATCAGAGTGGTAGTAGGAATCGAAAAGCACATCATTAATTACATTGGTAAAAAGAGTTAGGTTTAGAGGGTAAGCACACCTAATGTCAAAAACGGTGTAGACATTTCCTTTTTTTAGAATTAAATCTTTTTCAGGAGGCTCAATTGCGATGCTCGAAGAGAAAATAATTTCGTTTTCTCCTAATGATGGAATAAGTTTTTGAATTTTAGCGTTAAGTTTTTTATTCATTTCTATTTAAAAAAGCAGTGTAAACACTACAAACGTTAATAATAACGCAGACGCGAGAAAATGTCCCCACGCAAAGGCCTTGAGCATACCAGACACCATCGTTCCAAAACCTCTGTTGAGAAGCGCTGTTTGTCTAACGATCAGAAAAGAAAAAACGGTATAGATGATAATTAGAATTCCCAAAAGCGCTTGCACATAAAAACTTAAGTTTTGAATATTATTTATTAACTCCATTAACTATTTAAATCCGATTTAACTTTAGAAACCAAATCAGAAAGAAGATCTTGAATTCTTGCAGGCCTCGCTATATCCGTAAATTCTAACTCTCTTTTTTCAGCTGCGGTTTGTACTGTTACACAGCCATAATTAAAAAGTGTTTGTGCTGTTCCCGTCATTGTAAAAGTAATATCTTCAATATTTCTAAGTGGGGCTTCAGATATATTTCTTGACAATAGGTGATCAAAATCCATATCTACAACACGTTTATCGGTAATGATGTGAATATTAAAAAACCAATTTAAAAATCTTTCAAACACGTACCCAAAAGTAAAAATGTACCAAAACATGTTAACAATAAATACTATCCTTTCGTTAATAATGTTTGGGTAGGACTCTGAGACACCGTTTAGGTATGGGCTAAAAAATACTGGCATAACAAAAAGTATTCCGCCAAAAAATAACCAACCCACATTTGTAATTACGGCTTTTCTAAAAATATACAGAATTTTCTCATCGCGGTCCTCGCCTTCAAAACACACGCCTTTAGGATTGGCAACAAAAGATTTTAGTAGAACGTCAACCATAGTCTTATTATAGCATTCGAAAAACTTGATACTTCTTTAGGCTTTAATCTTTTTCAAAATCAAAAAGCCTGCTTTTTATAGAAACATACGAAGGCGATCTTAGATTGAAGACCGTTTTAAAAGTTTGTCCGTCGATTTCAACAGTCCCATTATTTGTCGATAATTTAACTTTTGTTGTTTGACCGTTGTTGCCTACATCTACGTCAATGCCTGTTACCCTTTCGTAAGCCTTTCCATATTGATCTGCTTTCTCTCGCATTCCATCTAGCGAGTATGGGTTACCTCCCCAACAGCTGGTTGTAACTGGAGTTATTCTATCAACCTCGCTGTTAGAACCGTTAGACCAAACCACCCACGCATTTATAATGTCGGCCATCTCTTCATCGTTAAGCCAGGGGTGTGCTCGTCCGCAGTTGCTGCTATCGTTATAACTTTTTGTGTACCATGCTTTTCTAAACCAAGGAGAGCCAGCTTTTTTTTCATAAGCATCGTTTGGCCAGCTACCCTTTGTATCCCAACCAACATTTTCAATGTAGCCACCTGTGGTAGAAGAGTAATAAGCAACCACATCATTTTTCAAAATCTTACCCTCGGTATCATCAACAGCATCTTTCCATCTTTGTGGTGGGTTATCACTTTTACTTTTTGAAAACACCTGACAACTTTGAGAAGTACAAATACATTTATCATCTTTTGCGAAACGGTACGCATAAGAACGGCCGGCGATTGCCTGGGCTTTTAATGCTTCGACGTGCCACGTGCTAGGCATTTCTGCTAAACCATATAAATATTCACTGAAGTCCATATCTCCATAACCTTCAACACAAATCTCATCTGTGTCTACTTCTTTTGTACCCACTTTATAATAGAACTGCAAAATGTCGTCAGCGTCTTGTCCGCTATCTGCGCGAGCTTTTGCGCCGTATTGGCTCATACCTTTATAGTGTGTGTACGCGCCGTAACTGAACGATGCGAAGCCCGTATCAAAAGGATTATTGGGTGTAGATGAGGAAGGCGCTTCATAATCACCAACACTACCATTCTCATCGCCCGCTTTTGCAGCCAAAATAGATTGTTGTTTAGAACTCAGCTCAGAAATTTCTTGTGAAAGATTGCCCAACTCTTTTTCGTAAGTATTTTCAGTACCGTCTAATTGATTAAGCTCACCCTGCGCGTTAGCTTTTTTATAATCTATGTCGGCTTTGAGTGATAACAACTTGCCCTGTGCGCCCTGAAGTTCATTTTTTAAACTCTCACCTTCAGCTTTATCTTTTTCAAAATCATCAATCTCAGAAGAAAGTAAATGAATAAGCTCAAGTGCGTTATCAGATAAAGATTTATTTAACATGTACGAAAAGGATTCATATTGAAAACCGTTAAGACCAGTACTAAATGGATTGAAAGCAAAAAATATTTCTAAGTCATGAACAATAGAACGTTTTGCGTAATTGCGAAGAATTTGATTTCTAAACATAACTTTTTCTGAAAGCTTTCCTTTTCTGTCAGAAAGATTTTCATTAATTTCATCGAGCTCAGATTTAATTTCATTGATGTCTTTTTGTAAGTCATCAATTTGTTCTTGAGTAACACTGAGCTCAGAAAGATAACCAGCAATTGTATTTGAAACAGCATCTTTTTTACCTCGTATATCGCTTAACTTTTTGCTAATAGATTCATACTCTTCTTGTTTATCCTCAATCTTATTTCCATAGCAAGCGGCGCGGTCGTCGAGGTCATCAATTTCAGCACAGCCGGCAAAAGCTTTCATATGTGAAACAGCGGCTACGGTTAGTATTGTAAGAAGCAACGTGGCTACTAACATAGCAGCACCCTTGGGATTTTTAATAGGAATTAAAAAGGCGGGCATGATATTGAAATTATATGGGTATTCTTCGTTTTGCTCAAGTTGAGAAGTGTGGGGTGGGTGGTTGTTGTTGTGAGTTGGGCAATTATTATTGTGAGTTTGGCGTATTTACTTGACTATTAATTGAGGTCAAATGATAATTAGGGGGTATGAAAAAAATTTTACTTTCTGCTGTTTTTTTTGTGTGTGGCTTTTCATTGTTACACACGGCTTACGCGCAAACAATATGGACTGGTTACGATACCTCGCAACCTTCTCCAGAAACAATAGAACAGCAATACGGTTCGGATGAGGCGACGGTTAACGTTGGTAGGAGTACAGCAGGTGTGGGTGCAGTAAGAAAAATTAAGGGTGGACCTACATTTATGGAGATTGCATTTAGAATATTGGGGTTGCCAGCTGACACCGACCAACTAGTAGAATCAATGCTAGCGGGAACCTACTCAGGTTACGTCGTTGGCAAGTGGTATTCTTGGTTGTTCCCAATAGCAATTTTGATTGGGGTTTTTGGTGTGGTGTCTGCGGGTTATACGTATATGACGAGCCAAGGTAATCCAGAGAAAGTACAGGACGCAAGCTCAAAACTCACCTCCTCAATTCTTGGGATAATTTTTATTGTGTTGTCACTAGTAATTCTTCAGGTTATAATGAAAACGCTATTATGACAACAGAACTTATTTATTTACAGTTGTCTTTATAAGGAGGTGTAGGTTATTTAAGATGTTTATTCAAAAAGTATTTGCAGGCGCACCAGTTGAAGTAACACTAATTGATCCTCTAGGGGGTCGTTTCACGACAGTGTCGAATATCTTTGACTTTATTACTAACATAATCATTGGTATTGGCTGGGGATTGGTTGTAGTGATGCTTGCATTGGGTTTTGTGCAGTATATAACGTCTAGAGGCGAAAAAACTGCTGTGGACTCAGCACAAAAATGGCTTACATACGCAGTTATCGGTGGTGTTGGCTTGTTTTTCATCAAATTTATTAAGGACACTTTACCCACTCTCATCAACCCAGGATCACAGGGTCCGGTGGGCGACTTCTAACTTTACGTGCACAGCATGTAACGAATCAAAAAGCCCTAACATGTTTAGGGCTTTTTTGATAAAATACTAACTATCATGAACGTAATTAATGAAGTAATAGACACGGCAAAGGTTGGAGGAATTTCTGGATTAAGAGCCAACTTCGAACTTGGTGACATGTCTGCCAGAATTCTTAATATAGTAATAGGTCTTGGATTTGGGTTAAGTATTATTTCGATCGCATACGCAATGATACTTTATATAACAAGCGCAGGCGACCCAAATAAAACACAGACTGCTTGGAATGCGTTTCTATGGGGAGTGGTAGCAGGGATGATATCGATTAGCGTATTGGGCTTAAGGAGAATCATTCTTACAGCTCTTGGTGTTAGCGAAGATGCTGCCAGTGGCATTATCACAGGCAAACCAAATTTTTAGTGATAACGCTGTTGCAATAATTGATAAATATGAAATTTAGAAATCTTACAATAACTAGCACCGTATTTATATTACAGACGTTTTTATTAACGCCGTTTGTTTTTGCGCAGTTGATTGCACAGGCGACCTGACTACTGGTGGTGCGCCGATATTGAAAAAATTCTTTGCCCACTTTTTAAAGTTGTAAATATCGGAATAATTATGGGGGGCATCATTTTTGCCATCATGATCGGGATTGGCGCAATTAAACTGGCTGTTTCTTTAGGTGACCCAAAAGGTTTAGAGGGTGCATCAAGAACATGGACGTACGCTTTAGTAGGGGTTGCTATAGTGTTAGGGGCGGTCACACTTGTGAGTCTTATCGGGCGTGTTTTGGGGCTAAATCTTGGTGATTTATCGAGCCTGTTTGATACGGCGGCGAGTTCCCTTACAAATTTTGTTGATACTATAACTATATTCAACTAAATAAATATTTTTGTTTTAACCATCCCAACCTATCTGTATGTGAATGCTGTGTGCTTGGCCAAGATTTTGTTAAAAAGCCATAACGGGTTTTTTGCTAGGGTACAGGCAGATATTTTAGACCTTCTTGATAAAATAACGATTATCGAATAATCAGCTAGTTGAAAATATTATTCTCTAACCACTCTAGCCTGTTTGTGTACGAGCATCCTGTGCTTGTCCATCGATCTGTCCAAAAAGTGTCGCAGCCAGGTATGTTTGCATCACAATCTCTATGAATTGCAACGTAGTTAGCAATAGTTTCTGCCCAATCTTCGTAAGCAGGTGATTGCGTGCTGCACTGTGTGCCACTGCCACCTCTATATGTTTTTAAGGTTGTTTGGCCACAATCATTTTCTTGGGCCTCTGCGAACGATACTTCTATATCAACATTTTTATTTCCTCCCCAGTCATACAATTTGCCGTCGAGTTGAAGGTCGTACGCGTGTGCAAGCTCGTGCGTTACCAACCATATAAATTGATTTACACTATTTTCGTTGTTCACGTCGTATAAGTAGCAATGATTACCACCGAAAGCTATTTCGTTGGCGCTTCTTACTCTACCGCAGTCAGCATACCCAGGGTCCCAATCTACTGATATATCCCCAGCCGCGCAAAGCTTATTAGTAAAAGACCCAAAATTGTTAACAAGGTAGTTAAGTGCGTATTGTATTACATCTCGCTGTTGAGTAGGCCAACTGCCAGTCATATTAAAACAATCCTTACCTTTGCCTCCACCCCTACCTACGTTACAAAGTGAGGCGGGGCCACCAGGCAAGCCGCCGGGAGTTGACGCAACATCACTAATAAATGAGCTTCTTGTGGAGTCGACTGGTGTTATAGAGGCCATAATAACGCCCATAGTGGCAGTTGTTGGAACCAGCATTAATGTTATAAGCAAGGTAGCAATGGAGGCTGTTTTAATAACCCAGCTGAAGGTTGTGTCCACAAAATCAGATACGATTGTGAGGTCAGCTTCTTTTATTGCCTTTACTATTTTTTCTCCAGCGGTTAGTACTTTGTTTACAACCCACTGAACAGCAAACTCTACTGCACCCCAGACAACAAGAGCTAAACCGCCGGTGAGATCTGTGGCTATGAAGCCTAGTACCTTTAAAATTGCTTTCGTTAAACCAGCTACAACTTTTTTTGTTAGTCCTCTAAGTACCTTCTTTTTAATTTCGTTTTTCAAATAAGACCCTGGTGCATACGCAAACTTTAAAAGTTTACCAAGACGACTCCCGAAAACCCGCTGTTGCAGTAAGTTTAGTTTTGACGACACTTTTTGTAGTAAGCCCGTTTTGCTGGAAAAGATAGAATTATAATTTTGATCGCCATCGCGTTTTCTGAGCTCTGTAAGTAGATTACCAAGAAGTTGTCGATTTTCTGGTGTATTTTCAATAAGGTTGTTTTCGGAAAATTTTATTCCAAGTGTTTTTTCTCCATACATTTTTACCCAATTACGAAAACCTTCCGAACGCAGTACTAGATCTTCCCAACCTCGATCAAATCCGTGTACGTAAGAGTAGTCTTCAAAACCAACAATTACTTCCGCTGCGTTTTTACCGAAGGCGGACTTATTCAAGTTGATAACGTCTATAAGGTTTTCCATCGACATTGGGCGTGTTTTAAGTAGCGTTTTGGAAAAAAGGTCAAGTCCAATCTTGAGGTTTAAATCGCCTACAAAATCAAAAGCAACCTCACCCTTTAGTCCCACTACCTTGAGGCGCTGCTTGTTAACAAACAGACTTTTTAATGGGCTTTTATCCATTATGTAGTTAACGGTACGCGACCCTCTGTCATATAATTCTCCTTTTAGTGCAGACTCTTCTGCGTACTGTGGGTTATAAACAAGACCAAAATAGTGATGTTCTTCTAGATATTGTTTTACATACTGGGCCGGTGTGTAAGACTCTATTCTTGCTCTCGCGCGATTCCAAAGGTAGTCAACAACTATCG
The DNA here is from genome assembly GCA_963765125.1 of uncultured candidate division WWE3 bacterium. Taxonomy (GTDB): domain Bacteria; phylum Patescibacteriota; class WWE3; order UBA101185; family UBA10185; genus CAVXUZ01. The sequence continues at coordinate 200,135 of CAVXUZ010000004.1, forward strand.
ATGAAGCTCCCCCATCTTTCTCTAGCTTATTGATTAAATCGGTGATGTCCTCGGTGCGGTAGGTAGACAGCCCCATTGCGGCTAGATTTAATGTGTTCCTTGTACCAATAATTTCTGCATTATTATTAACAGCCTGTACTAACTCTTCATTGTTGAGTGTCTCGTGAATAAAATTTGTTGAGAGCTTGTCGAGGCCACTTTTAATTGCTCCCTCCGCTTTGAATGTTATTATGTTGTGGCTGATAGCACCCTTCAAGTTTTTTGCTGTTTCAATCAATTCCTTCTCAGAAAAATTCTTTGGTAATTCAAACATTCTTGTTACGGTACCGTCATCGTTTTTAGTTTCTTTGTATTTAATTCCTGCCAACGCGTTATCGAGATCTTTAAAAATTCCGCTAGACCCGTCTCCTTCTTCACCGAGCATCTTATCAAGGTACTGGTTTAGGTCTTTCGTTATGCGGTCAAATCTAGCTTCGCTGTTAGCGCCATTTCGCTCTACATAGTTATTTCTTAACTCTTTTAGATTCCATTTGACACCAACAAGGCCAGTCGCGCTAACAACATTTTTATTCTCGTCAAGCGTAAGTCCGCCCCTAATTCTTTCTCCAACATTTTTTAAATTTTCAAAGCGTTGATTGATTACGGTGTTACCGTCTTTATCAGTTTTATCTCGACTAGTGCCTAGAATAAGTTTAGAAAGTTCACCAGAAAGCATTTCAGGACCCATACCAATACCGCCCCACTCAGTGCCGTCTGCATACACGTACTTTGCAAAGTCCGTTCTGCCTGTAACACCGTTTGCGAGACGCAGAATTTTAGCTTCATCAATAAAGTTATCAACCGCCTTTATGCTGGCAGGGTCAAGCTTGTTAGCTATCTTAAGACTTTGAAGTTCGGAGGCAGAGGCAATGGCAGCCTGATTAACAAATTCACGAAATTTTGAATCTCTAGCACCAGAAGATCTTGCTGATCTGGAAAAATCTTTATACTTTAAAGCCGTGCTCTCGAAGAGATCAACGCTTGTTGTTACAGGAACCTCGTCGCCCTCGGGTGTTTTATCAACGTACGCTTTTTTACCACCGATTACCTCAGTACCGTCTTTTTCTTCTTTTGGTCCCACAATTACAGGATCTTTCTTTTCGGTGTATACACCGAGGCCCATTAATTTAAATGGGGTTGTTGCTTCGCCCCTTATCGAGGTGTCTTCTAACGTTGGTTCAATAAGATGTTTTACTGTCCGCGAGGGTTCTTCGCCCTTTAAAAGTTTGTTCCATATTTCTACCTGCTCGTCATGAATGATCATGTCGGTTGGGTTAATAAAGCTTGTAACAGTATCTTTTGCTAGTTTTTCTAGAGTGCCTTTAGGGTCAGATAGCCAATCAAAGGGGTTTAAATTGAGTTCGAGTTGTACACCAGCCAATTCCTCGCTGTCTCCAAGTTCGAGAGCTCTATCAACATTGTAAGTTTTCTGCTGTGGTCCAGCCTTGGCTTGTAATTGTCTAACGACGTCGTCAATAAAAAGATTTTTTATCTTTTTTGGTACATTGGCATTACTAAGATCTTTTTCTATTGATTTTATGTATTCGTTTAATATTACATCCCCAGAACCAAACTCAGCTGGCTGTACAGGTTTTCCTGGTGACTTCTTTCTTCGTGGCATGGGTTTACCTGGGTAGTATCCTCCCACCAATTCATAAAAAGGGTTGGCGCTTTGCATATTATCATTCTATAATAGAACTGCTATATGAGAAAGGAATCAAAGTTTTCGTTAATATTATTCTTTCGTTAATACTTTCTATTGTTGTAGTTGTTGTAGCTATAGTATTTTCTGGTAGGTCGCTTGCATCACCAAGAAAGCAGCTAGGTAATACTGAAGTAACGCAGCTTGCTGCAGTGTCAGCGCAGACCACTACTCAGACTACTTCAGGAAGTGCAGGAGGTACGGACAGCGATATACCACTATACAATTTTGAAATGCAAAACCAAAATGCTATAAAGGAAAGCTACCCCCTTGTTTCTTACTTAAGAACAACAGTGGGTGTGGGTTCTGCAAATATTGTAGGTGTGCCAAGCATGGCAATTACGGGACTGAGCGGTGATGAGCTAGGTGTATGCGCGGCTAACGTTATGTACGAAGAGCTGTCAAAGCTGCCTGGTGGGTTTAGTATTCTAACAAACTCTGTTTTTACTGAAGAAGTTCTGGCAAATGCAAGAGAGGCTGCTGAAAACATTGGGTGTGCAAATATAGGCGCGGACGGATTATTTGGTAGAAAGGGTGCTGGTAGTCTGATGGGTGTTTCCAGGCTTGTACTAAACTCTGCTATGTCCGATCCTATGCCAGTGAGACTTGCATACTACACACACGATTTAGCCCAGAGAATACCAATTATTAAAAACACTACATACGCGCAAGAATCTAGGGCGTACGACACTTTTTATGGATCCTCTATAGCATTAAGCATCTGGAAAGTTTCTAGAAATATTGCTTATGCCATGATGGCAATATTTATGTTGATTATTGGAATTATGATAATTATGAGAAAAGAAATAGGTCGTTCTTACGTTACTGTACAGACTGCTATTCCTAGAGTAGTAATTAGTTTAATTTTAATTACGTTTAGCTATCCGATTGGTGCTGTGCTTGCTTCTATGATACCCTATCTCATTTTGACTGTGTTATTGCTTTTTTTCTCGGAGATGCTTTCACAGACAGGTAGCGGTTTAATGGACATCGCGGGAGGGTTTCAAGACGTAGCAGATTTTAGAATCTTATTAATATATGTTCTTACTCTTGTGATTACTTTTGGTGTTGGTGGTATATTTGCCATAGCCGCCGGCTTACTGTTACTGTTACTAACCGTCATTGCACTATTGTCCGCTGGGATTAAGATGCTCCTAATTTACCTTAAACTAATTTTGGATATAGTTTTTGCACCAATACAATTTGCCGTCGCAGCGATACCTGGAAAAGATGACATTATAGCAAACTGGTTTAAGCGAATTGCGGCGAAAGTTGTAACAATTCCAGCTATAGCATTTTTTATTGTTTTAGCCTGGTTTATAATCAGAATGCCGCTTTCGGACCCAAATTTGTTTGGTGCCCTAGTTTCGGCGCCCGCTGCACCAGGGGTCGCAGGATTTGTAGGGTCTTTTGTAAGGATTGGTAATGCACTATTTTCTCTACTTATGTTGCCTTTTATGGCAATAATGACACTCTTCTTCTCCTTGCGAGTAGATAAAAAAATAGAAGAATTTATTGTCGGCGCACCGAAGAAGAGGTAAGAAAAATCGGGCGTATGAAAAAAAGATTTAGTCCCTCAACAATTAAAATATTTTTTGTTGCGTTTATCGCAGCAGGCCTATTCGTAGCAGGTTCTATTGGAGGTGGAGGAAAACCTCTTCAATCACCAACCCAAAACACCAGTGGTGGGGGTTCTCAATCTACACAAGAAGAATCGCAAGAAGTAGCGGCCGAAGAAGAAGATGAATACATACGTGTGGGAAATGAAGTTTGTGAAATGAGGGGAGATGAGCTTGTAATAAAAGACACTTATTGCCCGTGTCCGACAGACCCAGCTCTAGCTTCAGTGTGTGGTTATGTAAGTAGCGCAAACATTTTAGGTGAGCAGATGGAAAATAGCGACAAGACTATTTACTCCACAAGAAAACCTATTTCTGACGCTACGGTTGCAATTTACGAAAACGATCCCTACGCACCGACAGGAAAGCCTTTTGGTAATTTAGAAAAGAAACTTGTTGAGTGTCAAACTTCAGAAAAAGAAGGTAAATACCATTGTTATATGAGAAGAATTACCCCAGGGACTGCAGCATATGTTATTTTTGCGTGTTCTGGGATGGTTGCAGACATCAAAATTATTAGCTCGGGTAGAAGTATTACAACGCTGGATTCAGATGTTGATTGTGGAGAAGATCAAAATCACACGCACCTTCCCGATATTTTAGACTACGTAAACAGAGATCAGTTTTTAGGTTGTTTATCGTCTGAAGATAATGTGCCCAACAAAGCAGTTGGCTATGAAGACCAGCAGGAAATCTTTTTCTCCGCAAATATTGGTGAATTAGGCGATCAGGGTAACCACACAGGTGACATTAGATTTACACCATTTGAGGGTATTAGTGGGGGTGGGGGTGTGCATCCTGGAGGTTTTGTAGAAAACGATTGTTTGATTGAAAGTTTTAAGGATCTTGAAAGAATATACATTAAAAATATTCCTAGTATTTTCGTGCCAACTGAAATTACAACCAAATACTCCTCTATTTACCAAAAATGTAATTACAACCCCACGAGAGATAATTTGGTTGAGAATTCGGCGATGGTCGATACAGACGAAAGAACAACACCCTTTAGATACGATATTCCAACATTTCTTTCTGAGAGCGTAACACAGCAAATAAGAGTTTGGGAGTCTAGAACCAGTTTACAAAGAGTAAATGAGTGGCCTTTCGGTCCTCAACAGTTTTTGCACGCTATGTTTGGTGAGTGTTCAATGATTACGCAGTCACGTTACTATGGAGATGACACCAACGCCCCGCCAGTTTCGTGCGAAGTGTTTAAACTATGCAATTCCGTCGGGTCAGATCCTTTTATAAACATTTCAACGGGAAATAGTTTAGGTGCGATGCTAGAAAATCCATCAACCTATTACGAAATGGCAAAGGTGCAAGAAAGAGATAAGAAAGACATCGTGTGCCTCGATAAAAAGGGAAATGAAATAGCACTAAAAGATATTCAACCCCCTTGGGATAACACGTGTGATCAAAATGGCGGTGGTTGCAGTTACAAATTAGGAAAAGAGTATTTTGCACCACAACTGCTTTTAGCCGCGCAGGGGGCTAGGGTTGATTACAAAACTGACACATTTAACGATGCTTATGGAATAGAGGTTGAGACTGGAAGAGAAAACATTTGGGAATTGGCAAAGACAGAGGCAAAATTTCCACATTCTACTGGAGACTATGTTAACTACGAAGTACCAGAAAAATCAAAAGAACAAAACTCAGCTGTATCTGCAATCAGAGTTGCCACCGATGGTTCTGCCTCGGGGCTAACTACTGTTCGCGGCGTACTCGCAAATAAACTTGTTTCACCTGTAGACGCACAAAGAGGAACATATCAATACACCTATGACCACACCGTATACGATGTAAACGGAAACGTGGAAAGTCTATGTACGATGTCTGCAATTAACGGCGGTCCGTACGCCGCCCCCATAGTTAGAAACAAGGATCAAGAGGCCGCACTTCTAATAAGCAATTTTTTTGTTGGTGATGCAGCAGACCATCGAGCAAGCGAGACCGCCGGTGTAGCCACATACGCAACAGAGTTTGGTAGAGCGCGTGACGTAGATATGCAACAAAGCTTTTTTTGGCGCGACACGTTTGATTCAGTTCAACGTTATAGAATTGGTAGTGGTGGGGGTGAAGGCACAATGCCTTTTGACGAAGCTTGGGACAAAATTTACGGATTTATTGGTCTTTTTTCTGCAAGCAGGGGCGTACCCTATAAATCATATGCGAATAGATCTGGTGAATGGAATCCTGATACCCCGTCATACATGTTTGTTGACTACTGTATTGCTGAGGAGAATTTTAATGATTACTTTCCAGCATACGGACAGGCAGGCTATCCTGGTAGTTACGATGGGTGCTATGACTGGAACGAAGTGGCTCACGCCAAATACTGCAATAGTTGGCCCGGTGTTGAGGGGGATTGGCCTAACGGTTGTGGAGGTACGTCACTTCCAGCAGGCTACGAATGTCCTTTTGGCAACACTTGGCCGGGAATCGAAGGCGAGCTGAGAACTTGCAAACAGGAACCAGAAGATGAGTGTATGGTTATGTCGATGGAGATAAGGTGCAAGGAAAAGATTCCAGTAAACGGAATGCCGGGTGTTTACTACTGTGTAAACGACAAAACCGAGACCGTAAAAGATTACAGATCTTGCACACCAGATGATAGAAAAGCTTGTTTAGAGTTACAGCAAGACGGGTATGATCATTGGAGGCTCCAAAATGAACTTGGGTACGGGTGGGATTACTTATCAAAAGAGTTAGCAAAAAAAGGATTACCAAAAGCTCCAAAATACAAACCCGTAAAAGCAACGCTTTACGCCTGCAGTCTTAAAAAAGCAGGCCCAATGGTAGCCCCAGGAAAAATATTTAAAGATCACGCAGCACGAACAAGACAAGACGCTCTTCACGAAGAGCAAGTTAATGCCGATGCAATGCTTGACGTAATGAATTACACGACACTGTCCATGTCTAGCCCGGTGGACGAAAGAAAGTATGGCGAGTTAGCAAACTTTTTAGACTACGCAGTAACTAATGATCTTGGCGACGGCGCAGATGCAAGTACTGCAATTCAGGGCGGCGGTGCTGGCGCAGTACATAAATATACAGCAGGCGCGCAGGGTAGAGGCCTTGGTGTTGGCAACGTTGTAGAGCTTATAAAAACAGTATCGTTTCCAGAGAGACCCCAAGTTCCAACTGAGGACTATCCTGAGATAACCAGTGACAACGTTTTTTGTACTCTTAATAAAGAGGAAACTAATTGGTGTCGCCTTATTCCTCCTCCAGAAGAAGAAATTGATCTAAAAACAATTACTGGTGGAGCTTGCAACCCTAATTTAAAAAGTGGTAATTGCAAAGTCAAGGGGGTTGGCGAGTTAGCTGGTAGAATACTTGGCGCAGCTGGTAAAAACGCAGGTGTTCCAGGCTCGCTACTGCTAGCTGCAATCGTTGGTGAGGGAGGGTGGTTAGATCCCGCAACTGGTGGGGGTAGACTTCAGTGGGATGACGAAAGTGTTGCAAGATTTAGTGAACCTTGGTATGCAAGAATGCCAAAATGCCAAGAAATGGTTTGGTCAGCACAAGGTCCATTTGGGCTACTCGACCACTGGTTTAGACTTGATGTTTGGGGAGATTCAACTTACTTTGGCAGGCCGACCATGTCGGGTGACCCACTAATCGATTCATCAGTGGGAGGAGGCTACCATCCTTTGAGAGTAAATAAAGAGGGTGGCATTGTTGCTAGTAAATGTAATTTCATCGACGCAGCCTACGCAGCAGCTTGGGAAATGAAAAAAAATCCGAAGAAAGCTTGTGGCGCGTGGTCCAGAGCCGATATGGCAGATGGTTTAGCAATGTTTAGGGGCGGAGTTAATGGTAACGCCGCAGACGTGCCCGGATTTTTGTTAGACATTGCGATGGGGTGTAAATAAAACTACAATGTGTCCATGCTTTTAGCAAAAAATAAAAAAGCTCTCTTCAACAACGAGATCATAGAAAAATATATCGCCGGAATTGTACTTACTGGCTATGAAGTTAAAGCTATTCGTGAGGGCAACGTAAATTTTGAAGGTGCTTACGTGACTATTCTTGATAGTGAGCCATACGTTGTAGGTTTGACGGTTGGTAAGTATTCAAAGCAAAGCCAAGATACTAGCGCTCAGGAGGCAAAGAAAAGTCGTAAGTTACTCTTAAAGTCCGCAGAGATCACAAAAATACAAAAAGAGCTGGCTGAAAAAGGTAAATCGGCAATCCCGCTGGCGTTAATACTGCAAAATAACTTAATCAAACTCGAACTCGCCACCGTAAAGGGTAGAAAAAAGCATGAGAAAAAACAGCTGTTAAAAGATAGACAAGTCGTGATAGACCTTGCAAAATCAAGAAAAACTGAGGGTGTCTACTACTAAGCCTAATATACTATAGGGCAATAAATCACCAAATATGATAAAATACACCTGCATCATGGGGATGACCAGGATTTGATTGAGGGTAAAAACTATGAGAGCAAGCCGAAGTGATAGGATCTTCGAAAAAAATCTATCAAAAAATAAGTGCTGATGAATTCGCATTCCAGCCAGCATACGCTTACGCTTAAGTAAGCATATGTGTCGGGGGACTTTAGGTAAATCCTAAATACTCTGAGGTTCTGCATTTACTCACCTGAAGGATTTGCAAGAGCATAATAAAATCAGGTTACAGAGCGTTTGTACGTTGACTACTACAGCGCTGTCACCGAAAGGAAATGTCTTAGGAAAAGATTAACGGTTTGTGAAACACCCTACTTTTCTGAATTAAGATTTCACTAAGCTTGTAAACTTTTGTAATTCGAGCTTTCAAGACGGGGGTTCGATTCCCCCCATCTCCACCAGAAAGCAGAAAAACACCTACAGAGGTGTTTTTTGTTTTCTTATGGAAAGGAATCGAAAGCCGCAGGCACGACGGTGCCGAGGCGGGGTCGACGGGCGAGCCAGCAGGCGAGAACCGGTGACCGATTCCCCCCATCTCCACCAAGGAAAAAAGGCGAGTGCTAGCAAAGTACGCGCCTTTTTTTCTTTATGACTGGGAGAGTTAAATCTCATACGCCGTCACAGTCCGTTAGCACTCTTGTTTTAATAGCCCCCTACTTATTTAATAACTAACAGCGCGCAAATAAAATAATTTTGGTGGTGGAGGATATCGCCTGTCGGTACAGAATCTTGTTTGATAAGCAGAGAGTCGGAAACGATTGAGGTTCAACTCCTTTATCCTCCGCCACCATTAAGAAATAAGCGATTAAAATTTACTTGCAAAAATATTTTTGTTAGAATTGCGGTAGCTTATCAAACAGAGTGAGCGAAAGCTCCAGTATTTGTAGAAAACCCTTCGAGAGAGGGGTTTTCTCGTTTACGTTGATGTATTTCACAATAACCTACAGCAGCTTACTAAAGTAATAACTGGCGCGCATTGTTAACCAATAACCTTCCAATTTCCACTAAAGTATTATTTATTTTGGAGTTTTTGTATTTCTTGTTTAAGGCGTGCCATCTCTAACTCTCTATCTACCATAAACATTTCTAAGTTTGTTGATAATTTAGCCGTGCCCTTGCAATTAGTAGCAAACAGAAATAAATCAAAAGTTGTTATTGAGTCTGTAGATCAAAATATAGAAATTACAACAGACCAAGAAAAAATATCAGAAGTAATTTATAACCTCGTAGACAACGCAGTAAAGTATGGAAAAGAGGAACAGACCATTACTGTAAGTGTTACATCTGATGCAAATCAAAACGTAACATTTTCAGTTAGAGACCAGGGTAAAGGCATAACAGATGATAAAATCTCTAAGTTATTTGGAAAATTTTCACAACTAGAACCCTCGCTAAGAAGATCGCAGGATGGGACAGGTCTCGGCCTTTACATATGTAAATTAATAGTTGAAAAGTTAGGAGGAAAAATAGATGTTGAAAGTGAAATAGGCAGAGGATCGAGATTTTTCTTCACACTTCCCCGCGAATTTTCAGGCGACGAAGCAACGTTATAGGTCATTACATCTGTAGGTTAATGTTGCTGTGGTGACGCGCGGCTTGACCTAGTAGCAACTATAGGGTATAATTCCAATTAGCTTTTTACTATTCAAAAAAAACCACATATACAAATGGAGGAAGAGATGAAAACAATCTGGACTAAAGTAGAGCCAGGAGCACAAGCGGCGATTGGTTTTTTAGCGGCGTACGTGCTTATGGTAGTCTATTCGGTGCTGACTAAAAACGTCGTCACCGGTGGGAATTTAGTGATTATGGTTCTAGGCGGTCTTGTCGCCGGATTGATCTATAATAATAGGTCAACACGAACAATCTTCTGGTGCCTCTTTGGCTCCTTAATGTTTGGCATAATAAGTGCACTCGCAGAGGCAGGTGGTATAGGATCTTTGTTTTAGTACCACAAAAAAGCCGTGAGCTTGGAATACAATTCCCATCTCACGGCTTTATCTTTTTCACATAACTAATTTTTATTTACAGCTACTAAAGAAGCCTCGTCCTCGTAAATATAAAATACTTCAAACCCATTTTTTTCTAAAAACTTTCTCATCGTTTTATCGTTGTCTTTTTCAATTTCATGGCATTCGATCACAATGTATTTAATCCCTTTTAAAATAGTTTTATTAAGATTAAAAAGCACATTGTACTCTGCACCCTCAACGTCAATTTTCAATAAATCGATACTTTTCAATCCTGATACCCTCATGATTGTTTGAAGAGACAGACACTCAACGTCGTAGCTCTCGTTATTTTGCTTACTGGCGCGCTTTTCGTAAAGTGTGTGCCCTGCTGTGAAGCCGTTTGTCTTATAGAATGTTTTAGTACAATCTTTTTCCCAAACTGCATTTTTTAAAACTTTAATATTTTTTGAAAGAGAGTTTAGTTGAATGTTCTTTTTAAAGTGTTTGTAATTATCTGCCTCTGGTTCAAGAGCAACTACTTTTATATTAGAAACCAATTTTGTATAGAGTAAAGAGACGTAACCTTTATGTCCTCCGAGGTCGACCATTGTTTTAATTCTTCTCAGCTGTATGTATTTATTGTTGTAGTACTTATCGCAAAACACCTCTCTAATTATTTGTTTATCTCCCCAACCGTTAGTTACAGAAATCTTTAGCCCGTGTACTTTTAAAACTTGCCCCTCTTTACCTAGTTTAAATATTGTTGGTAAAAGTAATTTTATGTAGCACTGAATATTGAGAAAGCATTTAAGCTCTCTAATCACCAAACCAATGTTTCTTGAAATGTTATTTTTTCTCATAGACGCGAAGCTACCATTATAGCTCATCTATTTAAAAATTGTGATAGTTTGAAGTTTCTAGCTAGATTATACTTATCCTATGGTTAAAGACGTGATTTTTAAAATCTACAATTACTTGATAAATACAGCGTTTTCAGAGCCTAGGAATTATAAAGTGATGTCAGGGCCGATTAAAGACACATTTATCTGTCTTGCGCCGCGTCACGGTATAAAAAAGATTCTCGGTAGCTATGAGCCTGAGATTGTTAATTTAATGACGCAAAAGATTGGGGTTGGTGATGCTTGCATCGATGTTGGCGCGCACGTGGGGTATATAACGATGGTAATGCGTAAACTGGTCGGTGTGGAAGGCGAAGTTTACGCATTTGAGCCGATTAAAGAAAACTGTGAGTGCATTGAAAGGTCGGTTGTAAAAAACAATTATAAGAACGTTACAGTATTAAACTACGGTCTTGGAGAGAAAAACCAAGAGATGAGCGCCCACGTTTTTAATGATAGTAATATGGTGAATTTCTCTGATTCTGGGTTTAAAAATTATAGTGATGACAAAAACAGCGATACGTTCATTGTTAAAACTCTAGATAGCGTAGACGAGATCGTCGGACTACAGCGTCTTAATTTTATAAAAATCGATGCTGAGGGGTATGAAAGCAAGATTATTGAGGGCGCACGGGGCGTTTTGCAAAGGTTTGGCCCTAAACTACTAATAGAGGTACATAATGCAGATAATTTTAATAAACTAAAAACCCTGCTTCCAGAAATTGGCTACTCGCTTTTTGACCTTCACGGCGTTCAGATTAAGAGCGACGCGTCCTTTGAAGGCATAATTCACATCCTCGCAACAAAATAATCCCTAGTAATAATAGAATGCTGGGCCTAGTTTTTGCCAGCGCACTACTTATAATATAGGTTAGTTTGTAGGCGCCACTACAGGCTACGAGCCTAGTTATAGCTGTAGCAACAGTAAATAGAAAATTGTGGATAAACCATGGAAAACCTATTGATAACTCTTTTTCCAACAAAATGCCAGTTTTGTAATAAAAATATGGGTGCGATTTGTTACGAATGCATTTTAAAGGCAAGGCCGGTGTATCAGTACTTTTGTATAATCTGCGAAAAACCCTCGATAGAAGGTAAAACACACTCTCTTTGCCACAAACAAGGCTGTCCCTCGTCAATTTTCAGCCCATTTAAATATTCGGGTGTGATAAGACAGTGTATTAAAAAGGCTAAATACTCGTCTAGGCTGTTTTTTCCTCTAAAACGCTTTACGCGAGAGGGTATGAAGCTGTTTTCAAAATCAGGCATTTCTTATGAGGAGCACCTTGTTGTACCGATACCGTTGAGTTACCGAAAATACAAAGAAAGAGGGTTTAATCAGGCAGAAATCATTGCTGAGGCTGTAGCTAAGGAGTTGAAGCTAAACTACACAACTAGGGCACTGTATCGCTCTAGGGATACCACTGCGCAGCACGCAAACTCCAGAGCTGAACGTTATAAAAACCTTGAAAACGCCTTTATCGTGAAAAATCCTATTATAGTAGCGGGTAAAAAGATTCTTTTGGTGGACGATATATGCACGTCTGGGGCTACATTTTTAACAGCCGCGGAGTGTTTGTACAAAGCTGGTGCTGTAGATGTTGCTTGTTTCTCACTGGCCAAGAAATTTCTTAAAAACAGACATTTGCTTGGTGATTTATAGCTTTGTTATAAAGCTTCAGACGGGTTATAATGTACCGGCGCCACGCGCTAACTGTGCAGTATGGAGGGTTGGCAGAGTGGTAATGCAACGGCTTGCTAAGCCGCGACCGTGAAAACGGTCCGTGGGTTCAAATCCCGCACCCTCCGCCACCAACAAAGTCGTCCAGCAATTTATGTTGGACTTTTTTTGTTGCTGATGTAACGCTGTGTTGGGATTTGAGCGGTACGCCTCACACTCACCCGCCCTTTAATCAGCACCGTATGCTAGTATCTTAATATGGATTTCAAACCGGGAATTTATCAACACTTTAAAGGCAACAAGTACTTAGCAATCGGTGTAGCAAAGCACAGTGAAACTTTAGAGGAGTTTGTTTGCTATATATCTCTTTACGATAATAATGAAAGTAAAATTTGGGTAAGGCCGCTTTCGATGTTTATGGAAGAGGTTGACATCGGGGGTGTTAAAAAACCTAGATTTACGTTTATAAGTAATTATTAAATTATTTTCAGAATATAAAAAAACCACCTTGGGGATGTGTTATAACACTTCCTTACGGTAACTGTTGGGCGAGTTAACTCCGATTAGCATACATTCACAGGGATCGACATGTAAGCGTCTATATTTTGTAAGGACACAGCATATTCCGAAGGGAATTTTTCGATCTTATTTGGAATCACTCCCCAGCCTTCAGGTAATTCAAACTTCGAATCGGACGGAAGGGAAAAATTTGCCACGTACCTCTCTTTGTAGTTAATTAGGTAGAACTCGCGTACCTCAGCGCTACCCTTTGTTATCACCGTAACATCTACAGGTTTAATATACATTGTAATGACCTCTCCTTTTTTAGTTTTTGTTGTGATAAGGTGCTTATCGGTAAGAAAGTGGTTGATAAAAATCATTTTCTTAGTGGCGGTTGGCATATACCGGGCGGGCACCTGAACGAACACGAGGGCGAAGAGCAGGCTTTGCTAAGAGAGTTTAAAGAGGAAACAAACCTTAATATTATAATTGTTAAAAAGCTCTGTAGTCATTGTGTTAAGGACATCAATACGTTTGTTAGTTACTTCGTTTGCTCTGCTAATTCTTTAAATGCAGTTCCGGGAGATGATCTAGAAGAGATTAGTTTTGTTGAAAAGAACAAAGTTGTTGAGCTTTGTGATGAGCGGGTTACAAGCTTGTGGCCTAAAAAACTAATTGATTTTCTATCGTCGTAACCATACCTGATACTGAGGTATTCACAGACTTTACATATTAAAAAAGACTCCCTTAGTTTTTATACTTTGGGAGTCGGTAGGCTACTTAAGTTCGATGATTTCTACTATACAATTGCGTTTCGGATTTTTTATATTAACAATCGCTAAACGATAACTTGAATTGCAGCGTGTTTTCTCCAAAGTGTGCCAAAGAACGCTTATTGCCAGGTGTATTACTTTTTCTGGACTCTTTTGTAACCACGTTCCGATGTTTTCTATCTTTTGCCAAATATCACTGCCAAAGGTTACGTTAAGTTTCTTTGTCATCGTACTCTCCTTGTTTTGTGGTTTGTATAGCAGGTTTTTTGACATTATAGCACAAGATTTTTCAGCGCAATCACCAAACCATCTATTATTGACTTGTTAAAACACATCAATTTCCAACGAAAACAAAATGAGCTATACTAACTTAGTATGAAAGTAACTGATGTAACTGATTTTGTAGGCATTACACACACACGAAAAGACATGCCCGTTGAGGCAGAAAAAAGTTCTTTTGACAGAGAAAATCTCGGCCCTAAAAAAACTTTAATGTCGTGGGTGGCTGTACCTAACATTGGAGCAAACAATTTAGACCCAAGATATAAAAGAGCAGTCTACGCGGCAGGTTTTATTACAATTCTGATTCTTGTGATGATGCAAGAATTTTGGTTGATCTTTGTTATCGCAAGTCTTGTTTTTATTGTGCAGGTGATGGGCAAGATGAAGAACAAGGAGGAGAAGTATGAGATTACAACGCATGGGTTACACATCGAGACAGACTTTTATTACTGGGATGAGCTTATAGACTTCTTTTTTACAAAAAAGTTTGGAAATGATCTTTTAGCTGTAGATATGAAAAAAGGACTTACGACTAGATTGTTTTTGGGTTATCAAGCAGAGGACAGGAATAAACTTATTGAAATACTGAACAAGCACATTAGGTATTTAGAAAAGGAACCAGACAATTTTGTTGACGCTACTTACTCTAAAGTTTTAGACAAGTTTGATTTTAAACAAAAATAGTAGTATTTTCCCTTCACAACAAGTATTTGTCTGTTTCAACTATGCACCCGTAGTTCAGTTGGATAGAACGCAGCGTTGCGGACGCTGAGGTCGGGGGTTCAAGTCCCTCCGGGTGCGCCAGGAAATTGTGTATGTGCCAAAGGCACATAAGCAGTTTCCTTGTGAGTCGTAAGGACTTGAATGGCGCAGGCGCGGCGGCGCCGAGTCGGGGTCGACAGGCGCATCAGCAGATGCGAACTGGTGACCAAGTCCCTCCGGGTGCGCCAAAAAAATGCCGCAGGATTTAGGATATAATTCCCATTTCCCACGGCGATAAAACATTTACAGATCTTACAAATCTAACGCTTCTTTGATCACGCTGCACATTACCTCATCCGCAGATTCTTTTACGATGAAGAATTTGGCGCCGACGTCTTTGAATTCTTTTTCCAAGCTGGGGCTCATCGCGTGGCCAATAAAAACTGTTTCTGGACTACGATAAATCCCATAATCGACGCACTCCAGCCCACCAAGTTCGTTAGAAACCGTGTCGTCTACGAGCGCCCCATCAAAGTTTCTTCCATTCTTCCATCTCGGCGATGAGATCTCTGCCATTGGTAAAAACGATTACCTCGAGATTTGGAAACGATTCTTCAAAAAGCCTTTTTAAACTGTTTCCTGTTAACTCCCAATTATCCACGACCGCTAGAGTCTTTTTCATACTCATTCTCCTTATTATCTATAGGTTAGATAGGATTTTACACCTTGCTTGCAAATGTTTCAAATCACCAACCCAATGCTATTTTATTCTGCCCTGTTATTGTTAGAATATATTAAGTAACCTGCCCTATGGATATTTTTACTCAACTTAGTTTAATAATTGTTGTAGTTGCAATCATTGCTGGAGTCACAAGGCTATTAAAACAACCGCTCGTAATCGGCTATATTTTAACTGGCCTAATTCTCGGGCCTCTTGGGTTCGGGTATGTAAATGTTGAGCAGTCAGACACGCTTTCAGTATTTTCAGAGATGGGCATCGCAATTTTACTTTTTATTGTTGGTTTGCATCTTAGTCCAAAGGAAGCAAAGGCAGTAGGTAAGTCAGCATTGCTCATAGGAATTTTTCAAGTTTTTCTAACATTAATTTTTGGTTGGTTTATTTCTAAGTATCTTGGTTTTCATAACATTGCAAGTTTATACATTGGTGTTGGTTTAGCATTCAGCAGCACAATTGTTGTTCTTAAATTTCTCTCAGATAAACGCGAACTTGAAACGCTTCACGGTAGAATTTCGGTAGGAATCCTTCTTTTGCAAGATATTATCGCCGCGATTGTGTTAATAGGTGCAAACGCTTTTACACAAAATTCTTTTGGGGTGGATGTGTTTCTACTGCTGATGATAAAGGGGTTAGGAATTACACTTGTCTTAGCTTTATTTGGATATTACATTCTTCCCAAACTAAGTTCCTTTTTTGCAAAATCTCAAGAAATACTTTTTCTATTTGCTATTGCGTGGGGATTTGGTTTGGCAACGCTTTTTGATTTCATCGGTTTTTCTATAGAAATCGGCGCCCTTGTTGCAGGAATCGTTTTGTCCATCACCACATATAGCGAAGAAATTAGTTCTCGTTTAAGACCATTGCGTGATTTTTTTGTGGTGATGTTTTTTGTTATTCTCGGGTCCAGAGTAAGTATTTCAAGTGTCTCGAGTGTTATCGTCCCAACAATTATTTTATCTGCGTTTGTACTAATCGGAAAACCATTAATAATTATGTCTTTGATGGGAGCTTTTAAGTATAAACGCAAGCCATCATTTTTTACCGCCGCAAGTCTCTCACAAATCAGTGAGTTTTCTCTAATACTCGCTTTGCTCGGCTATCATCTTGGTCATATAGACTCACACGTTTTTGCTCTTTTAACATTAGTGGGCATAGTATCAATCGCGTTTTCAACTTACCTCATGAACTTTATGGAAAAAATATATCCCTATCTATCAAAGTATATGAAGGTGTTCGAAAGACCGGGAGGTTTCGATGAAATAGATACGCTATCTAGCTACGATGTTATTTTGTTTGGTTGTAATAGGGTTGGGTTTGATTTTATTGAAGCATTCAAAGAACTAGGTACGAAATTTTTGGCTGTAGATTACGATCCTGAAATTGTTGCTGAATTATTAACAAAACAGATAAACACTAAATATGGCGATGCAGATGACAGCGAGTTTCTTGAGGACATCAGGGCGTCGTCTGCAAAAGCTGTTGTAAGTACAATTCCTGATGCAGAAATAAATATATTTTTAGTAACAAAGTTAAAAGCAGAAAATCCTAACATCATTGCAATACTTACTTCTCATAGTGTTGATCACGCAATTGAGCTGTATGAGAGGGGAGCAGATTACGTTATCGTTCCACATTTCATAGGCGGCCAGGTTGTTTCGTCATTAGCAAAAGACGCAGTAATGGCGCAGCAAGATCTCAGATCAACAAAACAACATCACATTGAATATTTAAAACACAGAAAAGAACTCGGTCACGGAAAAAGATTTATCGAGTAAGATCTACAATATCGGGTTTCGGAAAAGTAAACGCAAAAATCATAAGCACCACCAGAACGAGAATAATAAAAATAATAAAGTGAGAACTCTTCATACCTAATTATACATGCTAAAATTTTGTTATTGCAAAATATGCTATATTATTGCGGTTAGTTTGAGTTTTTGATTTGGTGATTTATTGTCTTGTGGGGGCCGTTAGCTCAGTTGGCTAGAGCGCTACATTCGCATTGTAGAGGTCGGGGGTTCGATTCCCCCACGGTCCACCAGAATGCCTCAAAATTGTACGGAGGAGTACCGAAGCGGTCATACCGGGCTGGTCTCGAAAACCAAGCGTGTACGTAAGTGCGCACGTGGGTTCGAATCCCACCTCCTCCGCCAGTGGAAAAGCGAAAAGTGTAGTTTAATACTTTTCGCTTTTTCATTTGTGAAAAGGATGAGAACTCTGCGTTAGCAGGGGACGACAATTGATACTATAGTGAGCTTGTGAACTATAGAGCAATTGGTAGCGAACAAAGTGAGCGTTCATCCCACCTCCTCCGCCAGAAAAGAAGACGTTTGAGACAACGTACTTTATTCTTTTTAATTGTGAATTATCCACTGACTAAGTTAGTTAATGTCGTTAAGCTTTAATGCCGGAGATTTTACGTTGCTTGTCCTGTACACCCGCGCTAGCGTCCTCAAATGTTTTTTTGCTTCGTGTAATAATATTTTCAACGCCTTCAGCAACAACCGTAATAGCGCGTTTCTGCTGAGTATAGAGATCATGAGCAGCATCTTCCCTGCCAACATCTATGTAACCGTTGCGCCCTCGCGTCACAAAATATTTTAGGTTAGTTTCTGTTGTTTGCAACTCTTCATGGATTGCCCCAGTATTTTTTCTTAGTACATCTTCGTGGGTAGCAGAAAACTGTGCTATATCCTTTATGAGCTTAGGTGTATCCGAGTTAGGCTCTTGCGAAATCAGTTTTTGAATAGACATTTCAGCAGATGCGCCTGCAGATTTTGCTTCTGTAGCAACAGCACAAAGTTTAGTGGCGGCAATTTCTATTACATCGTCGTCTATGGTGTGTGACAAATCAATGTGCTCATTTTCATGATTATTTTTAACTTTTTCAGCAACTTTACTTAGAGAAAGCTCGCGAGAGCGGCCCTTTTCAACATATTGGTGGTATATCTCAATCTCATTCTGCTGAGATTTTACCCACCCATCTAATGTTTGGACGTGTGTCTTTACATCTTTAAATATATCGTTGGCGTCATTAACCACATCTTCGTGACCTCTGGCCATCCTTTTAGTGTCTAATTGTCCACGAAAACCAGCACCCACTCTACTCTGATGGTTATCTGCAACTGTGTTGAAGCTTCTTGCACCCCTTTGAGTTTCTTCAAATATTCCACGTGTTTTTCGGGAACTTTCTCCTAAGTTTTCTAACATCTTTCCGCCGGAAGTAACAAGGTCTTGTCTTATTTTATTACGTTGCTCGTTAGCTAGGTATTCGAAGGTTGTTGCACGTATTTCTTTTGGGGCATTTTTCTCAGCATCAACAAGGGTATCTTTTAAATACTCTAAAACAGCGTCATGAGGATTTTCTGTTTCAGTTAATTTTGTAATTTCAGATGCCAGTTGCCACTCTCCTGCATGCTCAGTTTCTATGTGGTTATTAAAGTTTTCCATATTCACCAATTATATAACAACCAATCTACGTTAGATACTTATCGAAATAGAGTATGTGTATTGTCTTAGTCTTATTTAATAATTAATGGATAGTTGAAAATATATTTTTCTACAGTACTCTATGTCAATGTCGGCAATAGGTTACTCAGACTTAACAAAAGCGTCTAGTTTACTAAAATCGTTAAATCGAGAGGGGTAGTTTTTCTCAACACTTTTATCTATCGCAATTAGGTAACCACGATAAATATCCATTTCCTTAAGCTCGTCTCCTCCTAAATAATCATGAAATCCCTGTAAACGATTGGTAATTACTATGTTTTCATTTCCGGTGCACTCACCTTTTGAAATGACTTCGCTTAGTTCATTAGAAGTTTGGTGCATAAAGTCTCTGATTCTATCGGTGTTCTCTAATTTAATCATCGCTGGGTCCTGACTTATTAAATGTACCAGCTCGTTTTTGATGGTGCTTTGTGCCTCTTCGGTGTTAACGAATCGCCTATTAAGAAGTTCATTAATAGTTTGTACTTCAGATTCGTCAGTAGTATAGATTTGACTTTTCTCATTTTTTAACAAGTTTATGGGTGATTTTTTTGTTGTAATTTCTGTCGCGTATTGTTCAGCAGCCGACATCGTACTTTTTTTAATGTATTGATCGGTAAAGTATTGCAAAGTATTAACAGAACCCAAAAAATCAACCAAGGTTTCATTTTTAATGTTGCCGTTTTCATCAAGCATTGGTTCAAAACCAGCTCCGGTTAACGATTCGGCGCTGTATTCACCTCTTTTAAATGATCTGAGTTCGTGGTCTAGCACGGCTGATTTGTAAAAAAGATCGACAAAGCTAGCCGCCCCGTCTTTACCTTCACCAACAAAATGATTTTTTATATTTTCAACCAACTCAGGAGATTTCTGATCCTCGAGCGTTTTAAGTAACTCATCATCTTTAGGACTATTTTCGGCTAATTTACTCTGATTTACAGCCTCGTGTAAGTCGGCAATGTCCCCATCAAGAGACTCGAATATATTCATATACGCGTATTATATATTAAAAAAACTCGCGTTAGTCTGTGTTTTCAGATTTTGCGCGAGTTTAATTCTTAAATACAATTTTTTGTTAGTCTATGTTTTATACGAAGAAGCCATGTCATCACAACGTACACCAGTGATAAAACAATAAACGCAACTATGGGATTTACGTATTTGAATTTTCCATAGTAGACCAGAATTGGCAACGTGGGTGAGACCAGCACAAGATAAATTAAGAAGTTTAAACACTTAAAGTATCTTATGAAGTCTTGAGGTTGCCCTTTGGTAAATGCTCTTTTCTTCGACTCGTATGCAATCAGCGCGGCTATAAATGCAATCAGCGCCGTGTTGCCACCTATAAGTAAGAGCCAGCCGATCATTGCGATTTTCCTGCAGATATTTTAGACAGCAATGACTCTAAAAATAATCTTTGCTTTGTCTCAGTGTCGTTTGGGTAGACGTGAAGTATTTCACCTTGGTATTTCACCTCAGACTTTGCACCGGTTACGATCGAGACGTTGCCTATGATCATTTCAGGGTTTATGTTTGAGAGAGTTTCGACAACATATTTTGCCGCGCCGGTGTAATCAAAATCCGATCCGACTACAAGCAAGCCATCTGCATCAAGGCACGTCTTAGCTATATCGGTGCCACTTTTGGTGATATGAACGAGCTCTACGTCTTGTCTTAGTTTTGAAAGTGCCTCAATAGTTTTATTGAGGTGCAAAATAACAATTCGTTTCTTTTTCATTTTCTGCCTCCTGTTTTTAAGTTGCAGTGATTATACACCGAGAAATAGCCTGTAGCAAATGTGTTCTGCAACAAAACGCACGTAAAAATTGTTATTATAAATACTATGAAAAGTAGGTATTTAAGGCTATTTATCGGGTTTTTGCTAATTTTGCTCTTTTCTTTGTTTTTTCTGCAAAAAATCAACCTCACAACTGCTGATTTAGGTCGTCATATTACTAATGGGGAGGTATTTGTTAGGTTTGGTAAGGTAGTTTCGACTAATTATTACTCATACACAGAACCAGACTTTCCCGTTGTGACCCACCATTGGTTAAGTGGCGTTATTTTTTATCTCGTAAAGTCTGCCGTTGGATTTAACGGTTTGTCATTATTTTATGGTTTTATATCTGGGCTGACTGTTTTTATCTTTTTTCTCATTTCAAAAAGAAGATCCAACTTTGTAATTGCATTATTTTTTACACTGTTGTTAATTCCTCTGATGGCAAATAGAAAAGAAATAAGACCAGAAGGATTTAGTTATTTGTTTTTAGGATTCTACGTATTACTTTACGATTTATATTATTCTAAAAACATTTCATTTAAAGTGTTGCTAATTGCGCTTGTTGTTTCTCAAATACTTTGGGTAAACCTTCACATATTTTTCATTATGGGAATATTTATTTCAGGTGTGTTTCTTTTTGTGGAAATTCTAAAAGGTAAAAAGAATTCAATAAAAAATCATTTAATAATATTACTATCGCTAATTATCGCCAGTTTAGTAAACCCCTATGGATTTGCAGGTTTGATTGAGCCACTAAATATATTTAAAGAATACGAGTACATGATTATTGAAAATCAATCCATTTTCTTTATGCAAAAAAGAATTCCACAGTTTATGTATTTTGCTGTAGAGCTTGTATCAGTAATCTTTGTTGGTGTTGCTGCACATCTGGCAACTGATAAACGAAGGTTCTCATACCTTGGTTTAATCATCATAAGTTTTGTATTTATGGTTTTATCGTTCAGAGCAATTAGAGGAATACCCATGTTTGCCATGTTTTTAGCACCCGTATTGTCATTGTACGTATTTGAAAAATTACCAACCCTAAAAAATAAACTTACGATTCCATTGATGATAGTTTCAGCTCTCATGCTTATACCAAATTCAACATTTTCTTTTATGAGAACAGGATTTGGAACGGGGATTATTGACGGTGTAAATAGGTCAGCCGACTTTGTCAAAGATAACAATATTGTAGGACCTGTGTTTAACAATTACGATATCGGAGGATTCATGATTTATAATTTTTTTGAGAAACTGCCAGTGTTTGTAGATAATAGGCCTGAAGCATATAGCGCCGAGTTTTTTAAAAATGTTTATGGACCTGCGCAAGCTGATAATAACTATTGGAATGAACTCGACGCAAAATATAATTTTAATTTAATTTATTTTTACAGGCACGATGCAACGCAGTATGCTCAACCATTTTTAATAGAAAGAATAAAAGACGATAACTGGATTCCTGTATACGTAGATAATTACGTGCTGATTTTAATAAAGAATAACGAGGCAAACAGAGAGCTTATTGAAAAATATAAACTTCCAAAAGAAATGTTTGTTATAACTAAAGTATGAACATACTGGTATCAGCGGGAGGTCAGGGCACAAAAATCTGGCCTTTTAGCAGAAAATCAAGCCCAAAACAATTTCAAAAAATAATTGGAGAAGATTCTTCTTTTTCTCACAATATAAAAATGCTTCTCACAAAATATAAACCCGAGAATATATTTATATCGACAAAGAAAATGTATAAAGAAATTGTGAGTGAGCAGGCTCGAAGCATTCCTACAAAAAATATTATATTAGAGCCCGACAGTGCCCAAGGACGCGGGCCGGGAGAAGGTTTTGCATTCTTATACCTGTCTATTCACGCGCCTAACGAACCGTTTTCTATATTACAGTCAGATTGTATATACATAACTCCAGAGAACTACCTGAATATGTTAGAAGATCTAGATAATTTGGTTAAAAAAGAAAATAAATTTATTTCGGGTGGGCAAGTGCCGGCGTTTCCTGTTCTAGGAGTAGATTACCTTGAATTAGGCGAGAGTGTTAATAACCATAGCAATATATTTAAAGTAAAAAACTTTTTGGGTCGAAAAGAAGATTACAAAGAGACAGAAAAACTAATTAGCGAAAATAAAGTTGTAATACATATGAACATCAACACCTGGTACCCGGAGTTAATGTTAGAGGCTTACAAAAAATATAAACTCGCATGGTACGACTCACTGATGAAAATTAAAGAAGTTATTGATGATGCACAAGCAGTTGAGGAGATATTTAATAAAATGGAAAAAGGTTCTACCGAAGAAGTAACACAAAATATATTTAAAGATGGATATATTGTCATACCGTCGTTTAAATGGATAGATTTGGGAACATGGGACTCAATATATAGACATTTTTCTCAAGAAGGAGATTTATATACAGAAGGAAACGTAGTCGCCTTAGACTCGTCGGGCTCATTAATAAAAAGTTTAAATCCAAAAAAACTAATTGCAGTGCTGGGGTTGAAGAATATGGTAGTGGTAGATACTGACGATATCTTATTCATATCGCCAAGAGACAAAGTGAATAATATTAAAAAAGTTCAAGAAAAATTGAAAAATAGTGGACTAGAAGAGTATTTATAATAATATAGAAAGGAAAAATTTATGAAAGATTTTATAAAATTTATTAGGGAGCAGGGAGTAGCAGGACTCGCAATCGGCTTTATTTTAGGGGGAGCAATATCTTCTCTCGTCTCTTCGCTAGTAAACGACTTGATAAATCCGTTGTTAGGACTGGCACTAGGTGCAATCGACGGCCTCTCGTCTGCAGTTTTAAAAATAGGAACAGCAGAAATAAGATACGGTCACTTTATTGGTGCATTAATAGACTTTATAGTTATAGCGTTGGTAGTTTACTTCATATTTAGTAAACTTGCAGAGAAGTTAGACAAGAAAAAATAATTGGTTTGGTGAAGAGCGCGGTGTGATAGAATTCTCAATTGAATAGTGCGTGGAGGGATGCGGGAGCGGTTTATCCGGCTCGCTTGGAAAGCGACGCGTCTCGAAAGGGACACGGGGGTTCGAATCCCCCTCCCTCCGCCAGTGGAAAAGCGAAAAGTGTAGTTTATACTTTTCGCTTTTTCATTTGTGTGAAGGGGATTCGAATAGCGGACTGAGCGAAGCGAAGGAGCTGGGGTCGACGGGCGCATCAGCAGATGCGAACCGGTGACCGAATCCTGCACAAAACTTAGCGAACGAAGTGCCCCTCCCTCCGCCATAACCAAGCGTATAATTAAAAAATGTCGTATTCCCTTTGGTTAGTTCCTAACGAAGAAGAGGTAAAAAAGTACTTAGCTCAGATAGTCAAAGAACTCGCAGATAATTATGGTGGCCCAGTTTTTGAACCTCACGCAACTTTGTTAGGAGATTTGCCGTTGAGTTTAGATGAAGTAATTAAAGGATGTGAGTACTTTGTGTCGAAAACCAATTCCTTTAAAGCTGAGATCAGCTCAGTTGAATATTCTACGACTTATTACCAATGTATTTTTGTGCGTTTGAAGCCTACTCCAGAGTTGATGAATCTATACGATCTGGCTAAACAAAGTTTTGGCTTGACTAAGCCATCTATATTTATGCCGCATGTCAGTCTTTTTTATGGTGACATCCCTTACCACCAGCGACAAAAGATTGTCGACTCTATTCAACTTTTACCACAGCAGTTTACCGTAGCGTCCGTTATTGTTGTTCCAGGAGGAGAAAATCCACCTTCTGAGTGGAAACATTTAACTGAATTTAAGTTTTTGTAGAAAAAGTTCCAAGTATTTTCTTCCCTCCGCCACGAACAGCTCTGCTAACTGCCTCAACCGTCAATCACCACCACTCTATAATTACTAGAGCGTTGTTGCTGTAAATTAATCACTTTTCTGATATAAATTAGTATATGCAGTTATTTACCCCTTCTCAGATAAAGAGATTTTCAAATATTTTTGATAATGCGGGGCAAGTATCTCTAGGCTCGTTAGCAATAAATCCAATAATAAATCCATCAGACTTGCGTATGTTAACCCCTGTTATACTGTCAGGTATAAGTTTGACGTTTTTTCTTTGGTGGGTATCATTGAGATTAGAGAGGATTTCTTCATGAATACATTAGCGGTTGTTTATCTTACATTTGCAGTAATTGCTGTCGGTGTTGCCATAATAATATTTTTGGATAATAGACCGCCTAAAAAAGACTAGCCGCGTTGGCAATAAAGTTCCAAGTGCACTGTACGCACCCCGTTAGACAGAATTATAATATAAACAGAAAAAAATAAAGGTAGAGGTGAGTTTTATGCTCAGGTCTGCCTTCGCTGTACTACACTTGTAATTGGATAAAACACCAGCAGCGGATCTCAACTCCATTTTCGGTTTTTCCGTCAAGCTGCCGAATTTGGTAACCAGGTTTTCCCACCTGATCATCAAGAAGGACTTCCAACTCTTCCTTACTGACGCGATACATGTAAGGTTGAAGTCTTTCTCCTTTGTGCAATTGAAATTCACCATCCCCTGTTTCTGGCTCCCAGGTTGTTCCATCTTGGTCCATTGGCATCGAAAACGTCATTTTAACCTCCTCCTGATTGTTGAGTATCAGCGTAGATCTTTTTAGTCAAACGCACACAAATAACCAAACATTTCCCAAACACCCAAAATTATGCTATACAATCATTAATGGATACAGTTTCCCAGATTAAACAAAAACTTGATATTACAGACGTTGTTGGGGCTTATATCTCGCTGAAAAAGGCAGGTAAGAACTATAAAGCACCGTGTCCATTTCACTCAGAAGATACCCCTTCTTTTATGGTTTCTACTGAACTACAGATTTATAAATGTTTTGGCTGTGGCGAAGGTGGGGATATGTTCAACTTTGTCGAAAAGATCGAGGGTGTTGAGTTTGGTCGCGCTCTTGAGATTCTTGCTGACAAGGCTGGTGTTGAGATTGAACAGCAAAATTATGATCCCAATTCAAAAAAGAAAAGTAAGATTTTTGAGATTAATCAGCTGACGATGGAGTTTTACCACCATCTGCTGGTTAAGCACCCGATAGGTAAGCAGGGTCTTGAGTATTTGACAAAAAAAAGAAAATTAAATCTAGATGTAATTAATGCTTTTAAACTTGGTTACGCACCAGATAAGTGGGATGCGCTTTATCACTTTCTAACTAAAAAAGGATTTGCAGAAGAAGACTTAGATCTTGCAGGTGTTGTTATACCCAAAAGAGCTGAAAAAGGTTTTATTGATAAGTTTCGCGGAAGAATTTTATTTCCACTTATAGATATTTCTGGCAAAGTAGTTGGTTTTACAGGGCGTGATTTAGTTGGTCGCGATCCTAAAGTATTTAAATACTCAAGAAACGCTAGTTTATAACAAGGGCGTGTTTTTGTATGGTTTGGATAAGGCTAAGGTCGATATAAAAAAGAAAGGCGCTGTATTTGTAGAAGGTCAGGTTGATGTTTTAACTGCGTACCAGAGTGGAATAACAAATGTGGTTGCTTCTTCGGGTACTGCACTTACCGCAGCTCAGCTTAGGATTATTTCGAGATATACGAAGGAAATTATTTTCTGTTTCGACTCAGACGAAGCGGGTATGGCTGCGACTTCTCGCGCCCTTGACCTCACCAACCAATTTGATCTAGAAGTGAAGGTTTTAGTATTGCCAGATAAATATAAAGATTTAGACGAATATCTAATTGCTGCACCAAGTGATGCAAAAGGTGCTTTAAGTAACCCAATTCCTGTTTATGATTTCTTTATGGTGCGTGCGCTACGAAAGTTTAGTAAAGACACAGCTTATGGAAAAAAGAGAATTGTTGAGATGTTGGCGCCCATTTTTTCAAAAATCAGCAATAACGTTGTAAAAGATCACTATACTAAAGAGTTGGCAGAAAAGATTGGTGTGAGCGAAGACGCAATCAGAGACGCGTTTGTACCAGGTGCGGTTCGCGAGTCACGCAGTAAACCAGAGGAGACATGAGGCAACTTACGAAAAAGAGGTTAAAAAGAGCACAGAGGAGTATCTTTTATCGCTACTTTTAAAATCAGACCTTGACACTATAGGGTTGTATGTGTATAAATTGGGGGCACATAATTTCGTTTCTGACCGAAACAGGCAGATTTTCGCAACACTAAAGAAATATATCGATAGTAAGCCCGACAAATTTGATATAAAATATTTTACGGGCACTTTAGATGGTGATTACGGCGAAAGTGCCACAGAAATGTATCTTTGGGATTTTGGTGAAACCTCATCAAGCCCGGCGTTACTTGCCAAAGAAATAGAAGCAACTATCTCTCGTCTCAAGATGGAGACAACTAAAAGAGAGTTGAAAAACCTTACAGAGCAACTAAAGCTGGCCGAAATGGAGAAAGACACTAAGAAAGTCAAAGAACTGACCGAGGAATTCAAGCACCTGTCGGAAAAGCTTGTGTAATTATTCAATTATGCCAAAAAAAATAAAACCCATAAAAAAAGAAGAGGCAAAAGAAGAAATAGCAAACTCTAACATTGACCTCAAAGAAAAGAATCTTAAGAAACTTGTAACTTTAGGTAAGAAGCAGGGTTATTTAACGTTAACCCAAATTTTAGATTTATTTCCAAACGCAGAAGATGATATTGAGACTTTAGACTTTTTGTACGAGAGATTGCTCGAAGCAAAAGTTGATGTATTTGATGTCGAATCAGAAAAAGAAGCTGAAAAAATTGCAGAGGTTGAAGAACTCGATCTTTCAAAAACAAAACTAGATAGATCAGTTTCATCCGACCCTGTAAGAATGTATTTAAGAGAAATTGGAAAAGTAGACCTTTTAAATGCAGAAGAAGAGGTTACCTTAGCAAAACGTGCAGAGAAAAATGATCGAGAAGCAGCAGACATGCTCGCAAAAGCTAATTTAAGGTTAGTTGTTTCAATTGCCAAAAAATACATGGGACGTGGTTTACACTTTCTCGACCTTATACAAGAGGGAAATATTGGTTTGATGCGCGCAGTCGAAAAGTTTGACTGGAGAAGAGGATTTAAGTTTTCAACGTACGCAACTTGGTGGATACGACAGGCTATAACGCGTGCAATCGCTGATCAGGCAAAAACAATCAGAATTCCGGTACATATGGTTGAAACTATAAATAAGTATAAAAAGATTGAGCGTGAGTTAGAGCAAAAATTGCAAAGACCTCCTAGCCCAGAAGAAGTTGCAAAAGTGATGGGAATCGATTACGTAAAAGCCCACGAAATAGAAAGAATCTCTCAAGATACAACATCTCTCGAAACTCCAGTTGGAAAAGAAGAGGACACACGTTTAAAGGAATTTATTAAAGACGAAGTAACAGTGTCTCCTTTTGATTCAGCAAGCCAAGAGTTATTGAAAGGCCACATCGAAGACGTTTTAGAAACACTAAACCCAAGAGAAAAAAGAGTGTTAGCGTTGCGCTTTGGTTTAAAAGACGGAAGAACAAGAACACTAGAAGAGGTTGGAAAAGAGTTTGGTGTTACAAGAGAACGTATTAGACAGATCGAAGCAAAGGCGTTGAGAAAACTAAGACACCCATCTAGAAGTAAGAGACTCAGAGATTACTTATAGGAACGAAGGTTTTTGTAAATAAAAACGTCTGACAAGGGAATCAAATTTGGTTTTGGTAGTGTAAATTCACGTACCAATTGAAATTTATTCTGGTCCTGAACTTCGCTTTCGAATTTATTCCACTTTTCATAATAAAAAGGGTATTTAGCCATAACTGCGGGGTTTTTATGGTTTTGCATTGGGCGTGAGGAAAGCACCACGTAGTCATATTTATCAGGATTATCAGGAAAGTAGAAAGCAGCACCCTCGTCGGTATATACCGAGATTTTTTTTGCTGTTACTCCAGGTAACTTGCTCATTGGGTCTAAGCCCTCTTCTGTGTAAACTAACACACTAACATTTTCAGTTACGAACTCTTTCATCCACAAATAAGCTTCAGCTTTAGGTGTATATCTTTTAAATTGGCTAAGCAGGAGTGCTGTATTTTGAAAATATAAAACTACAGTCACAATCACCGCTAAATAGTAAAATGCTTTTTTAGAAAACATATTTTGTATTTGCGATAATCCGTATGAAAAATAAATTAATAATATAGGTATGATTGGTAACATCCACCTATCTACTCTGCGCGATTGTATTGAGAAAAACAGTAAATATATTAGGACAGTACCTATTAGGAAAATATGAAACTCCTTGTTTGCAAGTGGTTTTTTTAATATTGTCGTGAATTTTCCAATAAGTGCAAAAAGAATACCAAGAGGTGTAATGATCGCTGAAATTGCAACTATGTATTTAAATGGTGAATAGTCTACTGAATCAAAAACCATTCCTCCTTCTTTGGTAAACATTTCTAAAATTCGGTATGCAAATAGTTCTTTTAAAATCACCGAAAAAGGATTTGATAGTATAAAAATGCCTATTGTTGTAAAGAAAAACGCAAGTATACCCTTTAGATCTTTTTTCACCAAAAACAGATAGACAAAAAATGGAACCGCAATAAGCGTAGTTATCTTTGTTCCTACAGCAAGACCAAATAGCAAACCAGATAAAACAGTAAACATTGTATCACTTTCTTTTTGATAATATTTCCACATTGTTATATAGCAACCTATTAGTAAGATTGTTTGCAAAATATCAGCGTTTATATAATGGGCGTGAACAATGAGCTTCCAATTTATTGCTAAGAGAAATGCTGATAATAAAGTTGCATGATCATTTTTAAATAGTTTGTGTGTGAGAAACGCAACCCCGCCAATCATCAACAAAGATAACAAAGCATTAAATGATCTCAAAAATATATAAATCGAGGTCTTATCAAAATCAATATTAAGTAAATTCATTGTTTTGCTAAATGCCATCGTTGCAAAAGTATTAAGGTATGCAGGAAAAGTGCCATAAACAAAAGACACAGGTATTAATTTTTCGTATTCACCGCGTTGAAAAATGCTTTTAAACTCATAAGTATATTTAATCGCAAGTTCTGCAATTTCAGGTTCATCTGCGTAAAAGCTGTGGGGTAGGCCAAATTCAATGTGATAGAGCCTAAAAAATGAGCCGATTAGCATAGTGAGAATTATTGGTATGATGATTTTTTTGTTCATTTCTTTTGCAGAAGTTTTCTTGTTTCTTCTTTGTAGCTTTCAACATTTGGTTGATCAAATGCATTAACTCCCATAAGTTGGCCGAGAAACATTATTTCTATCATTTTTAATTGCATGAACTGGCCTAATGATTTTAGTGAAATATCATCTAACACCATTTCCATAAATGGAAGGCCGTTTTTTGTATACGCGATTTTTACGCCCTCAAGTATCGCGCGCATAATTTCTACTGCCGAATTGTTTTCAGCCTCAACAAGAATTTCAAGCAGCGCATCTTTTGGAATGCTAATATCACTTTTTGATATATCACTAGATATAAATGTGAAAAACTTATCTTTTATCCCACCAAGATATAGTTGTCCCATTGAATGCAGATCCGTAGATCCAATCGAAACGGTTGGTGTAATTCCCTTACCGTTTTTACCAATGCTTTCTCCCATCAATTGTCTATACCACTTTCCTAAAGATTCCAGTTCAGGATTAAAAAAGAAGCTATCGTTAATTAATTTACCTTTTGTATAGTTTGAAAAGAGCAAGATCGCTGAAAGAGCGGCTGGATTCTTGAAGATGTTCTTATTAAGACACACACTTCTTGCTTCCATGGCGCCTTGCAGCAGCTGTGGTATATCAATGCCTAAACACGCCAAAGGAAAAATACCCACACTTGAAAATACTGAAAACCTACCACCAACCTTATTTGGAATTGGCAATAAATCGAGATTCATATTTTTTGC
This sequence comes from uncultured candidate division WWE3 bacterium, assembly GCA_963765125.1. GTDB lineage: Bacteria > Patescibacteriota > WWE3 > UBA101185 > UBA10185 > CAVXUZ01. The sequence goes on from CAVXUZ010000004.1 coordinate 230,593, forward strand.
AGTCTTCCAAAGATCTGAATTGTATTCTGTTGTAATTACAGTTCTATTTTTTGTATAAGGTACACTCCCCATCACGATTTCTAAATTTTCTACTGTTTCAGTAGTTTTGCCTGATTTGCTGATGGCATTAACCAAAACCTCTTCGTGATCGTTAACATTGTTTTTTAGAAATTTAGCAAGTTTAGTGAGGAAGGCCGGGTCGTTAGTGTCTACAAAAATCATTTTAGGGTATCTAGTTGGCTCGATTAAATCATAGTGACCGTAAAGAGCGTCGTAAATTGCTTTAGTTCCAAGATTTGACCCGCCGATACCAATATCGATAATGTATTTGAGATTACCTTTAGTGTATTTTGCTTTGAGCTTATATATTTTCTCTAAAATCTTTTCATCGAAAGGGAGGTTAATAGAGCTTTCTTCATACATGTAGTTGTCTGCCTCGGCAATTTTTGTAAGTCTGTCAATGTATTGTTGTAAAAATGCCGCGTGGTTGCTAATTTCATCCTTATTCACCTGGGCAGTTTGCTCGTATTTAAAAAGCATATGTAAATTTTATCACTAATAATGTTATGATTTCAGAGGAAAACGCGGTTTTATGCTATAAGATAGCCAAATTCGTTGTCTATGTCTATGCGTTTAACAACTGCCTTACCGGTGTTTTTAATAAAATCGGTAATAATCTTGTTTTCTCTACTTTCAATATTTTGCTTTTTTACCATCGCCTCTTTACTTCCAGACACAAAAATGAATTTAGCAGGAATAGTTGCGATAAAAGTTAAAAGCTCTTTTTCTTGTCGGGCAATAACCGGAACTAGTTTGAGCATAAATACAAAATCAAAAGATGGAGAACCGTCTAGGTAGAAAGCCCAGTCTTTTTCACCAATTTTGTGATTATAGAGCTCGAGAGTAGATAAGCTATTGTCATCCTTAAATTGGCTCAATTTTTCAAATGATGTCTTATCCTTATCAATCCAAATATATCTATAAATCTTTTGTAACATTTCTATCGGTAACGAAGCAGGGAACATACCGCCTCCAAGATCGAGAACAACATTTGAGTTAAGTAGGGTATCTTCAACTTGAGAAATAAGAGAGTTGATATAAGGAGAGCGTTCTAAAGTAGAAATATGAGAGTCTACTAAGCTGTCACTTTTTTTCTGGTATGTTCTTAAACCAAAATAGATTTCTTTCTTAACTTTTTTAATAAAATCTTTAAACACTCGAGTTCTGTAGATTTTATCTAACGTTGTTTCTGTTGTGAGGGCTGTTTGAAGTTGGTGATTGCTGTGAATGCCGTCTTTTAAGGCTTTTATCGCGTCATCTTTAGAGATTTTATAATCCTCGCAGATCTTTGTTGCCTGTTCCTCAATAAGTATATCGTGCATGTTTATATGATAGCATTCGAAGCTGCAAACAAATCTATAGGACTACTCAAAATCAATAAACTTTTCACACTCTTTTTTCTGTTCAGAAAAATCATCGTTATATTCTTTTTCAAGTTCATCCCAGGCAGAGAGACAGTTTTTATAAGAATTTATACTTCCTTCGAGGTTTAATTCTTGGCTCAGAATATTTATCTTATTACTATTCATTAGGTACTCTTGTTTTAATTGAATTACTTGCCCGTAAGTAAGTTTAGAATTTGTGTAGCCATCCCAAAGTGTTGTTGATATTTCTAAACTTCTATCAAGTACATCAAGCAAATTATCTAAATCGTCAGTGTTCAAAACATCAATCTTTTTTGCTTTTTCCCAATTATCTAAAACCGCCGTGTCTTGAATTTTTCTTTGCTCCCAAAATACTACTTGTGTGTAATCATAGCCAACAGGCGACTCAGAAGTTATTTCTTCTGGTTTGGTGATATTTTGTGTTTCACTAGGCGTAACCTCTTTTTTAACAGGTATCGCTGGCGAACCGTTATCATTTTTAATAATATTTTTTATAACCCCGAGTGCATAATTTGATGTTACCGCGTAGCCAATACCCTCAGTCGGAGGAAGTATTTTAGCCGTGTTTATACCTACAACGCCGCATTTACTCACAAGAGGGCCGCCAGAGTTTCCAGGGTTTATTGGTGTGTCTGTTTGAATTGCTGATGTACCATTTTCTAAAACCAGATTTCTCGAGTAAACACCTTTTGTAATTGTTGATTCTCCAAATGGAGAGTTAGGCCAACCCACAGCATAAACATTTTCTGCGAGATCAAGGTTATTACTATTTGTCCAAGTGCAGCTGGTGAGATCTGCTTCGACGTCTAAAACTGCAATATCGGATTCGATTGAATAACCAATAATTCTTGATTTATGATTTTCTCCACGATAAAAAACATCAGCGAGTCCGTCGGTTGAATAATTAATAACGTGATAATTTGTAATCAGCCAATCTTTTCCATCAATATTTGTTACAAAACTACTGCCGTGCTGTTCAGAGTTGCCAATTAAAAATGTGCAATCTTTAGCTGATCTTATGCTTTCTTTTTCTGAACACACATTGTTATCTTCTGCAACAAAGGCAGATATTTCTTCACGAGCATTATTCTCAGAGAATAATGAAAATAATTTTTGTTTGGTGATTAGGATGGGGTTAAATTTAGTAACAACAAATACAATTATGACCAGTAAAGCTACACCAACTCCACTGGCAATTAACAGGGCAGGCTTTAATTTAGTATTAAAGCTTTTCATCTGGCAATATTTTACCACTTAAACGATTTGAACTACCTGAGGATGTACAAGAAGGGCATAATCGCTTGATTTTAAAGCAATTGAAACTCTTTTGTCGCCAGCGTTAAATATGATTTTATCGTTTTCAAAGATTTTTTTATCTGCGTAGACATTCAGATCAAAAAGATTTCCAAATGGAGGAATGCCTCCGATTTCAATCCCATCGGTTAGCACATTTATTTCATCTTGCGTAGCAAATCTAATATCCTTAGCGTTGAGCAAAGATAGTACAGATTTTTCATTAAATTTACTATCACCAGGGACAACAAACATCGTAAAATATTTTTTATTACCACTCTCTTTGACACGAACAATGAGTGCTTTTGCTCCTTGGGCTAGAGAATACTCTGGCCTAATTTTTGCAGCCTCTTCGCTAGTTCTTACCGGTTCGTGCTCAAAGTACTCATGCCATACCCCAGCGCGTTCGATAATATCTTTTATTGTCTTTACAGTTTTATGAAAAGTCATTGCTGAATTCTATAATAAATTGGAGATCATTTTAACTCATCACTAAATAGAGCTTTTGCTGTATCCCAGTAGAATGGATTATTGTTATAAAACTTTTCCCAATACCACCATTCACCACCCCATAAATAATACTCTTTAAATCCCGCTTTTTGAGAATACGCAATAGTGTCTAAAAAGTGATGGCGCGACATAGTTTTATCTTTTTCGTATTGAGAAAGCTTATTATTAATTGAAGGGCCCCAAGGTTCACCCTGTAACTCTGTCACAATAATTTTTTCGTCAGGTACGAGTGTAAGATCTGCCTTTATCTTGTATGTCCAGTGAGCGAGCGGGTACTGAAAATATATAAAATTACCTAAAAAGATGTGCCAGAAATCATACCAAATTCTTCTGTACATTGAGATACCAAGGTAATCGCCCTGTTGGTAGGTTGGGAACCAAAAACCTCCCTCACCGCTATCCTGAACCATAATTGGCCTACTATCCATAGATTTAACAAGTTCAACCTCTTTTGCGAGAATATCTTTGTTTACTTTGGGATCGCATACACCAAAAGGAAAGAACGGTTCATTTTCAACCTGCCACATTTTGATGTTGTCGTAGCCCTTTAGGTTATCCACTGCGGTTTTTACATACTCGAGAAGCTCAATATATTTAAATTCTTCATCTTTAATTTCTTTCCACCAAGTAGGTTCAAAACATTCTGGGTATCTAGGTACCTTTCTGCCGATAGATAGTATTACAGGAATATTTCTTTTCTTTGCCTCGTCTAGCTGCCATTTAATATCAGTAAAGTTGTATGTGTCTTTTGTTGCCTCAACATCATCCCAATAAGCAACGAGTCTGAGATTTTTAACGCCAAGGTCATCAAGAATTGCAATATACATATCTTGCCAATTAACCCCGAGTTCCATTGCGTAACGATTACTAAAAGTAATTCCATATTCTATATTTTCTTGAACTTTTGGACGATAAATAAAAAATAAGATGAGGGGTGCTATTAAAACAAAAACTACAAATAATATTAAAACCTTAACAACATGAAGTTTTACAAGTTTACCTACAAGGCCTTGGGCTTTCTTAAACTCCTTAACCTCTTTTGTAATTCCTCTTTTTCTTTTGAATGGAAATATATTAGGCAGTTTCATACTACTTTTCTATCGTACCATTTTTACAAATTTTTGCGTATTCGAAATATGAAGGCCGCGGCGTTCGTTTAAACCCGTTGTTGTAGTCTACAGCTACAAGACCGAATCGTTTTGAAAAACCCGCGTGGAGTTCAAAATTGTCCAGTAGTGACCAATGAAAATAGCCTTTTAACAGCGCGCCTGCCTGAATTGCTTCAGAGCAACTCCATAGAATTTCTTTTAAGTACCAAGCTCGATTCGTATCCTTTTCGTCAGCGAGGCCGTTTTCAGTAATATAGATAGGCAGGTTATATTTTTTTAAGCGTAATAAAATATGTTTAATCCCGGTTGTTTCTAACCACCAGCCATAGTCAGACACTTTATCATTCACATTTTGAACTTTAAGATTTCTTATATTGTTGGTGAAGTAGAAGTTAACACCCATAACATCCAAGTGGGATCTAACGCGGTCCAGAAAAAATTCGCAGTTTAGAAAATTTAAAATACCAGCAGCAATTTTATCTAGCGGATTTTTACTCTGGGGATCAGCACGGTTATGCATAATATTTTTTACAATTCCAACTTTATAATCACCCACACCCTTGATTGCCTCGTACGCTTTATTATGCGCAGTACGCATCGTCATTTGACACGCCACTACTAAAAAAGGATTAGTTTTTTGTGGAGGCCACTTTCCGTGAAGATACGTGAGCATAGAATAAACTTGCGGTTCGTTGATTGTTATATATACGTCTATAAGATCACCAAATTCTTCAGCACATTTTTTTGCATATCTTGCAAATAAGTTTGGTGTTCGAGAGTTTGTCCAACCTCCCATGTCGGCGAGCCACTGAGGACTAGAAAAATGGTGAAGTGTAACAAAGGTTTTTAATCCTCGAGCCTTAGCTGCCTCAAGAACACTTTTATAGTGTGCAAATTCTTTAGTGTTAAATTTGCCTTTTATAGGCTCCAGCCTTGCCCATTCAATGCCAATTCTAATCGCGTTGTTATTGAGCCTCTGTGCAAGGTCAAAATCCTGCTCGTACATTTTATATGAGTTTGTAGCCATTCCTGACGCGTCTACAGGCCATTCAGATCTGTTTATAAAGGGGGATTTCTTATCCTTTGACCTGTCGCGGGTTTCCCATCTCCACCAATCAGAATTAGTGTTTCCACCTTCGATTTGGTGCCCAGAGGTTGCTGTTCCCCATAGAAAATCATCTGAAAATTTATAGCTAGCCATAGTTTAAGTATACATACTGAAAGCTATTCTGCAGAGGAGGGAGTATTAATTACTCGAGAATAGTCAATTACACCACATCGAATTTCAAAGCGGGTAGTAAAGGTTTTTACAGTTGCATCTGGATCTTCAATTTCTTGCTTTCTTAGGACGCACACAGTTTCGTCATTAGAAAATCCCGTATGCTCTTTATTATCTAGAATATAAGTGTTTAAAGAGTTTTCAGAAAATTGTTGTGTCTGAAGAGCATTTTTTACTGCACCCATTACTTCTTGTGTTGCACCCTCAATAGAAACATTTTTTCCCAAGACCTCGTATGTATTAGTATCTGTTTTCCATAAATATGAAGAATCATTTATTTCGATAATAGAAAGTCCTGCAGATTTTCCTAAAGACACTAATAAAGAATCAATATTTGTTTTTTGTTGTGGAATACGTTCGGCACGATTTTCTGCGATTCCAGTTTCTTGAAAAGAATTAGTTGCAATAGATGCACCCTTAACATCAGATCTAAAAATTCCTGTTTGACGAGAATACATAAATGCAACTGTAGTTAGAGTTAGAGCAATCAATAGGGTGATGATTTTTTTATTCATGAAAGTATTACCTAGACAAATTATAACAATTTATAAACCAAGCAGTTTTGAAACCTCGTTAGTTAGCTCTTGGTAGTTAAAGTACTTATTAAGTTCGGTTTTCCAATTCGGGTCAGTAGTGCTAATTGCCGGTTCTACACCTTTGCCTTCAATCGTCAACCCATCTTCTCTCAATGTTAGACTATGAACTAAAAGTACTGAGTAAACCTCGCTTTCCGGATCTATTTGATTGTTAATTTTAAATACACTCTCGACTGTACCCCAGCCCTTTGTGTTTGTACCGACTAAAATACCCACATTATATTTTTTGAGCACCGCTGCAAAGACCTCGCCAGATGACTGCACTTGATTATCTGTTAAAACTACAACCTTTTTATATCTAACTAGGCTAGGAAGCCACCCTGTGACGGTTTTAAAGTCTTGTTTATTGCCGCGGCTATAAAACTGATACGCGTACTGATCGTTGCCAATAAAAGGCCCCAAGAAGAAAGGTAGGCCGTCGATTGCCCCACCGATATTACCTCTAAGATCAATAATTAGCGTATCAAGCTGGTCACCACTATCAACTTTAGCCATAACTCTGGTAAGCTCTTCAACTGTGGTTGGTGAAAACTTAGTTATATGAATGTAAAAAATTCTTGGAGAAAGAAGCCTGTTATCAATAGTCGGGTCAACACCTAATTCGTCGTAGACTTTTTTGTTTCCTTGGTCGACTAGTACTTCTTTTGCTTTTTCAACTTCCACTTTTTCTTGAACGACCTCGGGGGTTTGAGATTTTGAATTTAACTCCGCAACTTTCTCTTCATAAGCCTGCTCAACTTTTTCAGGCGCCGCATCTTTTTCTACTTTTAGTGTTTCGTAGTGGTTAACATTTACATTAATATTTTTTACTGTGTTAGAGAGTTCTTTTTGGGCCTTTGAGGTGTAAAGTCTACTTCTGCCGAAAGGTTCAAGGTTTGCAAGCATAACATCAGTGGTTTTCACAATAAAATCTTTTTTCTGTGCATCATCCATCGTACTCATAATATTTTGTAGCATTGCTCTGGTTTGGTTTTGTGTTGTAGGTACAGTTTCAATTGGTTTTGCAATAATTTTCTCCGCACTCAGTTTAATAACGTTACCCAATTGCTCGTCGCTCAAAGTATTCCAGTATTTTTCTTTGACCAAATTATAAACTTCAAAAAAGAATGCGGTATATTTATCATCTGTTGTTTGCTGTTCAGCCTTTTGTTCATCAAAAAATCCTGAATCAGGGAGAACCTGCTGCCAATCTTTTCCAAATGGCGATTTTCTACCGGCAACTGAAACTAGAAGAACTATTGCGATAACACCAATAGTTATCAACGATTTTTTCTTAAACTTAAGATTTGAAAGCCATTCACCGAGTTGTTTAAACTTAGCTAGATCTGGTTTGGTGATTTTAATAGATTTAATTTTTTGAATAATTGCTAGTAGTTTGGCTTTCATACAAATAGTAATATACCACACGCTTTAAGATGAAAAATAGGGTCGAAATTATGAAAACATCAGTATATTTAAGAAAACGCTTATATATAAAGTTAACCACCCAGCGGTGTACGCGACTAGGCGAATAGCTGATTTAGCATCTTTATTATCCCAAAAAACAATTGTTGCTCTGCCAAAGGCGAGAAGGCCGCAGATAAGCACAGAGACAACCAGCAAAGTTAAAACAAGCGCCGGCCCGATCATAGTTGTTGCTTTTCCAAATATACTTTCACCGTTCCACAGAAGTAAGCTAATTACCAAACAATAAACTGCAATCGCAGTGGCTTGAACAAAGCCCTGCATTGATAGAGATAACTTTGCAAATAGACAGCTTTTATTTTTTATTGAGTGAAGAAATTTCATAAGTTAATTATACAGCTTGTCTAAGGGTTTAAATTGACGATATCACCAACGTTAAGGTTGTATTTCCTTGCCCAACCTCCATTTAGCTCAATAACATATTTTGCAGTATTGACATCTGGTAAATACGATGGACACGGGCTTTGAAGACATGGCGCCGCCGAGTGCTCTATATAAACCACCCTCTTGTCGCTATTGAGCCATATCATATCTAAAGGTATGAAGGTTTGTTTCATCCAAAAACTGTGTCTGCCGGGCGCATCATATAAAAAAAGCATTCCTTCGTTTTCAGGCATAAATTTTACATTCATCAAGCCGTTTGATTTTTCAAGCGAAGTTTTTGCAATTTTTACAAAGACGCTATTTTCATTGATTTTTATTTCATGTCTTTCTTTATAATGACCCCAAATTGTAAGTACAAGTATCGTTGCAGGAATTAATAATAGGTAGTAGCTTCTCAATTTCATCCCTCTAATTTTAACAAACTATTTATGTATAATTATTAAGTACAAAATTTTTATAAAAGGAGGTGCTCAAAGAAAAATGAAGAAATACGTAATATTCATAGGAAGTATGGTGCTGGTAGTCGCCGCGCTTTATTTCACTGTTAACAGTGTGGTTGCAGGAAAGCTTACAACAAAAGCTAGTCCAAAGTTTGTAACTTATGAAACGCTTGAGAAAAAGCTAGCAGATAAAGTAGCTGCGCTAGTTGCTGTGTCTTTAGAGGAGTTTAAAAGCGATATAGAAGAGACAAACAACAGAATGACGAGTATGCAGCAGACCATGGACGATATCAATAGAAGATTAGATCTTATTGAAGCCCAGATTGAAAACTAAACAACTGCCGTAATAAATTTAATTGAACACTGGGGAGAAAGGTGTAATAATTTGAGTATGAAAAATCCAAAAAATATTATTATAGTTATCGTTGCATTGTTGTTAGTTTCGTTTGTCGCATGGCGGTTTGTACTGCCTAAGGTTGCACCGGATGCGATGCAGAAAGGCGCCGATACCGCAACAGACGGCACCATGGTTGATAAAGCAGACGCAGGCGACACAGTAAAAGGTACACTTTTTGACATTCTAAACCTAGGAAAATCAACAAAGTGTGTTGGTTCAGTTGATATGGGTGACGGCAAAGTTTCAACCACAGTCTACGCCTCAGGCAAAAAATCATATTCAGAAAACATAGTTGAGACAGAAGACGGTGAGTTTAAGACCTACGCAGTATTTGATGGGGAATGGATGTACTCGTGGGGTGATATGGGTATAGCCTCAAAAATGAAAATTGATGAGCTCGCCGATCTAAACAAACCCGCAGAAGAAATTGAAGAAGACGCCGATATGGCCGAAGATCTAGCTATGCCAGAAGATTATGAATACAAATGTACTCCATGGCTTGCCGACCCAAGCAAATTCAATCCTCCAGCAGATATAGAGTTTGTGGATTGGACAGAAACCTTAAAAGGATTTTCAGAGGCAGCAGAGAAGGGCGATATGGACAGCCTTAAAGAGTCAGGTTGCGCAGCATGTAATATGCTTCAAGACGACGCCGCAAAAGCAGATTGTATGGCTAACTTTAACTGCGAGTAAGTCCTAGATTAGCCTAGTCGATTTAGTTAAACGACTGTAAAATCAGATGGAGATGTTGTTAAAGAAACTTTCAGCAGTTGTTTATAAGCTAAAGACAGACGATTCCTTTGCAAATACAGTGATGGTTACAGTTGCGCTTGTTGTAGCTGGTTTTTTTGGGTATGTATTGCAAATATACCTCGGCCGCAAGCTTTCTTTAGCCGAGTATGGTATTTTTAATGCGCTGCTGTCACTTTTAACCCTCCTTACCTTTTTTAATACGGGCATCGCTCTTTCAGCTACAAAAGTTGTATCAGAGCTATTTGGCGAGAAAAAACTAGGTGTTTTGGGAGATTTGTTTTGGAGATTGGCAACATTTTTTGGTATAACGGGGGGCATTCTTTTAATAGTACTTAATATTTTTAAAACGCAGTTTATGCATTTTTTAAATATTGCAGAACCATCGTACATTTTTTTCTTTAGTACATACTTAGTAGTAAGGTATTTATCTGTTCCTACAGGGATTTATTTGCAAGGCCTACTCAAGTTTAAAGAACTTTCTTACTACACAACATTCTCATCATTAATAAGAACAATAGTATTGGGGACGCTTGCCTATTTTGGTTATAAGGTTGGAGCACTATATCTGGGAATGAGCGTCGCAGAAATTATCTCTCTACTCATAACTTCAATATTTATAAAAGAAATCTTTACCAAGAAATCTGTTGAGGAGACAAAGCCGCAGTTAAAAAGAATTATGGAATTAAGCTGGCCGGTAACCTCGATTTATTTTAGTCTTTTGTTTTTTTACAACATAGACATTTTAATGGTGCAGAGATTTTTTGACGCTGATAGCTCAGGTTTATATGTAGGAGCAGCAACGATGGGAAAAATAATATTATTTGGCACAGGGGCAATCGCAACCGTTATGTTTCCACAGATTTCTGCCATGAAGGCAAAACGAAAGGCAATCGCTGAAAAGCTTAAAATATTCACCTTATTACAGGTAGGTACAATAGTTGTAGCTTTAGCCTTTTTCTGCTTTTTTCCTAAATTTATCACTTTTCAGCTTTTTGGCGCGAGATACTCTGGATCGATTCAAATGCTGCCACTTTACGCAGTTTTTATCTCTCTCAATGTGTTAATTAATTTTATTGTGAGATTTTTAATGGCGGTTGATAAGCTAAGTTACTCATACCTCTTGTTAGGCGCATCTCTAGTTCAAGTAGTACTATTGTTTTTCTTTCACACGAGCTTGCAGCAAATTCTTTTAATTAATACTGCAATTATGTTTGTTCTACTAATATACTTGGGATTTTTAATAAGACCTTATTTTAGACCAACCTGATCTTCGCCAGTCCATAAAGAAGTATTTTTTTTCAATTTCGAGTAGAGTGAAGCTTTTAGACTTTTAGTTACAATAGAAAACGCATCAATTATTATGTAACCGAGAACTGTAAGTTTACACAAAACGTTATTACATTTTTCTGAGCTAACGTCTGTATAAAATTCTTCATATTCTTGGATCTGTTTTTCCCATGGAATGCTCTTTGCTTTTTGAAAACCACGTTGTTTAAGTTCAGCCAAAAGCCTTTCATTATAAACGGCCTTAACGATTGCACGTGCCAATGTTTCTGGGTTTTTAGGTTCGACTAAAATGCCATTACTGCCCACAATTTCAGGGTTTGAACCAACTTTGGTTGTAAGTACCGGCGTACCGCAAGCCATTGCCTCTAAATATACCCAACCAAAGCCTTCATAAAGGGTTGGTAAGACAAAAAGGTCTGCGAGTACGTAGTGTTTAGTGAGTTCAACGTCTTTTGTAGGTAACGCTCCAACAAATGTAATAAACCTGTTTAATCCGTAGCGCGTGGTGCTATTTTCTAAAAATTGTTTTTCAACGCCGTCGCCAACAATAAACAAACGAATTTCATCAATCTTTTCTCGATTTACAATAATATCCATTGCCTCGATAAGAGTAATGAGATTTTTTCGAGGATCAAGTCTGCAAACACTTACTAAAATCTTTTCATTTGGTTTAATCTGATATTTTAATTTTAAATCGTCGACGTTAGTATTTGGATTAAATCTGGTTAAATCAAAACCTTTTGGGATTACAACTCCTGAATAGCCCATCTTTCTACTTTGGTCGTTCATAAAGTTTGAAATGTGAATCGCACCGTTGGCTCTTTTTCCTTCAATAATTTCAAGCGAAGTATCACCTGCTAAAACCATTACATATGGGTAACCAAAAACTAGTTTTAATAACCTCGCCAAAACAGCCTCTAAAGAAAAATGAATAGAGAGCACGTCAAAAACCCTGCCCTTCATACGCAGGCGCAAAACCTTATAAAAGCACTTAATTAAAAACAAGCCGGCGTAAAAAAAGCCTGAAAGACCGTACGAATAATAACCTTTTGGTGTGTTTACATAGATTTTCTCAAGACCGTCAATTTTATCTAAAGCAGTACCATTTGTTGTAATAACAGTAACCTCGTGGCCCTTTTTAAGAAACCACTCCATAAGTTCCTGCATATGGGTTTCATTACCCCCTTGGTTGTAGCCTACCCATCTATTTATCAAAAGAATTTTTAGTTTTTTATCTGTCATAGAGCCTAGTTTACAAATTATACCGTATTTATTATTAACGCAACGTTAAATAGGGTTGGTTTGGTGATGGGGGAGATTTGGAGGAATAAAAAAAGAGAAACTTTTTATGGTTTCTCTTTAGTAGTTCTCAGTCATTTGCAAAATATTCTTTTAGAATTATTGCAACTTCGTCTGAGAGTTTAGCTTTCTGATTTTTCAGAAAAAAGCCTACTTGAATATCGTCTCTTAAGGAGTCACTTTCTTTTGGTTTCAGAACGATCTGAGTTGCGGTTATCACGTTGTTTTCAGTAATCATCTCGAACGGGAATTTGTGTTCTCCAAGATCATAACAATTAAAATCTCGAATACTTAGCTCATTTTCCCAAAAGTTTTCCATCAAGATAATGCCGGTGATAACCGATTTTGCATCATCGTGGGTTAGCAAAGATTTGTTACCCTTTCCCAGAAAGATGAAAATATTTTTCAGCTCATAGTCAACGATGTAACTTACGTTTGGAACCCCAGCAAACGTTTCATTTACCCTTAGTTTTGTTAACATAATCCCTCCGCTTCTGTTGATTTGACGAGATTATATCATACAATCTGCGTTGGTGCTTACCTTCACAGCTGATTTTTTAATTAGACTTTCCCCTTGATTCTTTGGGCTATTCACATCTTTTGATACCACATACGCTTCGAGTTCGTCATCGGGGTAGGGAACAAGTAAACTTATGAGTTTTTGAGTATCTTGCGAATCACCAACCCAAATGTCCTCATCTTTGCGATTTAAAATAACAGGCATGCGGTCATGGATTTCTGAAATAAGTTTATTGGGCAAGGTGGTAATAATTGAAAAGGTTTTAAATTCTTTTTCTTCTGCGTCTTTCCAAATATCGTAAATGCCCGCAAACGAAAAAATCTCATTTGATTTCATATGAATGAGGTACGGCTCGTCTTTAGTTTTCCACTCATAAAACCCCGAGGCGGGAATCAAGCATCTGTATTTTTGGAATGATGATTTAAAGCTTGGTTTATGTGTGACAGTCTCTGCGCGTGTATTAATTAGTTTGTACCCGATTCTAGGGTCTTTTGCCCAGTGAGGAATTAGTCCCCATTTCATAAGTTCAATATTATTTTGTGTGACAACAGGAACCAAAGAACCTGGTGCGATGTTGTACATAGGGTCTAGCGGGAATTGTTTATCTGGTGTTGGAAGTTTAATAGAAAATCTTTGATATATTCTTTTTGACTCTTCTGCGAGGTAGTATCTTCCACACATATCTATATTTTACTCGAAAAATAAGAAAGCTCCCTGCAAAAATATTTATCAGGGAGCTTAAAACTAATTAGCTGGCTTTGTCATGATTATTACGATATGCTGATCAAGCTTATATCCAGGGTACATCTCATAATCAAAATTAGTAACTTCTAATTCTGGGTGTTCAGCTTGCCACTCTTGAAACTTATTCATGGCTTCGACAACGCCACCGTAACTTTTGTCGAGGCGCAGATTTATAAACCAAACAGTTCCTGCACGGTACACCTCAAAGGTTTCGTTTGGGTTTGCCGGGTCAAAGTAGGTTGGATTACCGCCTAAAGTTTCGCTTTTCTCGTAGGCTTTTTCCAAAGTCCCGTCGTAAACCTGCATTGATCTCGTGCCAACAACTAGAAATACAAATATTATCAAAAGAACTAGAAGCACGCAGATTACCAGCCAGAAAGCAGTGCCTTTCGAGACTGGGTTTTTAGTCTCATTACTCATTTTTATCTCCTCCTCAGAATGTGTTGTTTGGATTATAGGTTATGCGTGGTTTTTTATCAAATCAGAGGTTTTTCATCTAAGAAAGAAAATTACTACTCCAAAGAAATGATTTGGAGGCCATATTTTTCAATGTCTTCTTTAGGCCAGAAAGTGTCGTCTAGCTTAAAATGCGCCACATATTTAATATTTTTCTTTAACTCGCGCCCAGTATATTTTCTCGTGATGGGATCCCACTCCTTAAGAAGTAGGGTATCACCCTCGCCGCAACTCCAGTCTGCGAGGCGAAGTTCATAATTTTTACGACCGTCGAGCAATCGCTTGAAATTACACAGGCCAAGCTTTTTTCTCTATTATCATAGACTAAGTATAGTCCTAAAGATGTGATTACGGTTTGATAATTGATAAGCCACGCTATAGACTTAAACCATGGAAATAATTGTTAAACTTTTAAAAATAATTCTTCTTCTCATCGGAATCACAATTGGTCTTGCAATTCTAGTTGGTATGTACTTTCTTTACAAAGGAGTACAGTCAGGGGATTTAACGGGATACTTCAAAAAGACTGCGGTCGAAACGGTGATTGATAAGACCAATCTAAGTCCTACACAGCAGGAAATGTTGGAGTCTGGCGATGTTGATGGGCTAGTTCAAGATCTTCAAGAAAATGTAACACCAGAACAAATAGATTGTGCGGTTGGCGCAGTTGGGGAAGCTCGTGCTAAAGAACTAATGGTAACGCAAGACCCGTCTCCTCAAGAATTACTTCTTCTGTCTAAGTGCCTTTAATAAATAAAGAAAAAGAAAAGACCCCTTAGTTTTGTACAAGGGGTCTTGTTAAGATTTTTTACATCCTGTCCTCCTAATTCACATATAGAGAGCTCTCTTTTTATAGTCATCGATTTTTTTGATGAACTCGGTTTTTGCTGACTTCATCTCGATCATGGTCTTGTTGTAATCTTTGAGCAAAGATTTCACAAGTGCAATCGATAAAAAGAGAAATTCTCTTAGCTGGGTATCCCCAACATTTTTTGCAGACGCGGACATTTTAAATCTCCAATCCGGTATTCCATTTTCTGGCTCATTTTTTATGTATATATCAAGCCACAATTTACCAGAAATAGGAAAACAACGGGTGAAGTAGTCCAGAGCTTCTTTTATTAAAGAAGCGTACGTCCTTTCTGCTACGTTTTGGTTTAGAGATACAATATGCTCTAAACTCAGCTGTAGCGGCGTTCTTTCTCCAACCCCCACCATAATGAGTGGTTTCATGTTTATTCTCCGACCAACAATGTCAAAATCCTATAGTATTATAACCTATAGGTGGCATTGGTGCAACTTGTTGGTGGCGTTGTGGTTATAAGAAGGCATCCCAGAGGATGAGTTTGTACACTAGGTCGCAATCCTTCTCAATGTTTAGGTAAATTTGCCCTGCTATCTCACCATTTCTAATGTCTCCCAGGCTATACCAAACCACATCTATGATATCTTTGTCATTTGGATTAACCCAGAACAGCGATTCGTAGTCTTCTTTCCACTTGGTAAAGAATGTGTGGTCCTTATTTTGCTCTTTTTCATGTTTCCAGCCAACAATGATTGGGGTGGTGTCTTTAAGAGCTTCTTCTAAGCTATCCAGCACCGACTGTTCAGCAAGAGTTTCTTCACTCAACTCTCTCATTAAGGTGTGCAGAATAGAGCGGTCGGTTTCTTCTCTTGCTCCTCCAGGAAGAATAAAAACCTGGTCAATATGCTTTTGTAGCAAAACCTCACCTCTCTCGTTAACAATTGCAAGACGCGCGTATTCAGTTCCCATAATTATCTCCTTTAGCTGATGTTGCTAGGGATTATACTACAATCACGGTTGATCTTCTTGCTACGAGGCTATTATTATTCGAAGTACTGTTCTTTAGGTCTTACTTTAAAATACCTCGGTTTTTATCAACAAGTTGAGAAAGCACTGATGTAAAAAAGAAGAAAAAGCTCGTGCACCAAAACACAGAATATTGGGGGGTAAATTTTGGTCTAAACATAATGTACGCGCCGAGCATCAAAAACGTGTAAGCGTAAAGCTGAAGTTTCATAACCTTATCAAACTTTTTTTGCTCCTTGGTTTTGTATAGTCGTAGCGCTGTGTAGTATAAGATACTGAAGATTACGCCCAAAATTATTCCAAAATAAAGATTGGTTTTTGACGATAGCAACAAAAGAGGTGAAAAAATATTTAAACCCCCAAGTATTAACATCACCAACAAACCCCCTGAATAGACAACAATATGCGATAACCAAAAATGAAAGTAC
The DNA here is from genome assembly GCA_963765125.1 of uncultured candidate division WWE3 bacterium. Lineage (GTDB taxonomy): Bacteria > Patescibacteriota > WWE3 > UBA101185 > UBA10185 > CAVXUZ01. The sequence continues at coordinate 246,828 of CAVXUZ010000004.1, forward strand.
TCAGCGTGTTCAAAAATATCAAACAAAGGGTCTTTTGCTTTTCTAATTTGAAAAGATTTTGTTAAGGAATGAATTACCAAAAAAGCATAAATCAAAAATAAAATAGTAGTGAGTACAGTATCAATAACAAACTTGTCTTCTTGCCCATAAACTCCGATATCGGCGTCTAGGCTATAAAAAACGATTGTTTTCAACCAAATTAACATCATCGGTGCCAGCACAAAGGCGTAAATGAATTGAATTAGATCCATTCTCAAAAGCTCTTTTCGGCCGTTAAACCTAAAGATAAAAAACCCCAACGCGAGAATTCCTATTGGCAATAGAGCTAGAAATATTTTCATACGGTTTAAATAATAGCAGAATGTTACTTGGTTTGGTGATGGGCAAGGTTATATACTGTAATTACCAGCATGCAATGGCTTTTGAAGTTAGCAGGGTAGATTTTTGCAAAAGTTAATTACACAGATGGATAAAGAAGCATCAATGGAGACTCTAAAAAAAATCAGAAATCTTTCACTCTTAATTTTTGTTATGTGTATGGCGCTGCTGCTTCATAGGTTATATCGTTCTTCCAATGAGATACTATTAGAGTCGAGCATTCAGAACTACACAGCAATTGGTACCATCGCATTAATATCATTCGTCATTTTTGCTAGACAAGTTAATAAAAACTCAAAAATTGAGGAGGGAATTCAAGTAGAAAAAAATAACCAACCAGATCCTACAGATATTATTCCTTTTTTTTCGCGCGATAACGTTATAGCAACACTAGACCACTTTTTTTCAACGTTATGGAAAACTCCAGGTGAACTTGAATACGCTCAATTATATAAAAAGTTAAGAAAAACCTTACTAGAGCTAGTTATAGTGCTCTCTGTGGCTTTTATTATAATGATAATTTTTACATTCTGGCCTTCTTCTTAGAGCAAGTAGCACCGCGGAAGTGTGTTTGATATTGTTTGGCTTGGTGATGGGCAGAGGTATATACTATAAGTACATACTATGAAAGGCTGTGCAGTACTCGCAATTTTACCGTTTTTTATCCCTATAGCTCTTGCAGCTGTCTTTATTATAAGGATTGTGCTTAAAGGTAAGGCAGAGGGTTGGAAGGGCAAAATAATAGATAAATCCCATAATTCAAAACGTGGTAGCTTCGAAGACAGCAAGAAGATTGAACATTTCTATACTTTCAAAGTCGAAATGGACAACGGTCAAACTAGAAACATTGCAGTATCCAGTCAGTTTTATGACGAATGCGAAATAGGGGATACTATAGAAAAGCCTAAAGGTGAACTCTTCCCGAAAAAAATATAAAAAAAAGAACCTCTCAATTTTGTTATGAAAGGTTCTTATGGTTGTAAAACTTATTCTTCGACTTCGACAGGTTCGTCGCCGAGAATTTCCTTAAATACATATACCAACGTTTTCCAAGATTCTTTTGACATCTCGTTGTTAACGTAGGTGATTATAAAAGGTTCGCCGCGCCTTCCGGTGAGACAAAACCCTCTCTCTGCGAGACCTCTTGATATTTTAGAAATATCGTCAGGCTCTGCGTCGCAGGTAATGATCATCTGTGCCTTAGTACAATTCTTAAAAGCTTTTATTAAAATTCCTTTTAACTCAAAATCAGCACAAACCCTTTCTTTTTTTATCTTCATTAGCTACCTCCAGTCTAACGGTGTAATAAAACCTTTTAAGCTGTTACCCTGCGGCGGATAAGCCGGCTCTTTTCAACAGATCTTTATCGATAGGTTTTGTACTATCTGCGTAGTTGCTACCCTCGAGGTATTCAAACAACTCATCTTGAGAGTTGAGCTGATCAACAATCTTGGGGTTAACCTTTTCTGCTCCTACGATAACAATGTTGTTCCCTGGGAGGGGTTGGTAAGAGTACCAGTTTTTCCCGTCAAGTGAAAGAAAAGTACACAGCCCATGAATGCACGATCGCTTGTTGATAAACCTAACGCGCCCATCAAGAAATCTGTTGGCTCCCTTTAGAGTTTGGTTCTCCTTTTCCAGCCGGGTTAGTTTGTACATCAGGTAAGCGCTCAGAACGGCTAAAAATACTAAAACAACCAACAATACGTTCATATTATCTCCTTTACTGTTTGTGGTTGGGGTCAGTTTATAGTAATTATGGCCTATAGTCAACTTACGTTGTGGTTGGGGTTGCTAATGTGGAAAAAAAGACCGTGTGCTACCATAAATATTAGAATGTATAGCAATATATCGAAAAAGACGTTTAAACAGATTCGAAACATCTCATTAATAGCATGTATTGTTTCTGTCGCTATGCTGGTTAATTACATTTTTAACGATTCTACACATGCGCTTTCGCGTATCCAGGAATATGCTATGTACGTAACATTTTCGTTTTTCTTGTATGTCATTTTTTCTAGACTTGTTAACTAAATACTCAAAGACTACAGACTACGAACAAGAAGATAAAGGCAAACAGGAGAATTTTATTTCTGCTTCAAACGAAGGCGAATTACCAACTATCGACGATTTAGCAGCTTCATTGCGAATGAACCCCAGCCGATTTGAAGACATTCTTCATTTACCTAAATATGTTAGAAAAATATTTCCTATTTTGCTTCTGCTGGTGTTTGTAATCTTTGTTCTTATGGTAGTAGTGTTATATATGTCCACACATTAAAATGCCGTTTGTTATATCAAAAATATTATATCTAATAAAATTGAGCAGAGTTGTTATTCTAAAGCAATAAATCCCAAAATCATAAACGTGTTAAACTGCCTTCATGAAGAAAAATATACTAATCACCCTATTGCTAGTAGTAATTGTCTCTTTGCTTTTTGTTAAACAAAAGAACGCCCCAATCACCACACAAGACACCCCAACAACACCGTCTGTACAAGAAGAACCAGAGTTGCAGAAGGCGAGTGAGGTAAGAACAGGTAAAAACTCAGTTTTTTTGAGTAATAAAGGTTTAGAAAAACTACCTGCGGAAGTACTAGCTAACACCTCGATAGAGGAACTTGATATTTCATTTAACAATCTTACCGGAGCTTTACCGGCAGAAATTAGACACTTAAAGAACTTGAGGGTGCTAATTGCAGGAAATAATAAAATGACAGGTGTGCCTGCAGAGATGGGTCAGCTGAGTTCACTAGAATTTCTCGACCTCTCAAACAATGATTTAACCGGTCTTCCCAACGAACTTGGTAACCTAAAAAATCTTAAAACGTTAAATCTTTCAGGTAACAACTATTCAGAGCAAGACCTAGAAGTTATTAAGCGAGGGCTTCCGTCTAGTACCCAGATTATTTTATAAGTGATAATTAGTAGCTAATCTCGAGGATAGGTGAGTTGGCGCCCTCTTTAGAGGAGTATAGTGCGCCGTCACTACTTGTGTTTGTTATTCTAAAGCTATAAATCCCGTCTGTTTTTATAACCGAGGTTAAATCCACAGAATACCAAGTATTTTGTTTTACTGCGACAAAGGAGTTAACTGCCTTTTCTGCTGTTGGTGCATTTTTCCACGTTACCGTTGATTCACTCCAGTTGTTATTGGTAACCAATTTAAAATCTCCACCCTTTGGCGATTTATCGACCGAATACATTTTTAATATTGCGCTTTTAACTTTGTTTGCCCCAACACCTTTAACATTAAACTTAACTAAGAAATTCTTTTCAATGTTTGTGTCTACTGCAAGGCTTGTTGTTTTACCATAATTTTTACCCCTATCCACCCATTGTCCGACTATGGTTGCGTCATCAGTAGGTTTAAAGGTAAGTTTTGGTGTTACCACCGGCGGTGTAACGATAGGATTTACAGACAGCGCAATGCCCGAGCTTATATTTTGTAATAGCAATGATTTACTACTCACAATTTTTGTTTTTGGGCTGTCAACTTGTATCGATGAGGTAATGCCTTTTTGAGTTGTATTTGGTGTGAACTCTATCGCACCCAACTGAAAGTTTCCGCTGGGTGGGTTTGTTGCATTAGTTGGATCTACAGCCGTCGCAATAACAATCCTTCCAGTATTGTTGGCTTCAACCATAGGTGTTTTATACACAATTCTCTTCAACGATGTTTCGGTGACCGCAACCTCTCTAACCAACTTAATCTGCGATGTATTAAAAGTAATTTCTGTATGAACAAAATTTATCGGGTCTCCTGCGTTTACCCATACCTGAATTGTTCTATTTGGCGGCAGTATTGTACTGCTTGATGATAAATAGATTCCTGCCTGACCTGAAGTAACCGATGTAATACCTTCTACATCTTTTGTTTGTGCAGAGTGTGGGGTGTTTCTTATACTTCTATAACTAGCAAATATCGAAATAACTAGTGTTAGAATAGCAAGCGCAGCCGTGATTAATAATAGAAGAGTTTTAAATTTCTTTCCATTGTCCACCAGCCCTGCATAATTATTTTCTTTTTTATTATTTTCCATAGTTATTTAACCAAAGTGAATAATCAACGCCATCGACTATTCCATTTCCATTAAAATCTCCGTCCGAGGCTTTTCCGGTTACATTTTTATTATAGTTAGAGAACCAAGCATTGTAGTCAGTTTCGTTCACCGCGTTGTCGTTGTTGCTATCACCTATTTTAGGGGTAACTACTATAGGAGGTACTGTGGGGTCAGTCGACGATGGGCTGCCTTGATATTCAAAGGCGCCCAAGTCAGGTGCTGCGCCGCCGTAGGGCACACTTTTATTGTCAAAATCACTTGCCCAATTAAGATTTAAACCTTTGTTTATCGCCGGGCTTGTTGATTGAAGATGAAAATCTTTTGTACCTAGATTTGTAAAAAGAGGATCTTTACTGGTAATTTCTGAGCTGTTGGCGAATGAACTGCTCATAGTTGCACTGCCAATCATATAGTAAAGATTATTTGAGTGTGTAAATCCAAGTTGATTTGATGAGCCAAAATTCACCGCAGAGTAAAGAATATTATTTTTAAACGAAATTGCTTGTGGTGTTGCCGGGCACCATATCCAAAATATTTGTTTACCAGAGTTTGTTGGCTCAACAATTGTATTGTTTTCAATTCGCATATTATTTACCTTTGCCGCAAAACCAGAGGTGCATGAAGTTGCATCGTATAAATGAACGCTAACAAATTTTCTATTGTTGTAAGAAACGTTGTAGGCAATAGTATTGTTATCCATCGTTTGTGGTCCGCGGCTTCCAACCTCAATAAACCCATCGTTACCCTCTCCATAGTTATGGTGAATGTAGTTACCGCTAACGCTGTTTGATGTACTATAAAACTCGATTGTACCACCGTCAAAGCCGTAATCGTAACTCGCTGCTTTGGCGTTAACAATTCTATTGTACGAAATTTCATTATTGTTGTTTCTAATGATAATACCTGTTGCACCCCAGTCGTCGTCTCCGCCAACTGTGTTAACAACCATTTTTAAATCATGAAAATGATTGTTGGTAATTAGATTGTCTGTGCCCCTAATCTCTACACCTTGGCCAGATGCAAACGCCTCTACATCTCTAACAGTATTGTGATGCGAACCGGCGTCAATATAAACTGCAGCCAAAACCGCGTCTTTGAGAGCTAAGTTTTCAACAATGACGTACGCTGATGATGGAGTAAGAGAGACAGCTTTACAGCTCCATAGACTAGATTGAGCACAGCTAGAGTAACTAATTACAGGTTTAGCGTTTGAGTCTGGTCCATACGCGCCGTAGGTGATTGGGTTAGTTTGTGTGCCGGACTTTGTTATATTGATTTGGCCGGTCCAAGAGTCGCCTCGTTTAAATAAAATCTTATCTCCGGGTTGAAAAGCAAACCCGTTAATTTTTGTGAGTGACGCCCAAGAATTAGTTTCAGTAGTGCCAGAGTTGGCGTCATTACCTGAATTAGAGACGAAATAACTCGCAGCGAAGGATTTGCCGTGTGTAAGGCACAGAAAAGAAATAAGAGTGGTACAAAAGAGTAAACTCTTCAGTTTGTACATCCTATAAAAAGTATAGTACAAAAGAAATGTCAATTCAAATGTACTGCTGGTTGCAGGCATGAGCTATAATCACCAAACCATCAATTTGACATATACCCCTAGGGGGTATACATTAAACTACATGAAATCACACTACGAAAGTGTTAAAGTTTCTGCAAAAAAAAGAATAAATATTATTAAAGGTCAGCTAGATGGATTACAAAAAATGATTGATGGTGATGTTTACTGTGTTGACCTACTAAACCAAAGTTTAGCAATTCAGAACTCACTTAGAAGTTTAGACGCAGTTATTTTTGAACGACATCTTACAACCCACGTTTCTCACCAATTTAAGAATGAAAAAGAGAAGGCAATTAAGGAGCTCGTATATCTTTTTAAAAGAGCAAACAAAAAACTTTAAAAATGTATGGTAACTAAAGATTTTCAGATTGAGGGTATGCACTGTGCGAGTTGCAGCGAGATTATTAGCAAGAGGCTTAATAAGCTGCCCGGTGTTTCCTCGATTAATGTAAATTTTGCAACAGAAAAAGCTGAAGTAAGTTACGATCCCGATATAGTTTCTACGAAGGAGATGAACAGCAACATTAAGAAGTTAGGGTATTCGCTTGTCGAAGAATCAGACGGAACAGGTAATCAATCATCTGGCGTAAAAAATCTACAAAACAAACTCTATTTTTCACTACCAATTACCATAATTACCTTTTTCTTAATGATGTGGGATATAGTATCGAAAACTCTTTCTTTTGTTTCAGAGCCGCCATTTCCAATGATTTATACCAATTACATAATGTTTGTTCTTGCCGCCATTACAATGTTTTGGGTTGGTAAGGTTTTTCTGAGTGGTATAGCAAGATTTATAATGCACGGCGTTGCTAACATGGACACCTTAGTAGGTATAGGTACTTTAACCGCATTTATCTACAGCAGTATTGTTCTTTTGTTCCCGTCTGTAAGAGACGCATTAAAATTACCTGATTTTATGTATTTCGATGTTACGATAGTCGTTATCGGCTTTGTAACTTTGGGCAAATATTTAGAAGCTAGTTCTAAGGTAAGAACGGGCGAGGCAATAAAAAAACTACTTGGACTCCAAGCTAAGACCGCAATTGTTATTAGAAACAATCTTGAGTTTGAAATTCCTGTTTCAGAAGTTTTGGTTGGTGATGTTGTATTGGTAAAAGCAGGAACTAAAATTCCTGTGGACGGAACAATCTTTGAGGGAAGCACATCGGTTGATGAATCTATGATTACCGGTGAACCCATCCCACAAGATAAACATGTGGGTGACGTTGTAATTGGTGGAACGATTAATAAACAAGGAACAATCACAATCAGAGCAACAAAAGTGGGAGCGGACACAGTGCTGTTTCAAATCGTAGGGATGGTTGAAAAAGCACAAAATTCAAAAACAAAAATTCAAGCACTCGCCGATAGAATTTCCGCTGTATTTGTTCCCGTTGTATTAATAATTGCATTTACCACCCTAGTATTGTGGTTATCAGTTGGCGCATATTTTCTCGGATTTTCACAAGCTTTATCGTTTGGCCTACTTTCATTTGTGGGTGTGCTGGTTATTGCTTGTCCCTGCGCGCTTGGGCTAGCTACGCCGACTGCGGTGATAGTAGGGGTTGGAAAAGGTGCAGAAAATGGAATACTAATAAAAAATGCTGAAAGTCTTGAAAAACTTTATAAGGTTGACACAGTAGTTTTTGATAAAACAGGAACAATAACTTATGGAACACCGAGTGTAGTAAATATTACGAGCCTTTCACCCGAGATTGAAAATAATAAAATCCTTCAACTAGCCGCAAGTGTTGAAAAATATTCACAGCACCCACTTGCATTGGCAATTATTAACAAAGCTAAAGAGCTATCATTAGAAAATCTTAAAGTTGAAGATTTTAAAGAGACAGAGGGAATTGGTGTAGAGGCAACAATTCAAAATGAAAAAATTGTAATAAGAAAATCTCTAGGGGAAGAACGAAATATTGTACAAGTTCAATCAATGGAGTCAGAAGGAAAAACAGTGATAATGGTTGAAATAGACAAAAAGGTTGCTGGAGTTTTAGCAATCAGCGACCTTGTAAAAGAAAACGCAGGTATTACTATTTCTAAATTGCATAAACTTGGTTTACAGACTGTAATGCTGTCTGGTGATAATGAGAGGGCTGCAAATTACATTGCAAAAGCAGTTGGTATAGATAAAGTAATTGCTGAAGTTATGCCACAAGACAAAGCAATCACTATTCAAAATCTTCAAAAAGAAGGAAGAATCATTGCGATGGTAGGTGACGGAATTAATGATGCTCCCGCCTTAACTCAGGCTGACGTTGGTATTGCTATGGCAACCGGAACTGATATTGCTATTGAGTCGTCTGACATAACTTTATTGCTGGGAGATATTAGTAAAATACCGCAAGCAATTAAACTGTCGCGTTCCACAATTAGAACTATAAAGCAGAATTTATTTTGGGCATTTATCTATAATGTTATTGGAATTCCACTAGCAGCAGGATTGTTATACCCATTGTGGGGAATATTTCTTAATCCAATATTTGCAGGGTTATCAATGGCATTATCATCCGTCTCTGTTGTTAGTAATTCGTTGTTATTAAAAAAGGTGAAATTATAAAATATGAATTTGTTTGCAATATTTTTAACAGGACTTACAGTTGGTGGTTTATCGTGTTTAGCGGTTCAAGGTGGACTTTTAGCTTCAGTCATATCTGTGAGAAAAAAAGAAGACGAGAAGGTAAGTAATAAATGGTTTAACCTTTTTGCGACTGGCTCATTTTTAATTGCTAAACTTGTCGCCTACACTATCCTAGGAATATTACTCGGAGCTTTTGGAAGTAGCATAAGCATAAGTAATAATGTTCAAACTACTATGCAGCTAGTCGCAGGTATATATATGCTAGCCGTTGCTTTAAATCTATTAAATGCACATCCAATTTTTAGATATGCAATTATTCAGCCACCCAGATTTTTAACAAAGCTAATTAAGAACCAATCACACTCAAAAGAATTTTTTGCACCCGCTGTTCTCGGCGCGATGACAATATTTATACCCTGTGGAACTACTTTAGCTATGGAGGCACTAGCCATCAGTAGCGCGAGCGCCGTGTCGGGCGGTTTACTTATGGCTGTTTTCATTTTAGGAACAGTTCCGCTATTTATTGGAATGGGTGTTTTGACGTCTGTTTTAGGAGAAAGTTTTAAAAATAAATTTTTCAAAGTAGCTGCGCTTCTTCTTATTTACATTGGTTTGGTTTCTATCCACGGTGGCCTTGTTGCTTTAGGCGTTTCGACACCCTTTTTAGATATTGCTAGCAAACAACCAGTTTCTGAAAATAGGATTGGTGATGTGCCAGTAAGTCAAAATGTTGTAATTGAGATAATGTCGCAAGGGTATTCTCCGGACTATATTAAAGTCAAAAGCGGCCAACCAGTCACCCTGAAAGTAATTAACAAAGACTCGTACAGTTGTGCGGCAGCTTTTAGAATCCCATCATTAGGAGTCAGTTTTAATCTACGACCAACACAAGAAGAGATTGTAACATTTACACCTCAGAAAAAAGGGAAAATTCCATTTTCATGTTCAATGGGAATGTACCGAGGAGTAATAGAAGTCATATGAGTAAAATTGTAAAAACAAAATTAAATATCACAGGAATGCACTGCAGTTCTTGCGCGATGAATATTGATTTTGAATTAGAAGAGTTAGCTGGGGTTATATCAACGAAAACTAACTGTGCAAAACAAAAATTGGAATTAGAGTTTGATCACGAAAAAGTAGATATACAAACTATTACTAAAAAGATAGAAGAACTAGGTTATGGAGCTAAGGAAATATAAAAATGGCCTAGGAGATTTATTATCTGCACTAGGCCAAGTATTAAGGTGTGAATTAGATTACAGCAGTACGTATCCCGGTATGCCCACCCCGCTGATTGCTATCGACACATTAGCTGGAACTTCAATTACTTTAGTGCGGCAGCTAAGGTCATTTCTAACATAGTAGCAGAAATTTCCTGTTTTTAGGGTGCAGCTATGACCACCTGTGATATCAGCTCTGTTGCCCACTGTGAATACACAAAAATCACCGGTGATAAAAATACAGTCATCCTCTGTAATAAAAGTACAGCAGCTGCCGGTACGAAAAGTACAACTTGATCCGGTTATGAAACACGCGCGGTCTCGGGTTATAAATTCAATATTATCAACACCTTCAAAGTTGAATTTTAAGCCCGACTCACTTGTTGTAAGTGTACTTTTCTGCTCATCCCAGTCAAAAAGAGTCTGTGATAGAGGGTGACCGTTTTTCAACACTCTTTGTTGAATTTCCGCTTTGTTCATACGTTTATCTCCTTTCGTGCACATTAATTTGTTGTGGTTATTATTTCAGGTTGATTGGGATTTTAGTATAAAAATGTAGATTTGGCAAACCGCAGTGCTGAAAATCTATAAAGAATAATGGTATGGTGATCTCCAAGTCAACTACTACTGGGTATCTAGACGTGTAGCATTATTACTTACTAATAGTTTCTATCTCGTCGTTTGATTCTACAAAGTCTATCTGTGAAATGGGTATTGTAATAATCTTTTCCCCGTCACGATAAGAGGCGGTTTGACTTAACTTATTTAATGCAGATAACTCAAATTTTTTACCTTTGTACTTTATAAAGACGTTGTACTTCATCAACTCAACATCATGCATCCAATGGTTCCAGTTATTTAGTATTTCTGATATTTTTATTTTCATCTTATGAATATTGGCGTAGTAGAATTTGTTTTTACTGCTACGCCTTTAATTTAAGCAAACCCGACTATTTCTGTACAGTTGTATGCTCATCGCTAGTACCCCCATCATTGCTAACATCGCAACTTGTGCGCGCGCTACTACCTGCGCCAGTATCATACCAACGAGTTTCGTGCCGTGAGCCATCGTCATTCTCATTCCAATTAGCCCCCTCCTTGTAGTCAGATTTAATAGGTCTATCGTCGTCTTCGTCATCTCCACGCTGTCGGCTCATTTGGGTTTCTCCTCTTCAGATGTATCGTTAAGTGGATAGTATCACAGCTATTTATAGATTCAACTTACGTCTTTCTAGTGATAAGAGGGTTGCTAACTTGGTTTGGTGATAGGTAGGTTAGTCTTATCACCAATAAAAAAGGGACCTTCGAAATATTTTCTTGGTCCCTAATTAACTATGTTTCTGCCATGAACACTTCTAACGCGTTTAGAAAAGCTTTCTTTTCTATCGCTAACAGCAGCCGCTTTGCACCTCGTGAATCTTTATACTGAAATGTTACAGTTCGTATCTTCTCAATTTTACGGAAAAAGAGAAAAGATTGAGTAACTACAGATTGGTAATCATAACTTACAGACAGCCCGTTTTCCCACCATTCCCAATTACATCGGATGCTATCAAACAGCTTTTTCGGATCTTTGATTGAAAATCTAATGCAGTGTCCTGCTCTGTTACCAAGTGAGAACTCAAGTTGAAGATTTTTAAACAATCGAAAAATCCTAACGTAAGGCAAGAAACAAGCTTCAATTTGAAGAACAGAGTTTTCACCAACAGAGTTTAGTGGCGCGGGGACTGTTACCTTAACAACCTTTCTATACAAAGCCTTTTCTACAGCACTTACTTTTCTCATATTATTCTCCTATCCTATTTTCTGCGGTCTTAGCAAATTGTTGGCGTAATTATAGTACATCTCATGCACCAGTCAATCACTATGGGGCTGTTACAAATTAGTTTGTGGGCTTTCGTAGCTTGACAACAACGGCGGTTAATTTTAGTATGGGGACAACCCGCTTAATTTGCGACGAACTGTACGAAAGGAGGAACAAGCAATGAGCTACGATCCTGATGAGGGTTGGGATGAGACTGACGCTGACGCAGACGGTATTGGAAGCGATGGGATGGACGATGACACGAGTGACAACGACGACAGTCCATCAGAGCAGTAGTTTTGGCAATTGGAGATGGGTTGATTGATGTGTTTAAACACCGCCCATCTCCAAATCTTATAACTAATTATCTTGGTCACCTTTAACAGTGGCAATATTTTTTTAAACAATGTACTCATTTAAAGACTTTGATATAAAACAGCAAAAAACAATCCTCAAGAACGGCATGCCGTTGGTATTGTTTTATAAAAAAGGGATGCCAATTCATATTGAAACGCGTTTTGCGAGTGGCTCACGTTTTGACCCATTAGGTAAAGAGGGTTTGGCACATTTTGTAGAGCACATGATTTCTGCGGGTACAGAAAAATTTCCTTCAAAAGATAAAATGGCAGTATTCATTGAGCAGCTTGGAGGTGTCTTTTCTGCATCAACATCAGCCGACTCGTTGTCGGTTGTTGTAGAGATCGCTGGTAAAGAAGATTTGGATAATGCCGTTGAGCTATTCAATGAAATGTTAGTGCACCCCCTAATGAACGAAAAAACAATTGAGATGGAAAGAAATGCGATTCTTAAAGAAGTTGGTGAAAAAAATTCTACCCCGTCAAAATACATTAGGGATTTAAGTTCAGAGCTGTTTTACCAAAAGACAGAGGTTGGTAAATCCAATCTGGGGACGAAAGAGTCACTGTCAAACATTACAAAAAAAGATCTTGAAGAGTTCCGTAGCAAAATGCTTGCCTCTGGACGTGGGGTAGTTGTTGTGTGTGGGGACACAGAGATTGATGCATTAGCACAAAAACTAAACGATAACTTACAACTCAAAAAGACAGAGAGGCCCGCATTTGGAGACGACCTGCCAATAAATAGAGATAAAAATATAATGACAAAGAAGTATGAGAAACAGGAACAAGTGTGGATAGCTTTCGGTTTTAGAACGGTATCTATAAAAAACAACGATCATATTGCTTTATCGCTGTTAGCAAATATCGTTGGGGGTGGACGTGCGTCATTACTGCAAAGAAAACTTAGATACGAAAAAGGTTTAGTCTACTCTGTCAGTGCGCTTGCCCCGGTACTTGTCGATAGGGGTATGTGGGCTGTGTTTACATCAACATCAAAAGAAAAACTTCAAGAAGTAGTCAACCTAATAGCCGAAACATTTAATGATATTTACAACGGAAAGATTGACGAAAAAGAATTAGAGTTTGCAAAAGATAAAATAATTAAGTCATCAAGAAGAAATATGCAAACCTCTTCCTCATGGGTCTCAGCTCATTCTTATTATGAAATGATTGGTGATTCGCAGACATTACCAGATTATTTAAATTTAGTTGATAGAGTAACTGTTGATGATTTGAAGCAGGTTGGCAAGAAATACTTCCAAAAGGACTCTTGGTTTTTAGCAATGTGCGGAGATGTTGATGAGGGAAGTGTAGTTGTTAATTATTAAAATGTTACAACGTGCCGTCAGGCATAGTTTAAAACTAGTAAATTTACCTTTCCATTACAAAAGAAAAAAAGAAAAAGCCACCCAAAATAATATGCGCATATTATTTTATTAGTGGCTCTCGCTATGGATTTCAACCCACGCAATTTATGCGTTATCTCAAAGTAGAACAGGCTTAGTATGCACTCATCCAACGCACCAGAAAGATGAGGAGTGACTCTCAACCCTTTATACAATGAGACGCCTTGAACCTCGGCTAAAGTATTTAACTTCTGGAGAGTTTATACCACAATTTAACGGGAATTATCAACTTTGTAGAAGTTTTTTACAATTTTTATCTTAGCAAAAGGTATATACACACGATACACTCGTAGTCTATAAAATTCATTTTTAATATACCGATAAGCCACCCTCTAGTTCTCCACAATATGCGGAGTAAATAGGCTGTACTAAATGAGCAAGGTAGTGAGGTAGGGAGCACTATTTAGACTGAAAGAAAGAATAGGGTCAATTTATAGTTGGTTTTTTTCTTAGCTTTAGGTTGTTGTTAAAGAAGTTGCTCTAGCTCAGCCGAAGTACGACCACTCCAATAGGTGTATCGTAGCAAAACCTGAAAAATCTACGTATATTTATTATGTTCAATAATTTTCTGATAGAATAAAAAGATGGAGCCGAATAACGATTTATTAAATGAATCTTCGCAGCCTTCTATAAAATCATCTGACTCTACTAGCATTCCTGAAGCGCCAGTACCTATAAAAGGTAAAAAAAACAATAAAAAATTTATCTTAATTGGTATTGCGTTATGTTTGTTCATTGGGACCATCTCACTTTTAGTAAAGGTATCTTTTTTTGAAAAAGATAGTGCAGATTTTGATAAAGAAATTGGTTTTAATGACAATGAATATGTTAACAGTGAAAATGAGGATTGGAGTCAAGATCAGAGTCAAAACGAGATCGAGAATACTTCTGATTACACAACGTACGAGTATAAGGAACCTGAATTTTTAAGAGAAAAAAAATTAACACTTGAGGAGTATCAAGAACTTGAACCTAAACTCGCCCCATTATTTGGTGTTATAGAGGTGAACAACGCCATTTTTACACATAGTATTAACCACAATGGAATAGAAATAAAATGGACGGACAAGCAACCGCTAAATTCGGAAAAGATAGATTGGATAAAAAGAATTTTGGATTCAGCCCCGGAGTATCTTTCAAAAAACTATCCAATTAACCAAATCTTATCCGCAAACTACCAAGAAATGGGGTTTTCTGAGATGGAGGAAACTCTTTCTACAAACACCGCTGCTTACGCCAGCGGAACAAACATATTTATTGCAGATAAACTTCTACAAGATGTTGCAAGTGCTGTGAGTGATCCTATTACGGAGGCTGAATTCAGACGTACCTTGTATCATGAATGGATGCACGTAGCCCAGTACCAGGAGCTTATTCAGACACTAACAGAAGAATACTTAAGGGAATATTCCGCATCAGGTATAAGGCACCTATTCAATATTAGTCCCTACGTCGAAAATTTTGGTTTTTCAGCTGGATGGTATTACAAAGAAAATTTTACTACGCCAGACTTAAAAGAGGATGAAGAGTCACAAAAATCCTCGTGGTATGGAAAATTCATGATGTATGAAGATATGGCTGAAACAGCGAGTGGGGTTTTTACGTGCGATGCTTATGAATACTCTCAGGCAAGAATTAATTACATCACCAAGCTAGCAGGTAAACAGGCTAAGGACTTTTGCTTTTAGTAAACGTTTTTTAGTGTTGACGTTTTATTTAATGTTTAGAAATAAAATATCCCCAGAAGAAATGTATCTTAGGGGATATGCTTTAGGGTAAAAAAAGGCACCCAGTTTTTTGATGGGTGCCTTAAAATCTAATTGCTGTTAGTGTTTATCAGTTGGGAATAGGATGGTGAGTTAAGAGTGTCTGCATATATTTGAGTCAGCTTCTGTCCTTTTCGTACCACAGAGTTCCAGTCCAGGCTCTAAACACGATATCCATAGTTGCTTCAAGTCCAAAAGAACCACCAACAATTTTTCCATTCTCATCCTTCTCAATACATTGAAACACACTGCATCTGCATATTATACCGCCGCTTGCGTTTTTCTTGTGGTGCTTTATTAAGGCATCGCCGAACTCTTTCTTAGTCTCACCCTCGATAGTAGCGTTGCACTGAATACAAAATCCTTCATATGACATGACAGCCTCTCCTTTTCTATACTCATCAATTTGAGGGGATTTTACCAGCAAAATTAAAAGTTGTCGATACTACAGGGTACATGGCTCCCCGCAGTTGATGCTACACAAGTAGAGGAGTGGGTTGGGGGATATAATTTTGAAACAAAAAAAGACCTTATTTGGATTTACCAAGAAAGGTCTTTTTTGTAAATTTAATTTACTTTTTTTTACGACGGTTTATCTAGGGTAATAACGCGTGTATCCCCTCCGGTAGAACCTCCAAAACACTCATCCCGGTTCCCATTTCCGCAGTGATCTTTCTTGTCGTAGGTTCGAGACCATTGAAAAAGATTATAGTATTACCTACTCTAAACGCTGCCGTAACCAGATTTTTATTCCACACCTTTATGTCGTTATTATAAAAATACCCTGCAGAGTTAGTAATTAACTCTTTGCTATCTGTTCTCCAGATAGTTATTGCATACACTAACTCGCTGTCTGATGTTGACACAAGGGACTCATAAAGGGTGAGTGGCCCTAATTCCCATAAGGAGTACCTAGAATCAGGATTGTTTATATTTATGACAGTATGTCTCTGCCCAACAGACACAAGTCCTGTTGCTAAGGCTGCAACAAACATGAGAAATACAACAAATAATATAACAAATATTTTTGAGTAATTACCTTTTCTAGCTGAGCTTTTCATTATCTTAACTCCTCCTGAACATTTTTGATTTGAGATTGTTGTACAAGCTTATTGTTGCTGGAATTTTAGCATCAAAACAGCCTCGTGTCAATACTATAGGGTGTTGGCTCCTCCGGCTGACACACGCTCATTTCATTCGCTACCAATTTCGCTATAGTTCGCTTCGCTCTCTATAGTCTCAATTGTTGAACCTCGCTGGCTAGGTTTGACCCCACTCCAGAGAAACAAAAAACTGGCTACCATAAAAATGATATCCAGTTTTTTGGCTCGGGACAGCGGACATATTACTACACCAACGACTTGACCTTGATTATAGTTTGGAAGAACTACAAATGGCGTTTTCAAGGCTTAATATACCTGTGCCTATCTTTTCTTAAATTCCAATTTGTTGGACGCCTAATCAACAAATCATTACATTTTATAAACGAAAAACGCCGTAAGATAGAGGGAAATTGTTAGTTTCCATACCTTACGGCGTCTGATGCTTTGAAGCCGAGAGAGATTTAGCCTCGCCAGATGACTTCCAAGCCGATACCCTGTGCTTCAACCTGTTCCTGAACGGTTGGGTAGTTGTAACTCGTGCGGTTCGCCCAATCCATCTTGCCGAGGTTAATCACAGGAAAGCCATTCTTTTTCAACAGCTTGTTCAACTTCTCGTACGTCATATTGCCCTGTGCGAGAGTGCGGAAAGTAACACGGCCTTCCTTTTGAGCCTTTTTGAGGGCGGAAACAACAGCCTTGTGAACTTCCTCGCCTTGCTTCGGGTTGCTACTGAAAGCCATTTTCACTTCGTTTCCCTCGCCGTGTTGGCCGGGGTTCAATGCGTGGTCCTTGGTGCAACCGAAGCAGAAAAGAGCGTCATTCAAGTCGCTTGTAGTAACACGGCCTGATTTGAGGGCATACAAAAGCCCCGTGAACGATACGAACAGTTTCTTTGCCATTACGGCCTCCTCATAGGGTGTTTATACTGCCACGTATTTGGTGTGCAGTTTTAGAATTATTATAGGCTAATTATATTATGAATGTAGGAAGGCGTCAAATACTATAGGATTATGGCTCCCCACAGTCGATACTACTCGAATAGAGGTGTGGGTAAGGAAATATATTTTAGAGTAAAAAACAGGCACCTATTTGTTAATAAGTGCCTGAAAGGCAGTTTTCCTCTTTAATTTGTTTGAGGCTTAATTTGAACATTGTTCTGTAATTTGGCTCAGGCTAATATGTTCTTATTGTCGAACCCTTGAACCAGAAACCTGTGCAAACATATAATTCGACTTGTTTTCCGGCGGGGTTGGTGGCGATAGCGTCAAATTTTGATGCGTCTCCATGTGAGCATCCTAGAAGTCCCACTGCAAACCAGTGATGGCTCGTAATGGTAATATCTGAGTACCCCGCGGTATCCAGAGCATTGATAGCCTTTTCCTCTTTATTGAAATAGCCTACGCATAGACAGGCAATTATACCCAACACAAGAAAAATATATACAAAACACCTTGCAATACGAGACATTTTTTTTCTCCTTATTTGATTGAATTGTGAGAATTTTACCCCAAAAGCAGGAAATAGTCAACCTATAGTGTCTTGGCTTCTCCTGGTGACACACGCTCATTTCATTCGCTACCAATTTCGCTATAGTTCGCTTCGCTCTCTATAGTCTCAATTGTTGAACCTCACAAGTTAGGTGCAATTCCACTCCAGAGAAACAAAAAACTGGCTACCATAAAAAATGATATCCAGTTTTTTGGCTCTACATAGCGGAGGATGTTAGAAGGTGTTTTATGTAAAATCTATATCGTTTTTATCTAGTAAGATGTATATGTGAAGGAAACACTAGACGATTTTACATTATTAAGGAAGTTTATTGACGAAAACCTGGATGAATATTTTGATGAATTATACGATCGTTACTCTAATTTGACTTATCAAAAGGCTTTTCACTATGCCCAAAACTTTCAAGATGCGGAAGATATAACTCAAAATATTTGGGTTAAAGTATACTTTTCACTTTCTAAGTTTCAATTTAAGTCTTCATTTAAGACCTGGTTATATAGAGTATCAGTAAACGAGTCTATTAATTATTTGAAAAGTAAGGATAAAAAAGCATTTTTAGTTGAGGATATAACTGTATTTCCAGATATTAACGAAATAGAGTTAGAAGAAAATAAAATAGATGTAACTTTTTTGTTAAAACAGTTGTCTAAATTAGATAGAGCACTACTTTTGATGAAGTATGTTGATGGTTATTCATACGAAGAAATGTCTGAATACACAGGATTTGGTGTAAGTGCTCTTAAAATAAGGATAAAAAGATTAAAAGAAAAGCTTAAAGACTATGAACTTAAAACAAGTATCAACCCAACTAAATAAAGTTTCCACACAGCTCAAAGCCCCCAAAGAACTAAAAATTAAAATAAAAAATGAAATTGCAAGCTTTAAGTTAGTAGAAGCTTTGTTAACCGTATTTTTTGAAGTTCCTATTCACATTGTAGAAAATTTATTAAAGGAAAAAGGGGGTGATAATAATGAATAATGTTACAGGAGGTGTTTTCAATGAATGGTATACCATTTTGCTGAATTCAATCAATGAACTAGCTGTGCTAGTTGGTGGATTCTTGCCTAAATTATTAGGTGCTCTAGTGCTGCTTTTTGTCGGTGTTCTTGTGGCTAAATCTATAAGAAGTATCGCTGAAAAGATTCTAAAGCTAACCAAATTAGAAGCGACCTTATCTAAAGGTGCTTTTGATGAGGTGATTAAGACTGCTGGAGTAAAAGTTAATGTAGTTAGTTTTATTCTTAACTTAGTATACTGGGCGGTGGTTTTAGTTTTTGTTATGTCTGTTGCTGATGTATTAGGATTACCCATAGTGTCAAGAACAATCTCACAATTAATAGGTTACATCCCCAATATACTGGCTGGGCTGATTGTTGCAATTATAACCTTTAGCTTTTCTAGGATTGTTAAAGATTTAATTGTGGTTAGCCTTGAAAGATTAGAGGTTACCTATAGGAATACTTTAGGTAATGTTGTCCAGATTCTGATCAATGTATTTGGGTTATTAATTGCTGTAAACCAACTTGGTCTGGATTTAAGTCTAATCTACACCAACATCACATTGATTATTGGAGCAATACTTATCACCTTGGTTATAGTATTTAGCTTGGGCTCAAAGAGTGTAGTTGCGAACATGATAGCAGGTTACTATGTTCAGAAAATGGTTAAGGTTGGCGATAACATTAATGTAGGTGGTGTAAAAGGTAGAATTAAAGAGCTTACATCTATAAACATGTTGGTTGAAGCCAACGGGGAAACTGTATTAGTTCCTTATACAAAGATACTAGATACAGGATCTTTCTGAGAAAGTATAATATTCACCATAGGGGAGTTTTTACTCCCCCGTGGGGATTCAAGAGGATTAGATTATGCATAAAAGAATAACAAACCTATTATTTTTAATATTATTGACAGTAATACTGTGGTTTTTGAACTATAACTATAGCAATTTAGACCTAAATGGGTTCTATTATTCTTCAATTACTTTAACAGTAGCTTATGCTTTCTTTTACATTGTTCTTGAGCGTTTAGTTGTAAAAAGACTTAAAGACTCAAAAACAAGATATAACGCAAGGAAGTCGTTGTCCTTTATTTATTTCATTGTTTCATTTATTGTTATTCTGAGAATTTGGATTCCAAATCCCCAGGCATTACTTGTTTCATATGGATTAATAGGTGCTGGTGTTGCTATCGCCTTGCAAGATTTTTTCAAAAATATAGTTGGGGGATTAACTATTTTATTTGGGAGTATTTATCGTGCGGGGGATAGAATTGAAATAAACAGCAAATATGGTGATGTTTTGGATGTAAGTTTGTTTTACACAACTTTACTTGAAATAAGAGAGTGGGTAGCAGGAGATCAAGCCACAGGAAGAATAATCACAGTTCCAAATAGCTTTGTTCTATCAAGTCCTTTGCATAACTATACAAAAGACCATAGTTTTATTTGGGATGAAATCAAGTTGCCTGTTACATACGAAAGTGATTGGGAGAAGGCTATTAAACTTGTTTTGGAAATACTTAAAACTGAAACAGAAGAAGCTACTAGGCGAGCCGAAAAGGAGTTGACCTATTTTGATGAGAGATACTATTTGTCTAAAAGAAATGTAGAGCCAAGTGTTTATGTCCAGGCTACGGATAATTGGATAATGCTTAATATTAGATACATTACGGATGTGAGAGAAAGGCGTGTTACAAACGACAAGCTAACGAGATTGATATTAAGAAGTTTTGATGAGCATAAAGACATTAAAGTTGCATCTAGCACCGTAGCAATTGTGGATTTCCCAAATCAGAATCAGTAAAAAATGCGTATTTATTTACCGAGTTTGTTATCTAGAAATTCAATGTATTTCTGGCAGTAAGTAAATTCAGCAAAGTTACCCTCTTCTTTAAGTAGTAGTTGTTCGCATCTTACTTTTTCATTTTCCAAACCGTTTTTAAGTTGGTTATATTCATCTTTCTCGCTTTTCAATATTTCGTTTTCTCTTATAGCTGCATTTGCGGAACTTTGAAGTTTGATAAATTCGTTATACTTAAAATACACAAAACCACCTGCTGATATTGTTAGTAATACAATGAAGATGAAGAAATACAATTTTATTTTTGATTTTGGTTTTTCGTTCATTTGCAGGTTAATTTTACCATAGTGTGTGTTTTGCATTATTGAGTATCCAAGGTGTATGAAGTCAGAACTAATTTTATGTTGTAGTCATAGGGAAAACTTATTTGGCTCCTCCGGGTGGACTCGAACCACCAACCTACCGGTTAACAGCCGGGCGCTCTGCCATTGAGCTACAGAGGAATACGTCTTTTGTTAAGAACAGTGAAATCCTAGCATATTGAGTGTTTGTTGTGAACTACGTTTTTATTCTGTTTTTTCTACGACAGGCTGAGATTCTTCTATTTTTGCTTTTGGTTCAGTAGTACCCGTTATCTTTTTTATTACAAACCCTGCAAATGCTATATTCGCCGCTAAAAATAAGAACGGAATTTCAAGCCTTGTTCCTATGATTGAGATTATAACTTCTGCTGTAAGTACGGGAGTCATTGTGTGAAGGGCGATTCTATAAAGTGCTTTTGAGTCTAGGTTTGTGTTTGTAGCCTTTAAAAAGATTTTAAGTAAGAACGCAACTAAGAATGCATAACCAAGCCTAAATAAGATGTAGTAAAAAGCTGTACCGACGAAGACGAAGAAGATGATTACAGCTGGAATAAATCTTGCGTAGTTTCTTAAGGAGTTCATAAATTCTACGAAATGGCCGTGGTTGATTTCTCCTTCAGGTATGGACTCAAGAGGGTACGCTTCGATTTTACCTTTCTCGTCGACGGTGATTATGTTTGTGTCGTTAACGAGTACGAGGGTATCTCTTTCTTTGAGGTCGTCGATTGTTCCGTTGTGATCAAAGACGACTAAGCTTGAAGGAAAATTCACAGGTTGGTTGTTTTCAGTTGTAGCATTCTTAAAGAATTCAGGTGTTCTTATTGCGTATGGCTCTGGTTGATTTACTTCCCATTTACCTTCTTTTGATTTGAGTACGAGTTCTTCTGGGTAAATTGCGCTTATTTCATCGAGGGCGTTGTTAACGACGATGTTTACCTCAGGAATTAACGGTATAGCAATTGCTGTTGAGCTTATAACGGCGGCAAAGAGCCCAAGAAGTATAAAGTATTTTACCGAGAAGCTAGTTTTAGCTGCGGCAACGTCTTTATAGTAGTTAAAGTTTTTTATGCTGTTTATATATGTTCGGGCGAAGGTTTTTAGTTTTTGCATCGTTAAAGTTTAGCAGATTTGACAGGCGTGTACACATAGATTAGTATCAATACGATGAAAAGTCAGACGTATTGTACAAACTGTTTTAAATCTCTTGGGGTTGATTCCCGTATGGAGATTTTTAGATTTTTAGCCGAAAAAAGACGCGCGTCGGTTACTGACGTTGTTGAGTTTATAGGCTTAACCCAGCCAACTGTTTCGTATCACTTAAACGAGATGAAAAAAAGTGGTCTTGTCGAGTCTTACAAAGTTGGTAAAGAGGTTTATTACAGCATAAACAGGATGTGCCCGCTTGAAGAAAGACTTTGTGTAGTTAAAAACGTTAACGTAGAAAAAGACACTTATGCCCAATAATATTTTAGAAATTAAAGATTTAGAAGTTTCAGTTGAAAATAAAGAGATTATAAAAAAGCTTGATCTTGCGGTCGAAAGGGGCAAGGTGAGTGTGCTGATGGGGCCAAATGGATCTGGTAAAAGTACGCTCGCTCAGACTTTAATGGGGCACCCAAGTTATATTGTTACAGCCGGTTTGGTGATGTTTGAAGGTAAAAATCTTCTCGAGATGTCACCTGATGAACGTTCACAGGCTGGATTATTCTTGTCATTTCAACATCCCAGCGAAATTACGGGAGTCACTATTTCAAGCTATTTACGAATGATCTACAACAAAAAGCATGGAACGCAGATTTCACCGGTTAAATTTAGAGAAATACTTAAACCCAAACTTGAGTTATTAAGCCTTAACGCCAGCTTTTTAAGCCGCTACCTAAACGATGGCTTTTCAGGTGGAGAGAAGAAACGAATGGAGATATTACAATTAATGCTTCTTGAACCTAAACTCGCAATCTTAGATGAAACAGATAGTGGACTCGATATCGACGCAATTAAGACGGTTTCGAACGCAGTGGTTGAAATGACAAAGCAAAGTGGCATGACGGTGCTAATAATTACCCATTACACAAGAATTCTAAAGCATCTCAGCCCAGATAAAGTATTTATTATGCAAGACGGAAAGATTGTTGAAGAGGGCGATGAAAAATTGGCAGACCGACTTGAAGAACAAGGGTATGCACAGACGGGTGAGTAAGTATGGGAAAGAAACAAGTCAGCGATAAGGTTGTTAAGAAAGCAAAAATCAGCCTAAATAATGATTACAAATCAAAATACGGTTTTAACGTAAAAGAAAATCACGTATTCACAACAAAAAAGGGTTTAAGCGCAGATGTTGTAAAACAAATCTCAGCTCACAAAGGCGAGCCTAAATGGATGCTGGATTTCCGTTTAAGATCTTTAGAAATATTCTTGAAAAAGGCTACACCGACTTGGGGAGGAGATCTTTCAGGAATCGATTACGACGAAATCTTTTACTATCTTCAACCAACAGAAAGTGAAAAAAGAAATTGGAATGATGTTCCTGCAGAAATGAAAGAAACCTTTGAACGCTTAGGTATTCCACAAGCTGAAAGACAGCACTTGGCAGGGGTGAAAGCCCAATTCGACAGCGAGGTTATTTACGACTCACTCAAAAAAGAACTCGCTGCTGACGGAGTAGTATTTTTAAGCACAGACCAAGCTCTAAAGCAGTATCCCCAGTTTTTTGAGCAATACTTTGGAAAGATAATTCCACCTGAAGATAACAAGTTTGCAGCCCTTAACAGCGCGGTTTGGAGCGGCGGTTCGTTTGTTTATATCCCCAAAGGCGTGACCGTAAAACGCCCTTTGCAGGCATATTTTAGAATAAACGCAGTTAATATGGGTCAGTTCGAAAGAACGCTAATAATAGCCGACGAGGGGAGCTACGCGCACTACGTAGAGGGGTGTACCGCCCCAGTTTACTCAAAAGACTCGCTTCACGCAGCCGTCGTTGAGGTTATAGTCAAGCCTGGCGCGAGATTCCGCTATACGACAATCCAAAACTGGTCAAACGACGTTTACAACCTTGTTACAAAGCGCGCCCACGTAGAAAAAGACGCTGTGATGGAGTGGGTTGACGGTAACCTTGGTTCAAAGCTGACTATGAAATATCCATCATGTTTTTTGGTTGGTGAAAGGGCACATGGAGAGGTTTTATCGATAGCTTACGCAGGTAAAAACCAGCATCAAGACGCCGGAGCAAAAATGGTTCACGTTGCTCCAAACACTACTTCAACAATAATTTCTAAATCAATCAGCACAAACGGTGGAAGAACAAGTTATCGCGGAATGGTTTCAGTTTCTCCTTTTGCACATAATGTAAAAAACCGCGTGGAATGTGACGCACTAATTTTAGACAGCGAATCTGCGTCAGATACATTTCCTACCATGGATATTAAAAACAATTCCGCCCATATTGAACACGAGGCGTCTGTAAGTAAAATCGGTGAAGAAAAACTTTTTTATTTAATGAGCCGTGGACTAACCGAACCAGAAGCAATGGCATTAATCGTTTCTGGATTTATCGAACCAATTGTTAAAGAGCTTCCTTTAGAGTATGCGGTGGAGCTAAACAGGCTGATAGAGTTAGAGATGGAAGGGAGTGTTGGCTAGGTTATGAAAAACGAAATAATAATTCCAACCGAAGAAACAGTAATTAGTGTAAAAGAAAGTACACGATTTATTTTAGACCTTAGTGACGTACAAAAAGCTGTGGTGCATTTAAAATTCGAAACCCCCGAGGTTGAAGCAGAGATAATTGCACTTTATAAACTCGATACCACCCAAAAGCTAGATTTAACAACAATTGCACATCACACATCTCCACGAACTAAGTGTATGACCGAAGTCCGAGGTGTTTTACTTGGCGGTAGTACTTCAAACTATGTTGGAAAAATTATCATAGAAAAAACTGCTCAACAGACCGTTTCATATTTAGATGACAAGGTACTATCGATTGGTGAAGGTACAAAAAATTCTTCGCAACCAATCTTGCAGATCGACGCCGACGATGTGAAGGCTTCGCATGGAGCAACCACAGGAAATGTAGACCCTGAACAGCTATACTATTTGCAGTCACGAGGTTTACCTTATAGCGAAGCCCAAGAACTTTTAGTTAGGGGATTTTTCGAAGAAGTAATCGCGCAAACAGAAGATGAAGTAATCAAAGAAATCATTTGGAGTAAATTAAAGTTATAATAAAAAATATGTTAGACAGCGCAAAAATAATTAAAGACTTTCCAATACTTGCCCGCGATATAAACGGTAAAAGACTTGCTTACCTTGATAATGCGGCATCGAGTCAAAAGCCGCTCAAAGTAATTGAGGCTATCAGTAATTTTTATAAAACAAACAACGCTAACGTTCACCGTGGAATACATACGCTCAGTGAAGAATCTTCAGAGCTTTATGAAAACGCAAGAAAGACTGTGTCAGAGTTTATAGGTGCAGCCCGTCCAAAAGAGGTGATTTTTACTTCAGGTACAACAGATTCTATAAACCTAGTTGCTGAAGCTTGGGCAGTTCACAATTTATCAAATGAGGACAAAATTTTGATTACTAACGCGGAACACCACAGCAATTTGGTACCTTGGCAAAGAGTTTCAAAGAAAACAGGGGCAGAATTGAAGTTTATCGACTACTCAGACGGTGAGCAAGATGGGTATATGGCGCGACTAAAGCAAGAAATGGTAAAAGGAGTAAAACTAGTGGTAACTAACCACGCGAGCAACGTCACAGGTGCAATTACGCAGATAAAAGAGGTTACAAAACTAGCAAAAACAGTTGGAGCGTTGGTCGTAGTCGACGGTGCACAGGCAGCCCCGCATTTAAAAATTAACGTTCAAAGCATGGATTGTGATTTCTACGCATTTTCTGGCCACAAAATGTTAGGACCCACCGGCGTAGGTGTCTTATGGGCAAGACAAGAACTATTAGAAAAGATGGAACCATATCGAGTAGGTGGTGGAATGATTTACAGAGTTTCTGAACAAGACGCCACTTGGGCATACATACCAGATAAATTTGAAGCCGGTACGCCAAACATTGCAGGCGCTGTAGGGCTAGCTGCTGCGGTAGACTATCTAACCGAAATCGGTATGGATAACGTTCGAGAGCACGAGCTACATATAACCAAATATGCAATAAAGAGACTTCAAGAAATATCTGGTTTGCGTATTCTCGGCCCCCAAGATCCACGAAATCGTACAGGCGTAATCTCATTTGTAATTGAGGGGATTCACCCACACGATTTAGCCTCAATTTTAAACACCGAGGGAGTCGCAGTTCGTTCAGGCCAGCACTGTGCGATGCCTCTACACGACAAACTTGGTATTCCAGCTTCAACAAGAGCAAGTTTTTATATTTACAACAACGAAGCTGATGTGGACGCGCTAATTGAAGGTATTAACAACGCGTTACAAATATTAAAATAATATTATGGATGATATTTATCGCGAACAATTAATGGATCATTATAAAAACCCTCAAAACAGGGGACATATGGATGGTTCAACAAAAGAGCAGACAAAAAATAATCCTTTCTGCGGGGATGTAATCAAAATGCAGATAAAAATTGCTGATGGTAAAATTGAAGACATTAAATTTGACGGCGCTGCGTGCGCGGTAAGTGTGGCTTCAGCATCAGTGTTAACTGGGTTGGTGAAGGGCAAGTCAATAGAAGACGCCAAAAAAATCACCAAACAAAAACTTGTCGAAACATTAGGAGTTGAACTTACAACGAGTAGAATGAAGTGCGCGGAATTGCCGCTTGAAACACTGCATAGTATGCTAGAAGGTCTTGAAGAATAATATGTCAAAAAAAATAACAAAAGACATGAATCTTGCCGAAGTAATATTTAAATACCCCGATGCAGCTGAAGTATTTACTGACTATGGTATGCACTGCGTTGGATGTTTTGCCAGTAGTTTTGACACGATAGAGGCTGGGGCAAAAGTTCACGGATTTACCGACAAAGAAATTGACGAAATGGTAGAAAGAGTAAACGAGGTCGCAGAATTTGATGAGTAACAAAAGAATACACAAAATAGTTATTGATAGAGACGGTTGCATTGGTGCCGCAACTTGTATCTTCGAAGCCCCCGAAGCATTCAAATTAGATTCAGAAAACGTTGCAGTTTTAGTAGACGGGGCAGAAAAAGTAGATGACGACAAGCTTTTAATTGCTGCCCAATCCTGCCCAACTCAGGCCATCATTTTATATGATAAGGACGGGGTACAAATCTTTCCTCAAAGGTAAAATCATTTGTTAGAATACACATATGAAATATCAAATAACTTCAGATAACATAGATCTCTCTAATAGTATGAAAGTTCTCGCGACGGAGAAATTTGAGAAAATTGAACATAGGCTTACGGCCAAAGAAAAAGAAACCGCGCTCGCTAGAATCGTACTAAATAAAAGTGGAGCAGAAGGTGAATTTGAAGTAAAAGGTGAACTTAGCTACAACGGCAAAACTTACTTTGCTACAGAGACAAACCTTCATCTCGAAACAGCACTTATAGGGGTTGTAAACGAACTTGAGAGAATGAGAAGAAAAGATGATATTTCTTATTACGATGATTGGAACGAACAGCGAGAAAAGAAAAGAGAACTCGGCGAAGCGTTAATGGAAGATGACCTAGCAGATTCTGACTTGGTAGAGTAATATATTTTTTACTTTGGAAGTTAGCGCGGAGATTTGTGGAGTGAGGGTGAATAGCTCAGTTGGTAGAACAGACGTCTTTAGATCGACGAAGTCGAGCGCAAGTGAGTTATAGTTTGAAAAGTAATTTGTGGAGTGAGGGTGAATAGCTCAGTTGGTAGAGCAGACGTCTTTAGATCGACGAAGTCGAGCGCAAGTGAGTTATAGTTTGAAAAGTAATTTGTGGAGTGAGGGTGAATAGCTCAGTTGGTAGAGCAGACGTCTTATACACGTCCGGTCCCTGGTTCGAGCCCAGGTTCACCCACCATTATAAAATTGAAAGATATAATAATACGCATTCTTCAGAAGGTGCTTTTGCCGAAACCTTGCATGACGAGACCCCCAGGTTAGAACACGTCTCTATAAATAACTTCTTTAATGATGTTAATAAAGCTGCTGAGGAAGACGGTGGCAAGATTAAGGGTTCTACGAGTGAGTACACCCCAGAAAAAATAATTAGCACGATGGAAAGCTTTATTAGAACAGGGTTAAAGTTCACGGACGACGCACCTCTACTAGAAACAATAACCCGAGCACATGGTATACGCGATAGATTTATCGAAGTTTTAGATTATCACAACGCTCTTTTAGAGGAGATGAAAAAACCAAACCCAGATATTTTTTCTCAGTGTAATACCTTAGAGGAGGTTAAAGAGGTGATTTTTACCTTAGGTATGCCGATTGACACAGGTGAGCGCCAATATGACTATGAGGAGCTAAAAAATAGAATTGAAGGTGTAGACAATGGGCAACTCCACATTGCTTATCTGACAAGGACCGCAGGTTTAAGACAAGCCGTAATACGAATAAAAGGAACATCTAACGAGAATTAATCGCACAAAAAATCCCCGTGGAAACGGGGATTAATTTATTTTCAATTAAAGTAATTTTTTTACAAAACGCTAAGTTCTGTTTTTTCTTCTTCTGTTTCTCTTTCAATGTACTGTAAGTATCTTTCTGTGGTAGAAACTCTCATGTGCCCAGCAATTTTTGATACTTGCAAAAGGTTGGTACCTCTTTGTAAGTGCTGTGCTACGAAAGTGTGTCTTAGGTCGTTCACTTTTGCGTTTTCAACTCCTGCCAAATCGTAGAATCTTTGGATAGTTGATCTGATGTTTCTTACAAGCATAGGGTTTCCGGTTTTTGTGATGAAGACATGAACTGCTTTTTCTACTTTTGGTCTTTCTTCATTGATGTATTTTTGAATAGCTTCAATAACCGCCTCGTTCAAAGGCACTGTTCTTGTAGGTTTGCTATTTTTTGCTGGAATATGAAGAATTTTTTCAACCTCAAGTTTTAAGTGGTCTAGTTGCATTTCTGCCAATTCTGAAATTGTAATTCCTGTTTGGAGTAGCGTTTCAATAATTGCGTATGTTCTTCTGTCACCTCTGGCGGCGTCTCTTAATGCTCTGTACTCTAGTTTTGATAATATTCTTGGAGCTTTTATAACTACTTTTGGATGTCTTAGATCATCGGCAATGTTTTTAACGATATGTGCTTTATCCATCAAAAATCTAAAAAATGTTTTTGTTGAATTAGTTTTTCTTGAGATTGATTTTGGAGTGTATTCCTCGTTTGCTAGTTTTTCCATAAAGCTTTGCAAGTGAGTAAGCTCAATTTCTTCAACAGCGTTTACACCTTTTCTTTCAAGATACTCAACTAATTGCTCGATATCTTTTCCGTAAGCAATCAAAGTTGAACCTGAACGATTCAGGCTACCTAGATGATCTATAAAATTTTTGTGGGCAACTCTTAGTTCTACCATATAAATTAGTTTTTTCTTTAGGCAGTTAACTTAACAAAATAGTATATAGGATGACAATCCTATAGGGTAGAATAACACTTTGGTTGAACAAAGTCAACGGGTGTTCTAGAATTCTAGTTATGGCGGTTTCTGCTCAAACAAAATACCTTGTTTTAACAGTATTATTTATACTAGCAAGCATAAACTTTACACGTACAGCACTAGAGATAATCAAGAATAGTAAGCGATTAGATGAGCTTAGTCAAGAGGTTGGGGCGTTGGAGGGCGATAAAAAAGCTCTCGAGGACGGCGTCACATACAAGAAAACTAACGATTATATTGAAGAAAAAGCAAGAAACGACCTTAGTTTGATTAGACCTGGAGAGAAAGTATATGTTATACCGCAAGAGCTAAAGGGTATTGACTTAGAGCCAAAAGTTTTAGGTGAAAAATCAACATTTAGCGATAAGGTTGAGAAGTCTTTTGGGGGCTATATTCATCTCTGGGTTGATTTATTTGTTAGGTAATTTTGACAATAGTGGCATCGTCTGTTAGATTACTGATGCATTATAGCGGGGTGGAGGAATAGTACCTCGTCAGGCTCATAATCTGAAGGTCTCGGTGCAAGTCCGGGCCCCGCAACCAAATAATATACGACAACCCGTGAAAGCGGGTTTTTTGATGCAAAAAGAAAACCCCGTATCAGTAAAACTGGCTACAGGGTTAATCGATTTCATACAACATGTTTTATTACTTTATCAAAGTTTCCGATCTTTGCGGTCTCAAGCGCGCTTATAAGCTCATCTGGTGTTCCATTGAAAATTCCGGATCCTCCGTCGATGACCATAGTGCCAGGTATGCTGTGTAAATCAGCAAGCATTGTGGGGCACCCATACATAAAAAGTCCGACCCTTCTTTCAAAAACAACAATGTGATTTGGCTCTAAGTCATCTAATAACTCGGAGAAGATCGGGTCTCTGGTGGCAACTAATACTGTTAAAGCTCCCATTCTAGACGCTCCTTTCGTTTAGTTGCCTGAATCCTATAATATGTGTTGGAGTTTTGCAAGTCAGCTGAGCTCTGTACTTTATAGCTTAGTATTCGTTTGCTATAATCCAGAGGTTTTATGCCGATGTAGCTCAGGTGGTTAGAGCGGACGTTTCATAAGCGTCAGGTCATTGGTTCAAGTCCAATCATCGGCACCAAGGTAAAACATGACCAAACCAGATAATACACAGAATCATACATCCTCACTTTGGCGTTTCTAACGTTTAGTATCCCTTGTTATTATGTTAAATTTATATTGAGCAACGAAAGCTCGATTTAGGAGAATAAAAAAATGAGTAATAAAAAAAGAGTTTTATCAGGAATGCGCGCAACAGGACACCTTCATATAGGAAACTATTTAGGTGGAGTTAAAGGTATGATCGCGCTGCAAGAAAATGACGGCTACGAAGTAAATTATATGGTTGCCGATGCGCACGCAATTACCACACCCTACAATGTGAAGGAGCTTCAAGAGAATCGGTATGGAGTTTTGTTAGATTACCTCGCTGCTGGGCTTGACCCAAAAAGAGCAACTATTTTCTTTCAATCGATGGTTCCACAGCATTTGGAATTTGCGTACTATCTTTCAGCCTTTGTGACAATTGCGAGAATGCAGCATTTACCGACTTTTAAAGAAAAGATAAAGCAATACCCTGAAGGTTCGACGATGGCGCTTTTAAATTACCCTATTCTGATGGCTTCGGACATTTTGCTCTATAAAGCCCACGAAGTTCCTGTTGGAGTAGATCAAGAGCCACACCTTGAGGTTACACGTGAGATTGCAAGAAAGCTTAATGAGAGATTTGGGATGGATTTTCCCGAACCTGTTGCTTTTAAAACGCAAGGTAGCTACGTGCCGAGTTTATTAGGTGAAGGAAAAATGAGTAAAACGGTTGAGGGAAGTTACATTAATCTCACCGACGACTTAGAAACAATTAAATCTCGACTTGCAAAAGTTCCTACCGATTCAGGTAAAGGAAAAAAAGTTCCTGAAAAAGGTTCTGTAGCAAATCTTATGTTGTTTGTAGAATTATTTATGGGAAAAGACGCGCGTAAGGAATTTGAAAAAAAGTACACTGTAGATGGAGTTAGGTATGGCGAGTTGAAATCATCTCTTGCGGAAGCGATTTATAAAGAACTTGAACCTATTCAACAAAGAAGAAAAGAGCTTGAGGCAAACCCCGCTTATGTGAAACAAGTGATTGAAGAGGGTGCAGCTGCCGCCAGACTAAAAACTCAGAAAACTATTGATGAGGTCAAAGAAAAAATGGGTTTTTGAGAAGTTGGCATGTGTTGTATAATTCCATAGCTTATGAATCTAAGAAACTCTAAAGAGGCAAAGAAAACTAATGGTGGCAATAAAAAACAGGTGCAAGGTCCTAAAGTGCCTAAAGCCCCCGTCAGCATTTTTGGCAACATATTCTTTTATATTATCGTAGCATTTGGAGTATTTGCCTTAATAACAGCATTTTCAGGATATACTGGAGGGGATGAAATTAAACCTTTAGGCGAAGCTATCGATTTTATTAAAAAGGGTGAAGCGCAGAACGTTACTGTTTCAGGCGATAAGATCGAGGTTTTGCTTCAGAATGGAACAAAATTTGTAACCGAAAAAGAGTCAACCCTCAGTTTTGACGAAATTCTCACAAACAACAATATAGAGAGCTCGATTATTAAAGGTGAGTACAAAGTTGAACACCGAGTAGGTTTCAATGATGTAGTTGGTCCAATTCTTACTTTTGGTATACCCATATTGATTTTATTTCTAATCTTTCGACAGGTTCGCGGAGCCAATGGCGATATTTTTTCGTTTGGTAAATCACGCGCACGTCTTTTTAATCAAAACGCGAAACAGAAAACTACCTTTAAAGATGTAGCGGGGGTTGATGAAGCTAAAAGTGAAATGCTCGAAATTGTCGATTTTCTAAAATACCCAGAAAAGTATCGCAAGCTTGGGGCACGAATTCCTAAAGGTATTCTATTAGTAGGACCTGCAGGTGTTGGTAAAACGTTGTTGGCAAAGGCTATTGCTGGAGAAGCAAACGTACCTTTCTTTAGCGTCGCGGGTAGTGAGTTTATGGAGATGTTAGTTGGTGTTGGTTCGGCGAGAGCGCGCGACTTATTTAATACAGCTAAGGCTAATCAGCCGAGCTTAATTTTTATCGATGAAATTGACGCCATTGGAAGACAACGCGGTATGGGAATAGGTGGCGGTCACGATGAAAGAGAACAAACACTTAACCAAATACTAATAGAGATGGATGGATTTGACCCACGCACAAACGTAATAGTTTTAGCCGCAACGAACAGACCAGACATGTTAGACCCCGCACTTGTCAGAGCAGGAAGATTCGACCGTAACGTTTCTATACCATTACCTGACTTAAAAGATAGAGAAGCAATTATGGCGATTCATATGCGAGGAAAACCATTTGAAGAAGACGTACAGGTTGAAGCTATCGCCAAAAAGACAGTTGGATTTAGCGGTGCCGACATCGAAAACATGCTTAACGAGGCTGCTATATTAGCTGCAAGAGACGGGCGAGACAAAATTACAACTAAAAATGTTGACGACGCAGCTTTGAAAGTTACGATGGGGAGCGAAAGAAAAACGTTACAAACTGAAGAAGAAAAGAAAATGACCGCTTATCATGAAGCAGGCCACGCAATCGTTGCCTCTAAAGTACCTGATATGGATCCTGTTAACCGCGTTTCAATTGTTGCACGCGGAGGTTCGCTGGGGCATACGAGTATGGTTCCAAGTCGAGATCGTTATAACGAAACACAAACTAGACTTTTGTCTTTTATAACCACAATGCTAGGTGGGCGCGCGGCAGAAGAAGTTGTTTATGGAGAATTAACGATTGGGGCCGCAGACGACATTAGCAAAGCAACCAAATTAGCTCGTAAGATGGTAATGCAGTATGGAATGAGTAGCTTAGGTCCAGTTTCATACGACGGTAAAGACGAAGAATTTATGCTTGCGCGCGAGTTTGGACATCACGCTCCTGCATACAGTAATGAAATAGCTTCAAAAATAGACAGCGAGGTTAAAAAAATAGTTGATGAATGTTACTCAGAGGCCAAGAAAATAATCAGAGAAAACCGAGAAGTATTAGATAAACTAACCCAAATGCTTGTAGAAAAAGAGACAATCTACGAAGAAGAGTTCAAATCTTTATTATCCTAATATTTGTTGTATAATTCCAATTAAATTTGTAATCAGTCAGAAATAATATATGGAGGAGAAAATGAAAAGAACCAAGATCGAAAGGTTTTTTGATGGCTTGGCTATCGCTTTTGGTAGGGTGGAGTGTAACGAGGTTGGATACCGAATCACAATTGTAAGCGCTGATTGGCAATGGAGAAAAAAAACACTTAACATTGTAAAAAGTGCTTTTCCCAGATGCCGTATTAAACAGTGCACAATTTTCGAGCAGGTTTCCTCTGATCAGAATATTGTGGTATTTGATGGGTCGACTGACTATCCAGACAACTCACAAGCTGCTGTAGCCTGCCGGTTTAATGAATTTGTATTTTACAACGAAAAGGCTTTTTCTGAAGACGCGGTGTTTTTGTATACCGTACCTGTAGCTTGTGAATACAAGAAACAAATTAGCAAGGCAATTAATGCTATCCCCAATACGGATCAGATTAAACTGAACTTAATCGAGTGGAATGAGGTGAGACATTTTATTCAAAGCACCTGCCATGAGTTTCACAGAACCCAGTAAGCACAAACAACTTCCCCGCAAGTTTAAAAAACAAGCGGGGATTTCTTTTTTCTTACCAAAACTGTTATAAAATAAGACATGAAGAAACTCCTTCTTATCGACACTTTTAATTTCTTGCATCGTGCGTACCACGCACTCCCAAACACTTTTACTGATAAAAACGGTGAGCCGACTAATGCGGTTTATGGTGTTACCAGTATGCTAATCAGTGTGTTTGAGCTGATTAAACCTGACTATGTTGTTACGGCTATGGATGATATGGCACCCACTTTAAGACACGAGGATTTTACAGGATACAAAGCGCACAGACGCCCTATGGAAGATGATCTTTCTTCCCAGATTCCTAAAGTTTTTGAGATTATTGACGCGTTTGGTGTAAAACGAATTTCTTTGCCAGGTTACGAAGCAGACGATGTTATCGGGACTCTTTCACAAAAATTTGGTAAAGACGATATAGAGGTTGTAATTGTTTCTAACGATCGTGATTTATGGCAGCTGGTTAATGACCATGTGTTGGTGATGAACCCAAATACAAAGGGTGAGGCAGAATGGATTGGTGTAAAAGAAGTCAAGGCGAGATATGGGTTTACTCCAAAACAGTTAATCGACTTTAAGGGTCTACGTGGAGATCCCAGCGACAATATCCCAGGTGTGTACGGTGTAGGTGAGAAGACTGCATTAAAGCTTATTGAAGAATACGGCTCAGTCGAAGAGATTTATAAAAACTTAGAAAAGATCCAGCCAGAGTCTTTAAAAAAGAAACTCGAAGAATGTTACGAAACAGCCAGTTATGAGTAAACAGTTAGCAACCATTGTTACAGAAGCGCCTTTTAGTATTGATATTGAGGATTGTAAATATTCCACGTTTAACAAAGGACAAGTAAAAGAAGTTTTAGAAAAATATAATTTTAAATCTCTCATCAGACGTTTAGGTTTTGAAGTTGATGGAGGTACAAAAAGTTCAAGCAAGGGTTCTGCACTAGCAGAAAACCAGATGAGCTTATTTTAACTTTATGGATATCGCGCTAGATGTGGCAAAAATATTAAAAACCTCGTACCCAGAGCCTAAAACCGAGCTTGTACATGCAAACGAAATGCAGCTATTTATCTCAGTTGTGCTTTCTGCCCAAACCACTGATAAAAAAGTAAACGAAATCACCGCAAGTTTGTTCAAAAAGTACAAATCTTGGCAGGATTTTTCAGATGCCAATCTACCCACGCTACAAGCTGACATCAGGGGAGTGAATTTTCATCTCGGAAAAGCAGACCGGCTCATAAAAGCTGCCCAAGTTATTTTGGCAAAATTTAACGGAGAACTGCCAAAAACAATTTCTGAATTAATTCAAATACCCGGTGTGGCAAGAAAAAGCGCGAATGTTATTATGCAAGAACTGTGGGGGATAGCGGAGGGTGTTGTTGTTGATACGCATGTAACCAGAGTAAGCAATCGACTAGGCCTAACAAAGGAGCAAAACGCAGAGAAGATCGAAAAAGAGCTAATGCAAAAAATACCAAAAGAATACTGGCGAAATATTTCTGGTGCGTTAGTTTTACACGGGCGCTACGTTTGCAAAGCTAGAAAACCTGAGTGTGAAAAATGTGTGTTAAATAAAATCTGCCCCTCAGCATTTACTGCTTAGTTATAGTTTGGGAGCATCTGTGCAATATCATCTGGTAGCTTGTTAATATCTATGCTATAACTGCCGTCGTAGCCTTCGTAAGTGTATGTCCACATACCAAATTCTCTTAGTCTAAGTCTAAATTCAAACGATTCGCCCGTCTTTATAACAAAGGGCTGTTCGAGCTCTTGAAATCTTGGCATTAGTTGAACGAATGTTATATCTTTATCGGATTTATTTGACCATCTGACAAGCTGTCCTGCGGTTGCAAGTGTTTTGTCAGGTTTAAATTCACTTTCGGCAGTAAATTCAATTTCTAAAATACCAAATCTGTCATCGACTGTTTTATATATTTCTGTAGAAATCACTTCTTCTTGCTCTTGCATCTGAGCAATTTCTTCATCAGAAGGACCGGTTAGATTTACTCCTGCCTCTCTCAACGCTCTTTCAACGGCGGCTTCTAAGTCTTCAAACCTATCAAGTTTTAACTGTTTACCATTAACAAAAAATGTAGGAGTTGCGTTGACGCCGAGCTGCTTTGCGTATTTAACATCTTGATCGATAAGATCTTCAAAGGCTTTGTTTTTAATATCTTGCGAAAACCTAGTTACATCTAAACCTAACACGTCGGCATAGCTGACAAGGTCTTTATTATCAAACTTACCTTGATTTTCAAAAAGCAATTCTGAATATTCCCAAAATCTGCCCTGTTCGCCCGCGACTTGGGCTGCCACTGCGGCTTTATCCGCGTTTTTATGCTGGGGTAAAGGAAAGTGCCTAATACCGTATCTGATTTTGTCAGAGTATTTTTTAAAAACAGCTGTAGCGTAAGGATGAAAACTTTGGCAAGCTGGACAACCATAATCAGTAAATTCAACAAGCGTAACTTTTGCAGAAACGGGACCTTGCACATAAGAATGTGGCGCTAATAAATCTCCTTCTTGGGTTTCAATAAGTTTTGTAGATGAATTGGAGCCTCTTTGAGCTGTGGCAATAATAAATAAAAAGATTAAAACAGTAATACCGCCAATCACCAAAACAGGAGTATTTCTTTTTATTAAATCTCTAATGTTCATACGCGCTGGGTATATTCTATCACGAAGGACCGTGGTTAATGTTAGAATTAATTTATGAGCAGACGAAAAAATATCGAGACTTTTATGCGAAATTTTACATCGTTTGGTGATACTTTCGTCGCGTTTATTGTTGTTGCAATAGGTACGCAGGACATGGACGTTGTAATTCGCGTAGCACTTGGATTATTGCTCATTTACCTTATCGGCGGATTTATTAAATCAATTCTTTTTAAAGAAAGCCCAGCAAAGTCTATTCTTATGGGAATATTTCGAAAAGTTGAATCGGGTAGTTTTCCGAGTTTGCACGTTGCAAGGAGTAGTTTTGCCTATGGATTCTTGCTTGAGTATTTAGATTTCCCTTTTACTGCGATTCCTGTAATTTTGGTTTTACTCGTCGCTTTTTCGAGAGTTTTTCTAAAAAAGCACTATATTGTTGATACTATCTTTGGGTTGTTTTTTGGGTTGACGATGTTTTACGTTTTTAAAATCGTTAGCTAGTGAGCATCGCCCTAGCGTCATTTTCCATCAAATCTTTTGTTTTTAAACCGTGTATCGCGCCGATTTCCGTAAGCACCGCAGATGAATTTAAAATTCCCCAAACGAGTACCTCTTGTAGAGGTTTGTTGTAAAAAAGTGCTGAGAGGGCACCCGAAGCAAATGCGTCTCCGGCGCCTGTTCTGTCTAAAATTGGTTTACTAGGACTAAGCGCTTTTATCTCAAAATGGCTGGTACCATCACTAACCGAGGCGCCGTTAGCACCATCTGTAATTACCGTAACCTTTGGTCCTTGCTCCTGAAGTTTTTTATGTAGGTTTTCGATTGTATCTTTTCCGACTAATACTGAGGCTTCATCTTTGTTTAAAAATAGTACGTGGGTTACTTTAAGTATGTTTTTAAGCCCTTCTAAACCAGCTTTCATATGATAAGTACCAGGGCTAAAAGCTATTCCAACATCTGGGTTTTTACCTAAGTATTCAACAAGTTCAGTTTGAAAGTTTTCAAAGCCTGGAGAAACAGAAGTGTAGTAAATCCACTTTGGTTTAGGCCAATTTTGAAGTTTGTAATTACGAATTTCGTGGTGTGAAAAAATAGTTCGCTCATCACCAAACATAATAATTGGATGAATTCCTGTCTGAGCCCCTTCGTTCTTTTTTATAAAAGTAGTGTCGATGTTTAGAGAATTTAATTCTTTGATAACGCGTGCACCATTTTCATCGTCGCCAATTTCTGCGTAAATTGCTGTTGAGAGACCTAGTAAAGTAGCACCCGCAGCTACGTTTGCAGCGTTGCCAGCGACATTTTGCTTAAGCGTTTTTACTGGTATTTTACTGCCGTGAATAAAGCATATTTTCGGGCTTACTGGATCGGCAATTTCTGTGACACCGCCGCCTTCAACTGCCATAAAAAGATCAATTGAAACGTCTCCGATGGCGAGTAAATCTAGTTTAGAAATGTCATTGGGCATTGTATAAAAACTCCTTAACTTTTTTGCAGATATGTTCTGAGTTAAGCTCGTATTTTTCTAGTAGGTCTTCGTATTTTCCAGATTCACCAAACGTATCTTGTACGCCGATTCTTAGCATTTTAGTTGGTTGTTTTTCTGACAGTGTTTCTGCAATTGCACTGCCAAGACCGCCCGCAACTTGATGCTCCTCGATGGAGACAACGAGCTCTGTTTTTCTCGCGGCGTTGACAATAGTCTGTGTGTCTAGAGGTTTGATGGTGTGAATATTTATTACTTCCGCGTCGATTCGGTGTTTCATTTTAAGTTCTTGGGCTGCGAGTAAAGTTTCGTAAACAAGCGAGCCAGTTGTAAAGAGTGTTACGTCAGTTCCATCTCTCAATGTTTGAGCTTTACCAATTTCGAAGGGGGTTTTTTCGGTTGTGAATTTTGGTGTTTCGTTTTTGTAAACTCTGATGTAAACAGGGCTTTCAAGTAGTGTAGCCTCAAAGATAGCTTTTTTGGCTTGGTGATAATCTGCGGGTGCGATAACCGTAAGATTTGGGAGTGTTCTCGTGAGTGCAATATCTTCTAGAGCTTGGTGAGTTGCACCGTCTCTCGATGCAGAAAATCCTGTATGACCACCAATTATTTTTACGTCAGCGTTGGTATAGCAGACTGCGAGTCTTAGTTGCGCCCAGTTTTGTGAGGGGCTAAAGACAGCGTATGAAGATACAAAAGGGATTTTTCCACTAAGTGCAAGACCAGCTGCGATACCCATCATATTTTGTTCTGCAATTCCGACCTGAATAAATCTTTTTGGGAACTTTTCTGCAAATTTATCAACTCGTGTTGATTCGGTAAGGTCGGCTGTTAAAACTACTATGTTTTCGTTTTCTTGACCTAGTTCTACTAAAGCGTCACCTACGCCGTCTCGCGTAGATGCGATTTCAATGTTTGCGTCAAAAACATCTTCACTTAGAAAAAGGTCTTTTTTAAGCATAGGCAGTTTAGCTTTGTTATTGGCACTCTGTAATTTCTTTTACTCTCTCAAACTCAATTTCTCTGGCTGTGGTGCTTATTGCAACCAGGTCTAAAGCAACGTTTTTATTCATAATCTTTTCGCAAGTTTCACCTGGTTCGGCTTCTCTTACCGAAACGAGTAGTTTGTTGGCATCTTTATCTTCATAGAGTTTTTTAATCTTGATCTCATGGCCTTCAAACTCATTTGTTGAGGTTGTAACTGCCAAAACCATCTCTTTATTAAAGTCTATCTTTTCTCGCATAATCAGATATCCTGATTCGTCGACAGTGTTTAAGAAGTTTGTAAGCTCTTCTTCTGTGGTGATGATTTCTCTAATTTTTTCCATTTCTTTTTGTGTATAGACTGTAGTTGGAAATCCATTAATTCTTCTTACTTCGGGGGATTTATCAATCTTTAGAAAATTACTATCTTTAAGGAAAAAGAAGTAAACAGCTCCTAAAGCTACTACCAGCACAAAAATTGGAATTATTGTCATTTTTGCTTTATTCATTTTTTATTCTTCCAGCAAGCGATCTTAGTTGTTTCAGCGCTTGCTTGGCCTCCTTTTTGGTTGGCGGTTTTCCGTGCCATTCAAATTTATACTCCATATAATCTACACCTTTTCCAGGAATTGTGTGAGCAATAATTGCGGTTGGACGTTGAGATACAGCCTTAGCCATATTTGTCGCCTTGATTATTTCTTCGTGATTATGCCCATCAATTTCGATAACGAACCAATTAAATGCTTCAAGTTTTTCTCTTAAGTTTTCAAGCGGCATTACGTGTTCTGTGTAACCGTCAATCTGAATATTATTGCGATCGATAATCCAGATTAGATTATTGAGGTTGTGGTTTGGTGCAAACATTGCTGCTTCCCAAATCTGCCCTTCATTGAGCTCCCCATCTCCAGTTATACAGTAAACCCAGTATTTTTTTTGATCAAGTTTTGCAGCCAGTGCCATTCCGATGGCTTGTGATAAACCCTGCCCGAGTGGTCCACCAGAGTTTTCTATGCCTGGTAGAGAGTTGTAGTGCGGATGCCCTTGGAGGAGCGTATTGATGTCCCTAAACGTCCACAGCTCTTTTTTTGAGAAATAACCACGTTTGTACAGTGCTGCATACCAAATGGGGCATATATGGCCGTTTGAAAGCACAAGGCGGTCTCTGTCGGGGTCGTGCGGCTTGTTTGGGTCGATGTTTAGTATATGAAAGTACAGCGCAGCAAATATATCAGCCATTCCAAGTGAGCCTGCAGAATGCCCTGATTGAGCATTTAATAAAATTTGAATTGCTAATTCACGCAACTCAACTGCAACTTTTTCAAGTTCAACAATATTTTTATCGTGCGCATTACCGCCAATTATTTTCTTGGGCATTAAATTTAGTATAGCAGAAATGTGTGGTGCCTTAACTCAAAAACAGAGTACTTATTTATCAAAACTTTTTAAATACGCTAGTACCTCTTCTGCGGAATGACATATTTTCATCATATTTTCTTCGCCACGGTCGAGGAGCATGTAAGTCTTAATAAATTTAATGTATTCGTTCCAAAAATCACCAAATAATACAATTGGCCTGCTGTTAGGGTAGTGTATCCAAGAGCTAACCCACGTCATACCGAGCTCACTAAGTGTGCCAATACTGCCGTTAAAGATGATGTGCGCGTCTGATGTTTGAAGCATGACCTTTGTTCGATCAAAGTAATCTAGAGTAACAACCTCGAAATCAAATTTATTTTGCTTATCGATTCCTTCGTAGTGTCTTTTTTGCTCACTGGGTTTGTACGTTACTGCGTAGGCGTCTTTACCTGCTGCGTGCGCTCCCTCGGTTGCTGCCCTCATAACCCCTGGTCCGCCGCCGTTAATAATTTCGTAACCATTTTCAGCTAATAATTTTGCAGTATCGAAAGCTCCTTTATACGGCAACTCTTCTACTTTCCACCCTGCACCGCCTAAAAAGGCGATTTTTTTAATATTTGAACTTCTTGGACTTGCTTGAAACATTATTTTTCTAATTCCTTTAACTTGTTAACTGGATCAGCATTTTTAACTATAGCAGATCCGACAACAAAATTTTCAACACCTAGTAATCGTACTATTTTAATTGTTTCTTCATCCATATGGCCGTCAGTTTGTATTGGAAAATCCGGATGAAGCTCTTTAAATTCTTTGATTTTTTCAAGAACCTTTGGTTCAAAAGGTCTTCCTTGACCGCCGGCTGTAATGCTTCGAAACTGGACAAAATCAAGGTTAGAGATGTAGTTTTCTAGATCAGCAACTGGCGTGTCGAGATTAATCGTCAGACCTACTTCAAAGCCTTTAATTTTTGCTTCTTCGATAAACTTTTGAATATCATTTGCACCAATTTCTGCAATTACCCGCGTAAAAGGCTTGTCTAGTTTTACAAGATAATCTGTGGGGTTGAAAACCATTAAATCAGCTTCAAGCGGTATTTTTGATTTTAGTTTGGTGAGGTTGGTAGCGTCACAGTAGCTTCTTCCGTCTACTTGTATTCCATCTGCAATGTCAATTTGCAGCAACTTGGCGTCGTTTTCAAGCAAGTTAATTTTCTGTTGGATATCGTCTAGTGTGTTTTCAAGTATTCCTGGGATTATCATTTTATTTAAAATTGTTATTTTCTATGTTTTCTACCTTTTTAAGTCTGCGTATATGCCTTTCATCGTTGCTAAAGCTTGTTTCAACAAACGTTTTTACGCATTGTAATGCTGTTTGCTCGTCAATGAAATCTGCGGGGAGTGCAATAATATTCGCATTATCATCTGTTCTTGCAGTTTTTGCCTGTTCCGGAGTGTTTACTAGCGCGGCTCTTACCCCTCTATATTTATTAGCGAGCATGCTTACGCCTACACCATTTTTGCAAATCACCACACCAAAACCATTATTTATTGTCTCTGCAAGCAAAGGTACGTAGTCAGGATAATCGTCTGCTATATTGTACTCAAAAGGACCTAAATCATTGATATCAAGACCATCACGGTTAAGGGAGTCTGCTAAATATTTCTTTAAATTGAAGCCTCCGTGGTCAGATATGATGTAAATTTTCATATGTACATAGGATACACAAAAATAACTACTCTGTAATCTTGCTTTTTCGTAAAAAATTTACACAGGCAATTAGAACAGAGACAGCTGCGCTTCCAAGACACCAGTAGCAAAAAGCGTGAATTACAAAAATTTCTATCAACGTGAGATATATTGAAAAGGCTACACCCCACAAGACCGCAATAGACGCCGTAGTTTTAGCGAATTTAACAGCGTCGTTAGAAAAAAGTATAACAAGTGCAAAGTAGTAAATAAGCCCCCAAAAACCCAGCGGTATGCCAAATAGGGTAGAGTAGGAGCTTTGTTGAACGATGTCACAACCGCGGTCTAATCCGCAAATTA
Organism: uncultured candidate division WWE3 bacterium; assembly: GCA_963765125.1. Taxonomy (GTDB): domain Bacteria; phylum Patescibacteriota; class WWE3; order UBA101185; family UBA10185; genus CAVXUZ01. The sequence goes on from CAVXUZ010000004.1 coordinate 289,577, forward strand.
ATGGGTTAGAAGTAACCTTTGCGTATGTGAGATACGCTGAAATTAAAATTCCAATAAAACTTAAGGCTAAAAGAAGATTTTTTCTCGTCATTCGGGTATTTTACAGTTACCGATGGGGGAGGAGCAAGAGACGCTATTTTGATAATGCTTTTTTAATTCCAAACAGACCAGCAATTATAAAGATGAGAGATATCATCTGAGATACGTTTATTCCATGAAATGTCCACGGGTTAATGCGAAAAAAGTCGACAGTAAACCTGGCAGTCCCATAGCCGACAATATACAAGCAAGTAAAAAAGCCGTTTTTGTAGCCGGTGTGAGGCGTGTGTCCGGTATCGGCTCCTGGGGATGCCTGCCTCACGAAAAGGCGCCAAAGTAGGCTAAAAAGGACTAGGTTAAGCAATGATTCGTACATAAATAAAGGATGATAGTAGTCGTTATTTAAATAGGGTGTTACACGCAGGGAGTCGGGGATAAATATACCCCAAGGTAGGTTTGTTGGGAGTCCATAGAGTTCGTGATTAAAGTAATTAGCCCACCTACCAATAGACTGCCCCAGCGGAGTAACCACGAGAAGAAGGTCCGCCCACTCTAGAAAGGAGCGTTCTCTTTTGTGAACTTTGAGATACGTATAAAGACCTACAACTCCCCCTATAAGAGCCCCGTAGATGCCCAAACCGCCTTTGTAGACCTGAAAGACCGTTAAAGGGTGTGCGCTGTATGTTTCAAAATAGTCTATGATATGGTAAAGTCTTGCACCCACAATACCCCCAATAATCACCCACAAAATAATATTCCAATAGGTATTTAATTCATATTTTTTTCTAATTACTAATTTTTCAGCTAAAAATAGGGAAATGAGAATTGAAAAAGAGACTATTAATCCGTATGTCACAAAAACCTAAAATAAGGAAATACTGTAAACCAAAACAGAAACCATCAAGATTCCGTATAAAATAACTCTGTTTGATGTAGGTGTGCTTTTTAATGCCCAAAACCATTCGGCAATTTTTCCATCGTAGTAGAAATCAGTGAATCTAAAGATTGAGTTAGCAAATGTAGAAATAATAAACGCTTTTACTGCAAAGCTTGCTGTTGAAGACATGGCAAATATAGTTATACCGGCTAAAAGAATTTGAAACAGGGCACTGTTAAGCGTCTTGTCTTCCACTTCATTTTTATTATGCTTGATGTGATCGAGCACGCCTGTTATATCTCTATGTGCTAAGTACCCTCTTAGATTTCGTGAGAAATCTTTATCGGGTTCAATGAAATATGCGTAGAGAATGTAATCGAGGTCGAGAGTAAACATTCCAAGTAAGGTGGCTACTGATATGAAGGCAATGTCTGTGGGGGTTTTAAAAAGTCCTACTGCGAGAAGAACAATAGTAAGCGCGATAACTACCAAAAGCTGAATTTTATAGATTTCAAAGAATTTCTTAATCATGGGCTATCTTAATGATATTTTAATTGTCGTCGTTCTTCAACTCTTTCTCTTTTTTAAGCTCGGCAAGTTTCCACATAAATAGTTTGCCTTTTTGAGATATTTTTTCAGCGCTTACCGCAAACACCCTAGCAACTTCTAAAAGATTGCGGTTTTCATTCTTTGCAAGTTTGAGGTATAGCGATCGGTGGCTGCTGTCGTTTAAGTCGTCGGCAAGTTTGTTGCCATACGCTTGAAACTCGTATTTGTTACGGTAATCCCCTTTGATGGATTTGTTTTTGATTATATCTTTGATGTTTTCCATAAACCTACTCTTTTTTTGGCAGTGGTGGGAGTGGTGGCATCGGTGGGAGTGCCTGGTGTGAATCCGGCGCTTCGATTTGTGTTTCAGTATTCATCGCTGGATCTTGTTTAGGTTGTTCGATCACTGGGTTGGCTGGCTGGGTGTTTTCTGGCTCCTCGCCGAAGTTTTCAATTTCTTCCATTGTTTCATCTACTTCTTGCTCAAGCTCAGGATATTCGTCTATAGGGTCAACTATATCGTTTGCATCATTTGTTTGGTCCATTTTTGCTCCTTTAAAAACTTATTTATTTATGTGTTCTTTTGCAAATTTACCAATAACGGGTAGTTCATACTCTTGGTGATTGTATGCTTTCCACATTAAAAATAGGTAAGCTGCGAAAAGTCCCAAAGATACAAAAGGCATAAGTACTGCACCAATTATTAACACAACTAATGATGTGGTAATCATCCAGATAACTGTTGATGCAATACCAAATAGTATTGACTGAAATGCATGAAATCTAACAAACTTATCTTCTTTTTCAATGATATAGAAAGCTATACCTGTGAAAGGAGTAAGTATGTAAGAAAGTGCTGCAGCCATATTTGGCTCTAAATTTGTATACTTTGAGGAAGTTGAATTTGTGTTTTCGCTCATAAACTTAGTATACACTCCCACATTACCCGGTAATCATTTCTATGTTCCCCGTTGCTGCGTAGGGAGAAGCTTAGCGACACTCTTCTGAGTGGTAGCTTGCTCGGCTTTTTTATCAGTTCTAAAGTAGAGCAGTCTTGGAAATCTGATAGCGTATCCCGCCGAATGTGATTTTGAAATCGTGATTTCATCACCACCCACTTCTACAACAATAGTTGGTCTTGTAATTACGTCTGGGGTGTATGCTTTCGGAATATCTACATTTATGGGTGCGGTTTTTACTGCTACTTTATCTGCCTGTTCTTTTAGATAGACCAAATCTTCTTCTTTTAGACCTGTTCCCACCTTAGAGACTGTTAAGAATTTCTCTTGTTTTTCATCGTAACTCCTCTGAAAATTTACCGATACCAAACTTTGAACGTTCGCCCCTTCCCCCGTAATACCCCAGCACAACAGCGTCAATTGAGTCGTCGAGAAGTTTTTCGTCAGCCCTTTTTAACTTAACCCAAGAAAAAGACCTCGCTCCAGCTTTATAGGGATCTTGAGGTTTTTTTACAATTAATCCTTCAAGATTCATTTCTTTTGCTTTTTCATAGTATTCAAAAAGAGTGTCGAGATCGTTTTTGTTCTGATGTGCTGGGCGGGTTCAATTACTTGCCCGGGCCTAATCACTTTTTGCAGAAGTTCGTTCCTTTTTTCTAGTGGAAGATCCACAAGCGGTTTTCCGTTTAAATATAAAATATCAAAAACAAAGTATTTAATGGAATTTCTTCAGACATTTCTTTTCAGCGTGCTTTCTTTTTCTCTGCATAATTTGCTGAAAGGGAAGAAATTCACCTGTTTTTTTATCAAGACCAATCACTTCCCCATCGAGAATCACAGAGTCTGCATCGATCTGTGACATCGCCGCGTCGACAATATCTGGAAACTGATGTGTTGAATCCTCGAGGTTTCTAGTAAACGTTTTTACTAGATAATCTTCTTTGGTGATTGAGGCAAAAAGCTCTTGTTGCTGTGTATCTACAGTAAATTTTTTACTTTTATCTATATGAAGTTGCGCCCTCGTACCGTCAAATTTGTATTCTGCCCAGCATTCGCCTATTTTTTGCATTGTTTCTTCGAGCCCTCCGATCCTCTGTGCTTTTTGTGCTTCTATTGGTATGCCCGTTTCCATAACGATTTTATCAACACCACTAATTCCTTCACTTTTAATTTGTTTTGCGATTAAACCTATATTTGGATGAACAAAGTAGCTCGATTCAATTCTTGTCTTAAGCTCCTTGGAGTCAGAAATAAAATTTGATAGCGCGTCAATAATTGTGAGTTCAGTAAAACCCAGTCTTGTAGTTCCTAGAATTATTCTCACAATAAACTTTGCTGAGAGTGCGTCTAGCTACGATGTAATAAATCTGCTTACCCCGTAAATCTTTTTATCTTGAGAACCTGAACCCTCCGTCTCGGCAATTTTCATCAACCTTTCATGTATGCTAATAACGCTTATATTTGCTAGATCAGAAGTTTTAGCTCTGTTATGAAGAATTTCGGCAACGTTACCGAGGTCACCCTCTTTTGGTTCAGTTTAATAACTATGTCTTCGTCGCATTCATAGGCTTTTGCTAATGCTTTTATCATCATTTTATCTGCCATATTGAACTTTTGGCTTTCGTACTGGGCTTTTAGGTAACCTAGAGAAAGGTATATGGCTTTATCTATTTCGGTGTGGCTGAGTTTTTTAATAAGTTCAGAAGAAGTGTTAGCGGTTGTATTTCCAACCTTTTTTGTGGTTGTATTCTAGCCGTTGTAGATAAAGGGAAAATTCTGAAATATTCATGATGCTATTCTAACACTACATTATTATCTGAGCTCATAGCTAGAGGACTTTGTTTTTCCTTTTTTGACAACGAGACCGAGGTCAATGAGTCTTTTCAAATCGCGTAGAACTGAGTCCTCAGAGATGTCAGGAAAAAGTTTTTCAAACTGTTGATTGTTAAGCATTCCGTAATCTTGGAGATATTCGAGGAGTTTGTTCTGTCTTTCTGTGAGACCAATCCGACCGTTAACCTTTGCGAGTTTAGTGTCTTTAGCATACCCCCTAACTTTTTCAGCGGTCAAGATCGTTTGGGTATCAAAAACTCCGGTATAGAATTCTAACCAGGTTGTAAAATCACCATCCTCATATGCAATAGACTCTAGAGCATCTTCATAGTCTTTTTTTACAGTGTTGTATTGAATTTCAGGAACTAAATATCTGTCTAGTCTGATTCCGCGAGTACGCATAACAATTCTTGCTACAAGGTTTGCAATCACAGAGTTGTATTTTTCGAATGGATAGACTGTTTCAAGCTGCCCTTTCAATAACCCGCAAATGATGATTGGATTTGTATCTTT
>CAVXUZ010000005.1:0-482252 GCA_963765125.1 uncultured candidate division WWE3 bacterium
TTCACCACTACCAATAGCGTCTAGTGCAATATCAAGCGCATCTATAGATGCTGTAATACTTTGGCTATCAGTTACATAGTTATCTTGTGTATATGTTCTATTACCAAAGGCTGTGTCTAGCTCACCAACGGCTCCTTGCACTGTTGTATTAGCAGAAATGTTGGAATAAGAGTTGTCAAATAACCCAATAAGAGAGGCTCCTGATGCTAAGGCTGTATTATCGTTAAGCCCCACGGTGTCTACATAGAAATCAGAGCCTGTTGTTACACCTATGTCACCTACAACCTGCAATGTATAGCCGGGCGCGGTAGTACCCACTCCAATACCCCCGGCATCAGTTATAACAACATTTACAGCGTTACTCGGGTAAATATAACCGGTTGCATCTCTCCACAGACCTGAAGAACCGGATTCAAGATTACCAAGTGCAGTGTCTAGCGCGTTGATAGAGGAGGTGAGTGTTTCGTCATCTACAACGTAATAGTCGCTTGAATAAGTACGATTGCCGAGTGCCATGTCGATTTGATCGATCGACTCTGTTAAAGATTCAGAGTCTGTAACTATGTTGTCGTTTGTATAGGTTCGGTCGCCAATAACGTTATCAAGTTCACCAAACGCGCCCTGAACGGAGGTGTTTGCTGCTATGTTTGCATATGTGTTATCAAATAGCCCAACCATTGATGCTCCTGAGGCAATTGAGGAATTGTCATTAAATCCAACATTACCAACAAAGTAATCATTGCCTGATGAAATACCTATATCTCCGCTTACATCTAGTTTATGGGCTGGGGTTGTTAGCCCTATTCCCACGTTGCCCAAGTATTCAAATAGAGTTGAAACTGTTAAGTCAGTTGTAGAGTTCCATTTGGCGATGTACCCAGGGGTGCCACTGCCGGTAACAGCACCACCAGAAAGTGCATTTATTGCAGAGTCAAGTTGTTTTATAGCACTTTGTACGTTGGTGTTCGCAGCTATATAAGTCATTGTGTCGTCGTAAAGCCCGACTAACGAAGAGCCCGATGACGTAGTTGTGTTGTCGTTAAGTCCCACTATGCCTACGTAGTAATCAGCCGCTGCTGAGATGCCAATATCCCCAGCAACTTGTAAGGTATATCCAGGTGAGGTTGTGCCTATGCCAACAGTACCGGCATCCGTTATAACAACATTTACAGCGTTACTCGGGTAAATATAACCGGTTGCATCTCTCCACAGACCTGAAGAACCGGATTCAAGATTACCAAGTGCAGTGTCTAGCGCGTTGATAGAGGAGGTGAGTGTTTCGTCATCTACAACGTAATAGTCGCTTGAATAAGTACGATTGCCGAGTGCCATGTCGATTTGATCGATCGACTCTGTTAAAGATTCAGAGTCTGTAACTATGTTGTCGTTTGTATAGGTTCGGTCGCCGATGATAGAGTCAAGTTCACCTATGGCCCCTTGCACGGTAGTGTTTGCAGCAATATTGGCATACGAATTGTCAAAAAGTCCTAGCAAGGAGGCTCCAGACGCAATTGAGGAATTGTCATTAAATCCAACATTACCAACAAAGTAGTCGTAACCAGTTCCAACAGCGATGTTACCTAATACTTCAAGCGCTGAGTTTGGTCCTGTTGTTCCGACACCAACATTTCCTCCTAAATAGTAAATATCTGATCCGTTTTGAGCCCAGTATGAAGTGGCTGAGCTGGCAACTTCGTTCCAAGTAGACCCATCATATACAACAAGAACATCGTTAGATGAGTCGTATGCAATGTAACCTTCGCCAGAAGCTGGGTTTTGTAAAGTGGTTGATTGAGGTAATCTCAAACCTTGCGCAGAAGTTGAGGCGTGCGTAATTGACGATAGATCAAGCAATGTTGAATTTGCGAAATCAAGCGCACCAACGGTGAAAGTATCTGAAGTATCAGATCTTAGAAATTGCGTCGAATTCAAACCATCGATTGTCTCTGCGTCTGATGTGGCAGCAGCCTGCCAAGAGGGTGCTCCAACGCCATTGCTTGTCAGTACGTACCCTGCAGTTCCTGCGCCTGTGTTCATAATCGCGTCGCCGTCTGTAAAAAGCACTCCGCCTTCAGAGAGATCTATACCGTATAAAAGGTTAATTTCGTCAGCTGTAGCATTGATTTCTGCTAAAAGTTGCACGTATTCTGGCAGAATTTCCTCTCCATCCAGTCGTAATTGTCCTACTATGTCTAATACGCCAGAGTATGTCAGCTCGTCAACAATTTGATTGTCATCTACCGTATTATCAGCTATTTGGGTGTCATTCAGTGTGCCTATGACATCTCCGTCTAGTTCGAGAGTATCTTCTAGCGTTTGTTTAGTTACCGCGTCAATGCCTGCCAAATTTCTAATTTCACCAACACCTGTAAAGTCTGCAAATGTAGTAACGAGCCCTCCAGAGAGTGTACTAAGACCCTCAACAGTTAGCGTGTTTTGAATTACTGTAGGAACCTTTATATTTAATTCCAAGTCTTGACGCGAGTCTCGGTGCCAAGAATGTCTTTTATGCTGTTATTAAGAGCCAATTGATCTTCAGCATCGCGGTTTGAAAGCGCGCCTCTTATGTTACTAAAAGGTAGGAAATTTGATAAAAATGCAATACCTATAATTAGAACTACAGCAAACGAGGAAGTGGCAAGAAGCGCGGATTTTATGTAATTTTGATATTCAAGTGCTCTAATTTTAGATATGACATTCGCGACACCTGCGGAAAAAGGCTTTGCAGCAACGCTGTTAAATCCATCCATAATGTTTTTGACCTCTTCGATATCGTTAATAGAGTAGACTCGGTGACCTTTTTCGTTTCTTGCTGGTTTAAAGCTACCTTTGCTTTCAAGGAGCCTGAGTGTGTGGGTTGAAACTCCTAATCGACCTGCTGCCTCGTCGATAGAAAAATTTACGGGAATATTTTTTTGATCGCGTATGTCTCTTAACTTAATTATATCTTCGATGTCGTAGACTCTCTCTTCTTTTTCATTTCTTTTTGAATCGAGATTGTATTTTTTCTCCCAAGCACGAATTGAATGTGTAGAAACATCTAACGTTTTTGAAACGTCTGAGATTGAGTATTGAAATAGTTCATTTTGGGCAGGCATGCTGTAGTTATATTTTGTTATAACAAAAGTAAATTGTCAACATTTTTGTACTCAATTATAAATTAGTATTTTGGTAGTCAGAGTATGACAACTTTATGCAATATATATGGGGATGTTGTAAGAAAATACGGCTGGAAATGACAAAGGAATAAAAAATGGTGAGATATTTTTTTGTATCTCACCATGTATGAATATCACCCCAAATGTATGTTTGAGGGTTTTAGCTTTCTAGCGTATTGAAAGTCATATAGTATTTATACGACTTTAGCGCAGATTACTACCACTCCTTAACAGACTCTATCGCCAATGAACACCAAAAAGGGTCGTTGCGTTTATTGCCTGTTATAGGCCTCAATACCAAGCAGTTACCAATTATTAAGTCTTCGTGTTCAGCGCCATCACAACAAGAGTTTATATCGCTGGATCCTTCTAATATGCAGCGTGAAAAGTGAAGGGGCATGTCCCGTATGCGCACGCTTCGAATGCCTTCCTTATTAGCAGGTCCGAGTTGATAAATCCCATCTTTCGCATGAATTACCAATGAGCTATTTGGGTTAACCGATGACATTTTACCCCTCCTTTCAGGATAAGTTTCATTGAATTATAGTACGGAAAAACGCAGATGCAAAGTTAAAAGCAGCTGAAATTGGGTTGGTGATTTTGGCAGGGGTGAAAGGGATCGGTCACATGTCTTTCGTCTGTAGTTCACGAAGTTCACAACATACGAAAGCATTCGACCCCGGCTCCCTCGCTTCGCTCAGTCCGCCATTCGATCCCTTTACATCACAATAAAAAAATATCCGGCGTTTCGGCCGGCTATATTTTTATGGCAGGGGTGACAGGGATCGAACCTGCGACACCTGGTTTTGGAGACCAGTGCTCTACCAACTGAGCTACACCCCTATATCAACTAATGAATTATATGGATTACGCAATACTTTAGCAATTGTTTGGGTTGGTGATTTTGAATCGTATGGAGCCCGCTGGCAGAATCGAACTGCCGACCTCGTCCTTACCATGGACGCGCTCTAACCTTCTGAGCTAAGCGGGCGCTGGTGGTAAAAAATATGGTGCCGAGGATAGGATTCGAACCTATGAAGGCTTGCGCCAACAGATTTACAGTCTGCTCCATTTGGCCACTTTGGTACCTCGGCACGTTTAACTAACAATAAAACTGGAGCCAAAGGTGGGGATTGAACCCACGACCTTTCCCTTACAAAGGGATTGCTCTACCACTGAGCTACTTTGGCACATGTACTCATGTTGCAAAGCGCAGAACGAAGTTCTGCATCTTTGGCGTACGTCATTCATAGATTTTCAAACTTGCATCCCTTTGGTAGCGTACGCAGTGAGCGTAACAAAGGGATTGCTCTACCACTGAGCTACTTTGGCGCGTGTACTCACGCTGTGAAGCACCGCAAGACCCGGTCTGCTCAAAAGATTATAACTGTTTGGTCAAATATCCAAAAGAACTTATTTACCAACTAGCGATTTAATCTCCACAAACCTTGATTTAAGGCTATGGCTAAAGAATTTTATCATGCTTGGTGATCAATATCCAAGATATAGGTAGGGGAGTAACTTGTGGTTTAATTTTCCACACTAACACCGCCGTTACCGTTGGCTTTAATCGTTTCTTCGACGATAGTTTTTGTTTCGTCCTGTATCTCTTTAAGCGAACGTACTTCGATGTCTTGCATTTTTTTCATCATTTCTTCCCATCTTCTTTGAGATGAGTGGAGTAGGGAGATCATTAAAAATGTGAGAACAGTGGTGGTTGTGTTAATCATTAGCTGCCAAGCATCACCAAACCCAACGACAAACCCGCTCAGTGCCCATCCGACAACGAGTAATACAGAGAAACCAAACCAATATGGTGAGCTTGCGATGTTGCTTATACTATCTGCAAAATTAACAAATATTTTTTCTGTCATTCCTGGCTCTTTTTGTTGTGTTTTTGTGTTGTTTTGTTCTTCCATTTAGTTACCTTTTGTAAATGCTACAGTAGTTTCATGTGCTTGTAAATTTCTTTGTAACATGGTTTAATCCATTCTGTTATGGCTAGAGTATGCGATGTATGTGAAAAGAAATATCTAAAAGGCAACCTCGTTCCTAGAGGTGTCGGACGACGTGTTACTAACCGTGCCATTAAGAAACAGCAGCCAAATCTTAGAAAAAAGAAGTTTACTATTGAAGGTCGTTCAATTTCCCTCAATATCTGTGCTTCTTGTTTAAAGAGAATTGGTTTCGACCAAAATAAACTAAAAGAGGCTGCAGCAGCGCAAGCAAGCACAGGCAAGCAAGCCTAATCTCAATCTATATAACCGTTTTTAAAACTTTCCCAATCGATTAAACTTTTTCCTTCAATTTGAAGTTTGTTTATTTTCAATTTGCCGTTTTTAACTTCAGCTGACATCACTTTTACCCTTAAATTTCTATTTACTTTCGGTTTTAGCCCAGACATGCCCTCAATTTTTGCTGATTTTTCCATTTCGCCGAGTGTTGTCCACGCTACTGGCCATGGGTAATAAGCTCGTATAATGCGCTCTATTGTTGTTACATCACCATTCCATATGATTTTTGCGTCGTTTTTATCAACTAGAGTTGATTTTGGCTTGGTGATTGAATAGGTGTAGCTCGCGTCATTTTCAGTTTGTACAATCGGCTCTGTTTGTCCTTCGTAATAATCTTTTATCACTTGGGGTAGCTTTTTTGAAGCGAGTTCAAAAAGTTCAAGGTATAAAAGTTCAGAAGTTTCGTTGCCAAGTAAGGGATATTCGTACTGCGCTAGAATTTTACCTGTGTCCATACCGCTGTCGATTAAATAAAATGTTACACCTGTTATATCGTCGCCTTTTAGTATTGTAAATTGAACCGGGCTGGCACCCCTCCATTTTGGAAGTAGCGAAAAATGTACATTTATTAATCCGCGTGGAACCTCATCTAAAACTTCTTGTGGAATAATAAAACTAAAATCAGCGACAACCGCAAGTTCAACGCCACGCGATTTTAAAGCTGAAACAACTAATTCTGATTGTTTTTTAAGGCTATCTATTTCAATAAAATGTACTGAGTTTGCTTTTGCCCATTTTTTAACTTCAGTTTCTCTAACTTCTTGGTGGCGTCCAACGAGCGTATCTTTTTTTGTAACGCATAAAACCAAGTCACTACAAACTTTTAGGGACTCTAATAGGGGAGTTGCTTTGTCTGAAGTACCAAAAAAGGCTGTTTTCATTTTTATCCTGCTAACTGCGACCCGCGTTTGTCGTTGAGCATTTTGTCTAGTTCTTCTTCTGTGTGGAGTGGCCCAACTAACCTGTTTTTATCTGTGAATAAGATTCCATCAAGGTGGTCAACTTCGTGCTGTATAACTCTGGCAAAAAACCCAGACGCATTTAGCATAATCTTATTTCCACTTTCGTCGTAGGATTCAACTTTAATTTTTTGGGCTCTTTCAACTTTGCCCCACGCGTTAGGTATGCTTAAGCAACCTTCCCAACCCAAACTCTTTTCTTGTGAAAATTTAACAATTACAGGATTTACTAATATGTGTGTACTAATAACACACGCCGTCTCATCTTCAATGCTTTCATCAATTTTGTTAACTACAATCATGCGTTTTGTTGACCCCAGTTGAGGCGCGGCAAGACCCGCGCCAGAAGGGTTAGTCGCGTTTTTTAAAGTATCTCTTAAGTTGTTTGCAAGCTCCAAAGTCTCGTTATTAAACTCGCTAACTGGCGTGCATTTAACTCTAAGTACTTTGTTTGGAACTGTCACTATTGGCACTACAGACATACCGCTATTATATCACCACTAAAGCGAGCACTAGATAACAAGGCTAAGAATTGGTAAACTCTGCATGCAATGTTTAATAAACTATTAGGTTATTTTTCACACGACATAGGAATCGACCTCGGAACAGCTAACACGCTCGTTTATGTGAAAGGTAAAGGAATTACAATCAGAGAGCCAAGCGTGGTTGCAATACACAGAAAGACGAGAGAGGTACTTGCGGTTGGTGTTGAGGCTAAAAAAATGTTAGGAAAAACTCCTCAAATGATTCAGGCTATAAGACCTTTGCGAGATGGTGTGATCTCAGACTTTTATGTGACTGAAAAAATGATTGCTTATTTCATTAAATGTGTTCACGCAAGCCCATCAAAAATTCCTAAAATTCCAAGACCGAGAGTAGTTGTTGGAGTTCCTTCCGGCGTGACTTCTGTCGAAAGAAAAGCTGTTGTTGACGCGGCAAAAAATGCAGGTGCAAGAGATGTTTTTTTGATTGATGAACCAATGGCGGCAGCGGTAGGCTCTGGGCTTAAAGTGAACGAACCTCGCGGGACGATGATTGTTGATATGGGTGGAGGAACAAGTGAGATAGCAGTCATATCCTTGGGTGGTTTAGTTGTAAATAAATCTCTCAGAATTGCCGGTGATGAACTAGACGAAGCGATTGTTGCATACGCTCGCGACGCACACAATCTTTTGCTTGGTGAGCGTACCGCCGAAGAAATAAAATGCCAGATTGGAAACGCCATAGAATTTAACAGAGAGAACGATTTTAGCGCCATAATGCGCGGGCGGGACCTTAAGACCGGTCTTCCACGCGCTTTTGAAATTAAACCGGGAGAGATCAGAGAGGCATTACGAAATCCAATCCACGAAATAATTAACGGGGTTAAAGACGCTATTGAGGACACGCCGGCAGAACTTATGGCTGACATTGTTCGCGACGGAATCACTTTAGCAGGAGGAACATCACTACTCAGAGGTTTGGACAAGCTTATGTCGTATGAATTAAAAGTTCCTGTTTACGTAGCAAAAGACCCGATGACCTGCGTGGTTAGAGGTTGTGGAATGCTTCTTGATGATCTAGACTTGCTCGAAAAGGTAAGAATAAGGTAATTATTTGTTAGAATATCAGGGTGCGCGTAATAATTATTACATTCATAATATTGATTTTTGGTCTTCTTAACCTATTCAACCCTATTAGAGATATTTTTCAATTATTTTCGGCCCCTATACAATTTGGTTTACGCCGATCTGCAATAGGGCTTAAAGACGCAGCGTCATTTTTTAAAAATCTCAATTCTATTAGAAAAGAAAATCTCGAACTTCTAGAGGAAAACCTTGATTTAAAAAGCATAGTTGTCGATCTTAAAAGAGCCGAAGAAGAAAATACACGCTTAAGAGTTCAGCTGGATCTAAAAAATTCTGCACAATTTGACAAAAATCTGCTCCTTGCGCAGGCAATGGGGAATCCCAAAGACCCTACAGGTACAAGCTTGATGCTAGACAAGGGGAGTAGGCACGGTATTTCATCTGGAGATAACGTGATTATAGGTAATTTTCTTTTAGGTATCGTGACTGAAGTATCAGGAGAAAGAAGCGTGGTAAACCTTGTAATTTCACCCGAGGTTTCTTTAACAGTAAAAAATGCTGAGCCGGATTCAAATGCTGAGGGTATCGCAAAAGGAGAGTTGGGGACAAGTATCACAGTTTCAAGGTTACTTCCAGGAGAAAAAATTTCACAAGGTGACTACTTTATTACAACAGGCAAAGACGGAAGATTTTTACCAGGATTAACTGTTGGTACGGTTTCTGACGTGTCATTTCAATCTGCAGATCCTCTAATGACGGCGAGATTAAAGCCCTTGATTGATTTTTCGAGAGTTAACAAAGTTTTTGTGGTTTTAAGTAAATGAAAAAATTATTGATAATTTTATTCGCAAATTTAGTGCTTCTGCTGTTTCAGGAGTCGTTTACGTTTGAACTTTTTGGTTCAAGCCTCAACCCTAACCTAGTCGCAGCGCTTGGTTTTGCGTTTCTTTTTGCCGACGACGACAATAACGCCATAAAAAGCATTTTTATCGGCAGTATCTTGCTAGACCTTATTGGAGTTGGAGTTGTTGGGCTTACATTAGTTTTTTATATAGTCATTTTTCAACTAGCCATCTACGTCAGAAATTTTATCTTCAAAGGCGTAGGTACACCGCTTGTTTTTCTTTTGATATCAACAATCTTTTATAAGATGGCAATCGAGAATCTTCGTTGGGAGTTGGACTTTAGATTTGTCCTATCAGCGATTATTACACTTATGATCTCATTTGTTTTTTATTTGGTGATTAACAGGTTTAGACTAAGATTTATCAGCAACGAGTACAGGATAAGGGCATGAGAATCTCACTTTTAGAAGAAATCGAGAAATACACTCCCAAAATGAAAAAGGGTCATTCTTACAGATACGATGTGAAAAAAAGCCAACATACATTTGATGAGCGCGTACCGCTTGCACACTGGAGGCTTCTTGTTTTAGCAGGAATTGTGGCTGTGGTATCGATTGTTTTTGTTGGCAGGGCAGTAAGTATTCAAGCTGTGAATCGTGAAAAATTTCTAGGTCTCGCAGAAAAAAACAGAATTAGAGAATTTTCTATCCTTCCAGGCAGGGGATTAATCTACGATCGTAACGGCGAGGTGCTTGTCAGAAATAAACCAAAGTTTAGCGTTGAATTAAATACTCTGGATTGTAGGTTGAGGGGTTGTGACGAAGTAATTAGTAAAGTTCAAAAAATAATTAAGCTAGATGATGAAGATAGAGTAAGAAAAGAACTCAAAGAGGGGAGAATCAACATAATACTGGCAACGGGAGTTGAAAAAGAGAATATTATTGTTTTAGAATCAGGAACACAGGATATGCCCGGTATATCAATAGAAACAGCGCCTGCACGCGATTACCTTTTCAAGGACGCCTTTGCACACGTAACGGGTTATGTAGGCCTCGGCGAGACCTTATCACCAACAATTGTAGGAAAGTCCGGAGTCGAAGACTACTATAATAGTTACCTTTCTGGAGTCCCAGGAAACAAAGTTGCACAAGTAGACTCCGTAGGCTCATCTTACAGGGTCATTACTTACAAAGATCCATTACCTGGAAAAGACGTCAGACTATCGATAGACAAGGATTTGCAGATAAAAGCTTACGAGTTGTTAAAAGAAAAGGTTGAAAAACAAGGTGAAACAACAACTGCTGGTGCAGTGGTAGCGCAAAACCCACTCGACGGTTCAATACTAGCGTTTGTTAGCTACCCGTCGTTTGACCCTAATCTTTTATCATCGGGTATCACCAAAGAAGAATTAGCAAGGTTAAACAGCGATGTAAGATTTCCGTTTTTTAATAGAGCGATGTCAGCTGCGTATCCGCCCGGCTCAACATTCAAACTTGTAACAGCATCAGCCGTGTTAATGGAAAATATTGCAGATAGATACACGTCAATTTTTGATAACGGATTTATTCAGGTAGGCGCGTTTATCTTTAGAAACTGGAACACTTCTGGTCACGGGGACGTAGACATGCTGAGAGCTTTGCAGGTTAGTAACGATACATATTTTTATACGATGGGTGGCGGCTACGGTGGCGTTGGCGGGTTGGGTATTGAAAAACTGAGCAAATGGGCTAAACTTTTTGGTTTTGGAAGTAAAACAGGAATCGACTTAAAAGGAGAAGTAGAGGGCTACATGCCTGACGGAACTGCGCGAGACTGGTATTTGGGTGACGACTACATCAGTGCCATTGGACAAGGCGACATTTTAGCAACACCACTGCAGGTAAATAATATGATGACCTATTTTGCAAATGGTGGAAGAATTTATAAGCCGCAGATTGTAAAGAGTGTTGATGGGGTTGGTAATATTGAACCAAAAGTATTAACGCAAAATATTGTAAGTTCCGAGCACTACGATGTAATTAGAAAAGGTGTAAACCTTGCCTCGAGCCCCGGCGGTACTGCCTATCCACTTTATGACATTCCGTCTAAATTTGGAATTGAAGTTGCCGGCAAAACTGGTACATCTGAATTTATTTCATCGACGGGTGAGAATAAAACCCACGCGTGGTTTACTGTTTTTGCCCCCTATGTTGAAAGCCAAGCTGGCCAAGCCAACCTAAATCCATTTACCGATAAGCCAATTACCATCACAGTTTTTGTTGAAGGTGGCGGAGGCGGTTCTGACGATGCCGCGCCAATTGCGAGAGAACTTTTAGGTGCTTGGTTTGAAAAAAAATAAAAAGGCTCCAAGTGTAATCCGTAAATTGCGATTAACATCTTGAAGCCAATTTTGTTCCACGGCCTAAACATATGTTTTTTAAAGCTACTGCAGGAACTTTAAATCCAGTACGTCCCAATCTTTCGACGTAAATCACACGGTTAAAAAGTATAATTACAACCAAGTTAAGTGTTAACCGCTCAAGATTTACAACGTAGATAAATCTGCGCCGCAGAGTCTTTTTAGGAATGCTGATTCTTATCGCGTACCTAACGTAAATAAGGTCATACTCGATTTTAAAAGTTATCTCGCGGTATTTTTCTATCGTGCCTACAAATATCCAATCTTTGGGATCTTTGAAGAACCGTAAAAAGTACTTAATCATCTGTGTTTCTCCTTTCTATTGAGGATAGAAAAAGGTTGCTGTTATTTGTTAGTTTGATGTGTCAGATTGAAGTTGTGATAGATAATATCAAACAAATGAAAAAACCGCCAATACAGATTAATGTTTTAGGCAAGATCGACTCTGTGGACGACCAAAATATAGTTGTAATTGGTACACGAACTATTAGCGATTACGGTAAAGACGTTATTAACTGTCTGGTACCACAGTTGATTGAGAGGGGATTTACAATTATTTCTGGTTTGGCGGTTGGGTGTGACTCTTACGCTCACGACGTTGCCCTGCGCTGTAAAGGAAGAACAATCGGTATTTTAGGCTACGGTTTAAACCACATGAAAGAAGATTGTAACTATCAGCTAATGAAGAGAATTTATCAATCAGGCAACGGCGCGATTATCTCACCCTTTGAAAGGAGTACACCGCCTTCGAAGTTTTCATTTGTTTATCGTAATTCTGTGATGGCCGCAGTAGGGTGTTCTGTGCTGGTGATTGAAGCAAAAATGCGCAGTGGTGTGTTTTATACTGTTAACTCTGCGCTTGAGCTCGGCAAAGAAATATATGCAATTCCGGGAAGTATCTTCAATAATAACTCAGTTGGTACAAACGAGTTAATAAAAACAGGCGCAAAGGTTGTTACAACAATAAAAGACATAATAGGTGCACAATCGTAAAAACAGCAATATAAAAACGTATTTTTGACAAAGTACTTTTACTGTGTATATTCTTTGACTTGTGAAACTTGTTATAGTCGAATCTCCGACAAAAGCAAAAACATTAAAAACAATACTCGATAAGTCATACGAAATAAAAGCTTCGAACGGACACATCAGAGATTTACCAAAAAGTGGTTTAGGTGTCGACGTTGCAAATAATTACCAACCCGAATACGTAGTAGCTGATAAAGCGAAAAAGACCTTAAAGGATTTAAAAAAATCAATTGAAGATTTCGATACTATTGTACTTGCGACAGATCCCGACAGAGAGGGGGAGGCAATCGCTTGGCATTTAAAAGAACTTTTAACACCCGCAAAATCTAAAAAAGCTACAAAAGAGAGAAATTTTGAAAGAGTAGTTTTTCACGAGCTAACTAAGGGTGCCATCGAAGAGGCTTTTAATCACCCGTCAACGTTAGATATGCATTTAGTAGATGCTCAACAGGCAAGACGCGTCCTTGATAGGCTAGTTGGTTACAAACTTTCACCACTCCTTTGGAAAAAAGTACGTTTTGGTTTATCGGCAGGAAGAGTACAGAGCGTTGCTGTAAGACTAATCGTAGAAAGAGAAAGGGAACGTAGCGAATTCAAACCAGAAGAGTATTGGGATATCGCAGGGTTATTTGCAACCAAAAGCGAAGAATCTTTTACCGCGAATCTTACAAAAAAATCTGGAAAAACACTAAAAGTTGTAAATGGAGCACAGGCAAATGAGATAGACGCCGAACTTAAAGGCGACAATTTTCACGTAAAAGAAGTTAAAAAAAGTGAAAGAACACGCAAACCTTATGCTCCTTTTAAGACCTCAACGCTTCAGCAAGCGGCGGCTAATGTCTACGGAATGTCAGCTAAAAAGACGATGATGGCGGCCCAAAAGCTATTTGAGAAGGGATTTATTACCTATCATCGAACAGATTCGATAAGTTTAGCTCCTAGCTTCATAGAATCATTGCGCTCATACACAATGAACACCTTTGGAGCACAATATTTACCCAGTAAGGCAATTTTATATAAAACAAATTCCAAAAATGCCCAAGAAGCTCACGAAGCAATAAGACCCACTGACCCTGAGAGGCACCCAAACGTTTTAAAGGAGACAGAAGAGAAGAAAATTTACACACTTATTTATAAGAGAACATTGGAGAGTCAAATGGAGTCTGCGGTGTATGACCAAACCGCTGTTGTAGTCGAATCGGATAAAAAATATGAATTTAGAGCAAATGGTTCACTAATAAAATTTGATGGATGGCTAAAAGTAGAGGAGCATCTAGGATTTAAAGATGATGAAAACGGCCTTAACGTACTACCAAACGTAGCAGAAAATGATGCTGTTTCTTTGGCAAAATTAACTATGGATCAAAAATTCACGCTACCGCCCGCAAGATACAACGACGCGTCTTTGATTAAAACACTCGAAGAATTAGGAATTGGCCGACCTTCAACTTACGCACCTACTATTTCTACAATACTCGCAAGAAGTTATGTAAAGCGCGAAGGTAGAACATTTGTTCCAGAAGACGTTGCTTTTGTTGTCACAGACTTGTTGATCGAACATTTTCCAAATGTGATTGACTACGAGTTTACAGCGGGGCTAGAAGAAGATCTCGATAAAATTGCAGCAAATGAGAAGGAATGGGTGCCAATTATAAGAGCTTTTTATGAGCCATTTGAAAAGATTCTTGAACAAAAGGATAAGGAGTTGAGTAAGAGAGATGTTACAAATCTAGGGCAAAGCGATGAGGTTTGTCCTGACTGTGGTAAACCTCTCGTTTTTAAACTTGGCAAATACGGAAAATTTTTAAGCTGCAGCAACTATCCAGAATGTTCATTTGCAAAACCCTTAGAAGAGAATAAAGTTTTTGATGAAAACGGCGTAGAAATTACAGATTTTGGTAAATGTCCAAACTGTGAAACAGGTACCTTTATGCTGAAAGCTGGAAAATTCGGTAAGTTTTTAGCCTGCAATAACTACCCTAAATGTAAAACGACAAAACCATTTTTAGAAAAAATCGGCGTTAAATGTCCAAAATGTGAAGAAGGAGATGTAATCGTTAAAAAAGCCAAGGGCAGAATATTCTACGGTTGTAGCAGATACCCGGAGTGTGACTACTCATCATGGAAAAAACCTGGTGGGCCATCAGCAGAGAGTCAGGAGAACGGACAAGAAGCAGAGGTCCAAGAAGAGGCTTCTGAGTAGGTGACACATCTGAAATTGTAGTATTGCCACGGTTAAAAGAAGATGCTATTCTCCACATGTCTGATTTACTCTTCTGCTATTTGTATAGCGGTGTCAGATGAGGATGCGCCAAAATTTAAATTAGCATCCAAAACTAAAAAGAGGAACTATATAAAGCCTTCGTAATTTTAACCGTAAGCTCTGTATTTTCCTCAACAAAAATAATATGACCAAAAAATATACAATACCAACAATCGAGAAGCTTTTAGACGCGGGAGTTCATTTTGGGCACCAAGTCAAAAGATGGCATCCAGCAATGGAAGAATTTATTTACACTGCAAGAAACGATATTCATATTGTTGACCTCGAACAGACCGAAAGACTAGTAGAGGAGGCAGCTGATTTTCTTTACGGTGTAGCTAAAAAAGGTGGCAAGATAATATTTATCGGTACCAAAAAACAAGCTAGAGACGTTGTTGAAATCGAAGGAAAAAGATCTGGCGCGATGTACGTAACAGAAAGATGGCTTGGAGGAACAATCACAAACTTCGACGTTATTAAAAAGAACAACATAGATAAACTTCTTGATCTTAAGAACCGTAAAGAAAAAGGCGACCTTAAGATGTACACCAAAAAAGAAAGGCTTTTGATTGACAGAGAGATTGAAAAATTAGAAAAGTTTGTAGGTGGTCTAACCCCTATGAAAAAGACACCCGACACAGTTGTTATCATCGATTCAAAAAGAGAAAGAACAGCTGTTAAAGAAGCAATAAGGGCAAAAATACCGGTTGTTGCAATGCTAGACACAAACTGTAACCCAAGCGGAATAGACTATGTTATTCCAGGTAACGACGACGCAATTAGATCTATTGCAATTGTTGTAAAGGCACTAGCTGATGCAATTGAGGCTGGTTATAAAGATTTTGCTGACGGTTTCGCAGAAGCACAAGCTGCTGCCGAAAAAGTTGAGGCAGCAAAAGTTGAAGAAAAGCCTGAGACTATCAAAAAGGAAGAAAAAGTCGAAGAAAAGCAGGTTGCCAAAAAAATTGAAAAATCACCAAAACAAGAAAAAAAGACGGTAAAGGTTGCAGAGAAATCTGAACCAGCTAAAAAAAGAGGTCGACCTAAAAAAGAAACAAAATCAAAGAAAAAGTAGATTTTGTTATGTACTAAGTTTATTTTAATGGAGAATAAAAAATGACAGAAATCGAAAAAATTAAACAACTTAGAGAAGAAACCGGCGCAGGAGTTATGGAAGTAAAAAGAGCTTTAGACGGGGTTGGTGGAGATTACGATAAGGCAAAGGCAGAATTAATGTCTCAAGTAGACGCAAAGGCTGCAAAAAAAGCAGATAGAATTGCAGGCGATGGTTTAGTGTTTTCTTACATCCACAACACAGGAAAAGTTGGAAGCATGATTTTAATGTTATGTGAAACCGATTTTGTGGCGAGAAACGAAGATTTTCAAAAAACTTGCAAAGAGATTGCAATGCAGGTCTGCACAGAGGATTACGAATCAGTTGAAGAGCTTTTAAAGGCTGAATATATGAGAGATGCGAGTAAAACCATTGAAGATCTTGTTAAAGAAGCAACAGCAAAATTTGGCGAGAAAATCGTTTTGAGAAAATTCATAAAATACAGCACTTCTGATGAAGAGTAAGAAGTACTTTTCGATGTGCTAAAATCAATATTGAAATGAACAGCTCAGAATTAAAAAGCAAACTTCAAAAATCTATAGACTTTTTACAAAGCGAATTAGCCCAAATTAGAACAGGCAGAGCAAACCCCTCATTAATTGAGGATATTTCAGTAAACGCATACGAGTCGAAGATGCTTCTCAAAGAGCTAGGCTCAATCACACTTCAAGACGCACATACGATTTTAGTGGCTCCCTGGGATAAGGGGCTTATTCCGAGTATTGCAAAAGCAATTTCAGAGAGTGAACATAGGTTAAATCCTGTTGAATCGGGGTCAAACCTACGTGTACCCATACCTCTTCTTACAGAAGAAAGAAGAAAAGAACTTGCTAAACTTGTTTCACAAAAAACAGAAGAGACGAAACAATCAATGAGAAATATTAGACAAGATGCAATGAAAGATATCGACCGCGCCTTTGACGCGAAAGAAATCAGTGAGGACGAAAAATTTACTGAAAAAGATGAAATCGAGGAAGTTGTTAAGAAATATACAAAACAGGCTGATGAGATGGGTGAAGCAAAAAGCAGCGAATTGATGACGGTTTAAGCTATGTTGCCATTATTAATATTTATACTAATTCTCTCAATACTGGTTCTCATCCATGAATTTGGCCATTTTACTGCCGCTAAAAAGAGTGGAGTTTTAGTCGAAGAGTTTGGTTTTGGTATACCCCCAAGGCTTATTGGTAAAAAGATAGGTGAAACAATTTACACTCTAAATGCTTTGCCGTTCGGAGGATTTGTAAAGTTGTTTGGTGAGGATACTGAAGATGGTAATGACGCGAGAACAAACCCAAGAAGCTTTTTAGCGAAGCCTGCAATCGTTAAAGCAATCATTTTGGTTGCGGGTGTAACTATGAATCTATTACTTGCGTTGGTGATGTATTTTGTTTTATTTAATATCACAGGTTATAAATCACTAAACATACCTTCATTTTTTGATTACAAGTTTAAATATGGAGATGTAACCCTAACCCATACGGTTGTTTCTGGTTTTTCAGAGGATTCTCCAGCACAGAGGGCGGGTCTATATTCAGGTGAAGCCATTTTAACAATTGATGGGCAAACGGTTGCCAACCTAGACGAAATAAAGGCTGTTGTAGGCCCCAAACCCGGCCAAGAGGTGACGTTACTCGTTAAAGATATGAAGAAGCACTTGGCAGATAGTACGCGTGAGGTTAAGTTTGTGACGCTTTCAAGCGAAGAGGGTAAAGGTCAGCTTGGGGTTTATATTGCAAAGTCAGCTTCGATCTATTACCCAAATAAATTAACTGCTCCAATTGAACACGCAGCAAATATGCTTATGTATACTTATTCAACTTTTGGCGAATTAATTAGCGTCGCATTCGAAACTAAGAGTGTTGAACCGGTGTCGTCTGGCGTTTCTGGGCCGGTTGGAATTTATTCAGTCGTTGAGACAATTTTAGCTTATGGCGGATCGGATGCTGTTTTAGGTTTAATAGATCTTGTCGGATTACTTTCTTTGAGTTTAGCTTTCATAAATATTTTACCTTTACCAGCTCTTGACGGAGGTAGACTTGTTTTTGTTGTTGTTGAGGGAATTACAGGCAAACCGATCAACCAAAAGTTTGAACTGGCGCTTCATAAATGGGGAATGCTTTTACTTTTAGGTTTACTAGTTTTAGTTACGATAAAAGACGTTGGGCAAATTATTAAGTTCTAAATTTACTTTCACGTAGCTATTTAGAAAGAGCACTTTTTAACGCGTAGTTAAAATTTAGGCGCGATCCCATATATTTGCCATTTCAAAGATTAGTCTATATACTCTCCTTGTTTGTAATAGGAATTTTTAAATTAATATTAAATGGAGGTGCTTCATTTCTGCCTTTTTTAAGGCGTAGCTACTAGGAATAATCGACAGTTGATTAAGTGTTTAACACATTCTCTGGTTTTAGCTGTATCAAACAAAATGACTAAAATAAAAATAAGAAAAGGTGAATCTCTTGAACAAGCTTTGAGACGATTTAATAGAGAAGTTCATAAGGCTCGTATTCTCCAAGAAGTAAAAGATCGGGAAAGATATACAAAGCCTAGCGAAGTAAGAAGACAGCAAAAGAAACAATTGCTGAATAAAATTAATATCGAAAGAAAAAGACGACGCGCATGATAATCGAAGATCTTAAAGCTGAACTTAAGCAAGCAATGTTGGCCCGTAATGCGGAGCGAGTTTCTGTGCTTAGATTTTTGATGGCTGGAATAACGAACAAAGAAATTGAACTCAGGACTCAGGGAGTAGAATTTGCTGATAAGCACATTGTTAAGGTTCTAGAAAAACAGATTAAGCAAAGAAATGACTCCATCGAGTCGTATAGGCAAGGTAAACGTGAGGATTTGGTTGCAAAAGAACAAAGCGAACTTTCAATTTTAGAGGAATTGTTAAAGAAGTACGCTCCTTCAGATGTTCAATAAAAATCTTTTTAAAAAATATCACGATATAAAAATCTCAGTAACTCTATCAGACGATAAAGAAAGCCAAAAGCTAAACAATCAATATCTAAAACGTGATTTTCCAACCGACGTTTTGTCCTTTAACATGGACGAAGAGATCGAGGATGGAGGTTACTACTTAGGTGACATCGTAGTCAATGTAGAGCAGGCTGAAAGGCAGGCTTTGGAGTACGGCAATACAGTAGAAGAAGAAGTAAGCCAGCTTGTTGAGCACGGTGTTTTACATCTGCTTGGTGTGCATCATCCTGATGATGATGAAACAAGCGTCCACGGAGTGGCAACAGAATGAAAAAGTTGGTTGTAGGATTGGGTAACCCGGGGCCAGAGTACGAAAATACGTATCACAATTCAGGGTTTGTTGTTGTTGACCTAATGAGTAATACTAAGAAATATAATAAGAAGTTTGATGGGCTAGTAACAGAGACAGAAAATTACATCTTTCTTAAACCCCAAACATTTATGAATAAATCAGGCCAGTCTGTGCAGAAAGCATTAAATTATTACAAACTACCGTTAGAAAATCTTATTGTTATACATGATGACGCAGACATAGAAGCGGGAAAGTACAAAATACAAAAAGGCAGAAGTTCCGCTGGGCATAATGGGGTAGAGGACATTATTGAAAAACTTGGCACAGAGGACTTTTGGCGGGTGCGTATCGGAATACCGAGACCAGAAAATCAAAATATAACATTAAAAGACTGGGTACTTACAAAAATTAAACCTGACGTTTTTGACTTAGAAAAAATATCACCAAACCTAATAAAAGATATTGAAAAACTCTAAATAAGGCTATCATTGCAACAATAATAATTGTATTATCGTATCAAAATTGGTGGATAGCGCCACTTAAAAAAACTATACTTCCTCTATGTACTACACAAAGTACCGACCGCAAAAATTTAGTGAAATCTCAAAACCCAACGATGTAGCAAAAGCGTTGTCGACTCAAATAAAAAATGGAAATCTCGCACACGCGTACTTGTTTGTAGGATCACGCGGTACTGGTAAGACAACTATGGCTAGGTTATTGGCAAAAGCTGTAAACTGCCAACACCTAGAAGACGACGGCGATCCTTGTGGTAAATGCGATTTTTGTTTGGCGATACAGGGCGGTTCATTCTTAGATTTAATAGAAATCGACGCGGCGAGTAATAGGGGAATCGATGACATTAGAGAGCTGAAAGAGAGAATTAAACTCGTACCGGGAGTCGGAAAGAAGAAAGTCTACATCATTGACGAGGTTCACATGTTAACACCAGAGGCATTTAACGCGCTTTTAAAGACGCTAGAAGAACCTCCTGCCCACGCAACTTTTATTTTGTGCACAACCGAATTTCATAAGGTGCCTGAAACTATTAGATCAAGGTGCCAAGTGTTTAAGTTTAAAAGAGCCACATTAGATCAGCTAACAGAAAAATTGAAAAAGATTGCAGACAAAGAAAAAGCAAAAATAGATGAGCAAGACCTTAAGAAGATTGCTAGTGCTGCTCAGGGAGGTTTTAGAGACGCGGAGACATTACTTCAGCAAGTTATAGAGGGTGACATCTCTGTTGAAGCATTAGTTAATTTAGGTACACGCAAAGCGTACGTAGACTTTGTTGAAATTCTTTCAGAACGAGATGCAAAGAGTGCTCTACACGCTGTTAACAAATTAGTACAAGACGGCGTCGATCTGTATGTATGGCTTGGCGAGTTACTCAAATTTTTGAGAGATATAATCTACATCAAAATTGGTACATACAATGAAGAAATGAGTGGGTTAGAGACCGAGTCGGTGCTTAAAGAGATGCAATCTTTATCAAATAAGCTAACAGTAGAAATGATTTCTAAACTTGTGAACTCTATGCTTGAGGTGCAGAATAAGGTAAAGGACACTTTTATTACCCAATTACCACTGGAACTCGCGATTGTAGAATTTTGTACGTCAGAGGGTTTGGATAGTAAAGCTTCAAGGAGATTTAACCAGCCTAGCGGGGACGACAACGCTAACCAAGGAGGTTATTTTAAAGTAGTTGGTAAACCGACAGCAGAGAAGATTGTTGAAGAAGACGATTTACATTATGAAATTGTAGAAAAAACGATAGAAACAGAAATCGTTGAAAACGCCGTTGTGGAACCACTAACAGAGCAAGGCGCAGTAGAGAAAACTTTTGAAGAGAACCAAGCCCCAATAATCGACCTAGAATCAATAACAAAAGAGTGGAGAAATATAATTAAAGAGGTAGCAAATACCAACAACACCGTATCAGCGTTATTAAAATCAGCGCATTTAGCAGATATTCAAGGCAACTACTTAATATTAGAAGTTCCATACGATTTTCATAAAGAAAGATTAGACAGCACTAAAAATAGAGAAATAATAGAGACCACAATACGAAAAGTAACCGAAAAAGAGCTGATTTTAAAATGTTCAGTTAAAAAAAGTGAAACGCCGAGAATTAGATCAAAAGAGACTGGCCAGCTTACAGACTACAATTTGAAACTCCCTGCGGGGGCTTCACAGCGCGTAGAACTGCCCGAAGATGTACTAGAGGTATTTGACGGAAGCTTACCATTTTAACCAATAAATTATGCTAGAATTACCCAGTGAAAATCCCTAAATCTATCACAAAATTAATCGAATCATTTCAAAGTCTGCCGGGGATTGGCCCTAAATCTGCTCAGAGATTAACTTTTCATTTACTACATTTTCCCCAAGATCATTTAGAGAGATTTGCGCAAGCATTGACCGAGTTAAAATCAAAAACCCAAATCTGCAAAATTTGTAAAAATGTAGGAGAGGCAGAGGTTTGTTCTATATGTGATGACCCTCTCAGAGACAGAACGACAATAATGGTTTTAGCTAATCCGATGGACGCGTTTGCGGTTGAAAAGACAGGGTTTAAAGGTCATTACCATATACTACATGGGTTGATCGATCCACTAAACAGCATTGGCCCAGACGACATATTTATAAATGAATTGGTGACGAGAATTGAAAATATGTTTAAAGGAGGGGATAGCGTTTTCGATCTTCCTACAGAAAAAATCGAATTAATAATCGCGACAAACACAAGTATGGAGGGGGAGTCGACAGCGATGTATATTTCTAAAATGATTCGTGAGGGTGGGTTTGGTGATGACAGCGTGAAAATTACGCGTATAGCAAGAGGACTCCCAGTCGGAGGAGACATTGAGTACGCCGACGAAATAACACTTAGTCGAGCAATCGACGGGCGAGTAGCTTTGTAATTTGATATAATCCAACCAACTAAAAACGAAAAGGAGAGGTTGTTATGGCTGAGACACTATTTTTTGAGATAAGGGGTGGTGTGTGGGAAGCATCACTTATAACGGTGTTGTTTGCTCTTGTTGTGTTTCTGCTAGCTTATGTAATGCAACTCGAGCTAATCAGGGGCGTGTATTTATTTTATCGTCCATTTGCTTATGTTGCCGCCCCACTTATAATAGTTTTTGGATGGGGTGCATTGTCTTGGCAAATTGTATCAGTTGTACACCACTTTAGTTCCGACAATTTGTCCTACTCATTAATTTTTGTATTAATTTGGACAATCCTGTATGTACCTTTTAACTTTCTGGTAAGAGAGCTGTTGTATAAGAAAAAGATGAAAGATGAGCTTTCAAACACAAGGTAGCTATCACCGTAAGATCCTGTAAACCCACATACAGGATCTTTTTTTAGCTAAAAATGTGGCATTGTGAATTCCTTTACATAAAAAGAAAAAGACACTAAAATACTAATATGTCTTTGAGTATTTATAACTCTTTAACCAAGCAGGAAGAAGAATTTCAACCAATAAGCGCCGACGAAGTATTGATGTATACCTGCGGTCCAACTGTTTACAATTACCAACATATTGGAAATTTTAGAACGTTTTTTTTGAGCGACGTTTTAGTAAGAACTCTCAATTTTAACGGACACAAAGTTAGGCACGTTATGAACTTTACTGACCTCGGCCATCTTACCGACGACGCAGACGAGGGTGAAGATAAGCTTGAAATTGCTGCAGAAAAAGAAGGAAAAAGTGCCAGAGAAATTGCAGATTTTTACATAAAATCATTCCAAAATGATTACAGTGAATTAAATCTAAAAAAGCCATATAAATTTACTAGAGCCACAGATTATATAAAAGAACAAATCGACTTGATTTCAGTTTTAGAACAAAAGGGTTACACTTACGACACTCCAGACGGTATTTATTTTGACACGTCAAGGTATCCTGAGTATGGCAAAGTTGTCAGGTTTAACCGCAGAAAATGTGCAAGAAGGCGCACGCGTAGAAGTAACGGTAGAAAAAAGAAATCCTACAGATTTTGCTTTATGGAAATTTTCACCAACCGATAAAAAAAGATGGCAAGAGTATGACTCACCTTGGGGAGTTGGTTTTCCTGGTTGGCATATAGAGTGTAGTGCAATGGCGATCAACGAACTCGCAGAATCTATTGATATCCACGTTGGTGGAGAAGACCATAAAATGATACATCACCCAAACGAAATTGCTCAAAGCGAATGCGCAACCGACAAAAAATTTGCAAACTTCTGGGTTCACGGCACACATTTGCAAGTAGACGGAGGAAAGATGGCAAAGAGTTTAGGTAATTTTTATACACTTTCTGACGTGAAGGCAAAAGGTTTTAGCGCAATGGATCTAAGGTTTTTCTATATGACGGCGCATTATCGATCGTCTTTAAACTTTACTTGGGAATCAATCCAAAGTTCGCACAACTCTTTAAGTAAAATGTACGATTTAGTTGCAGGTTATCGAGAGGCTGATGACGCAGAGGCAGACCTAGTTACGATGGAAAAATTTACAAAGGCAATAAACTCTGACTTAAATATGCCAAAAGCGATTGCGATAGTTTGGGAAGTTCTTAAAAGCAGTCTCGACGAGTCAGTAAAAGTACTAACTCTGCTAAAAATGGATGAAATATTAGGTTTAAAAATCGAAGACCATATTGGCTTTCAAATACCAGATAAAGTCCAAAATTTAGCAAAAATCAGATGGGAATATAAAAGACAAGGAATATGGGATAAAGCCGACGTTATGAGAAGAGAGATGAGCGAGATGGGCTACGTTGTAGAAGACCACGGAGATACTTACAAGGTAAAACGTAAGATTTAATCAATATTTTTCCAAGATACTTCGTTAACACCAAAAAAGTCCTTTTGTTGGATTGTGTATTTTGGTTCATAGCGAAAATCTTCAGAAGGATTATCTGAGTTAGAAGTTCCCACAAGCGTTCGTTGTAGAACAAACTGATTAGCAGAAAATATACCTCTTAAGACCAATACCGGTGTTGCATCGCCTTCTACAAGGTCAAACGCAGTGTTTACATCACCATCTGCAAGAATACCTGCGTCAACAAGTGCAACATTTTTTGAGACACCAACGTCACCGCTAACAACAAAAAGCAGTGTTGAGTTATTACTGATATCAATATCGTTCATTATGTTGAGGTCGCCGTTTACAAATACAACTTGGTTAAATGTAGAGGTGCTAAAACCACCAGGAAGATCACCAGATTCTAAAGTAAGGTCGCCGTTAACATAGTAAACATCTGTGCTTGTAGACAGCGAGCCGCTGGTAATTTCTTGTTTCACACTGCCTACCTGACTCCAAAGATCGCCGTAATCGTGTGTAACTGGTTCAGGAGAAAAGATCGATTCCCAGTTGCGCGTTGACGAGAAAAATTCAATAAGGTTTTGTCCCACTTCGATTAAACCATCGGTATTGTCATCTTCTGCTTCAGCCAGCATATCAATATTTTGGTTCGCTCTTACGATGCCTTCGCCGGTTACACTTATCCAAGGTCCGTTAACGCAAAAATCTTTTGTTGATTCATTGCCCGCCATATCTTTTGCATAGAATTTTACAAGTTTACAGATTGCCCAGTTGTCATTACAAAAGCTTGTTTTTGGCGCAAGCATATACACATCTTTTGTTCCGTTAACAAAAGGAGGAGTAATAAGTAACATCCAATTATTTGGTTGCCAAGTACTACTACAACTTAAGAAATTAGAATATTTACCAAATTCCGGATGTAGTTCTGTCTTAATTTGAAATTTGTCTGAAAATACTGACAAACCTGAAGTTTCATCTCTTACGTTTGTATACGTCCACAACATGTAGCTAGTGCCCAAAAAGCCTCTAAATGCACCAGAATCGTGCCATCCGCCGGGAGGTGTTTGGTCTATTTTAAAGGTTACGCAATTTACAGCTGGGCAGGAATGAGCCTCGGAGTTTAAAGCATTATCGACGCTATAATATTCAACTGTGTGGTTTGTGCCATCGGTACTGACCGAAAATGTAGTGCTGGCGGTAGTAATCGACTCGGTAATAGATACCGCATCAGCCCAAACCGTACCTCCACCAGAAAAACCAATATCTATATAAATCCCAATCGCGTTTAGATCGCTAACCACAAAGTTTGATTTTAACTGTGTCCAGTCGGTTGTTCCTGTTAAAGATGTAGAACTTTGATCAATCATCACATAAGAAATAACACCAGACCCATCTTGAGAAACAGAGTAAACTTTAAAATCTGCGCTACCGGTTACAGAGTCAGTTTTAACCCAAGCAGACGCCGACATATTTCCAAAAGGAGTAGCGACAGCAAACATATTTTTATTATTTATCCCGTGCCAAGTACCATCAGTAGCTACAATTCTTGCTGATGCGGCGCCAAATCCTGGGTATGCCATTCCTGTATCATGTGCGTATGAGCCCGAACCATCAACAATTGTTGCATCCCAATCGGCGTTGCCAGAAGATGTGCTACCTATGTTTTCAAACGAAGGGTTTGGTGCAAGATTAAGCGAATTACTAAAAGATACTTTCTGCCAAATACCGCCATCAATTCTATAGTTAATTTCTTTAACACCGCTTTCAACGTCTGTTGCTTCTAGTTGAAATTGCACAGGGGTTTTATACCAGCTATTGTTTCCGTTTGGTGATGAGGGAGTTTGAATTCTTGTTGTTATTGGGGGAGTAACACCTGCGTTTGTAACAAAAAAAGTAAAAGCTAAAAATATTACCAAAAATGAACAAACGTAACTCAGTATTGGCAGCTTACTATTATGATTGGGCATCATGTTAATAATAGCTGAATGGGAAAAAATAAGCACGTTGTAATTTGAAATCACTTAGCGTTAGGAGTATATTTCGTTTCAACTTTCAAACAATAGGAGGAGAAAATGGAAACTATCAAGGTAGTGAAACCTCGCGGTCTTGAGGTTGAGGATATAACCAGACCATGGGGTTCTTATAAAATAGGATGTAAAGTCGTGAAGTTTTTAAAGGCGTTCACTTTAGAACTTGTTATAGTAGGTGCTATTGTAAATGGATTAAACCATTTCAATCTCATCGGTGTTGTTTACGCCATAATAGGAAGCTGTTTATTTGTTATTATGTTGTCAGTTCTGCCGTTTTATAAGCGGGAAGAAGTGAATAGCTTAACATGGGACAAATACGAAAAATACGATTTTGATTCGTATATAATCGGGCGAGCTATCTTTTTCCTATTCTGTGGAGCTTGCATAGCTTTTTCGTTTTACAATGTGTACAGCTCAGTTGTTTTAGAAGCACCGATTAGAGGTATAACATTATTCTATATCAGCTTTTTGCTGTTAGGTTGGTTTAACGGTTTTATGTTTGCCAGCAAACCTTTTTCAGACGAACGCAGACATTGAATAGACTTTTAAAAAGCCTGAACTAAGACTCCGAACAAGCCTTTTTATTTGCTCGGAGTTTTTTTTATACCCTAATTTGCTTGTAAACAATTTGGGCTGTATATTAGCAACAACTATAAAAAAGGAGGCAGAAATGGAGCGGGAAAAGCTCGAGCACTTAGAAAAGATAAAAAAGCTTAAAAAGCCCTGGGGATCGCGCTATAGCAAGGGTTGGTATATCGCACTTTCTTTGAGAGCATTGATGTTGATAATCTTTTACGCATCAATTGTGGCGTACGTTTTTGGTAAGTTAGCCACATTTGGCTGGTTATCGCTGGCAGCAGGAATTATCACATTGATTATCGTATCGTCGTTTTTTCCTTCGTACGATATTAAGGAATTAAAAGAACTCAATAGACCAGGCTTCGATACAGTTGAATTTAGGGGTTACCAGAATATTAGAAATTGGCGTTTCTATATGAGTTCTCTTATTTCGAGTTTTTATTTAGGAACAAGTCTTATGATCCTTGGTATGGGCTATGGCGTGCCAATTGTTGTTTATACCATTGTGTTTATTATGCTTGTAGCAGTTGATGTTGGTCCCAGGATTGTTTACCCCTTTGAGCCGTTGTGGTGGCGCTTTGAACCTCCGCAGGATTATTACGATTTAGAGGATTAGTAGATATGACGACAAAGAGGAGTAAAAAAATGAGTTTAAAAGCGCGTAAAAAAGACACTGACCCGGGAGCTGTTCAGCAGAAAGTTGCTGGTCAAGAGCCGCAAGATAAACCAAACGCTACAAAAAGTCAGGAGGCACTGCTTGATACGATTTGTGAAGAGGGTGAAGAGAATTTTTCTGAGGCTGAAAGACATCGAAGGCCTTTAGATTTGTTGTGAAAAAACATAATCTCCGGACTATAAAAAACGTTCGGAGATTTTTTTACTGGAGACTTTTATCGTAGTCTTTGGTAATTAGCTCCAGTATTTTTGCAGCCTGTTGTTGAGTTTGTGGTAATGCACTTCTAAACACCTCTACAGTAGGTTTTGTTATTGTAAGATAAAAAACATTTTTAAACTGTGGGTCTTGGTGATAACCTTCGTGCTCAATTTTTCCTACCATCTTTGCGTCGATGTAAATCTCTCTGTGGTTCCCGTCTTTGGTAAAAAAAGCTACATCACCACCTCCTGGAACTTCCTCACTTATCTCAGTTTGTCTTGCCTCGTATCCAGCTAGCTTGGATATTTCACAAATTACATATTCTGCATAAAAAGGATACCCGTTGCCTTTTTTAGTTAATTCTGCGCTTGATAACCAATCATCATATTTTAATATCGAAGGTTTATTTACCTCTGTCTTTGGGGTTTCAATGGGTATATCTCTTACTGCGGATGATTCTGCCTGCATAACCATTTGTCTATGGTATAATGCTACAGGCTTTTAGGCAAGTGCTCAAATTTAGTGCTTATCCGACTAGACTGGAGGGTAGATGATCGTGCCGTTATACAGCAAGATACGCCTCTTTAAGGTTATTGGGGATAGTGGCGACAAGCATCAACTTGTCGTTGCAACAGAGAGTGCAAAATCCGCAGAAGTAAATATCTA
Organism: uncultured candidate division WWE3 bacterium; assembly: GCA_963765125.1. Classification (GTDB taxonomy): domain Bacteria; phylum Patescibacteriota; class WWE3; order UBA101185; family UBA10185; genus CAVXUZ01. Next base: position 27,874 of record CAVXUZ010000005.1, read on the forward strand.
TAGTTTAGACGACAATATTTTTGCTACACTTTTTGGAAATCCAATTAACCTTGAAGTTGTTTCGATCGAAGAGTTTAAAAAGAAGCTAGGGGAGTTTCGTACGTCTGAGAGTAATAAAAAGATCGATAGTGCCATTAAATATACGGAAAAGTCCTTTGAGTCAGAGCCTGAATAGCTAACAAACGCTCAAACTTATAAAAAGTTGGGCGTTTTTTTATGCAAAAATTGTTGTGTTTTTTGAAAAAAGAGCAAAGTAAAATACTCAACTTGAACCTTTCTATAGTAATCATTGTGTTACAAAGTGAAACGCTCACCCCATTCGCTACCATTTGGTAGCTTTTTTTTCACTACACACGTAGAATACCCAGTATATGTCGCTATCTATCGGAATTGTAGGTCTTCCAAACGTAGGAAAATCCACGTTATTTAACGCGCTTCTTAAGCGCCAAGCTGCACTCGCGGCTAATTACCCTTTTGCAACGATTGAGCCTAATGTTGGTGTAGTCGATGTTCCGGAACCACGTTTAAAGCGTTTGGCAAAAATTGTTCAAAATGAGTATAACGATCCAAATCTTCCTGAAAAAATTATACCGGCTGTAGTGAAGTTTTTTGATATCGCAGGTCTTGTCGAAGGTGCGCACAAAGGCGAAGGTTTGGGTAATCAGTTTCTTTCGCATATTAGGGAGACGGATGCAATTTTGCACATTGCCCGTGCATTTGCCGACGAGAATGTTATTCGCGCTGGCTCTGTGGAGCCTCACAAAGATATAGACCTTATCAAAACAGAATTAATGCTAGCTGATTTGCAAACTATTGATGCGAGGCTAAATTCACGTAAATTTAAGGATGACCACGTCTTTTTAAACAGGCTTAGGGAGACGATAGAGAAGGGGAGTATGATTTCTGAATTAGAGCTTACTGACGATGAAAGTAAGTATGTTAAAGAGCTTAGTTTACTTACTCAAAAACCTGCAATTTATATTAAAAATGTTGACGAGGATAAACTTACCGAGGTTGATGGTGAGTTTATAAATATTTGTGCTAAGACTGAGGCGGAACTTGCGTCGTTTTCAGAAGAAGAGAAAGAGGCTTATCTCAGCGATTTGGGTATTAAAGAAAGCGGTCTTGATCAAGTTATTCGTAAGAGCTATGACCTGTTGGGGTTACAAGACTATTTTACTGCAGGTCCAAAAGAGGTTCGCGCGTGGACTATTAAAAAGGGTACTAAGGCTCCACAAGCGGCTGGTGTTATTCACACAGATTTTGAGAGGGGTTTTATTAAAGCCGAAGTAATTTCTGTTGACGTTCTAGAGCAGGTAGGGGGTTGGAAAAGGGCAAAAGAAGTTGGTAAACTCCGCCAAGAGGGCAAAGAATATGTGATGCAAAACGGAGACGTTGTAGAGTACAGATTTAATGTCTAAAAAGTTACTAAGTGTTGCAATGAGGGCTTTATTATAGTACTATCCCTAATGTTTCCACTCTATTATTACTAGAGGAACGGAGCTAGACTAGCCAACAATCGGTATATATAATGGGTTAGCTAAAGAGGATTTTATGAATCAATACGAATTAATGACTTTAACAAAGGGCACTTTGGGAGAACCAAAAGCCAAAGAGGTATCACAAAAAGTTAGTGAGACCATATCATCTTTGGGTGGTAAGGTTCTAAAAAGCGACTTTTGGGGTAAAAGAAAGCTCGCTTATTTAATCCGACAAGAAACTGACGGATTTTATGAAGTAATCGATTTTGAACTTTCTGCCGATAAAGTCGAAATTCTAAAGAAAAAATTGAACTTAGAAGAATTTTTGGTTAGATATTTAATTACAGCAAAAAGCTGAATGGAGGAATAAAATGTCCGCAAGAAGCGTAAATAAAGTTATCCTAATAGGAAATTTAACAAGAGACCCTGAGCTCAGATACACACCTCAAGGAACTCCAGTAGCAAGTTTTGGATTAGCCACCAACAGAGAATGGGCTGTTGACGGAGTCAAAAAAGAAGCCGCTGACTTTCATAACGTTGTCGCTTGGAATAAATTAGCCGAGCTTTGTTCACAACTACTCACAAAAGGTGCAAAGACGTACGTTGAAGGAAGACTTCAGACAAGAGATTGGGTTGATGGAGACGGAAACAAAAGATACAAGACAGAAGTTGTAATAGACGAAATGATTGTACTTGCAAGCAAGAAAATGGGCGAAGGTTCAACTGATGAGCCAGAGTTTGAAGAGCCAAAAGAATTAAAAGACGAAGATATAAATCTCGATGAGGTTTTATCTGAGGACTTTGGACTAGACTCAGACGATAAGTAAGTCTAAAAAGAAAAATAATATGGTAAAAAACACAAAAAAGATAAAAACAAAAAGCAAACCTTCTTATTTTGAAGAAACTGGAAAAACACCAGACTACAAAGATGTATTGGTTTTGAAAAGATTTTTAACAGACCGACAAAAAATCATGCATCACACATATTCTGGAGTTTCAGAAGCCAATCAAAGAAAGCTTGCAACTGCTGTAAAAAGAGCTAGATATATGGCGCTTTTACCCTACACAGATCAGCAACTTCAATAAATTGTGTATCCATTGAAAAACCTTTTTTGTGCTAAGATATTTACATGCCCATACTGTCCCTAAATTTTGGCATAGCGTGTGTCAGAAGTAGATATATTGACGACTCGGGAATTTCCTCGAGTTTCGTTTACAAATACCCATATTCAGAGAACCTGTATTCTCATTTTTATTCTGAGCATGATTTTTATTCAGATGTTATTGATGTAATTATAAAAGAGCTGGGAGTGATAACGCAGGGTTTAAAGATTATTGCAACGGGATTTCCTAAAATACCGTCTACGAAATATCCTTATGATAATTCCATACTTTTTGACCAATTGATAAAGGGTATTACAAACTACGAAATTGTGAGTATTACCGACAGCACAGTATTCACCCACAATAAATACTCAGCAACTTATGATATAGAAAAACTTCAGTACGGAAAAAATGAAAAAAACTATCTACTAAATCTTTCTCTTTATAACAATGTTATTCCTGAAACGCCATCTGAATATAATCTTATCTTAGCTAATATATGGAATATGTTTAATGCGCTGAGGACAGACACAAAAACTCTTATTATGACAACAAAACCAATGGTTTTTATGGGTGATGTTTTTGACTTTGAAAACGTAGAATTTGAAGAAATCGCCTATCTTTATATTTTGAGTTTTATTGCAAACCCAGGTATGTACACGCTAAATCTTGATAAAAAATCAGAACTTGTGCATTTGGCGCATTTAAAAATATACAAAAAAGAAATGGCTAAGCATTTCGAAGAGTTTAGCCCGATCGCGCTTGGCACACTGATTAACAGCCCGGGAGAGACGACTTGTTTGATAAAAAATGAATCGGGCTCAAACCAACTTTTAGAAATTAAACCCGGAAAAATATTTTTAGTCCCAATGCCAGAAAATATGAATACAAAAGTTATTGTAAAGAGTAAATACTTTAATAGTGTAGAGAAAACCACAAGGGGAGGGAAGTTAGGTTTAATTATAGATACGCGCGCTAAGCAAGAACCCCAGCACTATGATTATAACCAACTGCAGATAGACATAAATACAAACCTAAAAGGAATAAGGGAGGCATTGAGGATACTTTAATGTACATACCTGTTATAAAAAAATTAATCTACAAGAAGAATCTATTTATAGAGCGCGTGATGCCGAGCGAAGGCAAATTAAGTGTGTTGGTAGGGAGTACAGTTGAGCCTTTTAATAAACTAGGTACATGCAAAGTTTCATACGAGGTAGTTGAATTGGGAGATAAATTTAGACCTGCAAAAAGTGCCCAAAAGCTTTCTTCATACCACGCGGGTATGGTTGTAGGTAAATTGGGTTCAGGTAGCTTTCTTGCTCCATTTAACGGATACCTAGAAAAGATTGGCCAGCAATATTTTTTCAGGTCAGAGCCAACCGACTACTGGCTACTCCCAGGAGTTTGGGGTGAGGTAACAGACGTAGTTGATAATAAATCGGTGTTAATTAAAACGCAGGCAATCGATCTGCACGTTCCTATAACAACAAAAAATGACATTGCTGGAGAATTAATTGTGTTTCCTAATCCTTCAGAAATTCTTGCTGCGCAATATTTTCACAACTACATGAAATCGACAAACGGAAAAATAGTTTATGTAGGGCACACGATAAGTATGGACATTATTAAAATGGCGAAGGAGTTAAACGTCGGTGTAGTTTTAGCAGGAAGTGCCGACAAAGAAGTCTACGACTATGCTGTTGCTAACAACATTGGTTTAGGTTTATTTTCTGGGTTTGGTGAAATAGCAACACCAGATTATGTATTTGAATTTATAAATAATATTTCAAACCGCTACGTATTTTTCTTTGCTAAAAGAAACGTTCTGCAAGTGCCTGTTCCTCCCGACGTTCAAATGGAGTCAACTGCGCAAGTAGGCTCAGTACTAAAGAACGTAAAAAAGGGAATGCGTGTGCAGATTCTAAAGTCAATGTATTTTGGTAAATACGGTGTGGTTGACAGAGTTTCAAAATTTAGTATATTTGTTAAGTTGGATGACAGGGATGAGATTGTAGAAGTGTTCCCCCCAAACGTTTTTGTTATCGAATAGCATTTAACCGTTATGTCAGGAAGAGATAAATTTCAAAGATTATTAATACTTGTACTTGTAAGCGTCAGCTTTTTTTATGGCGGATTTTACTTTGGTAAAAGAGGTTACGACGTTGAGATTAAAAAGAACCCTCCCGAGATTAACATTATAAATAAGAACGTAGGAGATAAAACTATCGACTTCGCTCTTTTCTGGGAAGTTTGGAACCTAGTAAATCGAGACTACTTAGAGCGCCCAGTTGATCCACAAATAATGCTTTACGGCGCTATGAAAGGCGTTGTCGAGTCTTTAGGAGACCCGTATTCAGCGTTTTTACCCCCTGATATGAACGAAGCGGTAAACGACTCAATTAACAGCTCGTACCAAGGGATTGGGGCGGAGTTAGCGTTGAGAGAAAATCAGCTTATTATTGTCGCTCCACTAGACGGTTCTCCTGCAAAAGAGATGGGTATTAGGGCTGGTGATGTAATATTCGAAATTGAAGGCGAAAGCACTGCGGGTATAACTGTCACCGAGGCAGTCCTAAAAATTAGAGGGGACGCGGGAACAACAATCACGCTTCTGATCGGTAGAGAGGGTGAAGACGCAAAGGAGTACAAAATCACACGAGGTGTTATTAAAGTAGACAGCGTACTTTGGGAAGATAAAGGAGACGGAACCGCTTACATTAGAATTAGTAGATTTGGTCAAGAAACCGACAACGAGTGGGATAAAGTAGTAAAAGCAATTGGAGAGCAGATGACTCAGCTAGACGCGATTATACTTGATCTGAGAGGTAACCCAGGAGGTTACATGATGAGCCCAGTCTACATCGCCGGAGACTTTTTTAGCAACAAAGTGGTTGTTATTCAGCAATCAGCAACAGGCAGCGAAGTTCCATTAAGATCACCAAAAAAGAATGGCGCTTTTGAGGATGTACCCAGAGTATTTGTATTGATTGATGAAGGTAGCGCGTCAGCGTCAGAAATTCTCGCAGCGGCAATGAAAGATAATTTTGATGCAGTTTTGGTAGGAATGAAATCATTTGGAAAAGGCACAATTCAAGACGCCAGAGATTTTAATGACGGTTCAGGTATACATATCACGACTGGAAAATGGCTTACCCCATCAAAAGATTGGGTTCATAAGGTAGGAATCGAGCCCGATGTGAAGGTTGAAATATCAAAAGAAGATATCGAAGGTGGAATAGACACGCAATTAAACAAAGCTCTCGAACTAGCAAAAGAAATTTAGATTGCTGTATAATACTATCGAATTTAAGTAATTTCTCAGTTTCGGTAATTAACATTTAAACATTCACTAATTATGAAAAACATTAAATTTACAAGAACACTATTTTTTATCATCTGGTTAGTATTTATAGTCGGTGTATTGTACTTCTCGTTTTCTTTAGTAGATAAATCCGGTCTTGGTAAAAGCGACAATAAACCACAATCCTCACAGAATAAAAATATTATTGAAAAGTTTTTGAGTGGAGATCTATTCAAAAAAAACAGATACGCAGAACTTAAAAAGATCACAAACGGTGGTGTTATAGAAGAAGAATCAGCCACGATCGACGCTGTCGAAAGCGTGTCGCCTGCCGTTGTGTCTATAGTAGTAAAAACAATCGAATTTGATTTTTTTAATGGGCCTTCGCAAAACGAATCGGGGATTGGTACAGGTTTTATTGTTAGCCCCAACGGATTAATTGTTACAAACAGCCATGTCGTAAACAATACAAGAGGGGAGTACTCAGTGGTTTTGAAAAATGGTGAAACTTACAATGTCGAAAAAATTCATTTAGATACAATATCTGACTTAGCAATCCTTGAAATTACTGCACGTGATCTTCCAGTTGTTGAGCTTGGTGATTCAGACACGTTGAAAGTAGGCCAAAAAGCTATTGCGATCGGCAACGCTTTAGGTCGATACCAAAACACAGTTACCATGGGTGTTATTTCTGGTGTAGGAAGAGAATTTTATGCTTCAGCCGGATTCGGGAGTAGGGGAACGTTGCAAGAAAACGCCATACAAACTGACGCCGCGTTAAACCCAGGAAATTCAGGCGGACCTTTGCTTAATCTTGCAGGTCAGGTTGTTGGGATTAATGTGGCAACGACAATTGGTGCTGATAACATAAGTTTTGCAGTTCCAGTAAATACGTTAAAACCACTGCTTGAAATATTCGAAAAAGAAGGAAGAATCATCAGACCATACCTAGGTATAACTTATACGGCTATTACAAAGGAGCTAGCAGCTCTCAGGCGCTTACCAGAAGGCGCTTTTATCTCAAGAGTCATACCAGAGTCTCCTGCAGAAAAGGCTGGCTTGAAAAGAGGAGATATTATAGTGAAATTTGATGGAAATGATGTTAATTCAGAGTATTTGCTCTCGCGTGAAATTGCTAAAAGAAAAGTTGGAGATAGGGTAGAGATTGTAGTTGATCGTAGTGGCCAACAAGAAACAATGCAGGTTACTCTTGATGAGGCGCCTGAAAACTAGTCAAAATATCATCTATTTCGCCGTTCATAATTGCAGCTAAATTGTGCCACGACAGCTTAAGTCTGTGGTCGGTAATTCTGTCTTGAGGAAAATTGTAAGTTCGTATTTTTTCTGAACGATCTCCTGAACCTACTTGTGCGGTTCTTAGACCAGATAGGTTTTTTACTTGCTGTTCTTGCATTGCTGTGTAAAGGCGTGACTGTAAAATACCTAAAGCTTTCTCTCTATTTTTACCCTGTGTTCGTTCTTCTTGGCATTCGACTACCACTTGTGTTGGAACGTGGGTGAGCCTAACGGCAGTAGAAACTTTGTTTACATTTTGTCCACCCTTACCACCTGAACGAAAAAAATCCCATTGTAAATCTTCAGGTCTGATTTCAAAGTCGACGTGTTTAATGTGTGGGAGTACAGCAACCGTTGCTGTGGATGTGTGTATTCTGCCTCCAGACTCAGTAACAGGTACTCTTTGTACTCTATGTACCCCAGATTCATTTTGAAGAAGTTTAAATATTCCACGACCTTTTATTTCAGCAGTTACTGTTTTTATTCCACCAGAAATGTTTTCAGACCTAAAATATTCTTCAACTCTGTAACCCTTAACCTCTGCGTAGCGTAAATACATTCTGTAAAGATCACCAGCAAAAAGACCAGCCTCGTCGCCTCCTGTTCCAGCACGAATTTCGATAATCGCTAAATTTGGGTCAATTACTGCACCATCATCACTTTGGTCTGATGCAGTCTCGTCAAAATTTGTGTCTAGAGAATTAAGCGATTTTTCAAGGTCTGAGATTTGAGATTTAATCTTTTCTATCTCTTCTTTGGCAAGTTGTGACATTTCTGGGTCTTGTAAAAGCTGGTTATTTTCTTGAAGCGCGGTATTAAGCTTTTCAATCTCTGAAGTGATGCTTTGTTTTACGTAATCCATACAAAATAATCTTAACCTTTAAAGAGAATAAAATAAAATAATGGAATAATCTAAGCAGTTTGATTTCTTGCTTGTTCTAGGAGATCTTTGAGTGTGGGTTGGCCACTTGCTGCTTTTTCTACTGTTTTAGTAGCTCTTGAGTCTTTTGCTTTTTTAATATCTTGCGCAGCTTGTTTCTTTTCGGTAGCGATTTTTTGCTTTTTGATGAATTTGTCAATTCTTCCTTCAGTATCGACAAACTTTTGTTGACCAGTGTAGAAAGGATGACACGCACTGCAGATTTCGACCGAAATCGTGTCTTTTGTTGAAAACGTGGTGAATTTATTACCACAAGCGCAGGTAACAACGGCCTCTTTATTTACTTTTGGGTGAATTCCATCTTTCATAACGTAGAGGAGTATATCAACTTTTTTTTATTTCAGCAATCACTACGCCAATTGCAATCAGCGCACCGCCAGTGAGCATATACGCGTTTGGTACCTCCCCTAAGATGGCGTAGGCAAATGGAAAGGTCATAAGCGGGCTTAAATAGCTCAAAATCGCGGTATCTTTGACTTCTACCTCTTTTAAACTCCACTCAAAAAGGGTGTAAGCGATAATCGATGAAAAAATTGCCATAAAGAGTATTCCTAGAATTGGAGTGAGGGTTAAAGCTTGGAAGTTAAAATAGAAGTCACCAAAAAAACCTGTACTTTCAATTATCGCCATAGGAATGAACGTAGCCAGACCTATGTAAAAAGAAATGACCGAAACAAAGATAGTAGGGTACTTATGGTGCATAGGTTTCATATGGATTAAGCCGAGGGTTCTTTTAATTTCTTTGGTACTTTGCCCATCAATAATTTTTGACCAAATTACATAGAGTAGGAATGAAAGACTACTTAATGCAATGAGAATATTTCCAACAAGTCTTAATTCGGTTGTTGTAGAAAACTCAGATGGGTTCATTAGAGGTTCGAGTGTCACAAAGACGGTTCCAAGAGTTGCGAGCCATAGCCCAGCTTTGACGTGCCAATCAATTTTTTCATGGTAAAAGTAATGACCAGCTAGTACTGAAAGTATAGGTCCAAGAAGTGAAATAATTACGCCATCCATGGCTGTTGTAAACCTAAGACCAAAAAATATTAAAACGAGACTGCTTTGCGATGCTACGCCTAGAATAATAATTTTGATTAAATCATCTTTGTAAATCGGTATGCGTCTCAGCATAGTAATCGTATATGGGAGAAGAATAACGCAAACAATCGTCAACCTAAAAAGTAAAAACGTCATAGGAGGTACGGTATCTAGCGTTATTTTAATGATTGGTGTAGCCGCAGCCCAAATAAACGTTGAAAAAAGAACTGCAAGAAGGTAGGGGACTTTTTTAGATTTGGGCAGTCTATAATTCATCTTTTTAATAATAGCTTAAAATGGTGTTTGTCTAAAGCGTGAAATGTTTAAAGGTCGAATTGCTAATCTTAAGATTTTAGGGCAAGAATAATAATTTATTATTCTTGCCCTTACGCACCCACTTAGGTTTAGCCATTAACATTAACAGGTCGCTTTATCGTGAGGGCTTACTGCAATGCTAGTCTTTGTACGTGACTTTCTTTTAAGCTTTTTAATGTATTTTTGATAAGCAAGGCAATCTTTTAGATGATACTCGCCATCAAAATACGTAAAACCACAAAAAATACACGTTATTTTGTTCATACCGCATCTCCTTTTTACAGGCTGTATTATTGAGTTTTAATTGGAATTTAAAAAAACTCGGAGCCTGACTCCGAGCATTTAAAGGACAAATCTAAATACACAAGGTCAAGCACCAAATATTTGGCATCTAAAGTGCCAAACGCAGTGATAATAATTTGTGTATTTTTTCATGTTAGTCATGATGTTGTGATTATAGAAGCCTGTGAGCCATTAGGTCAAGCCCTAAAATCAACTCAGAAATCCACTACTATTCGTGAATGATCTTTGTTAATATATGCCTATGGAAATTACGTTAATTGGTCATTCTTGCTTTAAAATTAAGGGAAAAAGCCTTAGTATCGTTATAGATCCTTATAACCCAGATACAGTTGGCTATAAAATGCCAAAAGTTTCAGCGGACGTTGTTTTATTAACGCACGATCGCGATGATCAAAAAAGCTTAGAAGCCGTAACCGATTATAAGTTTGTAATAAATAGCGCTGGCGAATATGAGATATCAGACACATTTGTTTACGGTATGAAAACTTTTCACGATGACGCTAAAGGTGCAGAGAGAGGGGAGAACATCATCTACCAAATTCTAATGGATGATTTTAGTATTTTACATTTGGGTGACTTGGGGCATGAACTTACACGCGAAACTCTTGAGAAGATTACTAACGTTGATATTCTTATGATTCCTGTTGGTGGTAGTTACACCATCGACGCAAGAACTGCCTTAAAAGTAATCTCACAAGTTGAACCCTCAATAATCATACCAATGCATTTTCAAACAGAAGATTTAAAACTTCCTCAAAAACTTCAAGACGTGAAAGCATTTTTAGAAGAGTACGGTGCAGAAGGAAATGGTCTTAAAGAGGCAGACAAGCTGAGATTTTTGACAAGAAATGACATTCCAGAGGAAAGTGAAGTATACTTACTGAGCCCCCAACATTAACCTGCTCATTGAACTATGGCACAAGATAATACGACAAATATTAAATCGCACGTACCGCCGCACGATCTTGAGGCAGAAAAATCTGTTCTCGGCGCTCTTTTAATCGATAAAGACGCAATTGTTAAGGTTGTTGAGTTTTTAAGACCAAGCCACTTCTATAAATCAGCACATGAAAAAATCTATGACGCAATAATTAATCTTTACGAAAAACGAGAACCCGCAGATTTAATAACTGTTCCTGGAGAATTACGAAAGATGAAGGAGTTAGAAAATACCGGGGGAGTAACTTACCTTACGGAGCTAGTGAATAGTGTTCCGACTGCAGCAAATGTTGAGCATTACGCACAGATTATAAGAGACGAGGCAATTAAACGTCTCCTGCTCTCATCTGCAGCAAGAATTGGTGAAATGGTTTTTGAAGAACCTGATATTGATAGGTTATTAGACGAGTCTGAACAACTACTTTACTCTGTCTCTAAAGACAAGGTTCACCAAGATTTTATACCTATAAAAGAAACTTTAGAGGTTACTTTTGAGAGACTCGACGAGTTATCTAAGACTAAAGGTGCGTTGAGGGGTGTTCCCACCGGAATAAAATCTCTAGATAGAATGCTATCTGGTCTACAAGACGAGGACCTCATTATTTTAGCCGCAAGACCCTCCGTAGGAAAATCATCTTTAGCAATAAACATAGCACAACACGCAGCCGTTAATCACGGCATAGGCGTAGCAATATTCTCATTAGAGATGGGAAGAGAGTCGATAGTAGACAGAATGATTTCATCACAGGGGGATATAGATAACTGGCGTATTACCACAGGAAACCTAGAAGCAGAGGATTTTGAAAAATACGGAATAGCAGCAGGTGAGCTCGCAGACGCGCCGATCTCAATTGACGATACTCCTGGACAAAGTGTTTTAGAAATGAGAACAAAGGCAAGAAGATTGATGTTAGACCAGAATATTGGGCTTATCGTAGTCGATTACTTGCAGTTGGTTAAAGGTAGACGACAAGAGAGCAGAGTACAGGAGGTTTCTGATATTTCGCAATCACTAAAAAACCTAGCAAGAGAGCTTAAAGTCCCTGTGTTGGCACTCTCCCAGCTATCGCGTGCAGTTGAGCAACGTGGTGGTGATAAACGACCGCAATTATCTGACTTACGCGATTCGGGTTCTATCGAACAAGATGCAGACATTGTGTTGTTTTTGTATAGACCAGACGATGAAGACCGTGAAAACGGCAAATTAATTATTGCAAAGCACAGAAACGGTCCCACTGGCGAAATAGACCTTTACTTCAGGCCCGATCGAACTAAGTTCTTTGAAGTCTCAAAAGCAGAAAACCAGCAAGAATCCTAGTATTTTAATGATTTCCGTAATTTAATTGTGGTAAAATTCACACTATATTTGTAAAGTTTTGCCGTGGTGGCGGAATGGTATACGCGGTGGTCTCAAAAACCACTGGGCCTTAAGCCTGTGTGGGTTCGACTCCCACTCACGGCACCAACAGGGTGCTTGAAATAAAATTACCAAATAGTGCAGTAAAATACATTTTGTATCAAAGAACGGGCTATCATTTAAACGAACCCTTTTTTTCGCTTCTCACGTATTTTGGAGCTTTAAGCTTCTCACACCTCTACAAACTTAGCGTCGAACTAAAAAGTATTTTTTACAGCAGTCAGGTTAAGTCCGCGTTTGTAAAAGATATGAACGGTGAAATTTCGTTAATTAAAAAATATCTTCCAAAAACTATCGATTCGATCCTAGATATTGGTTGTGGTGTAGCAGGAATTGACGTCATGATAAGTAATTATTATAAAAATAAAATTAACGTTTACTTGTTAGATAAGACACTCGTTGACAAAAAAGTATTTTATAAGTTCGAAAAGAGAGCATCGTTTTACAACTCGCTTGATTTAGCAAGAAAAATATTAGAAATTAACGGGGTCGCAAGCGCAAGCATCCACACTCAAGAAGCTACTGCAAATAATAAAATTAAATTTAAGACAAATTTCGACCTAATTATTTCTTTAATTTCTTGGGGGTTTCATTACCCAGTCGAGATTTATCTAAATGAGGCATACGCAAAATTAAAAAAGGGTGGCGTACTAATAATTGATATAAGAAAAGACACGGGTGGCGTTGAATTAGTCAAAAAGAAATTCGGAAACCTTGATGTAATAAAGGAATTTAGTAAGTTTGTTAGAATAAGATCAGTTAAGAAATTTTAGTTAAAACTGATACTTTTGGTATAATACGAGCGCTATGCTAGCTTCTGAATTAAAAACAGGTTCAATATTTAAAGACGAGGGGTACCCATTTTTGGTTGAAAAATATGAGCATACAAAAACCGCTAGGGGAGGCGCAACAGTTAAGGTTAAGGCAAGAAATTTGCTAACGGACCAAGTGCTAGAAAAACGATACCAATCGACGTCAAGAGTTGAAGACGCTGATGTGATGAGAAAAAACGCGCAGTATCTCTATGAAGATAACGGTTACCATTTTATGGACCCCGACACTTACGAGCAGTTTATGATGACTAAGGATAGGGTTGGTGATAGCACTAAATTTTTACTTTCCGGAGAAAACGCGCAAATAATGTACTTTGAAGGTAATCCGGTATCTTTGGAATTACCAAATACGATGATCTTTGAGGTAGCAGAAACTACACCGGGTTTTAAAGGAAACACTGTGTCCAGTGTATTTAAAGACGCCACACTCAACAACGGCGCTGTAGTAAAAGTTCCAACATTTATTAAATCAGGTGAAAAGATTAAAATGAATACAAGAACTGGCGAGTATGTTTCAAAAGCATAGTAGTTCACAACGGTTATGACATTACCGCAAAATATAAATCTTGGTTTTTTGAGTTTTCCAACTATTTATTTTGTAATAGCACTAGTTGTTCTTGTCGTTATCTTTTTTGTGTGGCATGAAGCAACAAAAGATGGTTTTGATAACGAAAAGGTTTTTGACTTGCTGTTTTCTCTACTAGGACTTTCTTTTGGAGGCACAATAATATTTAATTATTACGCCCCATACAGGCTTTTTCTAAGAGGCCATAAGGAAGAAATGCTGATTGTTGGATTTACCCTTATTTCGATTTTAATTATTAAGATTGTAAGCAAGGTTTGGAAATGGTCAGTGTACAGACTACTAGACATATTTTCATTATTACTCTTCAGTTTTTTTGGCTATAAATACATACAAATTTTATTAGTAGATTTAAACCACGTGAGATTAATTGCATTAATCTTATACGTTATTGCTTACTTTACCCTTTTTATACGCAGAAGTAAGATGCTGTCAGGTTTACTATTTTCATTGTTTTTGTTGATGACATCAATCGTGGGGCAGTTTTTTTATTCAGAAAAACTTTATTTGATATTTTACTTCTTATTGATTACAATCAGTATGGCTGTACTTGTATTTAGAACAAAAAGAAACATGACAAATAATAAAATCAGTTTAGACTTCATTCAAAAAATTAAAGACTTTCTGAAAAACAAGAGTAAAAGACTTAAATCTGAGCAAAAGAAGTTAATCGAAGATGACCCATACCTTCAAGAGGGTAGAGACTCTGGCAATGCAGAGGATATTGACGAGGCAATACTAGAAGATCTTGCGAAAACAGAAATTGAAATCAAGAAAAAGAATGTATTAAACATGAGCAAAGAAGTCGATAACGCACTAGATAAGATTGAAGAAGGCAAATACGGACTATGCGAGATTTGCGGTAGCCCTATTGATAAAGCAAGATTAGAGGCTTACCCAGAAGCAGTTACGTGTCTCGAATGCTCAACAAAAGAAACTCAATAAAGTGTCTACAGTAAACTGTACCTATTTATTTTATTCTTTTTTACCATTTAAATATTTTCTCGCTATCTGTGTTCTAGCAGTTTTTGTACTTTTTCTCTATATATTAAAAAAGCGACAAACCACTCTTTCAGTAGTGGCGTTGACACTTATTACTGCAGGAGGTTTACAGAATTTAGTTGAGAGGGTAGTGTATAATTGTGTCCAAGATCACTTGAATTTTTTTGGGCTGTTCTCCTTTAATACTGCCGATACGTTAATCACGGCCGGTGTATTTTTATTAATTTGTGATTTATTAAAAAATGAGTAAAAAGATTTTACTAATTGAAGACGAAACAAATATTCGCACAATGTACGCTGATATTCTTACAGAAGAGGGTTACGAAGTAATACAAGTGGGGGATGGTAAGCAGGGCTATGAGGTGGTGATGAATTCCGACTGGGACGTACTTTTATTAGACATTATGTTGCCAAGGCTTGATGGCATTGAGCTTCTCAAGCGCATGCGTGTATCACCAGCTAAAAAAGATAAACCAATAATTATTCTCACTAATTTAGAAGACAGCAGAATAAGAGAGACTTGCCTGAATTTGGGTATTAAAGATTTTCTAGTAAAGTCTAATATTACGCCAGATGATGTAGTCTTAGCTGTGAAAAAATATGTCTTCAACAACGAATAAATACCCTGTTATTTTCGAAGACGACGACGTTTTAATAATTGATAAACCTACAGGTGTAGTTGTTAACATCTCAGAAACATCACCAGAAAACACAATTCAAAACTTTTTGAATGAATATTTAAAGATTGATTTAAACGCGGACTCGGAATATGTAAAAAGATCTGGAGTAGTACACAGACTAGATAAAGACACTTCCGGGTTACTCGCAATCGCAAAAAATGAAAACGCCTTTTTTGCGCTAAAAGAGCAATTCAAAACGCGAAGTGTGAGTAAGGAGTACATTGCAGTTGTTTACGGGTTATTAGAAGAAAAACTTATTACAGTAAAGGCGCCTCTAGGAAGAGACCCAAAAAATAGACTTAGAATGGCAGTTATTAAAGACGGTAGATTTGCGCTAACAAACTTTGAGACAGTAGGTAACTACAAGAGCGGAGAGCTTGATATGACTGTAGTTATTGCTAAACCTTTAACAGGAAGAACTCACCAAATAAGAGTACATTTATCGGCGTTAAGCCACCCTATAATGGGGGATCCGGTTTATATAGGTAAAAAAAGATATTTAGCCACTTTCGACATTTTTAAAAGAATGATGCTTCATGCGTGGAAATTATCATTTGATCACCCAGTTACTAAGGAGAGAATATCATTAGAGTCGCCATTGCCCGAAGAATTTAGAAGAGTTTATTCAAAATAGGAACAAAAGTTGATACAATCAAAATAGATGCCAAGAGGTTCTGCCCGAAAAAAATCTAAAAAACCCGTTAACAAACGCATTGAGAAAAAAATGCAAAAAGTTAGAAAAGTTGCAGTAGTAACTATTTTGTTTATGGTCGCAGCAACTTTTTTAAGCGGATATTTTATTTATAAAAGACTAAATTCCGAATTAGCATCAGCATTTTCCCCGTCAAGTTACAACATATTAGACCATGAAATATTTACAGTCGCATATTTAGAAGTAGATAATTTTCAAGATGAGCCGTTAAAAACAAAACGTGTAGAAATGTTAGTTTTTGATAAAAGTACACAAAAACTAGTGAAATATAACATTCCTCTAAATTTGGAAATTGATGTACCCGGAAGATTTGGGGTTGAACCATTTAGCAACATATTGGCGATTGGGAAGATGGATAATAGCGAGTTATGTGTCGGTGCTAAAGTCGCCGTTGACTCACTTTTTAAGCTAATGGCGTACCCAGTTGATCGTTATGTGCTCGTTGAAGAGAGAACCGCCCCTTTGATAGACGGTGTTTTGAATGGTGAGTTACAGGCGAAAGCGATAGAAAGCGAGTTATTTCTAATTAAGGACTCCATAAAAACAAATATGTCGCTTAGGGAGTTATTTGACGCTTATTCTTTCGCCATGTCACTTCCTCGCGACCGCGTCATAACAAAGGAATATAGCATTTCTTACAGTGAAAACCCGCTTCTCTTAGACGAAGAATTTATGGATATTACCTTTGATACTGAGTTATCTAGAGAGGAGAAGAGCATCTCCATATTAAATGCTTCTGATTCTTCTGGAGTTGCAACATTGGGTGCCAGAGTTGTTAAAAACCTTAGCGGTAGGATAGTATCGGTTGGTAACGCGTCATCAACAAGAGAAAAAGGTGTAATTATTACAGACGATCTGACTTCTGAAACAACAAGAACTTTAATGAACGTATTTAACATAGAAGAAGTATTACTGGATTCTGATGCTGGAGAGTTTAATGAGAGTGAAATATCTCGTTCAGATGTAACAGTTATCCTCGGGATTGACTTTACAATATCGATGTAAGATAATTTTGATACATGTCTCTCTCCTTTCCAGCACCCGCTCCATATTAGGGCGGGTGTTGTGTTGTCTAAAACCAGATTTAGGATTTAGATAGTGAGATTATGAATATATTATTATTAACATTAGGAATATTTTTAGTTTTATTTGCAATATTTATTGTTTTTAAAAGAACAGTAAGTGCTTCGCATTCCGAATCGTCTACAGGATCAAAACTCGAAATTTTAGAAATCAACATACTAAAGGCAGTTGAAACAGACGCAGATATTCATGCCTCGTCTCTTGCTGCAGAAAATATGTTTGCGTCGCTGCATGGGTTGCTTCGTGAAGACGCCGGTCATCAAGAGCATTTTTCGTTTGAAATTGTTGCTAGTAAAGAGTTGGGGCTTCGTTTTTACATTGCAGTACCAACAAATATAATTAAGTATATCGAGGGGCAGGTTTACGCTCAGTACCCA
Source organism: uncultured candidate division WWE3 bacterium (assembly GCA_963765125.1). GTDB lineage: Bacteria > Patescibacteriota > WWE3 > UBA101185 > UBA10185 > CAVXUZ01. The sequence goes on from CAVXUZ010000005.1 coordinate 45,281, forward strand.
TCAGCCCAGATAAAAGTAGTACAGGATTACGTAGGTCAGCTAGACTTTGAAAACTCAGTTTATGAGATTGCAACCTTAGGTCTTACTAAGCCAAATTATTTTCCGATAAAGTCGTATAGAGACCTTGAAGTTGACCCATTATCGTCGATCACGTCTGTACTTTCTCAAGTTACAAACGATGAGACAATACTGCTGCAGTACCTTGTCAAACCAATCGGAGACACATGGCAGGAAGAAGGACATAAATATGTAAACAACGTCAGATTAGGTTTAGACGTTCAAAAAAATGCGTCACTATTGAGCACTACTTTAAAAGCAGCTAGTACTGAGGCGATAGGAATCGCGGGTGGAATATTTACAGGCATGTTTAGATATAAAGAGCTGGATACTTATGCGAGTAAACCTCAAAAAGAGGTTGTTAGGCTTACTCAAACACAAGATACTCAAATAAAGGCAATCGAGGATAAACTTTCGCGTATGGGTTTTGAAGTAGAAATCCGCGTTGTGTCAGCTGCAAAGACGCTCGATCAGGCAGAAAACAGGCTAAGGTCATTGTTGGCGACATATCAACAAATATCGACAACGACGATTAATTCATTTAAATCAAAGTTGATTGTAAATAAAAGCTCACACTTAGAAAAAATTAAAAATAGAACGTTTGAACCAGAAAATGCTTTTGTACTGAATACTGATGAACTTGGCACAATCTACCATTTACCATCGGCAAATATTATTACGCCAAATATATCTTGGGTCTACTCAAGAAAAACAGAACCTCCTGCAAGTTTACCAACGAAAGATTGCGTTTATATTGGTGAAACAGTTTTTAGAAGTGAAAAAACTCGTTTTGGAATTACTGAGGGCGATGACCGCTTACGACACATGTATGTGATAGGGAAGTCAGGTACTGGAAAATCAACTCTTTTTGAAGGAATGATCGCGCAAGACATTAAAAACGGTTACGGAGTTGGAATTTTAGATCCGCATGGAGAAACTATCGACAAAGTGTTAAATAGGATTCCTGATGAGAGGATTGATGATGTAATATATTTCGATCCCTCAGATACCGACCGTCCGATAGGCTTAAATTTGTTGCAGATTGATGACGCGTCGCAGAAAAATCTTTTAGCTTCTGGGCTGTTGTCAGCTATAAAACAGCACTTTGATTTTTCTTGGGGACCCAGATTAGAGTACCTTCTTAACTACGCGATTTTAACGCTACTTGAAGTACCCGGAACCACGATGCTTGGTATTACAAGACTTCTAGAGGACCAAAATTATCAAAACTTTATACTTCACCAAGTAAAAGACCCTGTTGTTAAAAGATTTTGGAATGAAGAATTCAAACAGATGAAGGGCAACCAAAAACTCGTCACCGAGGCAATTGCACCTATTCAAAATAAAGTAAACAGATTTTTAGCTTCAAGCACAATCAGAAATATTCTTGGTCAGAAAAAATCTACTTTGGATATCAGCGACGCGATGAACAATGGAAAAATACTTTTAATAAACCTTTCAAAAGGAAAAATTGGTGCAGATAACGCTAACTTGCTTGGTGCACTCTTAGTTTCGAGAATTCAATTTTACGCACTTCAGCGTGCAAACATACCATATGAAAAGAGAAGACCTTTTTATCTCTATGTTGACGAGTTTCAGAATTTTGCCACAGGCAGTTTTGAAGAAATTCTTTCTGAATCGAGAAAATATAAATTGGGGTTGTATCTAACTCATCAGTTTACCGCACAGCTCCCTGAGGAGCTGCTCAAGGCTGTTTACGGTAACGTTGGTACTATCGCTACATTTTCACTAGGTGCGCCTGACGCAAAGGCGCTTGCGAACGAATTTGCCCCATACTTTACCGCAGAGGACATTATTTCGCTGGAAAGATTCGAAATGTATATAAAACTTATGATAAATGGTATGACCTCTATACCATTTTCAGGGAGAATACTACTACCGTGGGTAAAAGACGAAGCTATAGCCCCTATTACAAGCAATAGAGAAAAAGCATTGGCTTTAAGTAGGCAGAAATACGGAGTTGACAAAGAGTATGTCGAAGAGAAAACAAGAAAATGGGTAGACACGAAATTTGACAAAGGTATGGCAATTGCGCTTGAATATAAGAGAGAGGGAGATGAAAATACAAATTTAGAAAAAGGAGACCAAATATGAATCCTCAAGCACAAAACCATTTAGACGAGCTAAAGAAAAAACTAGCTCAAGTTGAGTCATTATTAATTTCAGCCAGAAAAAGTTTAGAAAAATTAGAACATGAGTATCTGAGACCAGATTATACTCAAGTTGAGGGAATGGTCGGAGTTTATGATGGAAAATATATGGTGGCTCAAGACGGTACTAAGATAGAAGTTCCATCAAATTATGCTGCAAAAACAAAATTGGTTTTTGGCGACACTTTAAAACAGATTGAAGAAGACGGAAAAAAGCTTTTTAAGCAGATCGAGCGCGTTGAGAGAGAAAAAGTTGAGGGCATAATGACAAAGAAAGAAGGGGAGTGGTACTTATTAACCGACAGAGGGTCGTACAAAGTATTAGACACCGCTGCCGATTTTCAAGGTGCAGAATTAAATAGTCAGGCGACAGCATTTGTACCCAAGAACAAGCTGGATTCACCATTTGCAACAATCGATATTATTGAAGGTTTTGGAAGAAAAGCAGAGCCAGAGAAGCCCCAAGCACCTGTTAAGCAAGAACCTACTAAACAAGCGTCAACAAGACAAGCACCTTCTAAACAAGTGCCTGCAAAAGCAGAGTTACCGGCTAAAGTTAAGGAATCCCCGCAAGAAAAGCCTACCAAGACCGAAGAAAGAGAAAAAGCACCTGAAAAGAGCAGAAAACCTACCCAGAGTTACAAAAGAGAGAATAAACCGTCAATTTATAAGAAATCTGAAGCCGAAAAACCACAGCCTACAAATGAAGAAGTTGAGGAAAAACATACCCCAGCTAAAGAAATAGTGCTTGAAGCGGATGATTTAGTGTAAATTATTCTTCTTCTATATCGATACTTTCGGTTTCGGTAACGTCTAATTCAGGTTCGTCTAGAACATCCCTTTTCATAAAAGGTTTTTCTATTTGTTTTTCTGACCTGAAGATTGGAAATTTGCTCTGAAGCGCGATAACAACGCTTTCATCTTTTATTTTTATAACTTTGGCAGTAACGTGTTTATTGTCTTGTTTTGCTTTAAAGACAATGACGCTTGTTTCGTCTTTAATTTCTCCAAGATCTCTATCCTTTTCAGTATCTATAAAATTCAATTTTGTTTTGTTAATTCTTAAACCTAGCTCTTGGCCAATTTCAAGACTCTTTAAATACTTTTTCTCGGTTTTTAATTCAATCTGAACAGTTGTTCCTGGCTCTTTAATGTAGGCTTTTGTGAGTTTTGCAATATCTTTTCCTGCGACGTCGTCTTTTTTTTCAGCTGCGAGTTTATAGTTTTTTTGGGCGATTTTGTTAATGGGGTCTGCGTCGAGTATTTGCTTAAAGATCTTTTTTGCTTTTGCGTAATCCTTATTCATCAAGAGCGCACGGCCAAGTCTAATGGAAGCGTCCCTGTCATCTGGAATTTTCTCAAGGATCTCCCCATTTACCTTGATAGCTTCTTCCCAGTCTTGATTTAGGGCAGATGTGATAGCTTTTTTTTCTAACGCGCTAACGTTAAGTTGCATGAGTATGAACTTATCAAATATAAAACATTTGTCAATAAAAAAGACCAAGTTTGTTTTTAAACTTGGTCTAGTTTTGTTAGGAAGTCTGATGACCAACCCAACCATTCTTTCGACTTATTTCACTGATATCCTTTCTATCATGTTCAATAAGCTTTTTAACTATGCTTCTCGCCTTATCGAAGTTCTGTGCCCAGACTTTTACTGCTACGGTGTATGTAGTGATCACCCGGTTTTGACTGTCCAGTTTTTTAGCCGTTGCAAAGATAGTAAACTTGCGCTTACCCCCGCGCCGTTGTATTTCATCAAATCTGCTATTTGACATATCTTTTACTCCTTTACTTTGGATTTAATGCCAGATCTTGATGGGGTTTTGCCCAATATACACCTAAACCAACCGCTGTTCAATGTGGTAAGATATCAAATATGAGTGGGCATTCAAAATGGCACAACATTAAAAGACAAAAAGGTCTTAATGACGCTAAAAAAGGCCAAACATTTTCAAAGTTGGCTAGGTTAATTACCATCGCTGCAAAACAAGGCGGTGGGGATCCTAATAGTAATGCAGCACTCAGGTTGGCAGTTCAAAAAGCAAAAGACGAGAGGATGCCAAAAGAAAATATCGAAAGAGCAATTAAAAAAGGTACAGGTGAATTATCAGGAGAAAGCTACGAAGAAGTTGTATACGAGGCGTTTGGGCCCTTTGGAGGCGCTTTTGTGTTGGCTTGTGTTACAGACAATATAAACAGAACCGTGTCTGAACTAAGAGCTCTTTTTAACAAAAATGGTGGTAGTTTAGGTACAAAAGGTAGTGCTGCATACATATTCAATACACCAGACAAACAACCGAGTTTTTTTATTGACATAACAACAGAGGACGCAGCAGAAAAGATTGATAGTATTATCGAACTTTTAGAGGATAACGAAGATATACAAGAGATCTTACATAATTATAAATTTCCAGAAGCATAAAAATGATAATACTAGGAATTGATCCGGGTACAGCGAGCATGGGTTATGGAATTATTAAAGTGGAAAAAGACGGCCCAGTACTAAAAGGGCATGGTGTAATAAAAACCAGCGCAGACGCTTTAATGCAAAAACGCCTTGAGGTGTTGTACTCAAATTTAATTGATATTTCAAAAGAATATAAACCAAATATAATGTCGATTGAGAGATTATTTTTTAACACTAACGCTAAGACCGCGATGACAGTTGGTCAGGCAAGGGGAGTCGCGATGCTTGCTGCGGCACATAGCGGGCTTGAAATAGTAGAGTATACTGCGCTTCAGGCTAAAATGGAGTTGACTGGTTACGGCAGAGCTGACAAAAAGCAAATGCAGGAGGCAGTTAAAAAGATCATTGGTCTAAGCGTGCCTATTAAATCAGATGATGCAAACGACGGTGTAGCAATGGCGCTATGCCACTATTTTAAATCGTCAAAGTAATATGCATATAGATATAACAAGAAGACAAAGATTTTTTATTTTTACAGCAGCTCTTTCAGTACTTGTATATTTTTATTTAAAGCAGCTTCCTCAGATAAATATTCCACTAATTGCAATAATTGGTCTTTTAATACCGGTTGGATCATTTTGGGCGCATAGCCCTAATTCAAGAATATTAAATATAATTGTGACAAGTATTACACCGATGGCTTTAGCCGGAGGGTATATGTTATCGATGGCATTTTTTCCAAACTTCAGTAACATATTTAAGATTGCCTCGATTGTAGTCTTTGCAAATATTTTCTACATCTTGTTATTAGTAAACAATGTATTTTTAGTGGTTGAAAGTAGGAAAGAGCCAATTCCGCTTTTTAGGGTGGCAATTACTTGGAGTAAAATTCTGATTGCCGCGGTGGCGATTCCACTGTTGGCGGGGGTGTTTAAAATATCTGTAAACTCATTTTTTGAAGCTGGCATAACAACAGGTCTTTCGTTGTTATTTTTCATATATTTAACGTGGGCATTAAGACACGACACTGATGTTAAAACTTACAAAATAGGGGAGATTGCAGCCATTGTCGCCTTTGGCAGCTTTATGGTAACTGTAGCAAGTATTTCAGTCTCATTTATTCCTACTGAGACATTCCTAAGGGCTATGTATGTCGCATCAATTTTAATATTTGGTATAAGTTACTTTGAGGCGCATCTAAAGAATTCCATCACAAAAAAACTAATTAATGAGCATATTGCAATCTCATTATTATTTTTAATATTACTTTTTGTATTTAAACCATAAGCACAATCCGCTACAACAGCAACATTAAAGAAGGGGAGAGGGAAGTGAAAATACTCGAAACCTAGCAACCTATAGTATGCATTGCTAACAAATTGCGACGTAACCCTATAGTACTATGAACGTTTGTCATAAACTGCAACATATATTGCAGTATATTTTGGTGTTTATCTGGTCTACTGTGCAATAAACGTTGTAGTATACTGTCAAATATATTACAGCAGCAACATATAGTAAGAGTGTCATAGAGGGGGTAGGGGTGGTGTGGATAAGTCTGAGGTGCATTTAGAAATGCAATTTAAATTCAACAGCCAAACATGGCGAAACGCTGAATAATTAATTTAATTAATAATAAATAGAGAATATATATGCTCGAAATAGACAGGAATTGACTGCAAGACCCATCTCCACCTCTTTCCCCCCGAATAGATCTGGAAAGTGGATGACAAAGGCATCTTATATCAAGAACGTCGTTAAACATACATTATACGACGTTACCAATCTATATAAAACAGGCACTCTCCTCAAGTATTCATCTCTTATTTTATTCAAGTCACTTGCCTTCTCTTTTTACTTCTCAATTCACTTGCAATGTTTTTATAGTTGCCTATTGCAATCTCTTTATTCAATTTCAGTCGCATTTAAATTAATAATTTTTCAGCACAATTCCCTTGCAATTTCCGAATGATTTTTTGCTACATGTCTTTCTAAGTCTTTTAACTCCCCCTCTATGACTTACAAGTGTGCTTTATGTATAATAGGGGTACAGGAGAAACACGTCGCATCTGTTATACGTTGTACTGACGATATAAAACGCCTGTGACGTCACAGAATGCCCTGTGAGCTCTCCTACAAAAAATCATGAGTAAAGTATCATCAAACACAAGTCTGAGTGAAGCACTAGTCAAATATTTAGAGTTTTGCGAGATAGATCGCAACCTTTCCCAAAACACAATTAAGATGTATCACTTTTACCTCGAAGATTTTAATTCGTGGATAAGAGATTATTTGCAAAAAGAAGAAGTGTTACTATCTGACATCGACGGCGATCTGGTTAAAAAATATCGCGTATACCTAAACAGACGAATTAGTTCAAAATCTGACCAAGAGTACAAAAGATCAACACAAAACACTTTCTTAGTGGCGATAAGAGCCTTTTTAAAGTACTTAGTGGTTGAAGAAGAGCTCGAAATATTTCCACCAGATCAGATTATATTAGGTAAAGCAGAGGGCAGTATGCCTAAAGTGTTAAATGACGAGCAGTTATCAAGGCTTTTTCAGGTACAGAACCTAAATAGACTCTCTGGTGTTAGGGATCGCGCAATACTAGAGACCTTTTTTAGTACCGGACTGCGCGTATCAGAACTGAGATCCCTCAATATTGACGATATAAATCCAGAGACGGGCGAATTTACTATTATTGGTAAGGGTAGAAAGGTTAGAACTGTTTATTTAAGCGACAGCGCAAAGAGCTGGCTAGGAAGATATATTGCATCAAGACGCGATAATTTTAGACCGTTGTTTATTAGGTACTCGGGTAGAAAAATGACGGAAAATGACTTTACAGGTGAATCTTTGCGCATCACACCAAGGAGTATTCAAAGGTTACTTAAAAAGTACGTGATTAGAGCTGGTATATCTGTTGATGCCACGCCACATACACTTCGTCATACTTTTGCAACCGGGCTACTTAAAGAAGGCGCTGATTTACGCTCAGTTCAGGAATTACTAGGACACTCCAACGTTTCTACGACACAGATATATACGCACGTTACAAATAAGCAACTGAAGGATACCCACAAGAAGTTTCATAGAGACCTCTACCCCTCTGAATCCCCTAACGAAAGCCTTTCCACTTTGTCAGAAGAAGAAGAAGATTCTGTGTCTTCAATTGCTTAAAAATTCCCTATTTTGGCCGGTGTTATTTAACTTTAAAAGTTTTTCTGTGTAAATCGGAGAACCCGTGTTTTTTAATCATGTTGCGGTGAAATTCGGTGCCGTATCCTTTATGTCGTTCAAAACCATAGACTTCGTATTTGTTGTTATGTGAAAACCTCTCCATTAAGGCGTCCCTATAGACTTTCGCGACGATAGACGCTGCTGCAATAGAAATGCTGAGACTATCTCCCCTTTTAATGTTTGTCTGTGATTCTTTCGCAAAGTTCTTAATCTCAAACGCGTCTGTAAGTATATGGTGGGGTTTTTTATCGAGTTTGAGTACAGCTTTTTCAAAGGCAATTTGAGTGCATTTTGAAATACCTAGCCTATCAACCTCTAAATTGTCTATTTCAACCACTGAGTACGCTAATGCCTCATTAACGATGAATTCATTTAATTTACAGCGTTTATTGTGGGTTAGTAATTTTGAATCATTAATTTCGTCGTACAACTTGTGTTCATCTAATAAATTTTTGTAATCATTTAAGTGTTTGGGGTTTAGAATAACGGCAGAAACAACCATTGGCCCTGCGAGGCACCCGCGCCCTACTTCATCCACGCCAGCGATGTACTTTAGTCCCCTGTTCCAGAGGTTTCGTTCGAATTTTGTGAGTAGATCAAGCGGCATTTAATTGTTGGGTAATTATTTTTCTGCAGGTTGAGGTGCACTGGTTTCGACAGTTTCATCCTCTAGCACTGCTACTGAGGTAACCTTATCGTTATCCTTTAGTTTGATTAATCTGACGCCTAAAGTAGCGCGTCCGAGTACTGGAATATCAGCAGCGGCAACTCTTATCACCATGCCACTTTCAGTTGCTATTAGAAGATCAATCTTAGTTCCATCGTTGATTGCCTTAGCTGCGACTAGGTTGCCGGTTTTATCGCTTGGTTTATATGCAATAATCCCCGACCCTCCCCTATTTTGTGTTTTGTACTCAGTGAAAGGAGTTTTCTTACCGTAACCTTTTTCAGCTACTGTACACAGAAGCATTTTGTCGCTTTTTTCAGGAATTATAATTGCGCTTACGACTACATCTTTTGGATTTTTTAGCTTGATACCGCCAACGCCGCTAGCGGTTCTACCCATAGGTCTTGCGTCAGCCTCATTAAATCGTATAGACTGCCCCTCAGCGGTCGTAATCATTACATCATCTTTACCGTATGTAATGCCGGCAAACACTAGGCTATCACCATCTGTTAGGTTAATTGCCTGTATACCTGATGATCTTATATGGCGATACTGCTCAATATCGGTCTTTTTAACTTTTCCTTGGTTTGTAACGAAAAAGACAAAGCCACCCATATTATCCATTTCTTCTGGGCTAAGCGTTAAAAATGCCTCGACTCTTTCTTCGGAGCCTATGCTTAAGAAGTTAACTAGAGGTGTTCCTTTTGCGATTCTCGAGTATTCAGGTATTTCCCATATTCTCATCTTGTAAACCTTGCCTGTGTTTGTAAATACGAGAGCCCAATCATGAGCTTGGCACGACTTGATGGTTGTAACTTGGTCTTCATCTTTCAGCTGCGCACCAGATATACCCGTTCCTCCTCTACCCTGTGTTCTGTAGGCGCTTTCTTTCATTCTCTTTATATAACCGCCTGCAGATATGGTAATTATTGACTCTTCGTTTACGATTATGTCTTCATCGCTTATTTCATCAATCAAACCTTTTACTACTTTAGTGCGGCGTTCATCGTTAAATTTTTCTTTTAGCTCTAATAATTCGCTTCTGACCCTTTCAATAATTAGTTTTGGTGATGCAAGTAGTTCCTCAAATCCTTGTATTGTCTTAATAATCTCTTTTAACTCGTCCTCAATCTTTTTTCTTTCGAGCGCGGCGAGTCTTCTAAGTTGCATATCTAAGATTGCCTGAGCTTGAATATCTGAAAAATCAAATACTTTAATAAGCTTTTCTTTTGCTACATCAGCGTCTGGGCTACTTCTGATCAATTTTATTATTTCGTCAAGATTGTCCAAAGCTTTTTTCAGACCGAGCAATATGTGTTCTCTAAGCTTTGCTTTCTTAAGTAAAAAGATTGTTCGTCGGATTATTACTTGCTGTCTGTGGATAATAAATTCTTCGAGAATATTCTTAAGAGTCATTAATCTTGGCTCATTATTTAGCAGTGCGACAATGTTTGCGTTGAATGTACTCTGCAGAGGAGTGTATTTGTACAAACTGTTCTCAATCTTCTTGGGTATTGCGTCTCTTTTTAACTCAATAACAACTCTGATTTCGTTTCTGCTTGATTCGTCGCGTAAATCTGTGATTCCCTCAATCCTTTTATCTTTAACTAGTTCGGCAATTTTGGTTAAGAGTGAAGATTTTTCAATTTGATATGGAATTTCTTTAACGATGATGCGAGTTTTTCCGCCTTTTGTTTCCTCAATCTCCATCTTGGCTCGTGTTACTACCCTTCCTCTACCTGTTGCGTACATATGGACGATTTCTTTTTGATCATAAATTATTCCACCCGTTGGGAAATCTGGTCCGTGAATATAACTGATAAGTTCTTGTGCTGTGGCGCTAGACTCAAATTTAGTTTTTGCGATTTTTAAAATCTGTTTTTGATTAACAACGTCAATTTCATGGTCATAAGTGTCTGTTCCTATGGAGTCTGCTTTATCTATCATGAAATTAATAGCGTCTATCACTTCGCCTAGATTATGGGGAGGAATATTTGTTGCCATTCCGACTGCGATGCCCGATGAGCCGTTAATTAAAAGGTTTGGTAATAGTGATGGCAAGTATTGTGGTTCTTCGGTTTGCAGGTCATTAAGCTCAAAATCAACCGTATCCGAGTCAATATCGCGGTAAAGCTCTTCTGCAATTTTGCTAAGTTTGCTTTCTGTGTACCTCATGGCTGCTGGAGGGTCGCCGTCGATGCTTCCGAAGTTTCCTTGAGGCATTATGAGTGGGTATCTAAGTGAAAAGTCTTGTGCCATTCTAACCAATGAGTCGTAGATGGCTGTATCACCGTGAGGATGATACTTTTTCATAACTTCACCAACAACAGAGGCGCATTTAAAGTATTTGCCAGTATGGACCATATTTTGGTCCTGCATAGCGTAGATGATTCTTCGGTGGACTGGTTTTAAGCCGTCTCTGACGTCAGGTAGTGCTCTAGAAACGATTACGCTCATCGCGTAGTCAAGATATGCGGTTTGCATCTGCTCATTAATGTCAGTTGTACCTTTTAGCAGGCCGTTATCGTCATACTCTTTAATGGGTTCTAGTTCTGTATCTTTTTCTTCCATAACTGATTAATGATACCAAGATTACATTGTGTAATCAATGGAAATACTACGTTTAAACACGCACTTTTTGGCTTTATTTCGACCTTGATTAGATTATAATCCGAAGTAAACAATTACCAATGGAGCTATTAACAAAGCTACAATTTGGATTATTTTCATCATCGGATTTATTGCTGGTCCGGAAGTATCTTTGAGAGGATCACCTACGGTGTCCCCTACTACGGCAGCTTTATGTGCCATACTTCCTTTTCCACCCATATTGCCGTCCTCAATGTACTTTTTAGCGTTATCCCAAGCTCCGCCTGTGTTGCAGCTATAAAGTGCAACCATTAAACCTGACGCGATAGCCCCTGCTAAAAATCCACCGAGAGCCTCAGCACCAAGCGTGCTGGCAAAAATTGGTGATGTAACAACAATAGCTGCAGGAATGATCAACTCTTTTTGTGCAGCCGCTGTAACAATATCAACAGCTTTTGAGTAATCTGGTAATGCTTTACCTTCCATTATGCCTTTAATTTCTTTGAATTGGCGCCTTACCTCTTCAATGACTTGGTAAGCAGCAACACCAACTGCCTTCATAAGCCTTGAACTAAATAAGTAAGGAAGTACGCTACCAAACAATAACCCAACAAAAACCTTAGGATTTGCGATATCTATAGCTACAAGTCCGGTTATTTCAAAGTATGTTGCAAATAATGAACTTGCGGCGATGACGGCTGATCCTACTGCAAAACCTTTTGTAAGAGCTTTTGTGGTATTACCGACAGCGTCGAGACCTGATGTGACTTCAGCAGCCTTTTCAGATAAACCTGCCATTTCACACATTCCTTGAGCATTGTCTGAGATAGGTCCAAATGTATCCAATGCCATAATAATTCCTGTCGTAGCGAGCATTCCCATACCAACTAGTGAAACACCGTAAAATCCAAGAAGCTCGTAACCTATTAGTATGCCCCCGATCATAACCAATGTTGAAGCAAAGGTTGACTCCATTCCGTAAGACATTCCAGAAATGATGTTTGTACCGGCGCCTGTTTCAGAAGCTTTTGCGATTGCAACAACCGGCTTTTCTCCTGGTCCAGTGTAGTATTTGGTGATAAAAAGCAAAGCTAACATAGCAACAATACCTGCGACCGCTGCGTATCCCGCTTTTACTTCTCCAAGAAGATAATAAGCAAGACCCATAAATATAAACGCAGAAGATATGGCTGAGATAACAAAACCTCTAATTAACGGTTGAATTGCACCCTTATCTTTTTTAGTAGCTTTAACAAAGAATGAACCAAGGATCGAAGTGAAAATAGCTGCTGACCTTGCAAGTAGAGGGAAAACGACTCCTTTGAGTCCAAACATATGTCCGCCTAAAATCATGGCTGCAACGACGGTTAACTCATATGATTCAAAGACATCCGCTGCCATACCGGCGCAGTCTCCAACGTTGTCACCAACGTTATCTGCGATAACTGCTGGATTTCTTGGGTCATCTTCAGGAATACCTTTTTCAACTTTGCCTACTAAGTCGGCACCTACATCAGCTGCCTTTGTAAATATACCGCCCCCTACTCTCATAAAGAGTGCGAGAAGCGCAGCACCAAATCCATAACCAACCAAAACATCAGTTGCGTGTTTAGCAACTTGCGCATCGCCCTGTGTGTGAAAAGAGAAATATGACCACATATAGATAAGTGAAACACCGAGTAGTCCAAGTCCGACAACGAGCATTCCGTTTACTGTACCTGCGCCAAAAGCAACTTTTAGAGCGGGGTTTAGGCCTCTTAACGCGGCATTTGCTGTTCTAACGTTAGCTTGAACGGCAACCCACATACCAATGTATCCGATAATTGCGCTTGAGATTGCACCGAGCAAAAACGTTACCGCAATATCAGCACCCATAGTCGCGAAAAGAATAAAGAAAAGGACAATCATAAAAGGAATGATTACCTTAAATTGTCTTTTAAGATAAGCCATGGCTCCGTCTCTGATAGCTTGAGCAATAGCCTTAAGCTTTGGAGAACCTTCTGGCTCTTTTAGTACTTGTTTTGTTAAATAAAAACCATAGGCAAGCGCAATAACCGATGTTATTGGTGCTCCGAAAAGTGCGATCAATTGTATATCCATTTGTTGTCCTTAATATGATAAAGAAATAATTACTTTAGTTTGAAAAACTTCGTAAATTATACATTTATATCTGTATATGGCAAGTTTTTCTGCCTGTTTGAACCAATAATGCGAACGTTAAAAATTTATCGTTAAATCATTTAAGATTTAAGTTAAAACCACGCTCGTAAACACTGTTGTCATTTCCTCCGTCGCTTTGTGCATTTATCTGGTAGCGGTTTGACTCAAAAACCATATTTAGTTCAAAATCGGTACCGTTTGAATAATATGAGAATACGTAAGGATCGGAATTTACCGGATCGGCTGGAAGTACAGATATTACATCGATTAATCCCCTACCCTTTAAGTCAACAAATTTTACCCACCCCAATCCGTTTATATTATTTGAACCAAGATTTGAACTGCAGTCAGAACAACCGATTGTGTTGCTAAGTTGGATTACACCGTTTGCAATAGAATCAATAATTGCAGTTTGAACACTGAGCATATCATTCATTCTGCGCGCATCTCTTGCTTGTTTTTGATACTCGTTAACGTCGAGTATCTTAACCATAATTCCTGTAAGTATTCCAATAATTGAAATTACGATTAGAAGTTCAATAAGTGTAAATGCATTTGGTTTGGTGATGGGCATTACTAAAAGTATAGTGTGAAGTGCTAGGTTTTGTCGATATTTGCTTCTTTAGCGTGAGTTTGTATAAATCTTTTTCTTGGAGGTACTTCGCTTCCCATTAGCATTGTGAAAACCTCGTCTGTTTTTGCTTCGTCGCTAATGCTGATTTGTAAAAGTTTTCTTGTTTCTGGATTCATTGTGGTTTCCCAGAGTTCATCGGCATTCATTTCTCCTAGACCTTTAAACCTTTGCACAACAGCTTTTTTACCGGCGTCTGTCTTGAGAAATTCCTGTCTTTCATTTTCGTCAAAAAGGTACTTCTTTTCCTTATTCCAAGAAGCTTTAAACAGCGGTGGAACTGCCACAAAAATGTGTCCTTCATCAATCAATTGCTTCATATGTCTATAGAAGAAAGTTAAATGCAAAGTCATGATGTGCATTCCGTCACTATCTGCATCGGCCATAATGATGATCTTGTGATATCTGAGTTTTTCTGCGTTGTATTGTTCCCCTATTCCAGCGCCGACAGCTACGATTAAGCTTTTGAATTTGTCAGATTCTACAATTTTATCGATTCTTGCACGTTCGGTATTTAAAACTTTTCCAAACAAAGGAAGAATTGCTTGAGTTTCTCTGTTTCTACCTTGTTTTGCTGAACCTCCTGCTGAATCTCCCTCAACAATAAAAAGCTCTGCTCTTTTTGGATCTTTTGTTGCGCAGTCAGAAAGTTTACCTGGTAATACGCCGCTACCTGAATCCAAAAGATTCTTTCGGATAACTGTATCCCTTGCAGCTTTTGCAGCCATTCTTGCTTTTAATGCGAGTACATTTTTTTCAATGATTGCTTTAGCGTCTCGAGGGTTTTCGTTTAGAAAATTTTCAAGTCCGTCTTTAACTACGGTTTCAACTGCTTGTCTAACGATTGTGTTTCCTAGTTTTGCCTTTGTTTGGCCTTCAAACTGAAGTGTTTCAGAGTTCAGCTGAACAGAAATTACTGCTGTTAGGCCCTCTCTTAAATCGTCACCTGAAAGATTATCGTCTTTGTCTTTAATAATATTTGATTTTCTTGCATAGTCATTGATTGATTTGGTTAATGCCGATCTAAACCCTGTCATATGGGTTCCACCTTCATTATTTTTAAGATGGTTTGCAAAGCAAAGGAGTGTTTCATTAAATGAATCGTTGTATTGAAGAGCTACTTCAACGTCGACGTCATCTTGGGTTTTTTTAACAAAAAAGATATTTGGGTGCATGACCTGCTTATTTCTGTTAATAGCCTTTAGATAAGATTTAATTCCACCCTCAAAATAAAATGATTCTTTTATATCGTTGCGATAATCGTGCACGTCAAATTTAATATTTGCAGTTAAATACGCGTACTCTTTTACTTGATTTAAAAAGAATTTATGTTTAAAGTCGATTGTTTCAAATATTGTGTCATCGGGTAAAAACTGGACTATACTTCCCGATTCGTAGTTCCAGTCGTCGAGGTGTAATAACCATTTTGGTTTTGCGCTTAATTTTGTAACTGGTTTTTTAAGATCAAGCGTTTCTACTGGTCTAACAACTTTTCCTCCGTTTTCATATTCTTGGATAACAATTGTATCCCCTCTTTTGACTATCACTCTGCACCACTTAGAAAGTGCGTTTACTACCGAAGCACCAACTCCGTGGAGTCCGCTTGAGACTTTGTAACCGCCTCCGCCGAATTTTCCACCCGCGTGGAGCCTTGTATAAGCAAGTTCCAAAGCGCTTACGCCATAGCCTTCTTTTATATCAAATGGAATTCCTCTTCCGTTATCGTAGATTGCAGCTGAGCCATCTTCTAAAAATTCAAGTCTAATATGATTTGCAAAACCACCAATACCCTCGTCCATTGAGTTATTGAGAATTTCTGTAACCAAATGATGAAGACCCTCTTCACCTGTCGACCCGATGTACATACCAGGTCTTTTTCTGACCGGTTCGAGACCTTCTAGTACTTGTATTTGATCAGCGCTGTATTCAGAAGTTTGTTTAGTCATACGAATGTTGGGTTATTATATGTTACTTTTTTCTAAATAACGATAATAACTGTTAGATTTTATAGTAATTGCTAGGGCTTTTCAAGGCTACGTATTTATAGAGATGGCCTTATTAAAGCTAAAAAGTCAGTTTAGATTAATGAAGATTGTTTCTAATGCCAATCTCGCATTAACGTTTGTTTCTTCAATGTCTTTTTTAATCTCTAACGCTCTTTTCAAAAATTGAACAGAGCTCTTGTCTGCAAAATTTAACATCTCTTCCCTACCCTGTGTAATTAAATCTTCTAAAACTAATACAATCTCTTCTTTTTCAAATTTCCCAATTTCCTGAGCTAATTCTAGTTTTTGTCCAAAATCCATCATTTTAATTGTTTTTAATTTATAGTTACTTTTAATTTCTTCTGTGTCATCCCTTTCTGCGTGTATTTTTCTACACCTAGAAACAACTGTTGGAAGTAGTGAATTTTCTGTTTTTGCACTTAGAACTATAAGTACTCCTGCGGGTGGTTCTTCGAGTGTTTTTAAAAGTGCGTTTTGGGCTTGGGATGTTAGAAGGTGAGCGTCGTGAATTATTACAGCTTTATTCTTTGCGCTGTAGGCTTTAGTAGAAAGAAAGGTTGTACATTTTCTAACCAAATCAATACCTATACTATTTTTTCCTTTTTCTTTTTTAATCACTAAAAGGTCAGGATTTTCTTTTTCAACAAGTTTTAGATTGGCGTTTTTAATGATCTCAAAGACCTTTTTTTCGCGTATTTTTAAAGTATTTCCGATAACGAGTACCGCTCCCGATGTCATATTCGCATTATACTATCAATCAAATGATTGTGTTATGATAGATAATATAATTAAACCTGCCTATGTTTGATGCAAGTAAACAAAAAGGAATCGAAGACGTTTTAGCCGCAAAAGGTATCTTGAGCAAAGACCAACTTTCAGCCGTAAAATTTGATCACGTTAATACTGGAAGGAGCATGCACGAGATCCTTAAAGAAAGAGGCTTTGTCTCAGAAAAGGATTTCGTAGAAGCCTACGGTGAGGTTTATAACATTCCCTATCTCAATCTAGAGAGTGAACAAATAGATGAGAATATTTTTAACATCCTTCCTCTTTCAGTTTTAAAAAAGTACAAAATAGTCCCAGTTAAACTTGAAGATAAATCAAAACTACATTTAGCCATGGAAGATCCACTCGATCTTCAAACAATCGAGTTTGTAGAAAGAAAAACCGGCTACCACGTAATTCCCTATATTGCGACGACAAAAGCATTAGAAAAGATCTTAGAAGAGTTTAAAAGTGAAGCTATTGGTGATGAAATTAGCGCTGCGTTAGAAGAAATCACCCAAACAACGTTAAAAATTGAAGAAGGTTCTGCCGATTTGTCTGACGAAACAATAAGAGATGCGCCTGTTGCAAGAATTGTGAGCATGATTTTAGAAACCGCTGTTAAAACCGGCGCCTCTGATGTGCACCTAGAGCCTGGTGAAGATAAGTCAAGACTACGTTACCGAGTTGATGGAATTTTAGAAGAAAAAAGAACATTTCCTAAAGAAATGCACGATTCAATCGTTGCAAGAATAAAAATCCTTTCTAATATGAAAATTGATGAGCGCAGACTTCCTCAAGACGGTAGATTCAAAGTTCAAGTTGGCGAAACAAGCACAGATTTGCGCGTGTCGTCACTGCCGACGATATACGGTGAAAAAGCAGTTATTAGGTTGTTGAAAGAACAAGGGGTTGTTTTTAGCTACAAAGATTTAGGATTACGCGGTCTCGCGTTGAAAAGATTTGAAGCAGCATCGTTTAAACCAACGGGTATGATTCTTGTTACAGGTCCTACAGGTTCAGGAAAAACCGTCACGCTTTCTGCAGCGCTCTCTAAATTAAATACTGCGAGAGTAAACATCGTTACAATTGAAGACCCTGTTGAAATTCGTGTCAGCGGTGTTAACCAGGTTCAAGTCAATCCTCAAGCAGGATTAACATTCGCTGCAGGGCTAAGATCATTCTTACGACAAGACCCAAACATTATTCTAGTGGGAGAGATTCGAGACAGTGAAACTGCGGAGCTAGCAATCCACGCGGCATTAACTGGGCATTTAGTTTTATCGACTCTCCACACCAATTCTGCTGCTGGAGCAATTCCTAGGTTATTAGATATGAAGGTTGAAGATTTTCTGCTCTCCTCTACCCTGAATGCTGTTTTAGCACAAAGACTTGTGAGAAAAATTTGTAATGAATGCAAAGAGCCGTACGAACCTCCTGAGGAAATACAAAAACAAATTAGAGAAATTCTCGCCGAAGTTAAGACAAACAAAATTCTCGTTTCAAAAGATCCGGACGTGGCAAAATTATTAAAAGAATTAGATAAACCAGCAATTACTTTATATAAAGGAAAAGGTTGCGATGTTTGTGGCCAGACAGGCTACAAAGGTAGAATTGGTATTTTTGAATTATTAGAAATGAATGAAAAGATTGCACGTTTAACGATAGATGGTAGCCCAGCAGAAACAATCGAAAAACAAGCGATAGAAGATGGAATGCTCAAACTGCTGCACGACGGCTACTTGCGAGCTTTAGAAGGAAATACAACTATTGAAGAAGTTATGAGGGTTGCAAAATAATGTCAGAAAAATTAAACGCCACACCGCTTTTAGAGAAAATATTGGACCTAAACGCGTCAGATTTACTGCTATCTGTAACAAATGTACCTATTATTAGAGTTCACGGTAAACTTCAGCAATTGCCCGGTTACGAGCCTTTAACCGCTTTAGACATTGAGTTTTTTCTTTCGCAAATACTAAAAGCAGATCAAAAGGACATTTTAGACGTTAATAAGGAGATTGATTTTTCAGTTGCGCTTGGTAATAAGGCAAGATTTAGGGTAAATGCATTTTTTCAAAAAGGCTACCCCTCAGTTGCTTTAAGAGCAATCCCCTTGCGAGTTCCGAACTTAGAAGAATTAAATTTGCCAAAAATTGTTGAACAACTAACAAATCTTAAACAGGGATTAGTGCTAGTAGTCGGTCCCACTGGTCATGGAAAGTCCACGACGATTGCTGCAATGATCGAAAAGATCAACGAAACCAGATCAGAGCATATCATCACGATAGAAGACCCAATTGAGTACATCTTTTTTAATAAGAAATCACTCATTGAGCAGCGCGAAATGTACCTAGACACCCACTCTTGGGATGTTGCACTCAAATCAGTTTTACGCCAAGATCCAAATATTGTTATGGTTGGTGAGATGCGAGATACGCAGACGATGTCTGCAGTTTTGCAGATTTCTGAAACAGGCCATTTGGTTTTTGCTACACTCCACACAAATTCAGCTGCGCAGACAATTGAAAGAATCATTGTCTCCTTCCCAGAAAGTAAGCAAGGTCAGGTTAGACAGCAGTTATCACAGGTTATTGAGGCCGTAGTCTCTCAAAGGTTAGTGCAGGCAAAAGGTGGAGGTTTAATACCTGCGGTTGAAATATTACTTTCGACCGGAGCTGTGAGAAACTTGATACGAGAAGGTAAAACCCACATGATAGACAACGTAATTAGCACAAGTTTAGGTATAGGCATGATAGACCTAGACCACAGCCTTGCAGAGCTGGCGATGCAAAACAAAGTAGATATTGAAGAGGCGATGAAATATTCACTCAAACCAGATAATTTAAGGACTGCTCTCAAGCAGAAATAAATATGCCAGTTTACGCTTACACTGCCTCAGATACTGCCGGTAATAAAAGAACAGGTGCAGTTGACGCGCGAAACAGAGAGTTTGCCGTTGGTCTGCTTAAAAACCAAGGTTTATACGTTATTGAACTGCACGAAAAACATGATTCTTTGATTGATAAACTAGGTCTTTTTGGTAATGTTCCTGAAGGTGAAGTTGTAGCTTTCACAAGACAATTTTCAACAATGATCAGCGCAGGGCTGCCAATTTCACGTGCGTTAGACGTTCTATCTTCACAATCAACAAGTAAAGCTCTGAGAAAAGTATTAATCGATGTTTTAAGAGATATTGAAGGCGGTTCTTCACTCTCGATGGCGCTTGGTAGATACCCAGACGCGTTTCCTGCTACGTATCAAGCTTTAGTTCGCGCAGGCGAAGCATCCGGTAAGCTCGACGATATTTTAAAACGACTCGCTACAACATTAGAAAAACAAAGGGAGCTAAACTCTAGTTTCAAATCGGCGATGATTTATCCGACAATTGTTTTCTTTGCCATGATAGGTGTTTTTGTGTTAATGATGATATTTGTTATACCAAAACTCGCAGATATGTATGAAAGTTTAAACGTTGAGTTGCCCGCAACAACCCAGATGATGATAGATACTTCAAACTTCATTGTAAACAATATCGTAGTTATGATTATTTTATCTCTCGGAGGCATAATCGCCTTAAGATCATTTTTGAAAACAGAAACCGGCCACGAGTTAGTCGCAGAAATTACATTTAAACTACCAGTTTTTGGAAAAATAAATAAGCAAAAAGAAGTTACAGATTTTACAAGGACGTTAGGTTTGTTAATCGCATCTGCTATACCAATTGTTGAGGCATTAAATATCACTGCTGGTGTTATGAAAAATAAATTTTATCGCGAGGCGGCAATAAACGCAGCGGCTGCTGTTGAAAAAGGTAACAAACTTTCGGATTACATCAGATCAAATTCAGTTTTTCCTCCCCTACTCGGGCAAATGACTAGTGTTGGTGAAGAGACGGGGCAACTCGACGAAGTATTAGACAGAGTTGCAAACTATTTAGAGGGTGAAGTTGACCACGCAGTAAAAGGGCTATCTTCTGCACTAGAACCAATAATTTTGTTAATGCTGGGCGGGATGGTTGGGTTCTTGATTATCTCGATTATTACACCGATTTATAAGATTACGAGTGCGCTGTAAAAAACCAATTATTAGGTTGGTGATTGCAACAACAGTAATTGTTAGCTTTGCTAATTGGATATAAATCTGTTTAGAATTAATAAGTTGAACGTAATTATTTATTATAAAAATATAATTTTGAAAGGGGGTGTATTAGAACAATGAGAAATCAAAAAGGTTTTACGCTAGTTGAGCTCTTGGTCGTTATCGCAATTGTCGGTATTTTAGCCGGTGTTGTATTGATCGCAATTAATCCTGCCACATTATTGGCAAAAGCGAGAGATTCACAGAGATTGCAAGATATAGATACCATCAACAAGGCAATCGGTTTAGCATTAGCAGACAACGAGGTTACACTCGGTGCAACTGGTACATGTGCCACCTGCGACAGTTTATCAGGTTCACAGACAGTTGAGGGTGCAAACGGTTGGGTAAAGTTCACAATTCCTACAGGAAAGACTGGACTTAGCAAATATATCGCCGCACTTCCTGTTGATCCTACAAACACAGGAGCGTTGGTTTATACATTTGCATCAACTGCAACAGCTTATGAGTTGAATGCAGTACTTGAGAATGTAGATAACGTAGCAAAAATGACTACAGATGGTGGCGACGACGCCGCAGTTTTCGAAGTGGGAACAAATCTTACTATCCTCTAATCACCTGTCTAAGATTGGATGATAGTAACGCCCATGTGCACATGATAGCGTTACGTGAAAAGCCCTCCTAATCGAGGGCTTTTCTAACTTTAGAAATATGCTAAACTTACTAAGGTATGTTGCAACAAGTATTGTTATACATTTTGGTTTTTGTCTCAGGTCTATTTTTTGGATCATTTTTAAATCTCGTTTCTGATCGAGTAACTAAAGGTAAATCAGTTTTATTTGGTAGATCACAATGCGACCATTGTAAAAAACCACTTGGTGCAAAAAATCTTATTCCTGTTGTTTCGTATATTTTACAAAGAGGAAAGTGTGCAAAGTGCCACAAGAAAATTTCATTTTACTATCCATTTTCAGAAATTCTTACCGGTTTAGCATTTGTTGGTGCTGCAGTTTCAGCAAGAATCACAGTTTTAGTTAACGTTTCAACAATATTTACATTCATATATCTTCTTGGTGTTGCTAGCTTTTTTATCATCTTGCTTTTAACAGATATGAAAGAAAGAGTAATCCCAAATAAAATTATTTACCCAGCAATTATTTTTGTTTTCTCATTTTTAATATTAAGCGCAGTAATTTATTTCTACATGTATTACATCCAACTTAAAGCTGACACGTTTGGTCAATATTTACTCGACGCTGGAATTATGAAAGTACAAATCTTAAACTCATTAGTCTCTCTGGGAATTTTGATTTTAAGTTCCCTGGTTATTTCTGCATTCTTTGCGTTTTTAGTTTGGATAACAAAGGGCAGAGGTATGGGAGCTGGCGACATTAGACTCGGATTTTTAATTGGGTTGTTTAACGGCTATCCATTTAACTTTATCGCAATATTTTTAGGATTTGTCTTGGGAGCCCTAGTAAGTTTGGTTCTAGTTGTTTTAAAGAAAAAGACGATGAAAGACACAATTGCATTTGGGCCATTTTTAATCTTAGGGAGTGTTGTAGCAATGATCTGGGGAAGCCTAATTTTACAGTGGTATACAAACCTTCTCTAATCTTTTTTAGGTCGTTTTTTAGATAAAGTAAACCAAAACGTCGATCCCTTACCAACCCCATCAGAAAAGACTCCGATTTTTCCACCCATCGCATCAACAAAAAGTTTTACGATATAAAGACCAAGTCCCGTGCCCTCTGCTTCTGCAACAGTTTGGTAGGACGAATCTAGCCTTCCGAATTTATGAAATAGTCTTTCTAATTCACTTTGTTTAATTCCCCTACCCGTATCAATAATCGAAATTTTTATAAAATCACCAGCGTTTCTGATATCAATTTTTATTTCTCCTTGATCGGTAAATTTCATAGAATTTCCAACGAGATTTACCAAAATTTCTCTCAATTTCGATGTGTCGACATACGCATAGTGCTTATTATGCTCGTTTGAAATTGTAAGCTTTAAACCTTTTTCGTCTGCTTTAACTTTAAAATCAGAAACAAGTTCTGCAACAGTGTCTACGAGTTCGACGCGGTTAATTACTACGTGAAGTGCGTTTTGTTCAATTCGCGAAACACTCAAAATATCGTTGATAAGTTCGATCATTCTCTCGGTACTTAAAATCGCTTTTTTAATATACTCTTTTTGTTTATCGGTAAGAGTTCCGTGTTTTTCAGAACTAATCATCCACAAATAACTTTTAATAATTGTCATTGGAGTGCGCAGCTCGTGTGAGGCAACAGACAAAAACTCATCTTTGGTTCGTTCAAGTTCTTTGATTTTTGTAATATCAGATATTGTGATTAGGCTTTCCTCTTGCCCCTCACCAAGTTCAATAACTGCAGTCTTTACCTCTACTCGATATTTATTGCCTTTTGCTAAAAGGATGATGTCTGCAATATGACTATGTTTTGAACTTTTCTTAAAGCAAAAGCTTTCTGGGCTTACCGGAGAATTATCAGTTGAATAAAGCTCTAATAAGTCGTGAACTCCAGCTCCGATGGCGTTTTCTTTTTTTACACCGAATTGCTCCTCAGCAGCTTTATTGAAAAGAGTAATTTTATAATGTTTATTTACAGCAAGAATTGATTTTGAGATAGCATCAATAATTTGCTCAATACTTGCCTTGTGAGAATTATTTTTGGTCAAACTTTCAATATTGGGCATTAAAACTATTTTACACAAAAAAATATTTTGGTATATACTAGAAATACTATGGAAGAAAACATTACAAAGAAAAAAACCGTACTTTTAGTTGAGGACGAAGTAGATTTAGTAGATTTATACACAGAAATATTAAACGAAGCGGGTTACGATGTACTCCCCTCTTATGACGGTGAAGATGGAATTTATAAAGTAAAAAATGAAAAATGGGATTTGTTACTTTTAGATATTATGCTCCCAGAAAAAGATGGTATGGCTGTACTTGAAGAAATGCAAAAAACTGAGGCCTCAAAAAAGGGACCGGTGGTGCTACTCACAAACCTAAACAGTGAAGATCTCATAGAACGTGCATACAAACTAGGTGCCGATGACTATTTAATCAAATCAGAAATTTCGTTAGACGATATTGTTAAAAAAGTAAAACAGTATCTTAGTTAATGTTTAAGCTTAGTAA
The DNA here is from genome assembly GCA_963765125.1 of uncultured candidate division WWE3 bacterium. Lineage (GTDB taxonomy): Bacteria > Patescibacteriota > WWE3 > UBA101185 > UBA10185 > CAVXUZ01. The sequence continues at coordinate 69,247 of CAVXUZ010000005.1, forward strand.
AAAAAGAATCACAATTATTTTATTTGTTATTGTCATTTTGGCAATTACCACAGCCGCCGTCATTTTTATACTTCCAAAGATAACAAATAAAAAAAGTGTAGTTAGAGATCAGCCAATTGCATACGAGGACACTAAAGACACAATTGTTCCCGAAGAAGCAGCAGCGTTGATAGAGTTAAATGCAATTTTAGATCCTGAAACCGACTATTGGGCAGACTGGAGCTGGCAAGCAAAATATGCAGAGTTTATCATAAGCAATTTAAGTGTTGCTGATAATTACATTGTTGGCTACATTAGCAGACCGGTGGCGTTATCGAATAATAATGCGCAGATAGTAAAACACCCGTTATGTGATCCTACAAAGTCGATTGCGGTTTCCAAAGATGATCCACTTAGAGGTATAAATGCAAAAGGCTTTGAATTTATGCAACGTGCAAGCTCTGGAGATATTTTCTACACCAATTGTTTAGACGAGGAGTGTTTTAACATTGGCAATAACTGTGTCTTAGTAGAATTTTAAAAATGAAAAAATTAATAAACAAAAAAATATTACGAATCTTATTAATAATACTTGGCGTTATATTGCTGGGCTTTATAGTTAGCCCATTTATTTTTAGTAAACGAGTAGAAATTAATGAGTTTGACCAGATTTATATAAAGAGTAATAGATTTGTTTTACCTAAATTAATTTCAATAGAAAAAAGACAAGATATCGGGGTTAAAGAGGCAGGTTTAATCAAAACCGAAATTATCTCTCCTGAGGGTAAAACTGGTATTAACGAACTTTCTTATTGGGATACGTGGACTTGGAACACAAAATTGGTAAAACTAGAAATCTTAAGAGTTTCTGTTGAAAGCGGTAATGTTTACGCAAGTCTATTACTTCCTGCCGAGTCGAGTGGGTTGTCACCAGAAAAAGAGTACGAAATCAAATGCAGTGTTGATGAAACATCTGTTATTTATTTTCGTGATCCAGCTAATCGCAACGATGAGTATAAACCAGCGATTGAACTGTTAGCGTCCGGTGACCTGTTCTACGCATATTGTTTGGATTCTCAATGTAGTTCTCTTGGTCGACGCTGTATTATTGAGCGCTAAAAACTACCTTTAGTTTAAGGTACCCCATAGTTGATATTTGCCACATAATTTGAGACAATCCAATTAAACTTAAATAACCCGAAAAAACAATAAAAAGGAGGCAAAATGAAGACTAAGTTTTTTTCAGGGTCTTGGCTATTTAGCCGCACTTTAAAAACTCTAATTCTCGTACTACTTATTACGTCAGTTGTTATGACAATACTTATCGGCTGTACGCCTGCGACGTCAGTTCTAGTCGTAGAACCGATTGTAACTACAAACACACCGCTAATAGAGATTGTTGGCGAGTCGACAGCTACAGCAGTACCTACGGCTACCCTATTTCCGACCATGGTTGTTACGCCCGAGCCAACTACAATGCCAGAAAATTTTGGGTGGCCCATCTTACAAGAAATGCCTTACGGTGAGGAACGTGCAGAGATTGAGGCTTCGCTTGCAAAGGACCCTAACCTTGTAAAAGGAACTCCCTCTGAGAATGAGCGGTTCATGATTGCTGATGTATGGGGTTTATGGCCACTTCTTTATAATCCAAACACAGGGATGTTACCTGACTATTCAAATAAAAGTCTTCCAGATGACCTTTACAGTTATCTGAATGTTTGGTATAGAGGCAGTCATAAATTTTATGTCGACACCGGAACAAGTGGTAACCCGGCGATGTTTGCAGAACAACTAGACGGTAATCTACCGATAATGTTTAAATACCCATTTGTGGTGTATGAATATGCAAATAGCACGTCGAGTAGTCTTTGCCAGTTTTTCGAAGCCGGAACGTTAGCCGGCTATGGATTGGGTGAAGAGACTGTCGATGGGCAGCCAAGTGACATACCAACCGGAATCGCATATCTGGTTGAAAGGTTTGGTGATTCTAAAATCATCAATGATGCAGACAGGCTGTACTGTAGTAACTTTGATCCTGTCTCAAACGACTTCTTAACCATAGCAAAGGCAAAAGGTTACGATACTATAGTTGCACAGGTTTTGGAAAAGCTCAAATAAAATAATCGAGAATTAGAAAATTATTAAGTAACACCCTCAGTCACTTTGAGGGTGTTTTTTATTGTTATTCTATAAATAATCGTTTAGTATTAATAAGTAGTGAACAATACTTCACCTTGCCTAAAACTTAATACCATATTATTAATCCGTTTGTTAATTTTTATTACTAGTGCTTTTTTACTTTCATTTGCTACAAAAAACGTTATTTACGCAGGCTGCGCCGCAAACGAATGTGACGGACCAGGTGAATACGAGTGCGAGAATGGAACGATGTGCTGTACAGGCGGCGGATGTCCATCAAACAGATGTCCAGCCAACTGCACTGCTAGAATTTATTCGGGTTATTGGACGTGTAATTGTACACTATCAAGAGAGGTATGTTCCATTCCTACACCGTATGATTGTGAGCCTTGCATTACTGAAAGGGTGTGTGGACCAGAGACAACATGTGGTTATGTGAGTAGTTCAACATGTGCACAATGGGCTACCCGTTCTTACCCATGTCGACAAAAGACATGTTGGTATAATTATTGTTGGTACACTTGGGGCACATGCAAGTCAACATACTGTGCAAGATACTATCAGGTTTGGCGCTGCTCAACCACAGACGTTTGCAAAAATGTTAAAAATTGTAGTACTTGCTACAAAAAAAATTGCTTCATAGAGTACTACGAAGATCAAACAACCTACACCGCTAGAGGTACATGTAAATACTGTACACAGGGTGGCGGCGGGGGTGGTGGCTCTTGCACAACTAACCCAACTGCGCCTACTTTAAATACCCCATTTGAAGGTTCGTCAATGCAAGGTAGTCTAGCAATTGATTTTAGCTGGAATGCCCCGACAAGTTGGGGGGCTAATTGTACGCCCGCAAGTTACTTTCTAATGGTTGATGACGAGAGTAGTTTTACAGACCCCCGAGTGCACAGCGTGTCGTACCCAACTTCGACTACATCACAAACCGTTACAATGCCGGGAGAAGATACTTATTTTTGGAGAGTTCAGGCGTGTAATCAACGCGGCTGTACCTCATCTGTCACGAGGTCATTTAACTTTAGTTGCGGTATAGCTCCTGGTAGAGCAACTAACCCATCGCCGTCAGATGGTGCGACCGACGTTACTATTGCACCAACACTATCATGGGATGGCCCATCAGATTGGGGTTCAGCATGTGGTATGAACAACAACAATAGATTCACAGTTTACGGTCAGGTTAAAAATGGAGTATGTGAGGGTCCAGGTTCTGGCTATTCTGCAATACCTTCTTGTACAAATTTACCTGAGGGTACGACATCTTGTATAGACCCATTTTTCAACACCAGCAGTACCCCTTACTGTTGGTATGTTTCCACAAACAACGGTACAGAGACGACGCTTTCTGCCTCTACTGCTGATGAAGTATGGGAGTTTAGAACAGAAGAGCCCATCACTTATACAAATTGGGTTACTGCATTGTTTGGTGATTTTTATGCAGGAGGTTTAACCGAGCAATACCCAAGCACAACACGCTATGTGACGCCTTGGAATCCTCCATATGCAGCATATGAAAAAGAACCTACCTCCTCTGATGAGCCAAACGTAGCACTTATCACAAGCAATGATACGGATATAACAAATGATAATGGTGCTAATGAATACAATCCCGGATCTCAATCAAATCTATCAGTTGAATTTGCTAACTTTGAAGAAACATGGCCTGCAAGCTACCGCGGTACTCCCCCAGCTTCAGCTATTAATTTACCTTTAAATGGAGGCTCTTGTTCAGATATCTTCACAGGTAGTACAAAGCTTGATCCTTACGAAGTATATGAAGCTGATGCAAGCTGTATGTCAGAAGCAATCAATGCAGTTGATGGTAACCCCAATGGCTATTCACTAGCCTCAGACGGTTATACAGTTATCTTTGTTACAGGAAGCACAAACCTTGAAATAGACAGTCCATTTACCACATCAAATGATGATTACCGTGTGGTATTTGTTACTGGACCTAATGTTTCAGTACAGATAGATAGAAACTTAAAGTTAGCAACCGATCCTGATTTTAACAGTGAGCCTTTAATTGAAGCTGCCTTTATCGTTACCAAAGACTTAACCATTGAGGGTGCTGCTAACGATTCATCTATAGACCTAACTACTGATCCAGATGGTTCAATTATGGTTGAGGGTCCACTTATCGCAAGAACAGTAAACTTTAACAGAAACAGAGGTCTAACTAATCAATATCCATCAGAGATTGTTAAATACAATCCTAACTACATATATAACCTAACAGAACAAGAAAGAACCTCTCTAAAAAACAATGGTTCAGGCCTGTTTGTTATTGATATTACTTGGATGAATGTAGACTAGCTACTTTAAAATAGGGTTATGTTATTAAACCAATATTGAATTTTGGCCTGTTGATAAGGTAAGAAAAAGTCTTATGATATTGTTAACAAAACTAGACAGTAAAGACCCAGTAGATTGCGATCGCAAACTGTGTGCCAGTGTCTACTTAAAAAATAGAAATTTTGTAATTTAATAATGCCCGTTAAAGATTACATACAAAAGAAAAAATTCTCCGTCACCATACTTCTGATAGTTATTGTTGTAACACTAATTACTGTAGGTTTCGTAATGCCGCTCATCACCAACCCAGAAAAAAAAGTTGCTAAAGATACAAAGACAACGCAAGTTGGAAAACTAGACGCAAACATGTTGCCATCAGAATTTGTAAAAGCGTTTTCAGAAGGGTCAATGTATTTTAAAAATTGGAACTGGCATGACAAAATGGTGCAAGTCATAATTACAGACTCAAGCGTTAGTGAAGATTCGATGGCAGGCTACATCAGAAACCTAACTGATAAATTTCCTGACAGAGAAAACAGAAGATTTTTTAACTCGTGCACGCCTGAACAAACTTTTGCTGTGTCTAACGTCAACCCAACTAAAAGCGTTTTAGCAAAAGGTTTTGGTTTAGTGAGCCGTGCCTCTGCGGGAGACATCTTATATACGTACTGTCTTGACGAAAACTGTGTAAACCTCGGCAAGAGCTGCGTGCTGATTGAATTTTAAATAATCCCCTACTTTATGTTTTTTGGTTTGGTGATTTTTTTTGCGTCGGTGGATAACCGATAGCCTATAGTTGATTTTTATGCTGAAAATGTGAGTTAATCCTTATCAATTGTATGTGCTCAGTCAATACCGCAAAGGAGGTACAAATGGCTGTTAAGAATGGCTCGGCTGTATTTGTTGTTGTGAGCGTTTTATTACTGGTTATGGTACTTGTAGTGACGATTGTTTATATAACATTAAAACTTACTGCACCGATTGAGTTAAGGAGCTTTACGGACGTAACTGACAAAGTTATCTCTGGAGAGATTGTTTGCGCCCCATTGGGAGACGCGCAGTTAGAAAGAACAAGACTTGGTCTAAAATCAGGTCGCACCACTATAGTAAATCAACTCTACCCGAGTCATAACGTGTCAGTGGCATGTTCCTTTCTTGTGGTGCTCGAGTCAGCTAATCCAGAAGTAGTTACGATCGTTTATTACAAAAAAGGTGGAGTTAGGGTAGTGGAGAGGGTTTTAATAGACCCGCGGAATGCAGCGCAACTCTGGAAAAATGCTAAACCGGTAAATGGTAACTTAAATTTATAAATTGTAGATTTGTTAGTCCCCATCTCTTTCACCAAGATGTGGGGATTTAATTTGTTTGATAGCCCAACACAAATAGTACCTATAGTTGCACTTAGCAAAGATTTATGAGTAAATAGCATCAAGATAAATCCGTATATTCCACATCAAGGAAGGAGGGAAGAGTGGCTACAAATAACAACTTTAGTAAGGTTGTAGTTTTAATGCTTGCTGTGCTACTGGTTGCTGTTTCAGGTTGTAATGAGACTCAGGCAAGTGTTTCACCGACCGTTGAACCAACTCTGGCACCAACGATCGTGATTAAAAATATTGCTACAACGACGCTGCCACCAACTACCAAGCCCACGTTAGTACCAACACCTTCGGAGGAACTTGGGTCAACATCAACACCAATAGCTGTAGTAGAAATTAGATCACTAGATGAATTGATTACTACTGTTAATAATGAAGTTATTGCTGGTGCACCCATCTGTGGAACACCCAAACTTGGGGATTCAGGAGTAACGTTATCTAACGGTTTTAAGTACTTAAGCTTAAAAACAAAAGTGTTTCCGGATTTAGAAAAAATACTTTGCCAGTACCTTATTATTATGCCAAATGAGCATACTCCAACTGTTACAGCAGTATATTTAAGAGATGGTGTGTACCTACTTGAAAATGTAAAGATCGAAAAGAGCCTATTAAATGATTTTTGGAAAAAAGGTTTAACTGAGTAGTAAACACCTAAGTCGCAATCAAACCCCACCTTACTTTTTAAGAAGATGGGGTATTTTTTTAAAAAGCATTTTAACATGCCCTATAGTTGCAAATTTACCTAAAATATGAGTAAATAACAACAGAACAAATCAACGCAAACAATACCATAAAGGAGGTACAAATGAATGCGAAAAATAACCACACTAAGGTTATGGTTGTTGTTATTGTTATAGTAGCAATACTGGTCATGGGTTATACCACAGCAGACGCAGGGTATCTTCTGACAGGAAAAAATACTCTGGGATCCAAGGTTGCGCGGAGCTCAGTGTCGTCTTCGATGGCTGATTCCACCTTGATGTTCTTGCCAATATCCCTAGACGAGAAAATTGATTCTATCGCAGAAGATGTAATTGCTGGAAAGACAGTATGCGGTGATCCAGGAGCTGACTTAACAGCCATGAAGTTTGACTCTGGATACAGATACGTAAGATGGCATGTAACAAAGTTTCCGGAGTACAAACAGGTGATGTGTAAACTCATTGTTGTGCTACCGTCAGAAAAGTCGTCCACTGTTTTTGTTGTATATTTAAACAACGGCGATTACACGGTTAGTGAGGCCCTTGTTGATTCCAAAATACTTAAATCTTTTTGGAAAAGAAGTCTATTGATAACCACAGAATCTTGATAGGAGATCCCCACTTCAATTTTATTGGACTGGGGATTTACTTTATGTTGACATAGGTGAACAATAATTACATAATTTTACTGTGATGAATGTATTGCCCAAAAGAAACGCCATCCTGGTAAGTGTAATTATAATCTTGTTTACTCTAACGCTATTATCCATCGTGCCGTACTTAACGTTAAGAAGCTACATCAAAAGAAATGTTGATAAAAATATAGAATATGTGTTTTACGTTGAGGTAGAAGATTCATTAAAAAATTCAAAATATCCAAATCTTGCGACTTGGTACCTAAGTAAGGTACAGAACTTTTATAAAGCAGTACTTAATAGGGAGTTTCTTGTAGAGCTACCTGATTATAATACTGTTTTTCAAGCCTACGACTACACCGAATACCCAGCTGTATTTTTGGTCAAGAATTATGACTTACCAACAGACGAGATAAGTATTGAATTTGTAATGCCCACTGATTTTGCTGAATTTACAGCAGTAGCAAAGTTGAACTGCGGTAAGGCAACAACGCGTGCTGGTGTATACAGTGCTAGCCAGCAAACCGAGAAATGGGCAATACTCAAGGAGTTACGACAGAGTAATCTTAGCGAAGAAGACAGGTTTACTTTGATTGGTAAATTATATCGCGCAATTCCGTTTGAAGAACAGCTATCAGTGGAAAATGGTGTTGGCCAGACAATTCAGGAGATGCTGGAGCGATCAGAAATAACACAGGACAAAAGGCAGCTAAAATTGGTAACAACTTGTAGAGAGGACCAGTGTGACAATACCTCTGAGCAATGTATTCTGTACATTCAATAAATATGAAAATTAATAAAAACTATACTAATAAGAGTGCCTTACCTTTTGTAGCGTCATTGTTTCTTGCGTGTGTTATTTTGTTTAGTCCTGTTGCCGATGCAAAAATTTACAATCCTAAACCAAAACCTGGAAAATATATTAACTGGGACAGAGTTTACAAAGAGAGAATAAATAAAATTCATGAGAAGGATGCCAAGATGGCGGCGACTTACGCAAGACTGGCAGCTAAAAACCCAGATAAGCTGAGAGATTTAATCGATACATGGGCAGCAAACAAAGGTATTACTCATGATCAGTTTAATGTCTGGGAGGTAAAGAATCTTTATTCAATAATCTCGGGAGGAAGCGTTGTCCTTGGTAGCTTTGGGCCGTCTGCGGACTATGAGTTTATTGTCAGCGATGACGGCACAAAGATGTATTGGAGTGACGCCACCGGCGGTTATACAAGTATAACTGTACCTGCGCGTTACACTACAGTATCAGGTCAGTATGCGTCATATAATTCATCAACTGGTGTTGTTTGTTACAGTTGGATTGGTTGTACTATACCAACTACCGCATCTAATGGAAATACAAACAATGGATGTAGTGGGCTACCTACGGCGCCACCACTTGTTAGTCCCCTCAACGGTGCAACAATCTTTGAGAATAAAACGATTAGTTTTCAGTGGGGTGCACCCACTGGGTGGGGTACAAACTGTCCAACTCATGTATATAGGCTACAAGTTGACGACGAAAACACGTTTAGTGAGCCTTCTGCTTTAGATTCTGGTTTTGATGGTAGTACAACCTCAACGACAGCAGATTTTACTTTAAATAAAGAGTACTTTTGGAAAGTTCAAGCTTGTAACGCAAAAGGATGCACCCCCTCTGTAACAAGATCATTCATACTTGGTTGCGGTATCGCTCCAGGAGTTGCATCAAACCCAACACCTTCAGACGGTGCAATAGATGTAGTTATTGCACCAACACTGTCTTGGGATGGTCCATCCGATTGGGGCTCAGCATGCGGTATGGATAACAATAATACATTTACGGTATACGGTCAGGTTAAAAATGGACTGTGTGAAACTCCAGGCCCAGGTTATTCTGCAATTCCAACTTGTACAAACCTCTCTGAAGCATCAACATCTTGTGTAGATCCATTCTTTAACACTCGAAGCACACCATATTGCTGGTATGTAGGAACAAACAATGGAACAGAAAGTAATACGTCAGCAGCAACAGCTGACCAAGTATGGGAGTTTAGAACTGAAGACCCCCTTCTCTTTGAAAACTGGGTAACCACACTTTTTGGTGATTTTTATGCAGATACTCTTGCAGAACAATATCCTAAATCAGCAAACTACGCATCCCCTTGGAATCCTCCATATGCAGCATATGAAAAAGAACCTACCTCCTCTGATGAGCCAAACGTAGCACTTATCACAAGCAATGATACGGATATAACAAATGATAATGGTGCTAATGAATACAATCCCGGATCTCAATCAAATCTATCAGTTGAATTTGCTAACTTTGAAGAAACATGGCCTGCAAGCTACCGCGGTACTCCCCCAGCTTCAGCTATTAATTTACCTTTAAATGGAGGCTCTTGTTCAGATATCTTCACAGGTAGTACAAAGCTTGATCCTTACGAAGTATATGAAGCTGATGCAAGCTGTATGTCAGAAGCAATCAATGCAGTTGATGGTAACCCCAATGGCTATTCACTAGCCTCAGACGGTTATACAGTTATCTTTGTTACAGGAAGCACAAACCTTGAAATAGACAGTCCATTTACCACATCAAATGATGATTACCGTGTGGTATTTGTTACTGGACCTAATGTTTCAGTACAGATAGATAGAAACTTAAAGTTAGCAACCGATCCTGATTTTAACAGTGAGCCTTTAATTGAAGCTGCCTTTATCGTTACCAAAGACTTAACCATTGAGGGTGCTGCTAACGATTCATCTATAGACCTAACTACTGATCCAGATGGTTCAATTATGGTTGAGGGTCCACTTATCGCAAGAACAGTAAACTTTAACAGAAACAGAGGGTTAACTAATCAATATCCATCAGAGATTGTTAAATACAATCCTAACTACATATATAACCTAACAGAACAAGAAAGAACCTCTCTAAAAAACAATGACTCAGGTCTGTTTGTTGTTGATGTTACTTGGATTAGCGACGAATGATTAGATCTGTAAAAGGATTGTTTGAAAACAGTAGATTTGGGTTGTTGTTTGTGATTGTATTTTTTATGGTGTCGATGTTTGTTGCCTACTACATTGCACCATTAATTATGCAAAGTGTGTTTGCAAGATAGGAGTTTATATCTGCTAGTATAAGTGCAAAGTAACAAATTGTTTGTGCTATACTAAAAAGGTATAGGAATAAGGCTGCTCAGTATGATAAAAAAATACAATACTGCTCTAAAAGAATCAGAAAAAGGACAAGCGTTGCTTTTTGTTGTAGTCGCTATGACAATTGCTTTGTCTATTGGAATTAATTCAAGTGTCAGAACACTTACCTCCCTGTCAAGAACTTCAAGATCAGACACGGCCTCAAGAGCTTTAGCTGCAGCAGAGGGCGGCATTGAGAGATATCTTGCACTCTCTACAACCGAACTAGAGAGTACGATTACTGGCAATTGCGCAGCAGGAACTTATGATCAAACAGCAGAAGCTTGCCTGATAGAGTTTGATGCTTCTTCTGATGCAATTGTTTCTCAAGCTCACGTTACTGTGCAAAGATACGAACCAGATTTCTATCCCTTTGATTTAGAGAGTGGCCAAGTTAAAGAAGTGAATCTTTATGATTACAACAGCGGTAATCATTACGGTGCTTCTACTGTCGAAGTTTGTTGGAATTCAAAACCACAATCAGAGTTAATGTATATTGCATACAAAGACTCCGGTATTAGTGCTCGTGGTGGTCTTACCGGTTCAAACGCACCAGATGCTCCTTACAGCAGCAAAGGTTTTGAAAGCGCAGGACCGGGCAGAGACGGATACGCTAACTGCAAAACTATAGATATAACTAATGATGTTTACGGGCTGAGAATTAGATCTGTTGGTGATGCTTCTAGCGTTGCAGTGTTCCCTACCGGCAATGAGAGACTCCCTCTTCAAGGTTATACAATTAAATCTATTGGAAGAATACAACAGGACCAAGGCGTTACCGCTACGAGAACAATTAGCATTATAAGAAGTCTAGCTTATCTCCCTGTAAGCTTTGACTATGCGTTATATTCAGAGGGCTCGATTACTAAATAATCTGACCATGCCCAAAAATCAATATCTAAAAACACAAAGTGCCTTTACGCTAATCGAACTGTTAATTGTTATTTCTGTTGTTGGCATATTATCCGGAGTTTTGGTAAATGTTATAGATTCGAAAGGTCAAAAAAATAAAGCACTAGACAGTGTTCATCGAAAAGACATAAACGATTTAGCAGTTTCAATCGAGTCTTACAGGACAGCAGAAGGTTCATACCCCGATGAGGGAACAGAAAACAACCCTCTTGACCCCAGCGCGTCTACGAGAAATACTGCCGCGGTTTATATAACAGAGTGGCCAGTGGGTGTTATTTATATAAAAAACGATCCTGATTTTGCAATTTATATTCAAAAAGAAGCTGATACAAATTTTATAAAGTATAATTCGGTGTGGAGAGAATTCAGAGAGTGCGCTGATACAACAAATCCAACCAGTATTACCGACTGTGATTAAAAAAGAATTCGGATTTACCTTAATAGAACTGCTCGTAGTTGTCTCCGTTATTGGAGTTCTCGTGGGAGTAACTGTAAATGTTATTGATGGAAGAAGGCAAAAGGCAGTTGCGCAAGATTCTGCTAAAAAAACTAATTTAGAAAAAGTGTGTGCAGGTTTACAAGCTTACTATCAAGGTGAAGATTCATATCCGGCTGAAGGTGACGTAAATGTACCTCTTCATAGTACTGCAGCAACCGCGTCGACTTTAGCTTTTTATATTAATTCTTGGCCTGATGGTTTTATATACAACGTTAACGGGAATGACTTTTCAATTCATGTGCAAAAGTCTGTTGATGAAAACTTTTTTAAATGCGGTACTGCTTGGAGAACTGTTCAAGAATGTGCAAGTACTACAGATGCCAATGATGTAAGTAGTTGCAATCCAATTCCCTAAAGAATATTTCACTCTCCTACCTTGACACCGCAACGCTAAAATCTCATACTTAATCTATGCCCTCACACCTTAAAAATAAAAAATCAGCAGGTTTTACTTTAATAGAGTTATTAGTTGTTATTTTGGTGATTGGCGCACTTAGTGGTGTGCTTTTAAGCGTGATTAATAGCTCAGGCATAAGAGGAAAAGCTAGAGATTCTCAAAGAAAAGCAGATGTTAAAAAAATACAAACAGCTCTAGAATTATACTTTTCGGACAATAGAACTTACCCTGTTAGCGACGATGGCGGAGGTGCAGGATCTTGGGAGCTTGTAGGTGCAGGTGCATTGGGAGCGTTTCTTTCGCCAGATTATATTGACCCACTCCCGCAAGACCCCAAAAAAGAGGTTTCAACTGATTCCGACCCTTGTTCAAACCCAACTGTTCCTAGATATAATTATCGCTCAGACGGCGCATACTATTTCTTAACAGCGATCATGGAAGTTGAAACATCTAACGATGATGGCGAGTGTGGCTCAGTCATTGGTTGTGCGGCAGGGTACGCCTCAGAAAATTTCTGCTATTATGCCAGAAATCCATAAGCCTAAAAATTTAAAAGGAATGACTTTGATTGAGATTGTTCTTGCTGTTGCAGTTATTCTCATTATTTCGGGAGCAGGACTACTGGCTATTAATCCAGCTGAGAAAAGGGCAAATGCGAGAGACACCGTAAGAATTAGTGATATAGAAACAATCGAGAGGGCAGTTCAGGAATATTTGATGGATAACGGCAGCTATCCTGACCTGGCGGGTACTATAAGAGAAAGCGTCACCCTCCCAACAGGAAATACGTCATTAGATAATTCAGCGTCTGGTTGGATTGATACCGACCTCTCTAAATATATGTCGAGAATGCCGATCGATCCTATTAATGACGCCACTTATAAGTACAGTTATTACCACACCACTAGCACTTACGAGATTAACGCAGTTTTAGAAGACATTACTAACCTAATGTTAGACGACGGTGGAAATGACGCAAATGTTTACGAAGTAGGAAACGATTTAACATTAATCTCGCCATAAAAAAGTATAAGTGTTAGAATTTTAGTATGAGAACTGCCCAAAACTCTCTTTTTCACGGATTTACCCTAATTGAGCTTTTAATAACCATTTCTATTATTACGATTATTACAGGCGCGTCATTACCAAGCTTTAATTCTTATATTAAAAATCAAAATGTAAAACAGTCACAAGAAAAAGTAAAAGATGATTTACGAACAGTACAAAATAGAGCGTTAAATGGTCAAGACGCAGAAGTGCTACTAAGTGGTAACAAAGTAAATTATTGGGGAATTGAATTTGCTCAAGGAGAGGCCGCCTATACATATTTTATTTCTACAGATACTTCGTCATGTGGACCTGCCGCCAATCGACAAGATTTTAGAGTTAGTGAAATACTCCCTGGCGACAACGTAGTGAGAAGCGAGGATGGCTGTGTTTTTTTTAGTTTTGAAAATGGTGATGCTTTTTTCTCACCGGCCCCGGCAGACACAATTATTATCGGCCCCCCTACCGGAAGTACAGGGTGTAAAAGGCTTGAAGTTACCCCTGTCGGGTTAATACAAGCAATAACAAACAATGATTTATGTACGTAAAATAAAACTAAATAATGAAAGCGGAATTGGTATTGTTGAGGTGATTGCGGCCTTGGGAGTGTCGGTTGTAGTACTTACCTCTTTAGTTGCGTTGTCAATTTTTTCTCTGAGATCCTCATTACATAGCAAACTCCAGCTTGAAGGAACAAAATTTGCAAATCGTGAACTTGAGCTAGTCAGGGCATTTCGTGATACTCCGCCCGAATGGGAAAATGGTACAGATGGATTTCTTGACCAAGTAATGGGCTGCACCGCCGCGAGTCCTTGCCACATGCTTTTTACAGGTGGTTTAACGGTTGGCAGCGGTAGTACTACTGAGGGAAACGGCGCAGAAACAATCACCAGACAATTTACAGCTTCGAGAACAGACGGAACGCAGCTTCAATCAGGAGACGAAACGGTGAGAATTAGCGTAACAGTATCTTGGGAAGTAGGAACCGATACAAAATACGCTCGTTTATATACAGATTTAACGAATTGGGCAGACAAATAAAATGAAAAAAACCGTAGAGAAAAATGGATTTACACTAATAGAATTAATCATTGTAGTTTCAATTTTAGCCATTGCTGTTGGAGTAACCAGCGATGTTCTAATTAACTTAGTGAGGTCATACAACAAAAGTCAGGTATCGCATGAGGTTGAACAGAACGCAAACTTTGTTGGACAAAAATTGGTTAAAGAATTACGAAACGCTACGGTGATTACAGACCTTGATCTCGGCGACTTAACCCCGCTTCAACAAGGCGACCATTACAATGAAGTTACTTTTTTAGACTCGGCGGGTAATGAAATAATTTATAGTGTTTTAGGCGGGATAATATTTAGAAATAGTGGGTCTGGTGATGAAGAGCTGACTGAGAATAATCCACCATATGGTATTGACGCGGCGTGTCCAAACACAGACGACTGTTTTACTTTGCTATCCGCGAATCCACAGGTCTTAAGAATATCCATTATTATGACGCAAGCCGGCACACCGGGTAACCGCTCATTTGAAGGCGAAATAAATATCGAAGATACAATAGTCATAAGGAACACGTATTAATGAAAAATAACCTTTATAACAATGAAAAAGGTCAGACCTTACTCATCATGTTTGTGATGATGGTTATCGCACTTTCTATAGGAATTGCAATTTCTACAAGATACATTGGTGGTTTAAGGAATATTACGCAATCCGATCTTTCTACAAGGGCAATCGCAGTAGCCGAAGCAGCTGTTGAACATATCTTGTTATTACCAATCGAAACAATCGAAGACTATGCAACAAATGGCACATGCGGGGCAAACTGTACGCTCTCGATAACTGGCGATGATGGTCAGGTGCTGACTGCAAACGTGACTTTAACAATCTTAGGTTCGAGTTCAGAGCCTTACCTTCTTCAACTTAAAACAGACGAGACATCGCAGGTTAATCTTCAAGGTTACCCACAAAATCAAAACGTTTATATTTGTTGGGATGAACCAGATATGTCAATCACCGGTCTTTATTTAAATGGTGCTGTTGGTAGTTATCAAGCTGACGCATTCTCATATAATCCTCCAACGACATCTCATGCTGATAATAATTTTTCAAACGCTGCTGCTCAACAAGGTTATAGCAGTTGTATTACTATAGCCAGTATTGCAAATTCAAATATGTTGAGATTAAAAGCACTTTATAATGAAGGTTACGTCGTTGTAATACCCGCAAGCGGACAAGTATTACCAAACCAAGGAATTTTAATTGAGTCAGTCGGCAACGCAGGAGATGTAACAAAAACGGTCACGGTACTTATTACAGACCCCATTATGCCAGCACAATTCGACTACGCGCTTTTTCAAAAATCGAACACTCAGCCATTGTCTAACTAGTTTAATTAAGGTAACATTTTCTTATGCCCTCAGTACTAGGTCTTGATTTAGGTCAACACACGTTCCGAGCCGTTGAGATTGAAGTTTCAAAAAAAGGTACGTTTCTCAATCATTATGGGGTTTACGATAATCAAAATATTGATTTCGATGGAACAGATGCTGACTCACAAAAAGAATATTCTCACGCGATCAAAGAGTTTATAAAAGACTCAGGATTTTCTACTCCTCAAGTAATAATTTCACTTGAAGATAAAGATATTTTTATGAGGGTGATTAGCGTACCTCAAATGAGTGATAAAGAACTAAGTAGTTCGATAATGTTTGAAGCAGAACAATACATTCCCCTACCGATAAAAGAAGTTAATCTTAGTTACCAAGTACTTGATATTCCTACTAACGAACCAGGAAGAGTGAGCGTTCAGTTGGTGGCAGCAAGAAAAGATATTATTCAAAAATCAATTAGCCTTGTTAAAGAAGCGAAACTAACACCGGTAGGA
Organism: uncultured candidate division WWE3 bacterium; assembly: GCA_963765125.1. Taxonomy (GTDB): domain Bacteria; phylum Patescibacteriota; class WWE3; order UBA101185; family UBA10185; genus CAVXUZ01. Next base: position 85,319 of record CAVXUZ010000005.1, read on the forward strand.
ATAGAACCAGAAGCGTTGTCTATTGGACGCGCTTTAGGTGAAGCCTCTGACGCTAGCGCAAATATAATTTTACATTTAGGTTACAGAAAATCTCTTATTATAGTTGCTCTGAAAGGATTTGTTGTTTTTAACAGAACGTTATCTATTGGAGGAGATGCTATGACCAGGGCCTTGAGTCAGGCGTTAAACCTAGATTACATACAAGCTGAAGAGTATAAAAAAGCGTATGGATTGATGCAGGAACAAGCTGAGGGGCGTATTTATGAGGTTATTAAGCCCATGTTTGACAGCATAAACGATGAAATTGGTCGCGCACAAGTATTTTTTACAACTCACCACCCGGGTGTTACTATTAATAAAGTGTTGTTATCCGGAGGTACTGCCCTAATGCCAGGATTATTATTATACATGGCAAATAATTTAAGCCTCGAAGTCGAACTAGCTAACCCATTTAAAAAGGTAGCATTTTCTAAAGATCTAGAGAGTAAAAAAGAGTGGCTGATGGAGAATGGCCCATTATTTACCGCCCCCGTTGGGCTGGCGTTAAAGGAATTTTAATCGATGGCGCAATCTATTAACCTCATCCCCCAAGAAGAAAGATTAGCTCAAACAAAAACAAAAGTTGTTAAAGTAAGTACGATTCTAACAGTAGTGCTTCTCGTAATTGTTGGAGGTGTTGGAGGATATTATTTCTATAGAGCGAGTACGATAAAGTCAGAATTAAATAATCTTGAAACACAGGTAAATTCACTTAGATCAGATATTTCGCAACTTAAAGACATGGAGATCAATGCGAGAAATCTTTATAAAAAATCGACTGCATTGGGTACTATATTTTCGAGTCGTGTCTATTATTCAAAAATGCTTTCAGCACTAGAACAGAGTACGCCAGAAGGAATCCTGATTGATTCTTTTGGACTCGGAACCGACCAGACGGTTGCAATTTCAGGCCGAGCAAATACCTATAATGATGTGCAGAGTTTTACAAATCGATTACTTGAACGCGAATTATTTACTGAGGTTGAATTAAAGTCAGTCGGTCTCGAAAGCCGTCAAGAAAAAGTAAACTTTTTTATAGTAGTAAGTTACGACTTAGGATTATTACATGAATGAAGACCTAGGACTACAACCACAAATGGATCAAGCAGATCAACAAATGGATAAAGTGTTATCAGAGGCGACGAACCAGTTCAAACAGCCGATTGTAATGCCAAAGAAATCAAGTGTTCAACTAGACGCTATAAAAGAAACATTACTAAACTACATAGTCCCGTTGGTTTCTATACTTCTCACAGTCCTGATCGGTTTATTTGTCTTATATCCTTCATACAAAAGTCTCCCCGACCTTCAAACACAGCTAGATCAAAAGAGGCTTCTAAAATCAAACCTCGAGAAAAAGATAGACAATTTAAATAGACTCGCAGATTTTAAAAATGTTGTTGATGAAGATGCTGCGCTAGTCAGTAAAGTACTGGTATCAGATCAATTAATACCTGGGTTGTTAACTCAAGTCGACAAAATTACACAAGAGGCTGGCCTTTCAATCAATAGACTTAACTACGGAGTTGGTGTAACAACCCAAGCCGGCGGTACAGCGACGCCAGTCACATACAACTATGTAACTGTAAATCTTGGCGTAACAGGAAGTTTTGAACAAATTAAAACATTTTTATCAAGACTCGAAGGCGCGGCAAGAATAATTGATGTCGATAAGTTTAGATACACACTCAGTGAAACAGACGCAGGAAACTTTTTAGGTGTGAATTTTGTGTTAGTTTCACCTTATCTATTTGTTGAATCCACAGCTATAACTGATGAGTCTATTAATCTCGATATCTCGAGCCCAGCTTTTGTAGGATTAATTAATAAAATAAAAAATCTTAATTACTACGATCCAAATGAAATAAATCTCGAAGTTCCTGTTATAGAGGCAACAGAAGAAGACAAGGAAGAAGAGTTAACAGGTGAAGAAATTATTCAACAAGTCACACAGCAAGAAGTTCTGCAGGGTGCGGGTGAACCAACTCAGTAGTCTTTAGAGTTTTCTTTTCTCCATTTTTTAATTTCAGCGTGATTACCCGACACTAATACTTGTGGTACTTTGTGGCCTTTAAATTCCTCTGGTCTTGTATATTGTGGATATTCAAGTGTGTCTTCTGAAAATGATTCTACAGCAGTTGTCTCATCGTCCAGAACACCTGGTTGTAAACGCGTAATACTTTCCATAATAATTAACGCTGGCAGTTCACCACCAGATAAAACATAATCACCAATAGAAATCATTTCATCACAATAATTGTTTACTCTTTCATCAACACCTTCGTATCTTCCACAAATTAGAGTTAGCTCGTCGAGTTTCTGATATTCACGGGCAACCTTTTGCGTATATTTTTTTCCACGCGGCGAAAGAAGAATAGTTTTTCTATTTTCTGATGTAGGTTTGATGGTTTGTAGTGCGTTAAAAATTGGCTCAACCATTAAAAGCATGCCTTTACCTCCACCGTAAGGTTTACCATCAACAGTGCCGTAGCTATCGAGCGCAAAATTTCTCAAACCGATTAAATTAACTTCGATTTTATTTAATTCTATAGCCTTCTTAAATGGGAGATATTCTAAATGTTTTTCAAATATTTCTGGAAAAAGTGTAACGATATTAAGCTTCATTTTCTCTATTTTTGTCTATCAACTCTACTCGGACTCTGACGCCATCTTTGATAGCCTTAGCCCTGATGAGTGATCTTATGCTTCTGATAGTCTTACCTTGTTTGCCAATCACCAAACCCATATCTTCGTCGGCAACTTCAATATTAAATGTCACGTATCCATTGTCATTTAATTCTTCAATTTTAATATTTTCGGGCTGTGAAACTATTTGGTTAAGAATGTATACAAGAAATTCTTTCATTGTTTAATTCTACTTTACTCTGTAGGTACTTCGCCAGCAGTCTCTTCTGCAGTCTCTTCTGAGGGTGTGTCTTCGACTTTTGCACTTTCTGCAGCTTCGCTCTCGACGGCTTCTTTTGCACTTTCTGCAGATTTTTTTGCACTTTCCGCGGCGGCGCTTTCAGCAGCCTCTTTCGCGTTCTCAGCAGCTGCCTTATCGGCGGCTTCTTTTTGAGCTTTAGGATTATAGTCGGCGTATTTAAAAGTACCGTCAAGTAGTGATTTTACTGCTGCAGTAACAATTGCACCTTTTCCAACCCATTTATCGTAACCGTCTTTATTAATGGTTAATTTGCTTTTTGGATCAATTGGATTATAAAAACCTAGGATTTCTAAAAATTTCCCATTTCTCTTGGTTTTTGTTTGCGTCACAACAACCCTAAATGAGGGTGCGTGCCTTTTTCCGAATTTTGCTAATCTAATGGTTACTGACATAACGGAATGAATAGTATCATAGGGCTTAAAGCTTGTCTATCGCTGTTTTTGCTGCCTCTTGCTCTGCTTTCTGTTTGCTGTGGCCTTCCCCTACTCCAAATTCTTTTTCATTGAGATAAACCCCAACTTTAAAGATTTTTTCATGATCTAAACCCCACGAGTCTATAACTTTATAACTTGGTGTAACGCCGAATTTTTCTTGTGCCATCTCTTGAAATATGGACTTAGCATCCTTATAGGACTGGTTTTCAACTATACTGTCAATTTTGTATAAAAGTTCTTTTTCAACGAATTTTTTGCATACTTGTAGGCCGTTTTCAATGTAAATTGCGCCTAAAACTGCCTCAAAAGTATTTGCTAAGATATACTCTCTGTCACGGCCGCCCGTTGCTTCTTCTCCGTTAGAAAGTAAAAGAAACTCCCCAAAGCCTAGTCTACGGGCTTCTTCGCCAATTGAAGCTGTACATACAATTGCAGCTCGATAATTCGTCATATCGCCTTCTGGAGCCTTAGGAAACCTATTAAAAAGGTATTCTGACGAGACTAGCTGTAAAACAGCGTCACCTAAAAATTCAAATCTCTCATTTGAGGGATTTTCATAGTTTGGGTGCTCGTTTAGGTAGGATCTATGGGTAAAAGCAATAACGTAATTATTTTCGTTTTTAATATCGATTTGTAGTATTTTTGAAAGTTTTTTAGCGTCGAAAGGCATATTTTAGTCTAATTTTTCTATTAAAAGCTCAACTAGATCCATTACAGACTCTAGTTCTTCTTTTTCTTCTTCTTCAAACTCTATTTTATACTCTTCTTCTAGAGCAGCGAGAACTTCAATTAATTCTAGCTCGCTTATGTTTAGGTCATCTTCAAAGTAAGAGCTTTCAGAAATATCCTCAGGGTCAACTCCTGTTCTTTCTATGATAACTGACATAACTTTATTTAAATATTTATTCATTTTTTGTTGCCTCCTTTTTTAACTCAACGACAGTGCCTAACACTCCGTTGATAAATTTTGATGACGTGTCGTTACCGAACTCCTTGCCCAACTCGACTGCCTCATCTATCGCAACTTTTTCTGGTGTTTTGCCCCTACCAAATAATATTTCAAAAATCGCTATTCTCAATATTACCAAATCTACTTTTGAAATTTTATCTAATGGCCAATCAGGTGCACACTGCGCAATTATTTCATCAATTTCCCTTTTATGTACCTTTACACCTTGAATAATAAAATCCGTCAACTCGATGTCTTGCCCAGCCTCGTTAAGAAGTTCTTCAGAAAGTTCCATATTATTATGGTCGTCTGAATCTGAAAAAAGCCAACAAAATATAGAAGTAAGTGCTAATTTTCTTGCGGCGTGTCTTGGGTCAGATTTTGTCTTCATTTTATGGATTATTAAACTTCGACGTACTCATCAACGTGGGGTCTTTTATAACCCTTTGTGTCTTTGGTCTTTATGGCTTTTACTTCATCTCTTCCATAATGAGCGTTTCTTTTTCGCCTTGTTCGGCCTTTTGAATGTTTTCTTTTTGGTACTGGCATACTGTACGTTTATAACCTAATTTTAGCGCTTTTGCAACCTTATTTTGATGGTTTGGTGATTTGTTGCTTTTTTAAAATCGTAAAATAGCTTTTACCAAATCTGCGCTGATCGACTATCCCAAGACCTAAATTTTCTACAAGTTTTTCGATTTGATAGCTCATTACCGTGAAAAAAGACCGTAATGCCGTCATTATTAAGTATTTCTTCAATATTTTGCATTAAAAATCTATGCGAGGTTGTGTTGTAAAAGGGGTCAAGAAAGATAATATCGTAGCTTTTTTCTGTGTTTGCAACATACTTTATGGCGTCGCGGTGAAAAAACTCCGCTTTATCTTGATAGCCAAGCTCTTCGATATTTCTTAAGATTGCATTTCCAGCCTCATGGCTAATGTCCACAAAATCACACCACTGCGCACCTCGGCTCAAAGCTTCAAAACCTAAATTACCGCTTCCTGCAAAAAGGTCAAGACAGACAGCATTAACCACCTTTTCACCCAACATAGAAAAAAGTGATCCTTTTGCCACTTCTTGCACCGCTCGGTATTCTTTTGTATTCGGGGTTTTTAAATGTTTGTTTTTTGAAATGCCAGTAGTAATTCTAACCATAAGTATATTTTATACTTTTTAGCAAAAAAAAACGGCACGAGTTTATTTTATAAGCAGTAATCGTTATGAGTGGAAGGGGTCCACAACGATTACTTTGCTTTAAACTCGTGCCAAGGTGCGGGAGGATGGATTCGAACCACCATTTCCGTGCGAAGTTGGTTCAACATGGGCATTAAGGCCTGATACGCCAGAACACACTCGGCATGTTAACTACCACGGCGCCTTACCACTAGGCCACTCTCGCGATTAAATCCAGAGCGGGTGGATGGATTCAAACCACCGACCTCTACGTTATCTACGTAGCGCTCATCTCAGCTGAGCTACACCCGCGTTTGGTAACAGCAATTCTCTCCTTCTCTCTTACGAGTTTGTAGTATTAAACAAAGTTAATGTTTTGTCAATTATTTCCCACGTATCGGCCAAGTCTGTCGTAAATCTTCTTTTTTAGCTTAGGGTAGTTATCTATTTGGGGAAAATATTTTGCAGAGTATTCTTTTGCCTTTTCTAAAGTTTCAAGATCAGACAAACGCGCGACTTTAAATCTTTTAAAACCGTGTTGGAGTGTGCCGTAGATATCCCCACTTCCGCGAAGTTCGAGATCGATTTCTGCTAATTCTAAGCCGTTATTTACGGTTTCTAGATATTTTAATCTGTTGTAGGCGCTACGGTTATTACTACTCATAAAAATAAAACAATGTCCCTCTTGCCCCATACGCCCGATTCTGCCTCGTAGCTGATGTAAACTTGCGAGACCGTATCTTTCTGCGCTTTCGATCACCATAACTGCTGCTTCTGGAATGTCTATGCCTACTTCAATAACCGGAGTGGACACTAGAATTTGTATTTCTCCTTTTTCAAATCTTTCAACAACGCCTCTTTTTTCTTCAGAAGTCATTTTGCCGTGGAGTAAACCAATCTTAAGATTTTTAAAAACTCCAGTTCTCAATTTTTCAAACTCAACTGTCGCAGCACGGACATTTTCAAAATCCTCATGCGACGACTCAAGAATAAAAGGACAAACGATAAATGTTTGTTCTCCTCTATCTCTAATCCATTCAAAGTGTTGATCACGTAATTTCTCAGGAACAACTTTTGTTTTAATTTTCTTTTCTTTTGATAGTATCGTTCTCAATTGTGATATTTCTAAATCACCGTATATTGTTAATGCTAGTGTTCTAGGTATAGGAGTTGCCGTCATGGTAAGTAGGTGGGGTGTGAAACCGCCAAAGTCTAAACTCGCAAGTTTTGTTCTTTGTTCAACACCAAAACGATGCTGTTCATCGATAATCACCAAACCAACACCACTGTAATCCTCTTTAAAAAGAAGTGAGTGGGTTCCGATTAGAATATAAGGTTCTTTTGCAACTTCAGTTTTTAGCGAGCTCATTGCAATATGAACATTTGCGCCAAGCGGCTCTAGCACCTTTTTAAATGTGTCATAGTGCTGTTTTGAAAGAATCTCGGTTGGAGACATATAAAGAACATTTTTACCATTTAAGTAGGAAATATAAGCAGAAATAATTGCAACCATAGTTTTACCAGTGCCCACGTCACCTTCAAGTAGTCTATTCATAGGGTGCGTCTTATTAAGATCACTTTTAATTTCTACAATTGCAGATTTTTGTGATTCAGATAATTCGAATGGAAGTGTTTTTATAAGTTCATTAACATTATTTTCATATTTCTCTGATGGTAACTCGCGGGAATGTAATTGTTTTTGCCAAATAGCTTTTCTATTCTCAACGTTTATAAGTTCTATTAATAATTCTTCAAGTGCAAATCTTTTTCTCGCCTGGTCAATCTCTCTTTGCGTAGTGGGAAAGTGAAAATAGTTTAATGCTTCGCCAAACTTAGGAAACTTTTCGTGAGAAATTATGTCTTCTGGTAAAAATTCATCTAGTGTCAATTTTGATAAAAGTATTTCATTTATTTTTCCCCTAATCCATTTTGACGATACTCCACTCGTTTCAGGGTAAACTCCGATAAGTCTTCCAGTGTTTAGAGCTTGCTCGGCTAAAAGTTCGTATGTGGGTGCTACAAGATTTAATTTACTTCCGAATTTGCCAACCTTACCACTAAAACTATATTTCTCACCCTGTTTTAAAGATTTTTTGAGGTAGTGGCTGTTAAACCAGATAACATTTACTTTTCCGGTTTGGTCAAGAACGTCGGTTTGAGTTAAACGTTTACCGTATTTTGTAAAAATATTTTTCACTTCGCCTAATACGCCTTGAACTGTTGCAACGTCACCTTCGTTCAAATCTGAGATGTTTTTAATAACTGAATAATCGTCGTATCTAAATGGAAAATGATAAAGTAGCTCTTCTACTGTTCTAATACCGAGCTTTTCTAAAAGCACACGATACTTGGGTCCTATTTTAGGAACTGCTGTAACCGGATTGGTTAATTCAAGCATATATTCATTCTACCAATTAACCTAAAACATATATGGCAAAAGCGATGTTAGTAGTAATGCAATAGTTGCTATGAGAACTAAAACGCTGCCGATATTTTTTGGTCTAAAAGCTCTGCGTATTTTCTTTTTTATTGCTTTGGCTTTTGATATTTCTGTTTGTTGTTTATCAGACTGCATAAAAAGAGTATAGCAAAGTTGTAAGAGTTTGATTAGTAAGACAAAAAATAACCCTTAAAGATTTCTCTGTAAGGGTTATTGTGTTGCAGGTTAATCGTAGCATCGGGTGCAAACATTTTCGAGTTTGAACCGGCGAATGGCAACACTGGGATTATCACAGCAGACTGTTACCAAATCTTTGTCATGTGTGTTATCTGTCAATGTGCCGTCTTTTTTCACGAACCTTTTTCCTCCTGGTTTTATACCAACTACCACCAAAACCCAGCGCTCACCATCTTTCTGAGTCTTGACCTCTAATTTCTTGCTGCTAGTCATAAGCCATCTCCTTTGAATATTAGTTTTGTGGATTATATCACGTTATATAGGTTATAAGCAATACTACAGGTCATTTACAATAGGACAACAAAAAGCCCCTTAGATTATATCTTTGGGGCTTATACTTGCTAAGATTGTGAACGGCCTTCCCATCTTCTTGGATTAAATCCGCGAATGTTTGGTATAAAAGGTATCGTTTCACGCTCTTTTTCTGTTTCGCGATGCTTTGCTGCAGCGGTTTCTATTTGCGCATCAGTCATCGCCGGCATCTCACATCCACAACCTGGACAAATATTTGTAAGAGATGTGGTACTTTTCCACATCCTACAAGGTATACAGTAAAGCCACATGGTTCTCCTTATATTCTATGCAAGTTTTACTCTTAGCCTGCTCCCCACCGTTGTACGCCCGGATTTTATTGTAACGAATTGCGCTTTGCAGCCGCATCTCAATGATTGACGACCTCTCTCGAGTATCGTCTCGATCTCTTCTTTTTGGGCTTGTAACATAGGTTTACCACAGCATTCGCAGTTTCTAGGTTTTTTGCTGTCAGATAAAATCTGAAGCCGGCAATCGCCGCACACGAACCAGAACTTACCAGTATCACTTGACATATCGAACTCCTTTTTTTGTGGATTTGGTTGTGAGCATTTTACCACCTTTTTACTGAATTGAAAAACCGCTGTAGTCATAAAAAAAGGACTATATCTTTGATATAATCACTCTATGTTTAGAGTGCTTAACGCAAAGAAACGAAAAGTAAAAAAGGCTATTAGAGTATTCAAAAGCAGATTCTTCAATTCAAAGCTTGGAGTTACTTCAATAACCAGAAAGATAGGTACTATCGAGCTTGAGGGTAAACAACTTTATCTGGCTACATATCTTGCAACTTTCACTTTGGTAGGGTTAGTTGCTGCAACTTTTCTAGCACTCATAGTTTTGGCTGTCGTATCGCGACAACTACCCAACCCAAATCAACTTCTTGAGAGGAGTTACGAATTATCGACAAAAATTTACGATCGCAATAATGTACCGATTTATGAGGTTTATGGAGAAAAAAATAGGACGCTTGTTAAACTTTCAGATATTTCTCCAGACGTACAGCACGCGACTTTAGCAGTTGAGGATGCTGCTTTTTATACGCATAAAGGTTTCTCGTTACGCGGAATGGCAAGAGCACTGCGCAATACAATAACTGGAAAAGGACTACAAGGCGGGTCAACTCTTACGCAGCAGGTTATTAAAAACACACTTTTAACTCAAGAACGTACGATTATGCGAAAACTGAAAGAGTTAGTTTTATCGTTACAGCTAGAAAATCGCTATTCAAAAGATGAAATTTTACAAATGTACCTAAATGAGTCTCCTTATGGAGGGCAAAATTACGGCGTTTACACTGCGTCACGAGCCTATTTTGGAAAAGAACCTAAGGATCTCTCGCTCGCCCAGGCAGCATATTTATCTGGGCTCCCACAAAGACCTAGCTATTATTCACAGTATGGTACTAACCCAGAAGCTGGAATTGAAAGAAAAAATGCAGTTTTGGAATTAATGCACAAAAAAGGGTGGGTCGGCGCTGACGGAAAAAATTATTATATTAGTGATGAGGATTACGAAAAGGCGATAAATGAGGAGTTAATCTTTCAAGCTGCAAGTATTCCATTTTTAGCCCCACATTTTGTTTTTTATGTGAAACAAGAGCTGGTTGATTTATTTGGCGAAGATATTGTTGAACAGGGTGGCTTGCAGGTAAAAACTACTTTAGACTTGGAGTTTCAGGAGGAAGCACAAAAAATAGTGTTTGAAGAAGTCGAAGGTTCTAAAACTCTTAATGTCTACAATGGCGGTCTCATTGCATTAAACCCGAAAAATGGACAAATACTAGCGATGGTAGGTTCAAAAGGTTATTTCTTAGAATCAGAGCCTGAGGGCTGTATATCTGGTATAACGGGAGAAAACAGCTGTTTATTTGAACCTGAACTTAATACCACAACAGCAAACAGACAGCCGGGCTCGAGTATTAAACCGTTAACTTATGCGTCGATGCTGAATCAGGGCTACACCAGCTCGTTCACATTCTTAGACGTTCCTACAAAGTTTCCTGGTGAAGATGTAAACAAACCTTATGTACCAGAAAACTACGATGGTACATTTCGCGGTCCAATGTCTTTAAGAAAATCATTAGCAAACTCATTAAATATTCCTGCAGTTAAGGCACTAAGAGTTGGTGGTCTTGATAATATGATTGATTTTGCAGAAGAGCTTGGTATCACCACATTAAAACAGCGCGAGAGATTTGGATTAGCTTTAACTTTGGGCGGTGGAGAGACCAAGCTTTTAGAGATGACTGGAGCATTTGGCGCGTTTGCAAATAAAGGAATGTTCTACAAGCCAATTGCAATTACCGAGGTTACAAACTCAAGAGGCGAAGTTTTATACAAATGGAGAGACGACGGTGGCAAAAAAGTGATGGGAGAAGAAGTAGCGTTTCTTATTTCAGATATTTTGTCTGATGATGGTGCAAGAAGCGATGCTTTTGGATTAGGCAGCTTGTTAAACATTTCTGGATATAAGGTTGCAGTTAAAACTGGTACAACGGATGACAAGCGTGATAACTACGCCATGGGTTATACGCCGTCAATTGCGATTGGTGTTTGGGTTGGTAATAATAATAACGATAAGATGAACCCCTACATTGCATCGGGTATAACAGGCGCAACACCAGTTTGGAATCGTACGATGAAACATTATTTACAAAAATACTTTTCTGATGAAGAATCGCGAGAAAATTTTGAAGCTCCAAAAAATGTAGAAAAAATATCAATCGATAAACTTACGGGAATGCTACCTTACGACGATAAAGATACAAGGTCAGAGTGGTTTATCAAAGGAACAGAACCTACTGCAATTAGCGACTGGTATAAAAAGATAGAAATTTGCGAAGAAGATGGAAAGATTGCAAATGATTCATGCAAAGACGCTGATAATACAGACACAGAAACTTTTATAGACATTCAAGCCGAGTTGCCCGAGTGGCAATTGTATGTGGACAAATGGGTTAGCGAAAATTATTCAGAAAAGGATGAATATTTTCCACCAAAAATGCAAACCTGTTTAGAATTTGATGATGACGGAGATGTCGATGATGATAGTAAAGTTTGCGTAAAAATAATTAATTTCAACGACGGCGATCGTGTACCGTTAGATTTTAGACTAAGCGTTGAGGCCTCAAGTGCAAAAGACATTGAAACTATAACAATTTATATGGACGGCGAAAAAATTACCGAAGATGACTCATCGCCATACGGTTATAATTTTGAACTTTCTGGAAATAAAATCGGCGAGCATACATTTAGAGTTACAGCAAAAGATGAAAAAGGAAATAAAGGCGAAGATGAGATTAAGCTGAACGTCAGTGGGTACCAGTTAGATTAACTAGGATCTGCATTCATATCCGTAATCAGAGTTGAGCATTTTTATTAATCCATCACGTACTTTTTGTGTGTCACTAGTTTTGTATTTAATTTCAACCAAAACTGCTTTTTTATTATCCCCCACTTCGGTACCTATATATTCCTCGGTAACGTAAGCTTCATTAATAATCTCAGAAAACTTCTCAATATTTTGTAGAGCAGGGCCAAAAGATTCATTAATGTTCATAACTAGTGAAATATTTTCTGTAGTAAAATCAGGAGCCTCATTAACTGGTCTTAAAGAAGTATTTTTAAATTTTAAAAGTTGTTGCGTGTTTAGTGTAAAACCTTGGACATCCAAAAAACCTATTTTATCTTTACCTATTAAAACATTCACACCAAATTCGTTTTTTTCAAAAATGTAATTAGCTATTCCCAAAGAAAGCATTACTGACGCAAAGATTGATTTTATATATTTCGCGCAACTATAAGAATCAAGTTCTGAGTTTTTATAAAAAACCTCAAGCGCCCTATTCTCTCTATAAGAATTATGTTTTTCATTAGAACCAATCACCTCGTATGTTCTACCAATTTCAAATAGCCTTACTTCAGGTATTCTAGCTTTTGAGTAAGTTTGAAACACGTCTTTTAAAGTTGTTCTAATGCTAGTTCTCATGGCGCTTTTATCTGGAGAAAGTGCATTTGTTAAAATTACCTGATTCGTGGCTTTTTCATCGATTTTAATTATTGGGTTGGTGATGTGTTCGTGAAAACCTAACCCAACCAAAGTGTCTCTGATGTAATCTTCGAAAACGTATAGTTTAGGTGTAATTTCTTTTGGAGGAGCAGCATTGATTTGGACCACAGGAATATTTTTATAATCATAGATTCTATAAATATCTGAAACAATATCGTCTTCAACAATTACGTCAGTTCTAAAATATGGAATTTCCACTTCAAAACCTGTTACTTTTTCATCTACGATTTTATATTCTAGAGCCTCAAGTATTTCTTTAACTTTTGATTTATCAAAATCTACACCACCAATCTTTTTAATTCTTTCATATCTTAATTCCATCTTTTGCGTTTTTGTTGGATTCGGATACCAATCATCATTTTCAAAGTATTCTCCACCGGCAAGTTCTAAAATTAGATACGTTGCGCGTTCGATTGCTTTTTGAGTAAGTTCTGGGTGTAAAAATTTATCGCTTCTTAAAACTGTTTCATTTTGTATTTTTAATGCCCTAGATGCTTTTCTAATTGCAACCTGATTATAGTTTCCTGCGTCGAGAATAATTTCTGTTGTGGTATCGGTAACTCCTGTTGAAGCACCACCCACGATTCCTCCCACAACAGTCGCCTCCCCTGCCTGTGTTAAAACAAAATTATCTTTTGTTAAAACAGCAATTTCTCCTAGAAGTGTAATTACTTTTTCTTCTGGTTTTGCACGTCTAATAACTATTTCTCTCGCTTTCATTTTTGACAAATCTTGTGCGTGAAGTGGCTGGCCATATTCGACCATCACATAATTAGTTATATCAACAATATTATTTATTGAAGGAATTCCATACGCTTCTAATCTACCTTTAAGCCAATCAGGTGATTTTTTAACTTTGATATTCTTAAATACTCTCGTATTAAATCTGTTCACAAGTTCAGGGCAATGTACTTCAATTTTTACTTTGTCTTTAGTTTCAAGACTTTTACCTTTTTCATTATGTATTTTTGGATATTTTAACTTCGCTCCTTCATAAGCAGCCAAATCTCTTGCGCATCCTAGTATGCTCAGCCAGTCCGATCGATCCATTCTGTGTTCAAGATCAAGTATGTCTGTTTTGTAGCCACCATTTTTATATTCCTGTACTGGCTTTATCTAGCATAAGACCAATTGCTGTAAAAGACGCCGCAGTTTTTTTAACTGGCGCATTTTTTAAATCAACATATTCTTTTAGCCACTCTAATGGTATTCTCATCTGTAGATCATTCCTCCGTAAAGCTTTCTAATATCATCAATACCAAATCTTTGCATAACTAGGCGGTCGAGTCCCATTCCAAATGCAAAGCCAGTATATTTTTCAGGGTCGATTCCGCACATTTTTAAGGTGTTGTAATGAATCATCCCGCTGCCTAAAACCTCAATAAAACCTCTTTGTTTACAGACTGCACAGCCATCCCCGTTGCAGAATCTGCATTTCATATCCACACCCATCCCCGGAGAGACCTCTGGATAATATTTATATCGGTATCGTAATTCCACGTCTTCGCCGAATAAAAATTTATGAAACGCTTCAAGCGTACCTTTGAGATGTTCCATTGTAATTCCTTCATCAACGACAACTCCCTGATACTGGTGAAAAAATGCAGCGTTTGTATTATTTAAAGTTTCATTTCTAAAACATTTTCCAGGAAATGCAGCTCTAATAGGAGGTTTCTGCTCAGTTAGTATTCTAGCTTCAATGGATGAGGTATGTGACGACAATAAAACATCACCACCAATAAAAAGTGTATCTTGAAGATCTGTTGCAGGATGACCTTCGGGTAAATTCAATTTTCTAAAATTAAACTCCTCGGTTTCGATTTCCGGCCCTTCAACTATCGAGTATCCGTAATATCTAAAAAAATCATTCATTTCTCTAATTACTTGCGTTGTTGGATGAAGCATTCCTGCTGAGGCGGGTCGTTCCGGGTAAGTTAAATCAATTAACGGGTCTGTAAGTGTGAGTTCTTGAACTTCTACTTTTCTTTTTTCGACGTCTGCCTTAAGTTCATTTTGTAAAGTATTTATAATAGGGCCAAATTCTTTTTTTCCTTCTATTGGGAGCTCAGCCAACATTTTCATTATTTCAGTCACTTGGCCATGTTTTTTAGAGAAGAGCCCAAGGTAAACAGCGTCAAGCTCTGCTATAGACGTAGATTTATCAATTTTTTCTTTTGTGGATTTATTAACTTCGTTAATCTTTGCTTCAATCGGGTTCATATGGAACAGGCCTTATACTTTATTATACCTAAGAAAAGATTACTTATTAAAGGTTTCTTTTACTTTAAGTACTACCTGTTCAAATGCGCTGGGTTGGGTTACAGCCAAATCTGATAGTGATTTTCTGTCTAATTCAATTTTTGCTGTTTTTAAACCTTTAATAAATGTACTGTAGTTTACTTCAAAAGGTTTCAATGCAGCGTTTATTCTTACAATCCAAAGTCTTCTCAACGCTCTTCGTCTTATTTTTCTTCCACCAAATGCGCGCTCGCCTGATCTAAGAACAGCCTCATGAGCTCTAGCAAAAAGCTTGCTTCTTGTTCCTCTATAACCCTTAGCAAGTTTTACAATTTTTGCATGTTTTGCGTGTTTTCTTTGTCCGTTTTTAACTCTAGGCATGATTTCCTAACATCTTTCTTAATTTTTTAATATGACCTTTATTGCCTACAGATACTTTTCTTAGTTTTCTAAATCTTTTACTGGTGCTCCATTTAACTTTAAGGTGGCCGGTATTTATTTGGCCATGAACAAGTTTTCCTGTTTTTGTAACTCTAAATCTTTTTAGTAATGTTTTTCTTGTTTTTAGTTTTCCCATATTTTTATATTTTCACGAACGTTGCCGTAATTAAATTACCTTTTAGCTTTATATCGCGCTCTTCTACCTTTGCTACGTCCCTTAACTCATTAATTACGTGCTCAATCTTTTTCATGCCGATATCTGGGTAGATCATTTCTCGGCCTTTGAACTTGACGCTAATTTTAACCTTATTTCCCTCTAAAAGAAACTCCCTAGTTCTTGCGATTCTGACTTGAAGGTCTCCTTCGCCAATTGTGGGTCCAAAGATAAACTCTTTAATCTCACTTTTATGCGATTTTGCCTTAACAGCCGACATCTTTTTACGTTCTTCGTATAAAAATTTGCTGTATTCAAGTATTTTCGCAACGGGAGGATTAGCTTTTTCAGAGATTAAGACTAAATCCAATTCCTCATTTCTTGCTCTTCTCAAAGCATCTTGAGTACTAACAACACCGATGTTTTCGCCTTTGCTACCAATCAATCTTACTTCAGGCGCCCTGATTCTCTCATTGACGAAGTGTTTTTCTCGCTTAAAGTAACGGTTTGCCTGTTTAAAAATAAATGCCATATTCGCTTATGATTTTTACCACAGCTTGAGGCTTCTGGTCAAATAGATATTTTTAATTGTCTCAATTACCTCATCTATTTGAAGGTCGTTTTTCTGCTCTCCAGTTCTTAACCTGATACTCAATTTATTACTTTGGGCTTCCTTGTCACCTAAAACGATCATATACGGTATTTTTTGGTTTTGAGCGTCTCTGATCTTTGCTCCCATAGATTCACTTTTATCATTCAGTTCAACTCTTAACCCTGCCTCGATTAACTTACTTTTCACAGTTTTTGCGTATTCTACGTGCTTATCGCTGATCGTAATAATTTCTATTTGGATTGGTGATAGCCAAACTGGGAAATTACCACCGTAATGTTCGATTAAAAAGCCGACAAATCTTTCATGACTGCCGAGTGGAGCACGGTGAATTACTGCACAAAGTTTCTTTTCACCATTCTGGTCGGCGTACTCGAGACCGAATCTGGTAGGCATATATAAATCGAGTTGATTTGTCGATATTGAAAATTCTCTACCGATTGATGAAATAATATTAAAATCTATTTTAGGTCCATAAAACGCTGCGCCACCGATGTCTTCAACTGTTTTAATTCCTGATTTTTCTATTGCGCTTCTCATAATCTTTTCTGCGAGGGCCCAGGTTTTCTTATCGCCGTGATATTTATCCCACTTTTCTGGATCAGGAAGACCTATGACAATGTAGTAATCGTCTCTGCTCAAACCTAAAATCTCATAATAATATTCATGTAGTTTAATTACGTCCAAAAACTCCTTTTCAGCGTCTTCCATCGTGCAGTAAACATGTGCATCGTTTTGTGCAATCGACCTTACTCTCATAAGGCCAAAAAGTGTTCCAGATTGTTCAAACCTGTAAACTGTGCCGTATTCAGCATATCGTAGGGGTAAATCGCGGTATGATTTGGGCGAAGACTTAAATATTTCATGATGATGAGGGCAGTTCATGCCCTTAAGGTAATAGTCTTCGTCGTCAATGGTCATGGGGCTGTACATATCATCTTTGTAATATGGAAGGTGCCCTGAAATCTCATAAAGTTTACCTTTTGCAATATGCGGTGTAGCAACTCTGACATACCCCCACTCCTTTTCGGTTTCTTTTGCCCATCTCTCAAGCTCTTCCCTAATTACAGTTCCTTTAGGGGTCCACAAAGGAAGACCTGGGCCAACGTTATCTGAAAAAGTAAACAAATCTAACTCTTTGCCTAATTTTCTATGATCACGTTTTTTTGCCTCTTCTAGTCTGTTTAGGTAATCATCGAGTTTTTCTTTAGTCTCAAATGCGGTAGCATAAATTCTTTGTAGCATTTTATTTTTTTCACTGCCTTTGTAGTAAGCTCCTGCTACGCTTAAAAGTTTAAACGCCTTTACGTCACCGGTTTTTTTCGTGTGGTGGCCCATACACAAATCCACGTCTCGTGGTTTTTCTTTATCTCCCATTACGCAGATAGTAATGTCCTCACCTCTTTTAACGATTTCATCTAGATTGTTCAGTTTATATTCATTTCCTTTAAATAACGCTTTAGCTTCTTTTTCGGTTACCTTCTCCATTTTTAACGGTAAATCAGCGTCGATAATCTCCTGCATTCTTTTTTCTATGGTTGGAAAGTCTTCGGGGCTAATAATTGTATCCAAATCAAAATCAAAGTAAAAACCATGCTCAATTGGCGGCCCCATAACAAGCTTAATATCAGGGTAAAGCTCACGCATTGCCGTATGAAGAACATGTTCAGCTGAATGCCTTAGTGGCATTAATGGATCATCTTTTAACTTTTCGATTACTTTTTCTTTTGACATAGCAATTTCGTTTCTATGATAACCTTTTTTTGAGTTTCAATAAATACTTATTTTTATTGTAGAACGCTAGTTTGGCTATTCTGGTATAAATATAGTGTGATAATTAACGTATACAAAGAAAAAAATTGGACAAGTTTTGATGTAGTTGCAAAGGTCAGGGGTTACCTAAGAGCAATTACTAGTGATAAAAAAATAAAAGTTGGGCACGCAGGCACTTTAGACCCGCTGGCAGAAGGTGTTCTGTTAGTACTAACTGGTGAAGATACAAAAAACCAAGATAGATTTATGGAATTTGAAAAAGAATACGATGCAGTGATAGGATTTGGTGTTGCATCTCCGACTTACGATCTCGAAGGACCATTAAAAATTACCAAACCAGTCAAAGACATAGATCTAAAAAATACTCTTGAAGAGAAGTTAACTAAGTATCTTGGAGAATTTGAACAAAAAGTACCTCCCTACTCTGCCGTAAAGGTAAGTGGCAAACCTTTATATAAAAGTGCACGCAAGGGCGACTTGTCTGAAAACATGCTTCCAGTGAAAAAAGTAAAAATATATGATATTAAAATTCTTGATTACGGAGTTAGAGAAAACATAGCTGGGGTAAGTATTCCCACGGTGAGAATTCTTGTAAGGTGTGCTAAGGGAACTTACATAAGATCTCTCGCGCACGATCTCGGTGAAGACCTCGGTGTTGGCGCAATTTTGCTAGATTTAATAAGAACAGGTGTTGGTGATTATCGTATCGAGAATTCTATAAAAATAAGTGAATTACCAAACAAATTAAAAATGTAGAGTTTCTTTTTCCACCATTACCTTACTGATTTTGAGAAAGCCTGTCTTTTTAGCAACATAAAAAACAACGTTGATCATGATTGTATAAATCAGAAAGGTAAAGAACCCGATAAATTGCATCAACCCAAACATCAAAATAGCCATAACTGGGTTTAGAAACCTCTTGTAAGGTTCAATAATGTTATTTACTTCACTTTCTACCGTCGACCTAATTGACATCTTTGGCAAGTCAATATTTTTAAAATTAGGAAAAGCGTTTAATAGGGTAGAACTTTCTGAGTACTCAAGTTTCGCTGGATCCAGCCCCAATGCTGTAAGTCTATTTAATTGATCGGCAGGCAGCCCCTCATTTACTTGTTGAACCATTTCCTGATTAATTTTTGGTGCAATATACTTTTCCGCGAGATCAGCAGCTTTTGAGCCAAGGTTGAGTTCAGGTTGGCTGCCTGTTGAAATTAAAACGAGAATGGTTGCAGTGATACTGTATGCAAGAATAATTCCTTTTGAAGAGTACCTTAAGATAATATTAGGATTAAATTTAATCATTTGGTTACGTAAAAGACTCGCCAAAAAATTATCATAAATAATTAGCCAGATAACGATAAAAGAGATGATAATGGCGTACGCAGAATTTATAGGGAAGATTACTAAAAATATACCTGCAGCTACTGATAAGGGTGCAAAAACAAACTGTTCCCATTTGTACCATGAACCAGAGCCAAGTGCGTTTGTTATTAGGATTAAAGTTAAAAACAGAACCGACAATCCCAAAAACTTAAAGTCGGGCGTGAAGTAGTTTTGTTTTTCAATAAACTGCGCGATAAGCTTTGTGAGTAAAAATGATTCACCAACAATAAATAAAGAAATCACAGTGGTTTTAATGTAATAAGAGAGTGTTTTTTTAACTGATTCATCCACCTATTTATGATAGCAGATATTTTGTAAAGAAATAAAAAAAGGGCTGAAAGTAAATTAATTTCAGCCCTAACTGTTATTGCGGAATAAACTTCATACCCAGATCGTTTGTAATCGTTACCAGAAGTTCGAGTGTTTCTTGCGGACTAAGCGCTGATATACATTGATCGAGCACTTCAGCAAGCATTATCATATCCTTTGTTTCTAAAGAGTGTGCGAGCGCCGCCTGTGAGACTACTTTGTTAATAGGCACCGACTGCGTAGGTTGGCTAGTGTTTTCTATGTACCGCTGCTTAGCTTCTTGAAAAGCAACGTGAGGGCTAAAAAACATCGACCCAATGTACTGACGACCGATATAAAGCTCTTCCCAGGAGTATGAGGCGACCTTTATTGCCTCATCAACCCCGATCCCTGCTGCGAGATCCTTTAGTACGCACCTGAACTGCATGCGATCATTATTTCTAAAGGCTGCTTCTAAAACAAGAAAACGTGAAAATACCCACTTTGCTTTATTTTGCTGGTAAAGCTTTAGCCCAGCCTCATCGACATCCCCCGGCACAAACATTTTCAACGTTGAAAATAATTCATTCGGATCAAATTTTTCTTTTGTTACCGTATTGGAAACATCAAGTTGGTCACTCATATATATCTCCCTTCTCTGATAGTTGTGTGAAATTATAGCAGATTTATATAATTTTGGATAAAAGCGAACAGGTTTTTTGTGTGCACAAAAAAATACGTCCGCAAAAAATGCGGACTTAATTTTTATGGTGGCAAATCGTCGCTTTGCTCCTATTGCACGCCAACTCACTAAGCTCGAGTACGAGCAAGCGATTTGGTGGCAAATCGTCGCTTTGCTCCTATTGCACGCCAACTCACTAAGCTCACTACGTTCGCTAAGTGATTTGGTGAGCCCACCTGGACTCGAACCAGGGACCTCTACGATGTCAACGTAGCGCTCTAACCAGCTGAGCTATGAGCTCTCACCTAAAAGCAATTACCAAACAACGAACTACAAAACGCAAGAAACAATATCTAAAGCATTGAGATTTTATCTGTAAAAACAATCAAAATCAATAGCAACAATTACACATGCTTTATCAAAAAGATTACTTCTTTCTAGGAGTCAAAACCTTATCAATTATTCCATACTCAATTGTTTCTTTTGTGTCCATCCATTTATCGCGTTCAATATCGTCTAAAACTTTTTTAAATTCTTGTCCAGTATTTTCAGCAATTAATTGTGCATAGACTTCTTTGCTTTTTACCATTTCTTTTGCTTCGATCTCGATGTCGGTAGCAGTTCCTTCAAGTCCACCTCCCATAATTCTTGTTTGGTGAATCATCGATTTTGCATGTGGAAGAGCAAATCTTTTACCTTTTGTTCCTGCGCAAAGTAGTAAAGCAGCGGCAGACGCAGCGAGTCCAACATTAATTGTGCTGACCTCATTTTTTACGTGCTTTATCGTGTCGTACATTGCTTTTCCAGCGTAGGTTACTCCACCCTCTGAGTTGATGTAGACGTTGATGTCCCTCTCAGGATCAGTGCTTTCTAAGAACAGCATTTGGGCAATAAATGTGTTAGCAACACCCATATCGATTGGTCCAGTTACAAACACAATAAAGTCTTTTAACAATCTTGAATAAATATCGTACGATCTTTCCATTCCACTTGGGTCTTTTTCAACTACGATGGGTACTAAAGTGTTATCTCTTTTATTTATCATGATGGTTTTCTCCTTCAGTTTCTTTAATTAAACTTTCTATAATTTTATTCTTTTCCAAAATTGCTCTAATGTAAAGTCTTTGCATCGGGTCTTTTAGCTGTTCTTTTGTTGCTTCTTCTTCAACGCCTTCAAAAGCCTTATCAATTTCTTCATCTTTAACTTCAACTTTTTCTTCTTTAATTACTTCGCTTAGAACAAGTTCTCCTCTAATGTTTTGTTCTGCGATTTTTGTGTAGCTCTCTTTTAGCTGTTCCATCGTAATGCCTTGCGCTTTTAAGTAGTCTTCAGTTTTCATTCCTGCTGCTAAAACTTGATCAACCATTCTTGCGATTAGTCTGTTTAATTCTTCTTCGATTAAAATATCTGGTACATCAAATGTTGAGCTATTTATCAAAACCTCTACAACATCAGATGGATGTAAATGTGCATGTGAGTGAGAAATATCCTCGCCCTTTTTCAACTTTTCTGCAATTTCTTTTTTCACTTCCTTGTTTTTATTTTCGTAATATTTTTTGAGCTCACTTCTATAATCTTTTAATTTTATTTCGGGCTTCATTGCAACTGTAGCGACAAATTCAAAGTCTTTTTCCATCTCAAACTCTTTAATTTCCACTTTTGGGTTGGAGATTGGCATAATATGGTGCTCCTTCAATGCTTGTGGATAATAAAGCTGCAAAAGTTGATTAATTACATCACCATAAAGTGCTGATACACCGAGCTTTTGTTCTACTTTTTCCTTTGGTGCTTGGCCTTTTCTAAAGCCTGGAACCTCTGTTTCTTTTACAGCCTGGTCCAATACCCTATTATAAGTATCTTTCACGTACTGATTTTCAACAGTAACAGTGATATTTAGTTGTGAATTCTTGATTTTTTCGACGTTTACTTTCATAGTAGCGAATATTTTAGCACACTTTGGTGTAAATTGATAAGAATTTACATCACAACCCTACTATTTGCTGTATCTACGGTCTATTTCTGAAGCATTTTCAGTACTGGTAGCTCTTTTCCTGACAAAAACTCCAAAGAAGCCCCACCAGCAAGGCTTAAATGCGTTAGTTTTGATGTATCTGCGAACTTAAGGGCCGCTTCTACAGTATCTCCACCGCAAACGATGGTTGTTGCTTGTGAGGTTGTTTCCATAGCCTTTGCAACGCCTGCTGTGCCCTGTGAGAAGCCTTTTTCCTCAAACATACCCATTGGCCCATTCCAAAACACCATTTTTGAGGAGTTGATGACTTTTGTGTACAGTTCCACTGTTTTTGGGCCGATATCAAGGGCTTTTAGACCCATTTGGTACAAATTCGTACTTGTCAGTTACCTCATGGAGTGTTATTTCACCTGGATTTTTACCGTCTGAAGCGACGAATGCGTCTATTGGTGTAATTACTTTGCCGGGATTGTTCTGCATTATCTCCTTCGCGTATTCAACCCAGTCCTTCTTTTCTTTACGATTAGCATCGACAAACTTATCTTCCATAAACGAAGCGCCCATCTCTTTACCGAGAGCTTTTAAAAACACGTTAGCTGTACCTCCACCAACTAGAATATGGTCAGTCTTTGAGATTAAATTATTTATTGCGTCGACTTTATCTGAAACCTTTGCTCCTCCGATGATTAGTGTAAAGGGATGTTCAGGATTCTCAATTAACTTTCCAAGTTCAGCAACTTCTTTTTCCATATATAAACCCGCTACTGCTGGTAAATGTCTAAGAATTCCTGTCGTTGATGCGTGTGCTCTATGCGCTTGAGGAAAACCATCAAATACTACTACTTCGCCATTTTTTGCTAGCTCCTGTGCAAAATTATCATCATCTAAATCCTCTTCAGGATGAAACCTCGTGTTTTCTAGCATTAGTATTTCTTTAGGATTTAATGTGGAAATTTTATTTCTTACCTCCTCGCCCACGCACTCATCAATCTTGATTACCTCTTGCCCTAAGAGCTCAGAAAGTTTTTTTGCATGAGGTGTAGTTCTATATTTCTCTACAATTTTTCCTTCAGGCCTTTCTACATAAGTTAAAACAACAATTTTACAATTTTTATCTTGTAAATATTTAATTGTAGGGATTGTGGCTCGTATCCTTGAGTCGTCTTTTACAGCGTAAACCCCGTTTCCAAGGTCTTTTACCCCTATATCATAAGGCGATCTGTAAAGAACTGTTTTACCTGTTACATCAATGTCTTTAAGTGTTTTTAGATTAATCATTTTTTAAGTATATATTAATACCGTCTAAAAAAACCACGTTGATTTTACTATAAGTCTCATAAGTGCTAGAATGCGCGTATGCGCGCGACAATATTCGACAATGGTCTAATAACTGACGAACAATTAAAAAAGATTGCGTATCTTTCGTATTCCCACGAGAACAGAGAAATAAACGCGATGTTGGCAAGGGTTTCAAAGAAACTGAAATATTATATAAAATTATCGTTCGTGTTAGAGCTAATTAGCTCATTGTCGCTGTTTTTAACATTAGTATTTATCAGCTATCTTTTTTATTTGAATAACAGGCAGTTACTCACTTTTCTTATTTTATTTTTAGTGTTTCAACTCTTTGTACTGCTGGTGAGATACAGAAAATTAAAATATCTATTCAGATACAAAAATGTCGTGAGAGATCTATCAGACAATTTACTCAGTTCAATTTTTGATGATTATAAACTTTCTCTCGGAGAAATTTTACCAAGTCATCCACAGGTGAAAAAAATTACAAAAGATATTGCGTTTGCCGCAGAGTCTCTTGTAGAACAATTAAGTTTTGCTAAAGAACTTATTGCGTTAATAGTTGGAACGATAATTCTCATATGCACTGCGTGGATTTCCCATAATGGTATATTTGCTTATCTTAGTGCAGTAGTGATTGCAATTGTTATTTTCTACATTATTTACGCTGCTATTGAGGGTGCGTACTACGTTTACGAAGACTCTTATAAAAAATCAAGCGAAAATTACGACGCATCGTTTATTAACTCACAGCCTTTGTTAACAAGAACTTTGATTGGTTTTGAAGAAAATCATTATCTAGAAAAAGTTAGATCGTTATCGAATCTACATACAAACAAGAATGTAGTTGAGGCAATTGTAAAGTATATGATACCCATTGTGCTTTTAGTCATGCCTTTTGCGTTTAAAATATCTGCTGACTTTCTAATATTTCCACTTGTGGGAATATTTATTTCAAATAGGTTATTTCACACCTCAAACCCAATTAAGAATAACTTTAATCTTGTAGCAGGAATCAAAAAGATAGGTACAGTAAATGGGTACTTGGAAGATATTATTAATTTTGGAACCGAGATCACACCAAATATTTATAAAAAAATTAAACATGAGTACTTAGAAAAAAATAATAACGCAGAAATATCAGACCACCTTGTCTGGGGAGATTTAAAAATTAAAAATCTAAACTACACGTCTGGTAAAAATGATAAAGCAAAGCAAGTCCTCGCAGATAATCTAATTCTTCCTTATGGAAAAATATCAATCTTAGTAGGGCAAAAAAGTATAGGAAAATCAATTTTTGGAAGAATATTAACTCTACGCTATTCAGACTTTGAGGCTGATAAATTACTTATTGGTGATAAAGATATAAGAACATTCTCAAGTTTAGACACGGGATTACGTTTGTTACATTATAGTGAGCTGCGTGACGTATCGTCATCTTATAGAAACATACTAAGTATGTATCTTAAGCAAGATATATCAGCTAACTCTTTTGTAAGGTCTGTGTTTAGGTTCAAACAAGATATCAGTTGTGTTGAATCTTTTCTCGCTGAAAATAAAGACTATTACAAAAGTTTGATTGCGAGGTTTACACCATTAATCAAAGATAATGCGATTACGCTTCTTCAGGATGACTCTGAAAATGGACTTCCACAGCTAGTTTCAGAAATATTTCAAAAAGTAGTTATTAATGAAAACTTTGATGAATATATTGATGAGATGGAACGTAAAATAGGTAAAGAGCTTGTTAGTAAAGCACTTATATACACAGCCATAGCAGAATATATTTCATTTTCTCATTTAAAGAAATACGTGACTGAGGCTTCAGTTCACTTTATGGATGCAAGGCTAGATGAAGCACCTATCTCAAAAGAAATGAAACTAAGGTTTCTCTATGCAATCGATGTTTTTATTGAGGGGTTGGTCTTTGTTGTAGACGAGCCGTTCACCAATTTATCAACAAACAATACTATAAAAATATTTAGTGATTTTATTGACTACGCAAAAACGTACAACGCTGTTGTTCTAATACTAGATGAAAATATTAATAGCGAAGTAATTGAGGTATATAAAAACAAAAATGTTTTAGGAAAGCTTCTAAGATTTGAAGAAGACGATTACGCGATGAAGATAAAATCTAACGATTTTGAATAAACTCAAGCCTACTTCCGTCGAGGTCAGATATTGCAAAACAACTTCCATTTTCTGTTTGTGAAAGGCTAGAGAGAAGTGGTGCGCCAAGTAATTTATATTTTTCAAACAATCCGCCTACATTATCAACATAAAAAGAACAAGCCTGCTTACCTGGTATGCACCTACCGTTGTCTGATTCAGCTACTGTAATAAATACCCCATCCTCGATTGTTTTAATTCTCGCTTGTTTGCCGATGTTTTCTGAAACCTTAAAGCCGAGTTTTTGGTAAAACTCTAACGACGCATTTAAATTTTTGACGTAAAAAATTACATTTCCTAATTTCATATTTAAATAATCATGGGGCAAACTATTCCTCTAAGAAGAGAATAACTTCTTGAGCTAGTTCATGTTCTTTATTTTTAAATCTGCTACCCGATTCTGCGATTACCTTCTGAACGCAATCTTTAATGTTCAGCTTCATGATGTCCACGGCCTCTTGTACGCTGTCGTCCTTTTTACTGAGTGGATTAATATACTCATCATTTTTGCCAACAACCACTTTAACGGGAATGTCGAGTTTATTCAAGACCATAAAATTATTCTCTTTGTCGGCAAAATTAAACATTTTTCCAAAATGATCCATAGTTAACCACGAAAGTAGCGTTTGGTATGAAATACGTAATTCAAATAATTCAGAGTCGATAATACCCTCACCAAACCCATTCTCCTCTTTATCCTTAGCTATTTTAAGATAGTCTTTATACTTACCGTTAGACATGATGTGTGCAACTGAGTGAACATCAAACGGTGAAAGTAGAATAATCTTTTTAATGTATTTAATGTGGCTGCCTTCTGCCATGTACCTAACTGCTTTAACCGTACCGATAGAATGTCCCTGCAAAACAATATTGTGATAGCCATTTTCTATCAAAAATTCAACCCAGGCGTCGATATCAAGATACGCTTGTTTTAAAACCTCATAATGTGACCCAAGCATTGCCGAACTACCGTCAGTTTTATCAAACTCCTTTTCACTCGCTGTACCTCTAGTTTCAACACTGAGAAAAGTATGTCCATTTTCTTTTAACGCCTCTGCAATTACTGGTACAAAACCATTAGAATAAAAATCTTCTTCGTAGCCATGAACATTTAACACAGCGTACTTATCTTTATCTCCCCTGCTAAACAGCCCGTGTAGATAAATTCCGTCTTTTGTAGAAGTTTTAACTAATTCAAACATAAATTAATCATACTATTTTTTGTGTAAAGTGTTGAGAGACATTTTTCAAAGCGTTATAAAAGCGCAGCAGACAACAAGCTCATTTATGATGCTAAGATATAAAAATGAAAGAAGTTGTTGTAAACGACATTATGCAAAAGAATTATATTTACGACTTAGTATGTCCTATGGGAAAGCAATTTGACCCAGAATTTAAACCAGAACTTACACCAAAAGAAATGCTAAAACTTGGGGTATTTGGTGGAAAATACATGACGGATTGTAAAAACGAATTTCCTAAAGATTGGTATAAAGATGCAAAGCTTTGCCCAGAAAAACACGATTCGCAGCAAAATTATTTTAAAGTTAACGCAAGTCAACCGCTGTCTGTATGGAGAAAAAAAGGTTGGATTTACCACGAAGACCCGAGAGGATGGTTTCAATGGTATTGCAGATATTATATGGGTAGAAGAATATTCGATGAGGATGCGAGGCAAATAAAGAGATGGAAGGCAATGAAAAGGCACCTTATGCAATTGGTAAAAAACTGCAAAAAGGGCGATTTTACATGTCGTCCTGTGCAGCGTCAGGCTTTGCTTCATTGGGCGTACGACACTCGCAAATACTGATGTATACTTAAAATATGCAATTTATAAAATACTTTTCTTTTTCGTTGGTGATATTTTTAGTTATTGATGGAATATGGCTTGGATTGATCGCCAAAAATTTATACGCTCAAAAGATTGGACATCTACTTGCGGATAAACCAAATCTAATCGCAGCATTAATTTTTTACATATTTTTTATTGCAGTATTAACTTTAATGGTAACCATGCCTGCAATAAAAATAGGCTCACTCTCAAATGTTATTTTGTTTAGTTTGCTATTTGGTGCGGTGACATACGCGACATACGATCTGACTAATCTCGCCACGTTAAAAGATTGGCCTATAATGGTTACAGTCATAGATATTATATGGGGCGCGTTTGTTACAGGGGTTGTATCAACTCTAACCTTCATAGTTTTTAAATAAAAAAAAGACACCATTTTTTGTATGATGTCTTTAGGCTGTATTAGGCAGTAAAAGAGTTTAATAAAACAAAATTACTACCCACTTTTTTTAATGTAACTACTCTATAGCTTGTTGGAACAAAAAACATTAAACATTTCTTAAAAACGTTCTCAGTAGTAATGTATACTACAACAAGCCAAAGTCCTTTCCCTGAAATTAACGGCTTCTTTACTACTGCACCAGGAATTTCTGTATTAACTTCGAGTCTGTAGAAGAAGCCCTCCCTAATCTTAACTGATTGTGCCATTATTAAACCTCCGGTTTGATTTACGTAGCATTATACACAAATCAGCCCCAAAGCACAACTATGGGTTATATTAATGAGAGGGTATGAAGGTAGAAAATCATCAAACCAAGAAACGCAATACCTAAAAGAAAAGGAATAACTTTACCTTTATAAATCTTAATTACTAAGAAAAGCAACGTTGCAGTACCTAAAAACCAAATCCAGTCTTTGCCAGGAATTGCTATGTGTTCTCCAAAATATAATGAAATGCCTCCGATAATTGCAAGATTGTAGGTGTTACTCCCGATTATGTTACCTAGTGTTAGTTTTTCGTCTTTTTCCTTAAGACTAAACAGCATTGTAAGCATTTCTGGCATTGAAGTAGAAACAGCAGTTAAAGAAAGTCCAAGAACCGTAGTGCTGTAGCCCAGTAATAAAGACAGATGTTCTGTAGAATTTACAACGAGAAGACCGCCTAAAAATATTCCGACAAGACTTAGCAACAGCAATAATGCAGTAATCTTTGTAAATTTAACTTTTTTATGAAAGAGACTGAGTCTTTTTAAATCCTCAAGCTTACTCCCCTGCTTACCCCATCTGTATTCCATAAACGTTACAAATATTCCTACAGTAATTAAAAGTAAACCAGAAGTTAGATGCGAAATTTTAAAATAATTTAATGCAAAAAATAGAAAACTTAAAATAAGAACGATTAGACCAGCTTTTTGTGTCTTAGTAGTACCAATTCTCAACCCACCAAAAAGTATTCCTACACCTAAAATAAAAATCACGTTAACAATATTTGATCCCATCACGTTGCCTATAGCTAAGCCGTAGTCTCCATTAAAAACAGCTATCCCAGATACTGCAAATTCAGGTAACGTTGTACCAAAAGAAAGAAGCACGATACCAACAACCAAAGGTGATATTTTAAACTTATACGCAAGTTTTTCTGAAGTGTTAACGAGATAGCTAGTGCTGAGTAGTAAAGTTACAAGTCCTAATAAAAACAAAAGTATCTGAAGGGGCATAAATTAATTATACATATTTTGAAAATATTATGGTTTGGTGATTTCTTTGCTTTGTTTCGAATACTTATCTATGAGTAGATAAATAATTGGTAGTATACCTACCGAGTTAATTACTAAAAGTGGAATAAACCAATATTTTTGTCCTCTTTGTGCTGATTTCCACAGAGCTATCCCTCTCCACACAGCATCCCAAGCAAGTGTAATAATAAAAACCAGCTTATTTTCAAATGTAAAATTAAAGTTGTTCATATTGCACTCCAACCCACTAAGCTCGAGTACGAGCAAGTGATTTGGTGGGCGGGGAGGGACTCGAACCCTCAATCCTTTCGGAACACGGTTCTAAGCCGTGCGCGTATACCAATTCCGCCACTCGCCCATTTCAATGGCTGGTTCATTATACAAAAGAAGAACGTGTTTGTTTAGGGAAAGTATTAAATTTGGTCGGCGATCTCGTCCATTTGGTTCATGAAGAAGCTTACACCGCTTAACCAATGGTTTGCTCTTGGAGGTGTATATACAGGCGCCATTTTCGCAGGTGTGTTAAGACCTTTTTTTGCGTATCCTTCGTAAATACCTTTACCAACGGTTTCAATGCCCTCATCGAAGTTTTTGAAGTATATTGTTTGGTTACCGTAAATACCCCAACCCCATGCGTTATGGCTGTTTACTATTAAATGTTTACCGCAGGTTGATTCCATACAGCTAATTGCAGGTAAAAGCCTGTAATCAAGACCATATTTATCAGCAACCTCAATAAAGGTGTCGACGTTGTCTTTTAAGGGAGAGTTGTATTTTGCTAAAAATCTAGCTAAAACCTCTCTTCTATCAAGTTTTACTGAGTTTATCTCAAATGAGACTTTGGCGTCGGTATCTTCTTTCTTTTCCTTTGCAACAACAACACCACTCAATGAAGAGGCTGTCACTAAAATAGCCAAAAAAGGCACAAATATTGAGATGTATATCTTTAGTTTAGTCATATTTAAGCTTTCAATTAGGATTATTTTAAGGCAGTAGTGTATTCATAAAATACCGTAATATCTACTATTACGAGGGTAAATTCTACCATACATTATAGGTTATGGCAAACTGTCAAAACATTGTGGTTACAACGTAAAACTACTCTGTGGGTGTCTTATAATTGAGTATAAAGTCTCTGAAGTACCCCACTCCCCTGCACCAACTCCCGTTTGATGGCGGTGTGTAGGTCTTCATAATCTCGCAAAGGTCGGTAATATCGCGTGAAAAGAACCTTTTTGACATGTACTTTGAGACTACCTCGATGCCCTCGTTCCAGTCTTTGAAGCCAAATACCTGATCTCCGTAGGTTGCCCATCCCCAAGCATTGTAAGATTCAGCGCCGTCAATTGAGGGTGTATTTTTACCGCAACTAGACTCTTGGAATGCAATAGACACTACTAACCAATATGGAAGGTCGTTTTTATCAGCCTCTTCCACAAACTTAGAACCGTATCCGTAAAGCGGGCAATTAAATGTTTTAAAAACGCTATCAACCTTTGCTGCGCGAGAGTCTTTGTAAGAAAGATTTTGATTTACATCGTCTAAAGTTAATGGGGTGGCTGAAAATAATGCGTATCTATCTGGAGCCTTAGCTGATACTTTTAAAAGTGGTGTATTAAAAACTGAAGCTAGCAAGAAAAGCGAAACTGCAACAGCCGATACTCCTATACCGCTATACGCTTTGAAAAACTCTAGTGAGAAAACATTTTTTGCGCCAGACCTAAAGTCCATAAACTTACCAAACAAAACTTCTTTTTTAGTTGGAACAACATTTGAAAGGGTTGAGATTGCTTCTCTTGGTATATAAGTTGGTTGGATAAAATCAACGTCAGCTGTACTTAATGGTTTACCATCTTTAACAAAAAACTTCTTCGTATAATTTCTCGGCACAAAACAAAGATAACAGAATATTGGTGAGAGAGGAAGATGCTAAATGCTGAAAAAGTGTGCGACGAGGTAACCAAGTAGTGCTGCACACCCCGCGACTAATACCACTCTGAAGCCAGATCGTAGTTTTCTCGTTGGCAGATAGCCTAATATATATAGCGAAATCAACGTGAAAGCAATCGAAAACAACTTAGCAGGCAGTGTGTCAAAAAATATATATGGTGCTAATGGAATAAACCCCGCAAAAAAATATGCAAAAAACATAATCACGCCATCAATTGCAGGATCAAGCTTACTTCTATGGTCGACCTCATTTATTTCTGACTCAGTAAGAAATGAACCGGCGCCCATCGAAGCTGCCTCTACGACTATAGTAATTAATCCAGTGACTATTATTTGCTCTTGGGGAAAGTTAGAAACTGATGCGACTCCGAAAACAACACCAAAAGTTGAAACTAAACTGTCTTCAATACCAAAAATTAAATTTCTGAGATTATTGGGGGTAAATTTTCTCACAACGTAATGTTACTTGATTTTATTTGGTGATGGAAGAAGCGTTTGAGAAATAAAAAAAGCTGAAGAGTGTTTTATTTTCTTCAGCTTAGAGATTGCCCCTACCAGTGAATTAGCCTAATGAGAAAATACATTAATTTCTCGAGTAAATTTACCAGTAGAACTACCAAGAGTGGAACTGTAACTACGAATAAGATTCCCAAGATGGATACATCTGTATTAGTGAGTACCCAAAAAAAGCCTCTTTTCTTAACCATGCGGCAACGTTCAAGCTCCTTAGATATGTCGTACAGCCACTGGTCATCCTCGTCGATCTCTCCTAGTATTGGTTTAGTTTTCATCCAGTTATCATAAAAAGTCTGCCAATCCTGTGGCCAGTATCCTATGACATGTCTAGCATTCCATAACTCTTGGTTTGACGATAGACTAACCTTTCGTAGCATAACTACCTCCTCTCTTTTCTGTATTTATGCGATTGTATTATAAAGTGAAAATTTAAGCAAAGTTGCTATAAAAAAAGCTGAAGAGTGTTTTTATAATACCCCTCAGCTTGTTTGTTGTTACCGGACTAGTCCCTATAAAAGCAACAAAAGAAAAAACAATAAGAATGGAACAGCAGTTAACAACGATACGTTAAGATAAAAAAGAAACTGCTTGTGTTGATAAATTATTGCTGCTGTTTTTTCTTTGACCAATCCTGCTAACAATAGCTGCTGAGCAAGGTGATACATGTAACCGAGGTCATCATCCTCACTAAAGTTTTCAGCGGTAAGAATTTGGTGATCGTAAAATGCCTGCCACTCCTTTGGCTTTTCACCAATTATTAAAGTTACATTCTGCAGTTCTACAGGTAGTGCCGCTGTGCTGTTTTCCATAATAGCCTCCTCTCTCGATTTGTTAGCAGAATTTTAGCAGAATATAGCCATATTTTCAAAACTACTGGTTGATGATTTTTAGTGCCTCTATAGATGGTTCGTGTCTAGGATTAATTTCTAAAGCTTTATTAAAATACTCGCGTGCTTTTTCGATATTTCCAAGCGCTTGCTCTATCGTGCCAAGCTTGTATAAAGTCAAATAATTATTTGGCGTTATTCTATAGACGGCTTCGATATATTTTTTTGCTTCTGCGTAGTTGCCAACTTCTGCGTAAAGTGAGCCAATATTATGTACTGCCTCATATGAATTTGGATTTAATCTCAAAGCTGTTTGATAACTTTCTAAGGATTTTTCTAAATTTCCTGTTTGGTGATACAAAACCCCGAGGTTAACGTAACCCTTGTAGTTATTTTTTGAAGTTCTTGTTGTGGCTAAAAGAAGACTTTCGTCACCTTTCCAATCAAAAGTCCTTATAAAAGTACGAGTTGCAAAAATAAAGAATATAAAAATAAAAAGCGGAATGAGTAGATTTTGTTTTTTAAATTTTTCTTCTAACTTTATAAAAGTCAAAATAAAAAAGAGAGACATAAACGCTGATGATAAATAAAAATATCTTTCAGAAGCGTCGGCGCCTACATCAAATGGGAGTAATAGCGGTAAGACACTGAGATACGCGCAGAGAAAAAGCGTGAATAATTTCTTTTCGTGTTTGTAGAGAAAGTAAAAAAGAAAAAGTAGTGTAGCTATCGCAATCGTTATTAAAAAGTAAGTTGCAGTATTTAGAATGATTGGGTTAGGAAAGATGTATAGATTAAAAGGAAAGAATGAAAGGTTTAGCGAGCGCTGAATTATCATACCCTTAAGTACAAAGAAACTTGGTCTGACGATACTAGACGCCATACCCTCAAGAGCCTCAGCTCTAGACCGCATTATGATTGGAATAATTGTGAGTGCAAAAATAACAAAAGGAAGTAAATAAAGACTATATATTTTTATACTCTTAAGATTTATACGATTTTTAAAATAAAATAAATCAATAGCGATAACGATGAGTAATGTGGTAACTGCCCATGGTGTTTGCACAAATGCCAGATAGAGAACGAATGTAATTACAGAAAACACGAGCCATTTTTTATATTTACTTTGCCTGTAATTAATAAATAAATAAATTGTGAGTAAAGAAAAAAATCCATAAAGAAGATACAAAGAACCGGAAATCCATGAAACTGTTTCTGTGGTCACTGGATGCACTGCAAAAAGAACTGCGGACATAATTGCATACTTATTATCAATTAGTTTCTTCGCTATTAAATACAGAATAAAAGAATTTAATGCGTGAAAAAGTAGAGAAAAGATATGAAAGATTTGGTTGCTCATACCAAAGAATTTAAAAACCAATGCTTTATAAATTGTGAAAAGATTTAGAGTTGCTAAAGACGCGCTTAGATTTTTTACTTGCGAGTCATTTATAAAACCTTCTAGATCATCATAAAAGAGAAAATCACCATTTAAGCTATTTCCAAAGATTAGAAAGATCGTAAATAAATAAGAATGAAGCAAGAATATTGTGTTGGATTAACTTTTTTAGAACCATTCTATTTTCTATTATTGCACACTAATAAGTTGAAAAATTACTATACTTACATGCAACGTGGGAAGACCTATACCCTGGCAGTATTTGACACCCAGACGCAGGTACTGGGGTTTCCTCAGATTCTTTTAGGTGAAGGATATTGCACTCCCCTTGGAGAACTAAAAAAAGATATAAAAAGTGCAATAAAAGGGAAATTTGCTTTAGAGGAACAATACCATTCATACCAAGCAGCTTGTTGATCATGCGTGGCAAGGTTCTGGATTGGGCAATCAGAATGCATACAGAGCACCAGCTCAGGCAGTTGAATGCTTTTGGACAACTTGTGTAAAAGTTGGAAATGGCGAGCTGACGGCTGAGGAAGGTTTTGCGTTTTTTGTTGAAATGT
Source organism: uncultured candidate division WWE3 bacterium (assembly GCA_963765125.1). Classification (GTDB taxonomy): domain Bacteria; phylum Patescibacteriota; class WWE3; order UBA101185; family UBA10185; genus CAVXUZ01. The sequence goes on from CAVXUZ010000005.1 coordinate 119,715, forward strand.
GGAATAGGTATTGGGTTGCCCCATAATATCCACAAAGTAAACGGAGCTAAATAAGTTAGATTATCTAACCGCTCCTGAAGAATATACGCAAGACTTCATAAAATTCTTATGCGTAAAATGATTTCTCATAGGAGGTATTTGTTGACAATATTGTCGCAGATGCCTCCTGTTTTTTTGTAGGGTATTTATAGAAGGCTTTATTTATAACTATTTTTTCTTCAAATAAATTTCAATAATTAACGGTCTTCATCAATCTTGATATTTAAAATACCCTATGTTAAGGTTGCCTCAGAGCTACTCGCATGAATCGGTGTTGGGAACAAGAGAAAATATACATTGCAGAGGTCCAATAGACCGATCGGTTGTCAGAATTCTGATGACTTGAGTTTTGGTGAAAATGTGCGCCACTTTCTGAAGAACAATAGGAGAAGCTCACTGGGGCTATCAAGTGATAACACCGCTTGGTAGCCCTGAACTTTAAAAATCTAAGGAGAAGGAGAATGAGTAGAGGAGAAAAACGAGTTATTGAGACTTGGGAATACGCAAGTTTGGCGTGGTTATCAAAAGAGGCCAAAATTAATGTTTGGACGTTGAGCGCAGTACTAACTAAATGTCGAACGGAGTCTTTAATTGATCGTCTCTATCGTACGGTAGAAGTACCAAAACACGGTGGTGGTAAGCGCGTAATATCTGTTCCTGACCCAGACTTACTCAAAGTGCAAAAGGCTATTAATGATCGCATTTTGAAAGAACTGCCTAGACCATCCATGCGCGTTTGGTTTTTCCGGAGGTAGCATTATTGAAGCTATTAGACCGCACTTGAAAAACAAAGTGTTGTATTCCTTTGATGTAGTAAATGCATTCGGGCAAATAGAACGTCAATATCTTCGGTATGCACTTCGTGGACATTCTTTCAAAGATAATTGAAGAAGTACTTTTTGATCTTGCCTTTTGGAAAGGAAATCTTCCACAAGGGTCGGCAATGAGCCCAAGACTATTTGACCAGGCTTTTTATAAAACTGACACGCGAATTGCACGGCTAGCTAAGAAACTTGGAGGTGTTTACACACGCTACGCAGACAACATCTTTTTTTCTTTACCAAGGAACCACTTTCCAGCAAAATTGCAGAGTGCTGCTCTTCGTCGAGTGCGGGCATTGGATGGGTATTTTTTCGATTGCCACGAATTTTCAATTCGTAGATTGGACAAAGGCGCGGTTAGAATTTTGGGACTAAACATAATAAACGGAGAGCTAAGCGCTACCCGTGATTATAAGCGCAACCTTCGCCTTGCTGTGCATCACGTAAATTACTTGGTTGACAACGAGCTTCCTTATTTCATTGAATGGTCGCGTCTCCAAGGACAAATGGCTTTTGGTGTTTTAGGTTTCTTACCAAATTCATTAATAGAAGCTTATTCATCATTAGAAGAAAGAATTAGTAACACAAAATAATAACGTCTAGATTTCCCACAAAGGAACCTGGACGTTTTTTTTTGCAATGTTTCATCGAAATGAATAGTGAGATTGTTTAGTAGCTCTAAAAAACGTATATTTAAAAAAACACCCAGAAGTTTTTAAGGTTTCTGGGTGTTCAATGCTTCAGACTTCATTTGAAAGTTCAAAATTTCTTTCGAAGTAATCTGCAGGCAACCGATTTTTGAGTATTTCTCCCCGTTCTTGAAGTGAGAGTTTATACCAATCTGGTACATCAGTTAAATGCCCAATTATACAAATCCACTCCAATCTGTCTTTTTTGTCCAGTGTGCTTGATCCAAATGTGGTGATTTTGCGAAAAAGGTTGTAAGAACCACCACCTATAGTTTGAAACTCAGGCCAACCTAGCGATGCACCTCCACCATCGGTTATTTGGGGCATGAATTCGTAGCTAACATCCAGAAGAGTCTGTGCTGGTTTTCCTCCTTTTAGCCACCATTTAATATCCTCTCTTATCTTTTCTTCTTTTTCTGCTCTCTGTTTCTGTTTTAGTTTCTGTCTCTGTTTTAAATTTAAATAGAGTTTAAAACCTAAAATGAAGACAGCAAAAACAAAAGCGGGTATTAACGAAAAAAGAAAGGAATTTTCTTTGTATGACGAGTACCCAATTAACACGCAAACTGCGTAAAACAAAGCAACTTCCCAAATGGGACTAAATTCTCTGAGCTTTTTCATCTCCGACTCCTCGTGTAGTTTTTGTTTTAACTGTAAGTAAAATTAGGGTTATTATATCAGTAATATTGCTATAAGTCTAATTAACGGTCTGAACCCTTGTAGTTCTAACGGCAGAGAACGCGCAAATACAATTCTTTCGCTACCGATTGCTTTATAGTAATTCGTACTGTAGTGTCAAATGTTGTTCCAATCAACTACGTTAATTGTTTCGATCTAAGTCACATTTAAAAAAACTTGAAAATTCTATAAATGAACTAGCAGTAATTATGTTTACGCACATTGTAAATACTATTGACAAGAGCTATGGAAGCTCTAATAATAATATTACTATGTTTAATAATGAAAGTTCTTCACAAATACCAGATAGCGCAGATGAGGCTATACATGAGGAAAAAAGTCTAGAAAATAATCCCGAATCTTTGCAGTTAATTTGTGAAGCTGCAAAAAAATCAGGCAAAGACCTACCTTTATTTTTGCTTGACGTTGGCGCGCAAATGATAAGATACCGAAATGATTACGATGAATCTGTAAAAAAAGAAAGAGATCTAGGCGTTGAAAGATACAGACCGGATCCTTCTATTGATCCTAAATTTCAGCAAGAGTTGTTAAGGAATTCCATAATGACTGTGGAAACTGGCGTGGTTGGACCTAATGATAGCCTCATTGATACATGGGTTGCTTCGATTAAAAAGCTACGCGATGAGGGTAAACTGCAGGATAAGCATTAAGCAAAGCCTTATAACAAGTAAGTAAGTAATTTCTCAGTACTATTTATTAAGTTAACGATTTAACTTGTGTTAGACGCGTGTGGATGTTATCCGTGCTTTTTTTCTATTTTTTTGTTATCCAAGTGGATTACTATTTAATTAGTTTGATTACATTTAATAAAACCCTTATAGATTGGCTTTGACTTGAAAGTATTAAGATATTCTAAATTGAATAATCATGCTCCATTGCTTCTGTTGTCATAAGTAAATCTGGTAATGTTTCTTCCAATGCCTTTGTGATGGTAATCCAACCCTTTACTATCCAGTTAACATTGTTTCTAGCGCTATGTAGCAGCAGATTAGGTTATGTCAGTCATTTATTAAACCATCTCAAAGTAATGCATCTTTCACAATGCTACCTCTTATTACCTTTAATCGAAGAAGGACCTTACTACTATTTAGTGTTAGTACTTTTGAAATGAGATTTGCTAAACTTGGTTGTGGTGACAGGACTTGGTCAAGAGTTTAAGGCCCGTTAATTCACGTTGTTCATAAGTGTAAGTAAGCTCGTGCTCCCTTTTTTTTCGCTGGGTTCAGCCCTAATTATTTAAGTCTTGTAACAAACAAAAAAGTGTGTTGTCCAAGTTCCGCATTTTACAACAAAATATACTAACTTGATTTTTTAAAGTTTCAAAATAGTCATTAGACTTTGGGTCCTCGTATTTGTCGTAAGCTTCTTGAATAAGCATTGTCAACTCATGCAACCATGATTCATAGAGTCTAGTATCCATGCTCTTCATAGTAGGTGAAAGCGCGTTATCTTCAATTTCAGCACTAATTGGTAGGGGAAAACTTTTTGGGTACTTTTGTGATAGATACACGAAAAAATTATCTGCTATGGAAAGTCTCTCGTCGAGTTTAGGCATTTCGGGCGCGTCTTGAATGGGTACAGGAAAACCCGCACTTTTAAATTCCGATACCTCAATCATATTTCTGGCTAGTTGTTTTTGAAACTCAGGATCTAATATACTCTGGGTCTCAGTGTTATAGCCGCTCTTTTTAATTTCTTCAGCCCAGTAGCTATTTTGTAGTAATCCCCCATCGAGCTTCTTGTCCAAGTAATCATAATTTATGGGTTTTTCATTTTCGGTGTGGGTGTCTTCTTGATTATAAGTCTCAAAGTTAAGCATAAAGTGTTTTCTTTCTACTAATTATTTCTGGTCGGGGTGACAGGACTTGAACCTGCGACCTCGCGGTCCCAAACCGCGCGCTCTAGCCAACTGAGCTACACCCCGTAAATTTAACAATAAAGTCTACGCCATTTTAGCACAAGAAATGTTTTATTTGTTGGTTGGGTTGTACATGTTTTTTCTCGTGATTGCACCTATGCAGATGGTTTGTAGTTCACCTGTGTTTGTTGTATTTTTGATTTTTATTTCAAGACCACTACATTTGCAGATTTGGTATACCCCGTTTCTAATGGTTGTTTTTTCACAATTTAGTATTCCAGACATAATTACTACAAAACTGATGACAACAATCGTTAATACTGTTCCACCAAAAATTATTAACCAATGGTCTTTTAGATATTCTTTTTGGTCTTCTGTTAAATTAAAGTTGATGCTTCGTATGTTCATAGTTCAGGTATTAACTCACTTAGTATAACGCTAAAAGGTTTTGATTCGTAGACTAATCTCTTGTTATTAACTAAATCTACAAGATGAATTTTAATTGTGTATTCGCATTCTTTATCAATACTACACTGTGCAAAATCAACTGCGTCTTCATCAAGATTTCGCGAAAACTCTGAAACAACAAAAACGTCATTGTTAAGAAAGTAACCTCTATCGAAATAACAATTAAAGGATGTATTACAATCAACAACTCTAGCATTTATGATTTTATCGTCGCGGACTCCATAAAAATGCACTTGGTTTGGTTTGTACCCATCTCTTTCAATGTTTCTATAATCTAAAAATAGTCTTTCGCTTGGTGAAAATACAACCTTCTTTAAATTTTTGTGCGCTTCGATATTTTTTAAAAACTCCTCTTCCCTCCCCGGCTCTTCATAAGAAAGAACTGTCATCCACTTTGTATTATAAATTTCGTTTTCTTCTTTTAATTCAAAATCGTCTGCGTTAATTTCAGTTAAATCGTTATTTTTTAAGTTTGTAATCCATCTTTGAAAACTGTTATGTTCTTCAACTTTTGAGGGGAGTTTTGATCTGTCGATAGAAAATTGTTGGTAGAAATTTATTGCAACGCCGCAAATCACCAAACCAAATAATAAACCAACAATGAGATTATCAATTTTAACTTTTTTCATAGGCAATCTTTATTATACAGCGAAGGTTTTATATCTTACTAGCAAGAATAATGCGTGGCGACCAAAACAGGCAATATGAGCATTTTAGGTTGCTTTTGGACTGAAAGTTCTATATTATGGGCTAACCCCCCGAAAGGAGATACATATGAAAAGACAAATCGACGAAGGATTTTGCGGTCCTGCGGTGCTACAGCATTTTCTCAACATTTACGGGCATTCCGTGTCACAGAACAACATTGCCGATATACTAGGCGGGTATAGCAATGTTAAAACGCATGGTGTAACCACAAATGAGATGGCCGTAGCCTTGAATAGTATCAACCCAGATCTTGTTATTTGGGAGAAAGAAAATTCAACTTGGCGCGACGCTGCAATACTACTTAATAAATACAGCGATGAACCAGCCGGAAACGGTGTTGTTATAAATATTCAAGGAATCTACGTTGATGCAGATATGCTAGTACCTGGAGCAGCGGAACAGATAAAAATCGTGTCTGACTCGTCTGTGGGTAATGAGCCGGTAAGTGACGCCGATATTATTAAAAGGGCGTTAGAAGAAGATAACGGCCATTTCATCGTTGTTACAAATATTTATGATAACGGTCAGGTAAGATTTTTAGATCCTTCTTTTAGCTACCCAAGAATTTTAGGTAGAAACACATTAAGTAGACGCTGGTGGGAGGTTTTTGAGACGCAAATACTTAAAAACGTTATGCTTGTGTTAGTGAAAAAGGGAGATAATTTTCCATCTGAGTTGGGGTTCGTAGAGGTCATCGCCTAGGCTGTTACCATCCGCTAAATAGCAGCCTATTTTTAGATCGAAACACTTTTAATCATATTTTGCCACTTTTCGTAGGAATTTTTCATTTCATTGATAAATCTTTCTTCTTCACCATATTTATTATCAAATCTTTTTAAAAGATCAAGATAAAACAAAATAGATTTCCACTTTGCAATTGTGTAATAGAATAAAAGTGCAAAATCTACCGTCTTAGGATTTATATTTTTAAACCACTCCGCCTTAATACTTTCGTTAAAAAGTTTTCGATACTCCCCTGCTTTTTCAAATGGTAGAAAATCATAAAAAATCGAAACTGCGTCGCTCACATCTTTTAATGGATTTCCATATTTCACATGATCCCAATCTATTAATGAAATAACATTTCTTGATTTATGGTCGATCAAAATGTTTCTCGGGTTAATATCGTTGTGAATAATTGAGCGAATGTCTAATTTATTAAGCGTACTCTCGTAACCTGTTTTTAAAGATTTATAAAGATCTAAAATATCGCTAATTTCTAATATACTATTTTTCTCAAGTAATTCTTTTTCTGTTATCAACTGGTCTAATGTATCTACACCGTTTTTTTGAGTGGTTTGGCATAGATCAAGATTTTTTAAACTCTCATTAGAAAGTGACGCAGATACATATTCATTTATATGCTCAGCCAAAGTGCTAACAGTGCTTTTTTCGTATTCGTTTACGTGTGACTGCGCGCCTGAAATATACGTCATTAGGTTCCAGTAATAACCACACTGTTGATGAAAGATTTCTCCTGATTTTGTAAGAATTGGACGTCGTGCCTCTATACCATTTGCGATTAGAGCGTTACAGACTTTTACCTCATTATCATACCCAGAAATCTGCTCAGGAGTTTTAGCCTTTAAAATATAATTATCATCAGCGCATACTAAAAGATAAAGATAGGCAGAACTCCACCCTTGATATTTATCCATATCAATAATTTCATATTCAACAATGTTTGAATTAAAATTACTTATTACTGATTCTAGATCTGATTCTGAAATTGGATTGGGCATTATAACTATTATAGACCTTGAAGAAGAAGAAAAAAGACTAATTTAATAATATTTCAATGTTTTTGTAAAGTTCATCAACGTAATTACGCACTTTAGGTATATTTTCTATATTTTTTATTTCACGGAATGTTTCTTCCAAGTTATATTTTGGTACACCGATAGCTTGTAAAAATAAAGATACACTTTCAGTGTCTGGAGTTTTTAACAAATATTTTTTCAGAGTGCTGTGCCATTTAAGAATAATGTTAGGGTCTATACCCGACTCTAATTCTTCTTTTACGGGGTCTCCAAAAATATTTATAAAAAAAGTCCAATCGTTAATTTTGTCGTAAAACGAAATATCTTCGAATAGCTTAACAGTCTGAAACGCATTGTTACCCTGTTCTAGATATTGATAAATATTATGAGAAAAAAGAAAATCTTCCCTAATGTTGTCAATCAACGCATGCAATTTTACACCTGTAGTAAACGCATTACAATTTGCTAGATCTTCAATGCTGTTCACTTCTGGGTGAGTTTCCTGTCTTCCTATTGGTGCTATGTATCTAATGTCAGGAAAACTAGTTCCTAAGAAAAAGCATGCTTTGTCCAAGTGACTGAACAGTTTATCGTAAATTTTATTTGCCAAAACTATATGCGTAATTGGTGCCGCCATAATCAAATTGTAGTAAATCTATCTTAAAAAAAACAGTACTTCGCAAACGTCAATTTTAGAGGCTTTTAGTGCCTTAGAAAAAGCAAATGTGCATACTGTATAATTAACACATGAAATTTAATTTAAGATTTGTATATTTGTATTTAGTCTCATTTATTGGTTTAGTAGTATGCGTTGTTGCGTTGGTTAGCCTTGTTGATTTGGGTATTAAATCTACATTGTTTAAAGACGCAGATAAGTATGAGTATTACAACCCAGGTGTTGAAGACATCAAATATGACGAAGAATTGGCAAAAAGATCAGCGGAAGTAGAACAAGCACGATCTAGACAACGCACAGTTTCAAACTCTGTAGCTATGTTATTAGTTGGTGCACCTCTCTATTTATACCACTGGAGAGTAATTCAGAGGGAGTTTAAAAAGATTAGTTAGTATTTTTATTTGGTGGACTAGAAGCGACGACGTGTTAACTATTTAGGAATTTTAGTACTTCAGAACGAATCCATATCTGTTTGATAGTGATTTATTTTAAGATCTATGTTTGTTTCATAAAGTTTTTCTAATATTCTTTTTTCCTCAAGTATGCTCGTTTTATCTAATACTACATTTGACGGTATAGAAATTGTTACATCGCAAGTAATGGTTAGGTTGTCTAGTTGATCGGCTGCGTCTATCGCGTCAATACTGCTAATTGAAATTGATTTTAATTCACCCTCTGGAACTACCCTAGATATCATTTCCGCAAGATCGTTTTTTATTTTTGATAACTTATCATCCTGGGTCCCTCTTAGGCTAATAATAGGCACTAACGTAATATCTAAATTTATTTTTATCCCCGTGTCCTTCTCTACATCAGCCTGCAGGGTGTCTTTATCTTTGCTAGAAAAACCATTTGTTGGGTTAATTCGTAATACCGTAGCTACATTCCATATATCGGACACTTTAGCTATTTCGACAGTACTTATCTGTATAGAGGAATCCTTGTTAAAAATATATTTTTTAAGTGAGTCAATAATTTTAACTTTAATGCTATCATTTTGTTCTTTTTCTGCGCTGACTATTGAGAGTGCTCTCTGAATACTAAACGAAACATCTACCTTGCTGTTTAGTGTTGTTTCGAGTTTGGAAATAATTGAATTTTGTTGTTGATAATCAATAATTACATCTTCTGGTACTATAACGTCCGCTGCAATGTACACAGTATTTCCATCAGGAGAGTATTTTATATCTGTTTGTATATTTTGAACCACGACCTTTTTTGATATTTGTTTTAATGACTCTTCGATTATGTTTTTACTCTTATCATAAACACTGTTTTGAAATGAATAATCTTTTAGATAAAGCAAAAGAGGGAGCGCGGTAATTACGAGTATGGCAGTTATTGTAATAAATCCTTTTATCCGTATTTTTGTACCGTCTCTGCTGTTTATACCTGTCAAGCTAAACACAATAGTCGAAATAAAAATAATCGATATTATGTTAGCAAAAAAAAGCATAAATCCGCCGGTGGATACCTCATAGTTTTGGAGCGCCAGACCAATTCCAGAGACACACAGTGGTGGCATAAGCGCGGTGGCAATAGCTACACCTGCTAAACTATCCGAAATCTTCTTTTGTACAATTGACAGCGCAGCAATCATTCCGGCAGCTAGCGCGATGATGATGTCTAGTAATGTCGGTGATGCCCTAGCCAAAATCTCTTTGCTTAAAAGCTTTATCGGAGAAAAGTAGGTTATCGCGTAAGCGCTTAAAATTGCTATAAACATTGAAAAAATTAAGAGCTTCATAGCTTGAAATAATTGATTTTTATTATCCGACGCAACCCCCAACGATATTTTCATAAGTGGCCACATTAGAGGAGATATAAGCATTCCTCCAATTATTACCGGAGGTGAATTTAATATTAACCCTAAGGAACACACTGTCGTTGCTGATATCAATAAAATAAAAAAGCTTATTGATGCTTGTGAGTAAATACTAACTTTTTGTACCACTGCATTCCTGTCAATATTTTTTAGGTCATTTACGAGCTTCATTTTTTGCTCAAGAAAGTCAAAAAGCGCGAGTAATATATTCATGTGAAAACTATATCAGTTAAGCCATTTAAGTTAAAGCTAAGCACAAATGTTTTTGCAGAAAATAAAGCTGATACAACAGCTAAATATTTATGGTGGGCGAAGAGGTATCTTTCACTTCGTTAAAGTTGCATCCACAACGACTAAACTCGCCTCGCTCGTTAAGTCTTGTGTAGGAGTCAAAGACATCCCTACTGCTCCATCAAAACAAAAAATCCAACCACAAGGGTTGGTTTTTCTTTTGTTTGGTGGGCCATCTGTCAGGATGTGCGAACTATTTATATAGAAATTGTCGTCGGGCTATAAAGCTTGGCTGAACTTTATTGCATTAGTGGAAAATCCCTGCTCTCCGTAATTTGGGTGAAGGTATCATTTAGTATTGCGAATGTTATGGTGTTCAAGTTAAAGGTAAAGTCAAAGTTTAAGTTCTTAGCTTCTTCTAAAGCCTGTTTATATAACGGTTCATCTAAGGGTACTTTTGTCGGATTTTTCAGATCGTATTGAGCGTTCTTATCTACAAACTGGCCTAGTCCAACATGTGGTATAAATTCAATATCTTTTCTTAAGAATTGTTCAAGCATCCCTGTATATAAGATATCGTGCAATTTAATTATTTCCTCCCTTCCTTCTTCTAAGGTTAAAAATAAGAAGTTATCCCAGGATTTAGTTAGACCTTTAATGTGTGCGTTAAAGCTTTTAAAACTCTTCAACCTATCTCACACATGTTCTAAAAGTAAATCCTCAGAGATCGATTTAGCTGAGATTGGAAATACTATAGTTACATGTGGCCTAATAAGATTGAACTGTGTGTCGTACTTTTTTCTGAAACCATCTATCTTATCCAATTCAGATTTTACATACGCTACTAAAACAAAATACATATTTGCAATTCTATATTAAAATCTCCAAAAGTTCGACTCCCTCATGGGTTTGTCGAAAAAGAGGTTGATATGACAACTATAAGTCTATGGTGAGCCATCGTAGAGGATGTTTGGAACTATTGCATTGCTGAAGTACCACTTAGATGAGATGTATCGTCAAATACAACTGGTGTAATTGTATTTTCCTCAAAGTCAAAGATTGAGATTGAAGCATTCTTTGGATCGTACTTGAATGATTCTTTTTTAGGTACTGACAATAAATAAGGCATTAGTGCTCTAATAGATCCTCCGTGAGTTACTATTCCAATTACAGCATTACTATTATCAGTATTTACTTGTTTAATATTACTTATAAGTCGATGTTCGAAGTCTTTCCATGACTCACCTTTAGGCGGTACGAAGTCATAACGCTGTTCAAGAGATAACGGATCAAGAACAGTTTTTATTTCAGACCAGGGTTTTCCTGAATAATCTCCCCAGTTCCTTTCTTCCATGCCTGTAAGCGGTATAACTGGTATATTGCAAATCTTACTGATTATTTCAGCACTTTGTAGTGCCCGAAATTCATTAGATGCATATAAAACATTGCAATTCAGTTCTTTCAACTTTTCACTTGTCTGTTGTATTTGTCTTATACCATTTTCAGTTAAATTATCAGGATCACCAAACTTATGTAACACATTTTTAACATTTGTTGCAGTTTCACCGTGTCTTACTAAAATTAATCTATTCATTAGGATATTTTAACAGAAAGTTCTAAATTCTCTCTTGGGTATATAAAAATAATGTTGTTGTGACAGTGTAAATTCTTTGGTGGGCGAGGAGGGAGTCGGTCACATGTTTTTCATCTCTAGCTCATTACACTCGCAAGATCTGAAAGCATTCGATCCCGCCTCCTTCACTTCGTTCAGTCCGGTATTCGCCTCCTACTTTTACCAACAAAAAAGTGTCCATCAAACCTTTAGGTCTGCTGTACACTTTTCTGGTGGGCGAAGAGGGAGTCGGTCACCTGTTCTCGCCTGCTGGCTCGCCAGTCGACCCCGGCTCGGCACCGTCGTGCCTGCGCCTTTCGCCTCCCTTACTAGTCATAAGAAAAAAATATCCGGCATTGTAGCCGGCTATCTTTTTCTGGTGGGCCATCTGTCAGGATGTGCGAACTGCTTTAGTTACTATTAACTACTAAAAAGTCTTAAAATAGATATATGTTGTATCATAGTGTCATGGAATTAAAAACAGCTAAGTTACAAAAACATTTCTACATGTACTGCGCGATGTTTTACGCAGATAATCGTACTATCGGTCATAAAGATTGGGTCTCAGAACTTAAAGATAAAGTTATTACTGCACTTGAGAAATCAAACACACCAAAACTAGATATGCCCATGCATAGCTACCATTACCTTATGGGAATATTTAATCCAGAAGGTTACGAGGACCATGGGAGATTAATGATTCCTCCTAAAGAAGTTTTAGATTATGTTGAGCGAGTATCCGCACTCCCGGAATTACAAGAAATATGGAAACAATACGAGCCTGATTTTGATACTAGACTTAAGGATTTTGAGGAGCGTTTTATTGATATAGAAAACCTTTTTAAAAACCATTTTGATTATGAGCCTGATATTAAAACCTTTTATTTAACAAGAAATTGGGATACATCGGGAAAATGTATTATAACTAAAGATGGTTACTACATTTTAGTTGGGTGGAAAAAAGAGGGCATAAATTTAAACCAAATACTACATGAATTAACTCACAGTTATTTAGATAAATGTACATTAACCATTCCGAGGGACGTAAACGATTACCTTAAAAAAATGCCAGAGGAAGTTTTAGGATCTTATGCGAATCCCCATGCTTATATAGAAGAATCCATAATCCGGGCACTTGTATTGTATTTAAGTCATTCGGAAGAAAATATACAAAACTATTCTTTAGTAGGAACCGACTTGGATATGATATTACCTGCAAAGTACTTAGATGTTTTGGAAAAAGATAAGCCCGAAAAGTTAACTATAGAATATCTCAATAAACTAGCCTATTAATAAACATTATTTTTGCTAAGAAAAGGTAAAGGGACTACTTCCAAGTGTATAAGAAGTAATCCCTTTTTTGGTGACGCTTGCCGGTAGTCTTTAGTCTTTTGGACAGGACTGATCGTGCGGGCACGGGTCGTTGGTATTGCCACTGCAGGAATGCCCAGAACAATCTGACGAACACTTGCCGTCGGAAGGGCAATCAGCAAAGGCAGCTAACTGAGGTTGCCAGCGAACAACTTGCGTGAAATCGGTACCCATTGTCGTTTTCTCCTTTCTTTTAGAATTCGGACAACATGTCTTGTAGAAGCAGTAGCTTCACAATTATACAAGACTCTTGAAAAGTGTTCTCGCCTAAGTATCTAGAAATCGGACAGAAACCTTGGCAATTCCACCTTGCAAAACAATTTGAACACAGGTTTTTAGGTAATCCTCCATGTACCACAATGCGTGCGTGAGCATCGGGATTCATTACAGGTACCTGTGTGGTAGACCCAAAACTTCCATAGAAGAACAGTTCAGAGCCTGGATGCTGCTTCTTTGTGATACGCGAGCATCCGGAGACTGAACCATCGGGGCATACGCAAAACATTGTGCCTGTACTTGCTCCACAGAATTGTAATTTATCTCTGCGGAATGTATCCAAAGTGCAAACAACGCGTAAACCTAGTTCCACTCCTATCCTACGAGCTTCTGTGTAGTATTTTACAAAAAGCCCCGGATCAACATCTAAATCAGTGGCGCCACTTGCTTTACCACAAAGTGATAGCGGCTCAAAGTGCACGAGTCCGTTCACTCCGTTTAACGCTTCTTTAGCAAGGAACCTTACAAAATTCGGCATTTCCTCCACACTCTTACTTGTTACTGTGGCACGAATAGAAAATGCTAGGCCAGCAGCCTTCAGATTTGCAACCCCTTTCATGGCTGCTTTGAAAGAACCTTTGCCACCTACCATAGGGCGTTGCAGGTCTTGCACTGTTGCGACACCATCCAATGAGATTGTGATGTTATCAACATTGTGTGACTTCAGCCATTCTGCAAACTTTGTAGTAATCAGTGTGGCGTTAGTCACTATGCTCACATGCAGTGTTATATCAAGCTTCTCGGCCACTTGTAAGGCGTATAGGACGCATACCTTGAGCAGATTCTTTCGCTTCAGAGATTCCCCACCACCATGAAATGTTAGGGTGAAGTGTTTTCTGCCGCGGGACTGTGCTAAACGCAATGCATAACTTATTGCGTTCTTTGCTACATCTTCAGGGATAGTTGTAGAATCACAACCCGCCTTTGCGTAGCAGTAGATACACCGAAGATTGCAGTCGTTGGTTAAAGATAAAGTAATTCCTTGCTCCCCAGGTAACGATTGAGTCGGTAAAGACCAATGTTCCGGAAGTGCGAGTAACCCGTTATCTGAAAGAAACTTAACCATAACTGGGTTGAATCCGTCTGCAGTACTGCCTTCTGAAACTGCAGAAATTAGCGTCTGAAGTTGTTCTGCTCCGCCTTGTGATAACTTGGTTACCAAGCCATGCAATGGGGCATACAACAAGAAAGACGGTTCGTTCGGATACAGAATAAGAAAAAGCCAATCTTTAGGCTTTAGTGTGTCCATCGCATCTTTTCTCCTCTCGATGATTATTTGATTTGTTGGCGTATTTATAGCATGAAAATGGCAATACCTCAATTTAAGATCTATTAACATGAGGCTATCTTTTTTTAAATGTGGGAAAATATAATTAAGTTTATGCCGTAAACACAAGAGTTCGACTCCCTCTTGGGTATTTGGTGGGCGAAGAGGGAGTCGGTCACATGTCTTTCAACTCTAAATTCGCTCAAGCTCATTAAGATTTGAAAGCATTCGACCCCGCCTCCTTCACTCACTTCGTTCGCTCAGTCCGGCATTCTCGTCTCTCCTCAAAATGAAAAAGCTGAAAGTATTAAAACACTTCCAGCTTTTCCATGGTGGGCGAAGAGGGAGTCGAACCCTCACGTCCTAATGGACAAGAGATTTTAAGTCTCTCGTGTCTGCCATTCCACCACTCGCCCATAAAATTCTTCGTAGCAAGGCATATTATACATATTACATCGAGGGATTTGTAGTGGTTACCGCTCGTTAATTAAATCAGCCAATTCCTTAAGTTCGTCCATTGTTGTTTTGTATGTCGGTTGCGCTCCGAACTTTCCTTTATAAATAGGAATTAGTTTAGCGTGAAGGTGTGGCACGTCTAGTCCTTCAAAAATGACGGATGTTCTTAAAATTTCTGGCAACTTTTGGTCTAAGATTTTTGCAACTTCTTTAACCGCGTCCATCAGTGGTGTAAGTTCGGTTGTTTCAACGTTAACCAAATAACTATCTTCATGTTTTTTTGGGATGACAAGGGTCATACCGCGTTCATACGGATTTATGTCTAAGAACGCAATAAACTTTTTATTCTCCCAAATTTTATAAGATGGAATTTCACCACGCGCGATTTTACAAAATAAACAGTCTTCCATAATTGCTTGGCGCCCCCGGCGGGAGTCGAACCCACGACCTCTTCCTTAGAAGGGAATTGCTCTATCCTCTGAGCTACGAGGGCTTAAAAATAAGCCAAATTCAAGCATTTTGTATTTTACACGATTGAGGGCAAAGAATAAACCTAGATTATGTAGTTTTTGTAAAATTGTTTCTCAGTAGGTAGGGGTGTATAATCCTGAAAAATAGTGCTTAAAAAGGTTAATATCATAGTGTTGAGGAGGCATATTATGGAAGGGTTAGGTATTTACGGAGGTTGGTTGACGGTAAACCGCTTTTGTAATTTTAGATGCGGCTGGTGTTACGCTAAGGGGACAAAATTTAAATCAGAAGATAGTATGTCTGTTGAGCTTGCTAAGAATCTGATTAATTTGATGCACACAATTGGAGTTCATAACGTAATACTTATCGGCGGAGAAACTTTGTTTTGGCCCCACTTGTTTTCTATCGCGACGTACATTAAGTCTCTAGGTATGACGAGTGCGGTTGTTACAAATGGCTGGTTGTTGGGATTTGAAAAGTTTCGAAAAAAAGTAGAGACCTCAGATATTACTTCTCTCAGTATTTCACTAAAAGCAGGTAACAGGCACCAATATGAGAAGCTAACTGGCTTTGATGGATTCGAAAAGGTAGTTGATGGTCTTCGCGAAGTTTCCAAGTGGAAAAACATAAGGGTGGAAACCACAACCGTTGTGAACACAGAAGTACTAAGGAATATTGATGAGATAGCAAAGTTGGCGTTTGATAACGGGGCAGAATCTTTCAACATCTCAATGTGTGGTCCAGTGATTAGCGATGGTGTATTTGACAACCGATTTGTTCCAGAACCAAAAGATGTTGTGAATACATTTTTGAGTAAATACGAATTACTTCATTCGCTAAGTAAAGGAAAATTTTCTATCGAGGCAGCACTTCCTACCTGTCTTTGGCCAAAGGAGTTTTTACATAAGCTGGAAGAAAACGATCAGATATCTTATGGGTGTCACTTTAAAACGAGAAGTGGGGTCATCTTTGACAGATTAGGTAGAATTATACCGTGCAATCAGCTTTTCGATTACCCTATGGGGCAATATGGCGAAGACTTTACAGATCTAGCTAGCTTTTCCGAAGTTTGGAATAGCCCCCAGCTAAATGCATTTTATGATAAAATGCTTGAGTACCCAGCAATAGCCTGCGTTAAATGCGGCGAATTTGATAAGTGTGGCGGTGGTTGCCCACTAAACTGGTTTGTTAGGGATCCAGAGACAGTAATAGAAAAAGGAGAGCGCGTATGAACGCAAATCTAATGGATTTGGCTGCACAAAGAAAGAGCACCGGTGTAGTTCTAGACAAGCGTCCTTCAGGTAATCAAACTAAGACGATTATTATGGGGCATTGTCAGTGCAGATGCGCAAATTGCAAATGTAATTGCTTTTGTGCGCAATGCAAAGCTAGTTTGTAACTGCTCAAATTTGGGGGATATTTAAGGTACCTAACTACTTTTAGATATCCCCCTTATCCATGAGGCATTTAATTTAGATACTTGATGGATGATCACATATAAATATATTGAAAACTACTTCAAAGATGACTCAGATTCGGAAGAGTTTTGTAAAAAACACAACATTGTGTACTTCAAGCCCACCCGAGAAAGAAAAGCTTGGTTAAAAAAGTGGCTTAAGGACGTAAAATTACCAAAAATTGAGTGCAAACGCGACATAACGTGCTATTGGCGAGATTTTGGAACATGGGGAATGTACCACCCAGAAGATAATTCTATATCAATATGTCCTTATGAGATTGAGCGAGCTGGAGGACTAGAGCAAGTTATACTTCATGAAATTGTGCATTTAGAGCACCCCGAACTTGATAAGTTACCACACAACCAAAAAGAAGATAAAATAAATGGACTAGGTAATAAACCTAAAAAAGATAAAGCGTAGACTTTTTTGTAATCTACGCTTTTATTTCAGTTACCGCTGGTTGTTGTTCGCCTTGTTGATGTACAGATCGAGAGGATCTGCGGGTCCAAATTTGTCGATCATAAGCATGTTTAAAACCACATAGTTGACGTACAAACCCACGGCCAGTACTCCAGCGTAGCCAATTATGAGCCATATTCCTTTTAAACTAAAAATATCGAGTAACAGGGTGAGTATTAGAAATACTAGTATGGTAAAAACAACGTAAAGACCCACACCGGTTTTCACTATAATGAAAGCCTTTTCGAACCAACTTAACGGTTTGTTTTCCATTTCAGCCTCCTCCGAGTTTAGTTGTCCTATAGTATACAAGATGGTTTGGTGATAGGCAACATCTTCATAGGCAATAAAAAAGTGCAAATTTTGATGGATTTGCACTTTGATTTAACAGCCAGTACTAAACTTTGTGACCATACTTCAATAAACCAATGTTTATTGCCTCATGCACCAGGGCAATGAAATTTACCAAAGCGACTAGGCCAAAAATTACCAAAAGCACCCTAATATTCATCCCGTTGTCAATCCGATGGATAATGTAGGCAAATGTAGCTATCCCGCATATGAGAACGTTTACTACAAGGTTCGCTTTAAAGACCTTCACAAATGCTTTTTTCGAACAATAAAAAATAGCATTAAGTTTTTTCATGCCATCCTCTCCTCTTATTTTGTCGATTGGCTGTAATATACGCTAGTTTTAAAATTTAAACAATTTTTACTATTTATGATCACCAAACCTATGTACTATCTTATTTTGTAATTTCTTATAATTACGTTTGGATAAAATTAAATATAATTCGCTTTTTAACATTTTTTTATAAAAATTTAGTCTTCCTTCTTCATCTAACCTTCTTACTGAAAAATGAATTCCTGGAGAACGAAGAATCTTAGTGTTATATCCTGCTTGATGTAGCTTGCTGCTCAAATCAAAATCCTCAGCAAGCGATAGGCTTGTATCAAATTCACCAACTTTTTTAAACGCATCTTTCTTTACAAATATGAACGTACCCACAGACCCGTGTGTCCATTTTCTAAAAATATCTAAGTAAAGAATATTAAAAGCACTGCTCGTTAAGTGATCGTCGAGTCTGTGGCTCATTGGTATATTCCAAGCAGTTACCGAGTCGGCCCTGCCCGACGAAACGAGTCCGTCTAATGTTTTAAGAAAGTTTTTAGAAGGCTTAACGTCGGCATCGAAGAAAATTAAATTATTTGTTTTAGCTTTAGACGCAGCATAATTTCTTTGAAATGACTGCCCCTTTTGTGGAGAAATAAAAGTTGTTATTTTAAGTGAAGATTTAAATTCATCAGCTTTCTCTATCGTTTTATCTTTAGATTTTGCATCAGCCACGATTACTTCAAAATCCTTGTGCGTTTGCTCTTTTAGAGCGTTTAACAGGATGGGGAGATATTCCTCTTCATTAAGTGTTGGTATGCAGATGCTAAATTTCATTTGAGTTTATCGGCAGATTAAATCGAAGTTGTAAGAGCTGGCTAATTCCTAGTCCATTCAGCTTTTACACCCTTGACTTTTCTATCCGCTAAAACCAACTCATCATATATGCCGTCTATTAAATCGTAGTTCTTTCCTTCATCTATTGTTACCCATGCATATTTATCAGTCTCATCTTTTTGTAATGTAATATTTCCAGATTCGTAATCAGCTTTGCATGAAATAACCAACGAAGGATTACCGTCTGAGTGTATTGTCGCTAAACTTGTTACATACTCAATGTTGTTTATCTCTAGTCCTACTTCTTCTTTTACTTCTCTGCGTAAAACTTTCTCTAAAACGTTGTACCAATAAAATTCAGTATCTTTTGGTAGCGATACATAATCTTCTGTTTCTAACTTACCTCCAGGTACAGTCCATTTACCAGGAAATCTCTTTTTATCTTTTGAACGTCTGGTTATAAGGTATTTACCGTTTTTGACGATTATTGCGGTGATAACAATTTCGTGTAGTAATTTATCTTTTTCCATACTTTTTTAGTATAAATCTGGAGGCAAATCGTCGCTAACGCTCCTATTGCATCTCAGAGTTCTAAAGCTCACTTTGTTCGCTAAGTGCTTTGGAGCGGAAAACGGGATTCGGTCACATGTCTTTCAACTCTAAATTCGCAAGCTCATTAAGATATGAAAGCATTCGACCCCACCTCAGTCGCTTACGCTCCTTCCGGCATTCTCGTCCCCTATTCCCCATGAATAAGCCCACTAACCCTTTGGGTTACTGCGCATCTTCATGGAGCGGGAAACGGGATTCGAACCCGCGACCTCCTCCTTGGAAGGGAGGCGCTCTAGCCAGCTGAGCTATTCCCGCACAAACACTAACTGCGTTTTATGCGCAGAGCATATTGTACCCATTTAATAATGTTTTTTCAAAAGGTTTTTCTTCCTTTTCTCGTACTCATGCTCTGAGATTTTTCCGTTGTTTTTAAGTTCTGCCAGCCTCTTCATGGATAATTCAAAGTCTTTTATGACAAGACTTCCCTCTTTCTCACCCATCAAATGCTTATGTGATTGGTACATTTTCTCGTCGATGATTTTTTTCATCTTAACAGCAGATTTTTTATCAATCCATCTAATTCTTATGTATTGGTGGCCAGTTGAAAGAATATCAATATGTGCAAATTTTACAATATATTTTTGTAAGTCAACCTGTGCGATGTGATTATATCCAACAGTGACCTCTTCGTGTGTCATCAAGTGCCTTTTTTTGTAAACAATTTTATCGTCATAAAGATATAAATGAGGTCTAAAAAGTGTGAGATTGTACAGTCTATTTCCAGCAACGTGAATTAGAAGAGTTGACATACTTACATCTTACCATTAGTTACAAATAGATAAAAACGCGCTTTAATAACAAAAAAAGCATGGTGTATACTATTAAAATGGAAAATTCTATCTATGACACAACAATTCTTGGCGGTGGTCCTTCGGGGCTCACAGCTGCAATTTATACAGCACGCGCTCATCTAAATACATTAGTTCTTGCTGGTAACCCAACAGGAGGGCAGTTAATGTGGACTACAGAAGTTGAAAATTATCCCGGATTTGTTGATGGGGTTTTGGGACCAGAGCTCGTGTCTAACATGCGAAAACAAGCTGAAAGATTTGGAGCTGTTTTTCAAGATAAAAATGCTAAAAAGATAAGCGGTAGCTTTGAAAATGGATTTACGATTGAAACAGAAGATGGCGCTTCATTTAAAACAAAAACAATAATTGTTGCTACAGGTGCCTCTGCAAAATGGCTAGACCTCGAAAGCGAGCAAAAATTGAGAGGTAAGGGTGTTTCTGCTTGTGCAACGTGTGATGGCTTTTTCTTTAAAGATCAAGTTGTAGTTGTTGTTGGGGGTGGTGATGCGGCAATGGAAGAAGCAAACTACTTAACTAAATTTGCATCGAAAGTGTATGTACTAGTAAGAGGTGATAAAAAAGTGATGCGCGCAAGTAAAATCATGCAAGAACGTTCTTTTAAAAATCCTAAAATTGAATTTTTATACAACACTCATGTTAAGCAAGTGCTTGGTGACAGTGCAATGACGGGTCTACTCGTAGAAAACTGTCTTACGAACGAAACTAAAAACATTAGACGCTCAAGGTTTATTTGTTGCAATTGGACACAAGCCTAACACCGACTTCTTACAGGGATTAGTTGAGCTTGATCATGTTGGGTACGTAAAAGTACACGATAGAACAAAAACAAGCGTTGAAGGCATATTTGTATCTGGTGATGTAGAGGATTTTAGATACAGACAAGCAATAACAGCAGCGGGTACTGGATGTATGGCTGCAATCGACGCAGAAAAACTTTTAGCTGAAAAGCTTTAAAGATGTTAAAAAAGTATTTTAATCAGAAAAATATTTATCACCTTATATTTATTTTAATATTTGTAATCGGAATCTATCTTAGGTTTTCTGATTTAGGTTATTCAAGTTTTTATGGTGATGAAACAAAAACATTTTATTTAGACAAAACAGTCTCCGCTTCAAAATATTTTTTCGATCAGCGAAAAGGCCCTGTACAATTTTTGGTTGTTTGGTTAAGTGAAAAAATAGTCGGTGGGCATGATGAATTACTAACCAGAATACCTTTTGCTCTTGCAGGTTCGCTGTCTATCATAGGTTTTTACTTAGTGGTGAAAAAAATGTTTAGTGAAAAGGTTGCGCTTGTTGCAACTGCGCTATTTGCGCTGAACGGCTTTTATATAGCATTTTCACGTACAATCCAATATCAAAGTTTTTTGCTACTGTTTGGATTTTTTTCAATCTATTTGTGTCTAAAATATTTAGAAAATAAAAAAATAATTTACGCAATTATTTCAAGTGTGTTACTCGGTTTGGCGTACCTCAGTCATTACGATGCAGTATTTTTTAATGTTGTGATTGCATTTTATGTTTTAAAAAATATTCTTGAAAAGAAAGTAAGCCTAAAAGAGATTACAAAATATTATTTGCTCCCGTTAACCTTAGTCGTTGGTGCATTTTATTTACCATACATAGTAAATGGGTTCATGAGCGAAAACACAGTCAATTACCTAAGTAGACGTCTTTCAGGTTTTGAATATGGTACGAATTCGAGTTGGTATACATTTTGGGTATACAATCCTTCTTACATATGGATATTTGCCAGTTTATTCGCAATCCCCTACTTTTTTAAAAAGGATTGGAAAAGTAACATAATTTTATTCTGGTTCCTAATTCCATTTATTATCTTTGAGTTTGGCTTTTCAAATCCAGGTACTCACATTCACAACTACTTCATCCCGTTATTTATAATTATTGCTTTAGGAATAGACTATATCGTCAGCTTTGTACGCGAAAAGAAGCAAATACTTGTCTATTTTGCAATCTTGGCTTTTATTGTTGCACCGGCGTTATTGGCTAATGCTTATGTCTATTTACCTGTTTTAAACAACGGATTTCCATGGAAAGACTCAAAACTTGCCTTTATGCCACGAGAAAAGGTAGACAAAAGATATCATCTATTTCTATACGGATTTCCATACGAGCGTGGTTGGCGAGAGATTTCAGAATACATAAACAAAAAAGGTGGCGTAAGACAAATATTTACAAACGATAACGATACAGCTGCCCAGTATTATTTACGTGGTATAGCGTACACAATCCCAGGACCTAATTTTTTGCCTCAATACTATCTAGAAGTGTTTGACGGTCAGGAGTTCATGACGACAGAACAAGTACTAATAGATAACTCGATTTCTAAATATACTGTAGAAAGAGAATTTTTTGTTGGTGATGTAAAGACAGCTGTCTTATATAAATTAAACTCGAAATAAAAAAAGACCCTGATGTTTTTATTATCAGGGTCTATCTGAGTAATGCGGTTGCACGATATCTTTATTGAGATTCGCAATCTCCAATAAAATCTTATTGCCGTCAGGGATGTAAACACCTCTGCGTACTTTTTTGCAGAGCTTAATTACGTATTTAATAACCGTTGTTTCGGTTACTCCCTTAGGCCCTTGAGTATAAAAGAAAAGCTTATTATATACTCTTACCGGATTTCCTCCATATACCCACGATGTCTGTAAAAAATTGATGACCCTTTTTTTTTGTTGCACAGTCAGCGCCATCTCAACCTCCTCATTTATTTAAGATGCTAGTATTATACCACAGTACTATAGGTTTTGCTATTTCTTTATTCTACGTTTGATTAAGACAAATATTAACCAAGCAACAAGGATGAATGGCACATAGACGACAATCCAGATGGCCCCATTACCTATCTTGATTAGATCCATTAGCATAGCTCTTGAAGCTTCTTTAAAGATTGCTTCTGGTCTCCACGCCTGTGCAGGTGTGTAAGGTAGACCGAGCTCATCTGTGGCAAGGTTAATACTAATTAGCGATGTATCAGAAGAATTTTTCAAATATTCTATTTGACCTTTGTAGTAGTCGATTTGGTCTTGTACTGCAAATATTTGCATTTGTACATTTAAAATGTCTTCGATTGATACTGCTCTGTTATAGATTTCTTCAAATCGTGTTTTAGTTGCTTCTAGTTTTGTTAATCTTTCTTGAATGTCCGTGTATTGATCTGTGATATCCGAGCCAGAAGTGTTTTCTGATACGACTTTGATGGAGATTGTTCTAAATCTTTTCATTGCCTCATCTAACTGGTTTGTGGGCACTCTTACTGTGATGTATCCACTTTCTCCAAGTTCTGGAGTGTTTATATTAGAATCAACAACATATCCTCCTAGTTCTTTTACACTTGATTTGATGATTTCTAAAGTATCTCTAACGTTTTTCACTTGTAGTGACATACTGGCGTTTGTGATTACTCTTCTGTCTGTGATATCTGGTCTTGGAGCAATATTGTCCATAGGAACTGGCATAGATTTTGTTGATACAGCCATGTCTTCTGCATAAGGGGCACTACCCATCATGATTTCAGATTGGTTGCCAACAAACCCCGCGCCTCTGCCATAAGGGCGAACTGTGTTTGGGCTGCTAGATCCTAGAATTAAAATGATGATAATTAAAACAGAGACTAGTTTGTGGGTTTTAATCCACGTGATTATTTTTTGTATTGTTTCTTTCATATACGTTAAATTCTCGCACCGTGCCTGCGCCTTGTCAAAGTTTGTTATATTTTTCTGATACGATTGTCCAGTTAATAAGCTCCATCCAATTTTCAACGTATTCTGCTCGCCTATTTTGGTAGTTTAAATAGTAAGCGTGTTCCCATACATCGAGTGCAATTAAAGGTATTTTATTTTCAGACAGAGGTGAATTTTGATTTGGTGTCGAGTAGATCTCTAATTTACTATCTGAGTTAACTACTAGCCACGCCCATCCGCTTCCGAATCTCGAGAGCGCGGCTTTTGCAAGTAAGCTTTTCATATTTTGAAGTGATTCAAATGTTCTTTCGATTTCTGTAGCAAGTTTTCCTGTGGGAGCTTTTTCTCCTCCAGGCGTCATTATTTCCCAATAAATGTTGTGATTATAGTAGCCTCCTCCGTTGTTTAAGACGCTTGTTCTTATTTCTTCTGGGATGCTATTAATTTCTCTAAGTATTTTTTCTATCCCCCATTGTTGTATGGTTTGGTGATTTTCTAGTGCTGTATTGAGGTTCGCCGTGTAGGTGGCATGGTGCTTAGAATGGTGTAGTTCCATTGTTTTTGTGTCAATTACTGGTTCTAGCGCTGTGTAAGAGTAACTTAGTTTTGGCAGTTCAAATGGCATTTTTATTTTCCTTTCAGGAACATATTTATAACTATCAATATATTATCACCTTCGTGCATGCTTTTTCAATAATCAGTATTTACCTTGTAGATATAGTTTAATTCCAATCCTTTTCTGCTGATAATCTCATACGGCTCTATACCAAAAACCTCTTCTTTACACATAAGAATGTGCGCGTTTTCTGGGCTTTCAACGACCGAAAATTTGTTTTGTGAGTAATATTCAACTATATTTTTTTGTCCACATACGTAAACATCTGTATTTACCTCAAAAGTCTTTTTTACAAAATCACTCGCTTCTTTATAACTTAGATCAAGATAATCACCACCAAATAATTTCTCCCCCAAATTACGCCCTCCTGAAATCTCATTATAATAAGTGTATTGATAGGGATGTAACTCAATAATATCTTTTACAACGTTTATCATGGACGCAAAGACTATGAGGACAAAAATACTTTGCAATGATTCATCTTTTGCATCGAGAACAATTTCAATAAATATAATTGCAGCTACTATACCTATTACAGGTAGTAGAAAAAGAACACTTTCAATTCCCTGTGCGTATTTAATATCAAAAATCCAAAATATAACTGCAAATAAAATAAGTGTCGAACTAAATAAAAAGAAGAGATCATCACGGAGCTTTTTAAAAAAGTAATAAACGCCAAGAGTTAGAAGAATAAGTAAAGGTACTGGTATTGTGTGAAGCGCAAGTGCGGCGTGATAAGTTAAAGTAGGTACGGTTTGGTTAATGCCAAGAAATAGTATTGGCTGTAAATCACCAACCCAGATATTAAACAAAGAGATAACACGAGGAATGGGATTAACTGCAATATAAGGCCATGTACCGAGCATTATTAGATGTGCAATACCCGCGACTAAAAGAAACTCAAGCAAAAAGTTTAGAATGCTACTTACTTTTTTAGTTGGTTTAAAAATGAAGCTATGGAAAAAATTAATGAATACTATTATGTATAGCGCGTAACCTAAGATATTAATACTTTGTGTTATTCCAAATAGAACCCCAAGAGTGATTACTTTGATTGAAGCTAGATGTGATGTTCTACTTTGAAGTTTTGAAAATATGTACAGACCGCTCAGAGATAAAAAGAAAAATATTGAAAAAGAAATGTTTTGCGGAGTATTAAAAATATGTCCAATTAAACGTGGTTGAATGAGAATAAAAAAAGGACCGAGTGCTGCGAGTAACGGGTTTTTATACTTTTTGTAAATAAGTAGATAAGAAATAAATATAATAGACGAAAATAGAATTGCGTTAATAAGATGAAACACATCAAAGTTTTTAAAAACGTTAAAAATAATTAAAACCGATGAATATAGTGGATAGTTATAATTTTGAAGCTGATCAATGCTATTTATGGTTTCCTGATTAAATAGCTTGTAGGAATCAACAGAAAACACAGTGTTTATAACGTGGTTTATGAATGATACGCCGTTTTCATAGAATGCTATTTCATTTTGATTGACACCAATTTTATTAAAGTACGAAAGACTAAAGAGAATATAGGCAATGATGATTAAAGCGAAGGGCCAATGTTTTAATATTTTATTAATGCGATAGAGAAACATTTTATATACATAGAGAATACCAAATTTAGTCTGTAAGAAATATTACGTAGTAACTAATGCTCTATTATAGATATTTTTTATATCGACTGTTGCGTTACCGATAATTGTGATTTTTGGCATCTGTGTAGATAAATAACGAAATATATCAAAAAGACTTTCTGGTGACGTATTTCTTAGTATGTCAATTTCATTTATATGTGAGAAAACGGTACTTTGATATAAAAATAGTTCTGAGTAGTGATCAGCTCTCAATGAAGTCTTCTCAAGACTAAAAATAAAATCATTAATTATCCTTAATTTTATTTGTTCCAGCTCGTATGCATTAACTTTTTGTTCACTTAAAAAGTTGAGCGTGTAAAAAAATATATTTAAAAATTCTTTTAAAGAGATATCTGGAATTTCAGTGTAAAGACCGAGTAATCCATATGAAAAAGATGAGAAAGACGCGATGTCCAATATGTAAGGCGCTGTTTGCGTGTATTTTCCTAGGTTATATAAAAGCATTTCTTTTAATACAGCTGCTCCTATAATCGCGTTGTAGTGGGCTAGACTAGATGATGGGTAGCCGTGATAATCAATTTTTAAGTGACATAGCTTAGAGTTTGCTCTTTTCTCAAATTGTGTAGCAAAATCTTTATTTTGCTTGTGCGTTAGGATAGTTATCGGTGTAGCTTGAATATCAACTTGTTTTTGAAAATATAACTTAGTCAGTGATTTGATGTTTGAGGTTTTAACGTTGCCACAGATTGTTAATACAAAATTGTTTGGTGAATAAAGTCGTTTCTTAAAATTTACCAACTTCTCTATAGTAATATTATCTACGTCACTAACATCTCCGGTATTGTATTTACTAAATCTTTGGTTTGGATAAAGAATTTTGTATGCTATTCGCCCAATATGTTTTCTTACGTCTTCCCTATTTTGATCGATTTCACACTTAATTATTTTCTTTAACCTATCAAGAGAATTTGCATCAAAATTCAGGTTATAAAATAGTTCAGAGAGAAATTCTAACCCAATTTCAACATTATTTTTTAAAACTTTAACAAAAAAAGCTACGTCGTCTCGACTTGTTGTGCCGGTAATTTTTCCACCGACTTTGGTTACTAGGTGTTTTAGTTCATCATTTGGGTATTTTTGTGAGCCACAAAAAGATATGTGCTCAAGCATATGAGCGACTCCTACTTCGTTATCACTCTCGTAGTTGCTTCCTGCAAGGCCTCTTAGGCAAATAGTAGCTGATTCTAGGCAATTACTGACTACTATTACACGCAGGCCATTAGGGAGCCTAAAAGTTGAAACATCACCCATCAAAAAATACTAAAAAAAGATTGTTAAATATGAATTAAATTGTGTTATTATTATTTTATGATTCAGTCCTGCCATTTAAAAAGATTTCTAACGTTTGCAGTATTGTTGGTGATGTTATCACCTTTTGTTCTAGCAGCCGACCTCTCACTTACTAAAATTGGTAGTCTTTCTACAAATGGAGCAGCATACTCTGAATGGTGGTATACAGGCACTAACCCGGTCATTTCTGGTACTGCAGAAGCTGGTGAGGACGTAGAAATTACTGTTGGCAGTGAAAAAGATACTGTAACAGCCGATTCTGCAGGAAATTGGACATACAGCCTAACAGGTACAGGAGACGTTAAGGTTTCATTAGTATCCGGTGGTGATTCTTACAGCTTCACAATTCATTTAGGTCAAAGCGTACCAACAGGCACCACAAAGCAAACAACTCCTTCAAAAGAAACAACTACACCAGTTCCAGGAACAGGTTCAACTCAATTGTTTGGTTTAACTGCAGGCCTTTCGATGGTATTGATAGGTTTGTTTGTCTACATTAGAGCAAAAAAGAACACGAAAGAAGCATACGCAAAAGAAGTGTTAAAAACTGTAGATAAGCTTTAATTTCACACTAATTAATATTTTTTTGATATCTCACTAAGGGATTTAATAACGTATGTTTCATTGGCAAGTTTTTCAACTATGCTAGGTTTTACACCGATGTGATCAAATAGATATATTCTTTTGTTTAGTAATCGTGCGATAAGAAGTTCCATGATCATGCCTCTACTTAAAGCTGCAGAGTCAACGTAGACGTACACCACGTGGCATTCTTTCATATTCATATATATTACCGGCAGCATTTTGATTGCACCAAAGTGAATGTGTCGCCACTGTTTGATATCACGCCCTAATACAAATGTTTTATCGCCCCAACTTTCAACTATGGCAGATATCTCGCCAAGTTTTTGTTTGAGCTCCTCTTTGTTGCTGTGATTCGTGTATTTATATGAAATAAACACTTTCATATGGATTTAATTAGTATTTTACCTGATTTTATTGTGATATCATAATTTCGTGAGAGAATTCAGGGGTTTACTTCTTATATTGTTTTCCATTATTGCAGCGCGTTTAATTAGCGAAACTTCGTCCTGCAGTCCTGGCGCTGACCAATTTTGCGAAATCGGGTTACTTATTATCGTTCCTTTTATACTCTCTGGCTACTTTGTAGATTCACTTTTTGAAGAATTAATCTCTTCTGACAGCAAAAAAAATAAAATTATGCATTTAGTTTTTGGGTTACCTTATGTTGCGGTTATGACGTTTTTCGTAATACGTTTTGTAAGCACCATTACCATAGTAACTGTTGAATACATTGTTTCCGTAAACTTGCTTCTAGCATTTCTAATATTTTTGGTTGTTTACTGGCTTAATACCCACGTTTTAATTAGAAAACTTAACAAGATCTTTATGATCACTTTCCTTGTTTCGCTGTTAATCTTCCAATTTATATAAAAAGAAAAGCCACGTGGTTAAACGAGGCTTTTTATAGAAACTAAAGCTTTTTTACAGCTTCTATTGCATTTGTGATTGAGGTGCGGTCTACTTTGACTGATAACTCTTTTGCTTCTGCAAAGGCCTTATCTACATCTTTTCTGAGTTCCGCGTAAGGGCACATTTTGTTGAACTGGCTTCTAGACATAGTTTCGCTACCTTGATTTGGGTCCCTTGTTGGCACAGCGAGCCATCTACCGTCGTTCTGGAGGGCAACAAGCACCCACTTTTTCTTACCTTTTCTCTTTTGGTAAACAATATAAGGCATGTCGGCTCCTTTCTTATTAGTTTGTTAGTAATATACCAAGAAACTAATCCTATAGCTAGGGCAGCCGACACGATTTTCTGGAAAAATTAGTGGTAACCTATTTTTACAAGCTACCACTAAATAAAATTACTTTTTTGATTTTTTAGCTTTTTTTACAGTTTTTCTTTTAGCTGGTTTTTTTGCAACTTTTTTCTTAACGATTTTCTTTGCAACTTTTTTTACAGCTTTTTTAACTTTTTTAACTTTCTTTACCATTGACAATCACCTCCTAAAAAATTTATAAATTAATACTCGGGTTCTTCATCCCAATCATCACCAAAATCACCGCTTAGATTATCTAGCTCATCAAGTTCGTCATCGTCTAATGTTTCGTCTTTCTTACCACTTGTGTTCGTTGAATCATCTTCAAATTCTTCTTTTACTTCTTCATATAGTACCCATTCGTCGTCAGTTACTTCATCCTTTGGTTCCCATGCCGGATCTATCTTTAATTGTTTGATGATTTCATCTCTAGTAAGCACTCCTATAACACCTCCTCAAAAATATTTAATTTTATAATTTGGAATCTGCACAAAAGTCTACTTACTTCTAAGTAATGAGCAGAAAATATTTTCAAATAAATATAATTAATATATTTCACAATTATTCACTGAAAAAATATGTAATATTTGTGAATAAAATAATTTTCTTACAAATATATTTTAAGTCAATAGTGAATTTATTTTTTATTATTATGTAAATTATTGTTAATATTAGAGAGATGCTAAGGCTTATAAAAAGTAAATACAAAATTGCACTAGTTAGTTTTGCAATTCTCTTCGGAGAGTTGTTATTAATTAGGCTACTTGGTACTGAAGTAAGAATATTTGCGTACGTGCCAAACCTTATACTACTGGCAATATTCGTAGGTTCTGGTATAGGTATGATGATTAAAAAGACAATACCTTTGTATCTTACTAACATTGCGTTGGTAATAATCTTAGCGTGTGTATTTTCTGGTTATTTCAAATTAATAACCGACGTACTCGCTCCAATAAGCGATAGTTTTATATGGTTTACATCATCTCCAAAAACATCAGTAAATATCATATTGGGGTTATTAATGATGATATTTCTATATTTTATAGTTCTATTTTCTTTTATTCCTCTTGGACAATATCTTGGAAATATATTTAAAGGTACAAATAATACGATACTAGATTATTCTGTTAACGTTCTATTCTCTCTATTTGGAACATTAGCATTCTCGTTATATTCTTTTTATACAATATCACCGTATGTATCAATACTAGTATTTATGGTGCTAGTCGCGCTGTTAACAGAAAAAAAATATTTACTTTACGCTATATTACCTATTCTCGTCATCTCTCCAATAATATTAATTAATCAAATAACTGTTAAAGATACTGTGTGGTCTCAATATCAAAAATTATCAATTAAAGAATTACCTAATCTTGAACTGTTTCCTTCAGGAAAAATGTTGTCAGTTAATGACGTTGGTTATATGGGCCTGCTAGATTTATCAGAAAATTATCAAAATAATCTTCCTGAGAAACTTACGCGTCTTAATGTACCTTTTGATATTGAAACTCTTAAATATAGTAATCAATACGATATACCATATATTTTAAAACCAAACGTTAAAAGGGTACTTATAATTGGTGCAGGAGGTGGAAATGACGCAGCTGGAGCTTTACGTGCAGGTGTAGAGCATATCGATGCCGTTGAGATTGATCAGCAGATTATAAACTTTGGAAGAAGTCTTCACCCAGAAAAACCTTATGATGATGCACGTGTAAATATTATTGTTGATGATGGGCGCGCTTTTTTGAGAAGAACGCAGGATAAATATGATTTAGTCATTATGGGACTTGCAGATTCACACACATTAAATTCAAATCTAACTAATATTCAGCTCGACAATTACCTTTACACTAAAGAAAGTATTTCTGAGGTTTACAAAGTACTTAACGATGACGGAATGCTTTTTGTTTCTTTTGACGTTCGCGCTCCGTGGATAGGAAGAAGAATTAGCAAAAACTTTGAATTAGCATTTGGTCATCCCCCACTAGCCTACACGATGCAGACCGACGCACCGATTTATGGTTGGGGCGGTGTATTTTTTGTCAATCAGAAAAATCACCAAACATTATTGGATAATATTGAAAGTAACAAGACTCTTGCAAAATATTTAAATCAACGTCGTTTGTTTTTTACTGAACCAGAAAGGTTTCTTACTGACGATTGGCCGTACTTATACCTACAAAACGCAAAAATACCTGTAATTCATCTTAACGTTTCAATATTGTTGCTAATAGCTTTAGCAGTATTTATATATAAGCAAAAATTACAAAAAGAGTTTAACGCCACTGCATTTTTACTCGGAGCTGGATTTTTACTATACGAGTTCCAAAATATTGGTAAAACGTCGTTGTTATACGGTAATACATGGACCACAAACGTAATTACAATCAGTGCTATTCTCACACTTGTTCTGTTAGCTAACCTTTTTGCAGCAAAAATAAAAATAGACCAGAGGATTATTTACATATTATTAATTTTAAGTTTTCTATTACAGCTTGCTATTCCTTTAAGTTTTTATAACCAATTCACAACGCTTTTTAAATATGCAGTCGTACCATTCATTTTGAATCTTCCATTATTCTTTGGTGGAATAATATTTGTAAACATATTTAATAACAGTGAACAAAAAGATAAGTATTTTGCAAGTAATCTTATTGGATCTGCAGTGGGTGGTATATTGTCATTTTTATCGTATGCATTTGGAATTCAATCATTGTTGTACATTAGTCTGGCAATGTACTTAATAGTTCTATTTATAAATAGAAAATCGTTTAAGTAAGCTTTCCGTCTGTTAAGCAAAGTATCTTACTGCCCAGTTTTGCATATTCTTTTTCGTGAGTAACCATTACTATTGTCTGACCCTTTTTATTCAAATCAATTAATACATTTAATACTTTATCTGCGGTTTCTGAATCGAGATTTGCAGTTGGTTCATCAGCGAAAATTATTTTGGGTTTATCAGCAATTGCACGTGCGATACTTACTCTTTGTTGCTCTCCTCCTGATAATTGGCTTGGTAAGTTATATCGCTTATCAAACAGTCCTACACTATCGAGTGCAGCCGCGGCAATATCGTTAGCCTCATTATTACTGTAACCAACCATTAGCAGTGGCACGTAGACGTTTTCGATCGCATCCATTGTTGGTATTAGGGCGTAGTCTTGAAAGACATAACCTAGATTTCTAAGCCTGTAGTCGGTCCTCTGACCGTTTTTGAGCGTAGTGACATCTTTATCATCAATTAGCACCTTACCCTCCGTAGGATGATCTAGGAGCCCCAGCTGGTATAAAAGAGTACTTTTACCCGATCCTGAGCGTCCTGTAATCGTCACAAAAGCACCACTTTTTATATCAAAGCTTACGTGGTCAAGGGCAACTACACGCTTTGTACCTGTAACATATACTCTTGTTAAATCTATTGCTTTAATCATTATCTTCCTAAAATTGCATCTAGCGTGTTTTGTTTGACTATGTGACGCGCTGGGAGATAACCCGCTATGCCGGTGGTTACTAACATTAATAAACTTCTAACTACAGTTTCCGAATATTCTGCAACGATGACCCCATCCGAGAACGGAAAATCTATTGGGTTTTCAATAAAGTATGGTACTAAAACACCATATAATAACGGCAAACTAACCATAGCGCCAAAAACTACATAGAATAACGCCTGAATAATGTAAGAGAGCTCAATTGCAAATGGCGAAATTCCGATCCCTTTAAGTATCCCAATTTGCTTTCGTTGTGTAATTGCGTTTACAAAAATAATGATAAAGATTGTGATTGAAGCAACTGCGAGACTTATTGACCCAATAACGTCACCTAATATTGCAAATGTATCAACAATGTCGGTTACGAAGCTCGGTTGATATTGGCTTTTTATTTTGATATCCACGTATTTTTGTAAACCAGAGCGTTGAAGTTCGCGTTGAACAGATGCGGGTTGTACACCATCTTTTACCCTGATTGCGATCTCGGATGGCTCAAAACTCTCAATTCCTACAAGATCTCTAAAAAGTTCTTCTGACATAATTACTCTGCCATCAAGTTCATTCACCTTGGATTCGACGATACCTACAATATTCACCCTTCTAGTAACATCACCAACCGTAATTTCTACGCTATCTCCAATATCTACATTGTCTAGATTTTCTAAACCAATTGCCTCAGCTCTGCCATAAGCTGACGAAAGATCAACTCCTAAAACTACTTCATCGCGGGAGCCTGAATTAAAGAATCTGCCTGTTTTTATGTTGTTTGAAATATTGACGACTTTTTGTTCGTTTTGGAGGTTTATTCCTAAAATACGGGTATTAATTTGGTTTGGTGTTTCATCGCTTGGTACTCTCGCATTATAATCTGCTAATACCGTACTACTTGTTAAATAGCGTACAGAAAATGAATCTGCACCTTTGAGATTTCTAACTGCTTCAAGTATTTGAGGAACTCTATCCATGTGTTTTTTATTTGTTGGAACCGAAACAAACACGTCGGCGTAGTACTTCTCCTCGTTCGCTTTTATAGCGCCCTCAGGAAGCCCTACAAGAATTCCTCTGACTACAAGTAGATTTAAAAAGGTAAGTGTCATTACTAATATTATTAGTAAGTTAGATAGCACACCCGACCTTTTTACTCTTGTCGTTGCAAGCAACCAAGCTACCTTGTAAGAATTCGGGATCTTAAACATACTCGAGTATTATACTTGAATATTCGATTAGAAGTCTTTCTTGGGTCTAGCTTCGTTTACCTTTAACGCTCTACCTTCGACGTCTTTTCCGTCCATCGCGGCCATAGCTTTATCGGCATCAGCATCTTCGAGCTCTACAAAACCAAATCCTTTTGATCTGTTTGTTGCTCTATCCATGATAACTACTGCAGACAGTACTTCACCAAAGTCGGCAAATAAGGCTGATAAATCATTATCTCTTACGCCGTATGGTAAATTACCTACATATAATTTTTTCATTTGAATTGAACACCTCCTTCATTAACTGTGTCTAATGAAAGAAGCGAAAAAGAGTCAGTCATTAAATCACAAAATTTACAAGACGAATTATAGCACTATTTATTGATTTTGTATGGTGAAGTTGCAAATCTTGCTAAACCCCAAACATATAGAGTTCTGACTCTGCCCTTGTTACCGCGGTGTAGAGCCATCTCCTCCATTCGTCGTCTGTCATTTTCTTAAATCTTTCCTCAAAAAGAACTACTCTTTTTGCCTGACTTCCTTGCGCTTTGTGCACTGTGAGCGCATATCCGTAATCAAAAAGATCTCCCTTTAAAGCTAGAGCACGATCTTGTGTAAAATTAATTCCAATTGGTGCGCCAAACTGTGGTCCATAAATTAGTCCGCGATATAATGCGTTTGTATCGTCCATTAGTATTTCTGCTTTGTACCAATCTGTCTCTTCAGGTTCTAATGCTTTTATTGTTCCAAGCATTCCGTTGTAAACTCCCTTCTTATTATTATTTCGTAAACAGATTGCCCTATCCCCTACCTGTGGTTCAGGCAAATCAAAACCAATAGAGTTTCTGATAAATTGATTTATTTTATTTCTGGTTGAGTTGTACCCGCATAAAATAAGCATTTCTCTGGAATAGTTTTCAAGCAGGTCCGTACTCATATAGGAGAAATCCTGATCTTCGGAAGAGTATTTAATAATATTTGCCCCGTATGTGTTTGCAGGTATTACACCATCTTCCCGCGCTAAAATCGAAACTTTTATAATGGGGTTATCTTTGGCTTGACGATGTATTTGCTCAAGTTTGATATGTGGTTTTTCCATAAGATTAAATGAACCTTTTATGGGTGGTAGCTGGCCATGATCACCAACCGCAAGAATCGGAATATTAAAGGAGAGTAAATCATGCCAGATATTTGCATCAATCATTGACGCCTCGTCCACAATGATTAAGTCGGCTTCAACTAGGTCTTTTTTAGCCCAACCGATTATTACACCCTGCGCGTTCTCAATTGGGTCATATATCAACCCGTGGATGGTACTCACAGTATCGCGCCACGACAACGCTTTATGTTGCTCAAGACGATTTTTGAGGTTTTGAGTAGCACGGCCTGTATAACTACAAAATGCCACTTTAAGCTTTTTATCTCTTATATCGTCGATTCTTTGTTTTATGATGGAAATTAGAGTTGTTTTACCTGTACCTGCGTAACCTCCTAAAGTAATAAATTGAGTATTTTTATCAAAAAGAAACCACTTCAGTATTTTTTTAGCTGCGCTTTGCTGATCTTTAGAAAGTTCCACGTTCTAATTCTATACGATATTTTTACTCAGTAGTAATTCCGTCAAACTCTTCATCTGCAGACATTGCTTGTTCCTTTGTAACATGAACAGTGCCGTCTTTATGATGAGAAGGCGAATAAATCGTGTAAAGTTTTAATGGTTCAATGGCGGATTTGTTTATAATGTTGTGTTGAGCGCCCGCTGGGACAATAATTGCGTCGCCGTCATGAACATCGTAAGTTGTTTCATTAATTACAACCTCACCCTCGCCGCTTTCAAATCTAAAAAACTGGTCAGTGTCTTCGTGCACCTCCATACCGATATCTTCATTGGGGTTAAGTGACATTAGTACTAACTGGCTGTAGACGCCTGTGTATAGTACTTTTCTAAAATTAGTATTATCTAACGTTGATTTTTCTATATTTTGATTAAATCCTTTTTTCATAGCTTTATTCTAACAGAAATAAAAAAAGACCCCAATTTTTTTATTGGGGTCTAGTTACTTACTTGATCATTTCAGAAGGTTACTGGTTAAAATCCGGGACTTCGATCAAATCGCCGATTTTCGCTGGAATTACATAGTCTGTGTACCATTGGTTAATTTTACCAAGGACGCCAGTATTCCAATCGTACCAATTATCGGGCATCGGAGCTTTTCCGGCTTTAACGAGGAACGTAGCGTACGACCACTGATCAGTGCCGGGCATTTTCATAATATTGAATTTGCCATCTTTGATCTTAGTCATCGCAAAGCTTAGTGACAGCGAGCAGGGCTCATACTGATAAAATTCATCAGGAGCAAGTATCTTGCCGTCAATTACCGGGTAGAGTCTATCGTTGAAGCTCATAAGATTAGGTTGCAGGACACCCTGATTGTCTTTTACAAGACGAGGCATTCCAACCTCATACATTAAGAGCTGCCAAACGTTTTCATCACCGGCTTCGGTATTTGTTTCAGCTTTGAAGAAAGGACCGTCTGGTGCTCCATCATGGATACCTTCAAGACCTTTTTCACCTTCAGCCCAGGCTACTACCCACCACTCTGACTTAGTGCATACCTTTTCGGCTATGCAGTCATTTATTACCCTTGCAACTGCAGGTTTGACATCTTCGGTTCCATACAGATTGGGACCTAAGCAGTCAACACCGGAACCGCGTGTATTTTCATACTGACAGACCGGGCATGGGTAAACGGGGCATACTGGTTTCCAGTTATCGCCTGTTTCACAAGATACTGCAACTACATGCAAAACGCCGGATCCTTTATAACCTTTTTCAGTATCCCAAGGGAAGTCATACGCTCCCGGGGCGACAATAAACGAAGTTGTTTCGTTAATCGTACCGCCAGGGGTACCGTACATAATGACGCCCTCTGGTAAGATCAAAGTTAACCTTATACCTACCGATCCATCTTCTTGGATTACACATTCTAACTTGTAGTCAGGTTCACCTTCGATGTCTGCTGGACAAGCTCCGGGATTAATATCTGGCGCATTTTCATCAGGCCATACCCAGATTGTCTCGTCGTTTACGCAGTAGGGTGTTGCATTCTCAGTCTTTATCTCTGTCCTTGTCCCACAGGGATTACCGTCAGGATCAGCCAGATTGATCACCCTTGTAAAGGTTCTGGTATGTCCGCCATTTGAATAGACCGGATCACCCCAATCTGGTAGCGGAAGTACATCACCAAACACCTGACAAGCTGCGCACGGTCCTTCTACAGCACCTGCAGGAACTTCGCCAGGGAAATACCATTCAGTTTTATTGTTATAACAAAACTCTTTGGCTTTCTGCTCTTCGGTTTCAGTTCTTATTCCACAGCTTTTTTGAGGCCAATCGGCGTCAAATGTTGGTGTGGAGATCGTTCTTGTCCGGGTGTGGCCGTCGGGGCTGTATACCCAGAGAGAAACAATTGGTGTTCCGTCAATTTTATTGGCACAGTCTGTACAGTAGGCTGGTCTTGATATTTCCCAGTTTTTGTACTCGGTGAATGTGCCATTTCCGGTTACCCTTTTCCAGATAAACGCGAGTGTTCCCGACGCTTTACCGCTGGCGTTGTACGCTTTGCATTCTCCGTCGCCTGTAACATCGTGGAGGTAGTACCAATGACTACCACTTTGATAACGTGTACCAATTGCGATTGTTGATTCAGCAGCTGCACACTTACAGTTATTTTCACCCTCTTTCCATCCAATTGGCCAGGCAAAAACTGCCACAACCGTAACCAGGGAAAGAGCAACAGCAATCACTAGTGCAAAAGGTATTTTCTTGAATATTGTTTTCATTTTTTCTCCTTTTTAAAGACTTCGTTAATGAAAAAATTCTTGAAATATCTTGTTACAAT
This sequence comes from uncultured candidate division WWE3 bacterium, assembly GCA_963765125.1. Taxonomy (GTDB): domain Bacteria; phylum Patescibacteriota; class WWE3; order UBA101185; family UBA10185; genus CAVXUZ01. The sequence goes on from CAVXUZ010000005.1 coordinate 157,447, forward strand.
GCCCTCTCTTTCTTTGTTGTTTATTTCAGGCCGTATTGCATGAGCTGTCTTTTAAAGACTAAGCTCTAACCTTCTTTTATAAATGTTCATGGATTTTTGTTTCCACGGCGGAATTATAACAAATATATAAAACAATGCAAATTGCTATAGGTAATGTTAGTTTGAGCAGTCTGTGAGCATTTCTTCTGGAAAATCGTAAGATGAGAGCGCGCAGGGTATTTGACCGTTGCCATCGTGTACAATTTGCCATGGTCCATTAATGCTGGTTGCTAGAAATATACCGCCTGATTCCCCAATTCCAAAAGAAACACTGCCCCTTGCGTGGGTATCAGTTTCTTGATCGATTTTTATTGTTAGTGAATTTTCATATTTTGGGTATTTCTCAATAAACGCGTCTGTTATCTCGTTTTTAATATTCTTTGGTGCTATTAAGCCTGTGCATCTCCAGTTAATTTCAGTTGTTTTAGTTTCTTCCCAAACTACACATGCTGGATGACAGCCTTCTTTTGTTGCATTTAAATTAGCATCAAACCACCACGTTTTTGTAAATGAGTTATACATACCATCTGACAATGATTCGCCGCCTTTAATACACTGCGCCTCAGCAATAGCTTTTGCTTCTTCTTCACTAATTAGTGATGGATCATTGGTAGGTGTTTCATCAGTAATTTCTGGGCATGGTGAAAATTCACAATCTGGTCCAACTCTACCAACAGATGTTCCATCAGGACATATTTTAGCTTCTGCTGTGCAGGCGACTGGTTTTGTAGTATTAGATTTATAAATATACACAGCGCCGACTACCAAGAGAACAATTAGAGCAGAAAAAATGAACGTGAATATGTTTTTCATATACTAATTATAATCCCTTTAGAAAAATCTTACAGGAATAATGAGGCTGTCATTAAGTTCTTTTATGTCTGATGGATTAGATTTTTGTAGCTCAAGTGTTCCATCTTTTGCGTATGGCTCAGGAAATTCTATTGTAACTTCAAAATCTATAAACTCATCTGTCATCCATTCTTTATCGGTAGAAACATAAGTTTCAACAAATTCATCTTGGACGCCGTAGTAAAGAACAATTGGAAAATTTGCCTCGAACCACCAACCGCCCCTAGCTTTGCCCTTAACAACGAGCGGACTCGTAACAATATCGTTTGGTTGTGGGTAGTCTACAATGATATTTACTTTTTCTGCTACTTTCTCTTGCGGGGTAACATTTACCTGCCCATCACCAAACCTAATACTTTTATAGTTGAGAATTAGATAAACAATACAAAAACCAACAAATGCAGCGAGAAAAAAGTTGAATATCTTTGACATATATAAAGTATATCACTAGAAAATATGCTATTTAAACAACGCGAAGATTTTTGAAATGAGGAACTGCGCTAAGTTTTTGCTTGAGCTTCTGTTCACTTGATGATTTTATGTTTTCTGCGACAACTCTTAAATAGAATTGCTCACCTTTCTTACCTCTATTAAAGGTTATCTTTACAATGTTTCCTCCGTATTTCGCAATATTATCAGTTACTATTTTTAGTAAGCCAGGTTTATCGTTTCCTGTAATTTCTATTGTTGTCCATTTCAATTTGTCTTTTATAAGGCCAATGTCATCTAAGATCGCCTCAAATTTAAAAATGTTTAAATAACCTTTTGCTGCTTTGTAATAAATATTTTCTACATTTTCACAACCTAATTCATGCACAATTTTGTTTACGTCGGTATCAATATCTCGAAGATCTAAAATGCCACGTTTTATTAGAATTTCTTCTAACAGTAATTTACCATTTGTAATTACTTTGATTTTTTCATCACCAATAATTTTCCTTTCGATTAATAGTTTAGTTTCTGGTAAACAAACTTTCATTAGCATCTTATCAGAATTTGTTTGCCTTTCGCCCGTAATAATTCTTACTACATCTGTGTTAGAAAGATTAGTTGTTAGTGCACCTTGCTTTCCGTTAATGATTGCTCCCACAGCGGTATCGCCAAGCCCGGTACTTAGATAGTATGCAAAATCAATTGCTTTAGCTTTTTGTGGCAAAAACATTAAATCCTTTTCAGGTGTAAAAACGAGCTTAAGTTTGTATTGGCTGCCATTATTTTTGAGAAGAGTGTCGAGGTAGCCATAATTGTTAAATGATTCCATTGAGGCTGTTACTACCGCAATCTCGATAGCCCCATGCGTGGTGTTTACAGTAGTTTGAAGGGCTTGATACCCATTTAGCCTTTTATTTGAGCCTATAAACTCATCGTATCTTTCGTAATCTATGAGATGTTCAAATTCGTTGTGCAGTTTGTAAATTGATTTATAGCAATCTTCCTCCGTATTAACTATTACGCGGTAGCTAATAATGTCGTTCAAATTTTTAAAACTTCCATGAGACGTTATGCCTTTTAAAGATGATATTTTTAACTTTTGATACGCATGGAAGTAACCACTTGTAATAATGTTCACTTTTGCTTTAGGTAATGCCTTGCTTATTCTTTTACAAATTAATGCCTTTTCATTTTTTGATAATCTTTTATCGCTATCGATTGCTTTTTTAACTTGTGCGAACTTTTCGTAGTTTAGATATTTAAATGAAAGATCCTCAATTTCTGTTTTTACTATCCAAAGACCTAGTGACTCGGCTAGCTTTGCATATACTTCGAGGCTTTCCCTCGCTTTACGAATTTGCTTTTCTTTTGGTAAAAACTCAAGTGTTCTTAAATTATGTAGTCTATCTGCAAGTTTCAAAATTGATACGCGTTGGTCTAGATATGTGCCTTTTAACAATTTTCTAAGAGTGTTTAAATCAGAAACATCCTTTTTTTCAAGTTTAAATTTTGTAACGCTTTCTACTAGAAATGCTACATTATTTCCAAAGCGTTTATTTATGGTTGATGATTTTATTGCGCAGTCCTCTATAACATCATGAAGTAGCGCAGAAATAAGCAAGTTCTCATCTCGAACACCCCAGGATTTTAAAATGTTAAATACCTCAATGCAGTGATTAATGTAGGGCTCGCCTGATTTTCTAAACTGCCCTTTATGATTTTCAGACGCAAAAAAATATGCATCTAAAACATTTTTAGTTGGGCATAGTTTTTTTATTTCTTCTGGAATAACCATAGCTCAGATTCATGTAATAGTATTACCTGAGCAAGATATTTGCAAATGTTGTTGTTAAAACCTTTGCTTATTCAATATTTAAGTCGCCAACGTAGAAGTTTTCAAGAGCCGGTACGTGCTTTATCTGAATGTGATGTTCCGCTTCCCATAGGTCTTGTATTAAAAAGCTTTGTTGCGTCGATTCCGCAACCTTCGTACACCGCCTCTTTACCAGGGTGTTTAGTTCCAAAATTTGATGCGTCGTATATTTTACTATCTATAATTAGCCAGCAGTCTTCTGGAGACGAATGGTTCTGCTACGTCATCAAGCGTGTACTTTACGACTGGTTTTACTTCTTGTGCTGTGGATTGTTTTGTTTCTTGAGGTACTACTACTGCGGTGTCAGTTTGTACTTGTTTAGATTGTTTTGTAAAAAATAGAAAACCTACGATAGCCAAAAAAATAATTAGAATAGGAATTAGTTGTTTTTTGTTCATATACCCATTTTAACAGACTTCGGAGTAACATTTCTGCTACAACGGCATCTTAAAAATGCTTAATCAAATGCTGTAGATTTACGCCCGTATTATTTTATTGGTAATGACTCGCAGGCAACCCCATCTTTATCGCCGTCTAAGCGGTAAAGATCATTGCTTACTCTCTCAAAAAATGATTGAGCTTTTGGTTGGGTTGTAAAATCATCGCAATTATAGTCACTTGCTCTCTTACCCTTGCTGAAGTCGGTCGTAATATTTCCGTCGATGTCAAAAAGAACATTGCCGGACGCATCACGAGAAACCTTTGATTCTTCAAAAGATCTTGTTTCCAGAAGCTTTCCTAAATCAAAATCATTTTGAGAAATCTCAAGGCCCAACGCTGCAGCTAGGGCGAGAAATGCAATTATGAGTGCTATTCTTGCTTTTTCCCAAAAAATAAATAATACGGCGACAATAGCCATAAGTACGATGATTAGCCCTAATCGGACATTTTTGCTTCCTCGCACTTTATTGAATGAAGTACCTTTTTTCTTTGGCGCTTCAGTTTCTGATGGTTGTATATTATCAGCCATACACCAATCATATACTAATAAAAAGAGGGTGCAATAATAAAATTAATTGTTGTTTATGTGTGTAACTAAAAAAGATTAAGAAGTTATAGAAACAAAAAGCAGAGGCTAACTTTATTAAACCTCTGCTTGTTTTTTAATACACTTTGTATTTTCTTTGCTTTTTTTCAAAAATCGTAAGCCCTATTAGAATGCAGCAGGTACTTACTGTGAAGATACCAAGGTATGTAGGGAACACTAAGTTTGCTTGCACACCGTATGCGGAAACGATAATCGATACGATTAGGGCTAAGAAAATGTAGCCGGCCTTTCTGATCTTTTTTGTCTTAACTGCTACAAAATTTAGCGTGTTTGTGCCATGGTAGTGTTGCAGCAATGTAGCCGCAAGAAGAAGTTGGGCAAATGCGAACACAGCACCAGAAACATTCGGGAAAGCCTGTTCTAGAGCAATTCCCACAAAAAACAGTATTCCAATAAAAACAATCATAACGATCAAAATCGAAACATTCATAACTACCTCCTCTACGTTATTTTGTGCATTTTACAGCAAAAAGCCGAATCTGGCAATTACTATAAGTCTAATATAAAAAAACCTGAATGTTTCTGTAGGGATTTTATTTTGTTTATGCAAACACGCAAAAACAGATATAATTGCAAAATGCTACTAGATACTGCAGATGTTAATGAAATCGTAAGGAGATTACTAAACAAAGAAGTTGGCCTCCTTCCAACAGACACTATATATGGAGTTCATGGTTTGATGAATGAAGCAGCTATTAAAGAACGTATTTACCAAATTAAAAAACGACCAGAAAGTATGCCCCACATCACGTTAATTTCAAATTTAAATCAACTAGAACCCTTTACCATAAAAATCGATAAGTATACAAAACAGCAAATGAAAATTTATTGGCCTGGAGCAAATACACTGATTTTGGACTGCGATGATGGTATAGCAAGGTCATTTAGATTACCAAACAATGAGTTTTTAGTAGGTGTGATAGATAAAGCTGGTCCACTTATTTCTACGAGCGCGAATTTACACGGGGCTGAGACACCAAAAACAATAGAAGAGTGCGAAAAACTATTTGGAGATCAGGTTGATTTTTATGTTGACGGCGGAGAGCTTAATAATCCCCCATCAAACATATACAAGATTAGTAATGAGCAGACTATAAAAATACGTTAGTTAATTTTTGTTACGGTAAAATCAGAACCAGGTTCTATTTTAACTGCAGATATCTTTAATTTTATTTCATCACCAAACATCTCAAATGCCTTGACGTTCTCGGGAGTGTTTTTATAAGTAATATTAATTTTATCCTCAACACTAAGACCGTTTTCTTTTCTCAATGCTTGAACTGTTCTCACGATTTCTCTTGCGGTTCCCTCTACCTCAAGTTTTGGTGAGATATCAGTAGTTAGTGAAATTGTGTAATCCTGATCTTCAAACGATGAGGTTTTACCTTTTGGTTTGGTGAACAATATTTCTTTAACGTTGACCTCTTCTTTAAGTACATCACCAAACAAATCATTTTCTTTTACCGGAATAACAAAAATAGTTTGTAAAGGTTGTCTCACCTTAATTTCATTTTCAGAACGTATAGAAAGTGCCGAAGTTACAATTTGTCTAGTAAGTCCCATTTTTTTAATTAGCTGCATCTCTGATAAGGACATTTTTTCAAAATCAAAAAAATGATCTACATGCACACTTTTTAGCTTAGTAATTGCCTCAGCGTTTAAGCTTTTATAAAGATAATCTGAAAGAAGAGGCATAAAAGGCGCACAAAGTTTAGTGAGTTCGACTAAGACAAAATAAAGTGTATCTAAGGCTTGTTTATCGCCTGAACTTATTCTGTCACGTGATCTTCTGATGTACCAAGTTGATAAATCACTCACGAGTGGACGAAGTTGTCTTGCAGCGTCCATAACATGATAGTCATTCATACTAGACGACATGGTAAGTGTAGATTGTTTTAATCTTGCAAGAATCCATTTGTCCAAAACATTTTCAGGTGTTGGCTTTGTTAATGAGGGTTTATAATCATTCGAATTTGCGTAAGTAATAAAATATTTATAACTATTCCAAAGCATCGTAAAGAATTCTTTTTTTGTTTCTTGAATTAGGTCATAGGAAAATCTTGCAGACTCTCCTTGGACGATTGGAGATGTTAATAGAAAGTATCTAAACATATCGCTACCATAATTGTTAAAGACTTCATCAATTGGTGGATAATTTCCTTTGCTCTTACTCATTTTTTTACCTTTTTCATCACCAAGCATTCCAATTACAACAACATTATTGAATGGTGAATTTTTAAAAAGTGCACAACCCAAAACATACATTGTGTAAAACCAAAGTCGTATTTGATCGTCGCCTTCGCTAATAAAATCAGCAGGATAGTTGTTTAAAAATTTATCTTTATTTTCAAAAGGATAGTGATGCTGTGCATACGGCATTGAACCGCTATCAAACCATACGTCTATAACTTCGGGTATACGCCTAAAAATGCCTCCGTTGTCGCCTTCCCAGGTAATGTCGTCTACGTATGGTTTATGCGGATCAAATTCTTTACCGAGTGTTTTTTTACTAGCTTCTTCTAATTCAGAAAAAGATCCGATAAATTTGATTTCATTGGTTTTATCGTTAACCCAAATAGGCAGTGGCGTTCCCCAAAATCTTTTTCTACTCAACGACCAATCTCTTGCATTTTCAATCCAAGCTCTAAATCTATTTCCTTCTGATTTTGGAACAAATTTAATACTCTTGCTGATTTCTAAAAGCTGTGGTTTTAATTTTTCAACATTTACATACCAACTTTTTATTGGTTTATAAATAAGTGGAGTTTTTGTTCTGTAGTCTAGTGGCATTTGGTGCGGATAATCTTCAGATTTATAAATCAAATTTCTATCAGAAAGGAGCTCAATAATTTTTAAATTAGCTTTTTTGTAAAACAAACCTTCAAGCTCTGGAGTCAGCGAATTAAAAGTCCCCTCTTCATCGAGATAATCAAAAAGTGATATTTTAAGACCAAGAAGAATATCAAAGTCTTCCATTCCATATGGTGCAAGATGTACAATTCCAGTTCCCTCTTCGGTTGTTACGTGATTTCCATGAACAACAACAAACGCGCCTTCTTTACTTCTGTCCTCAAAATAATTAAAAAGAGGCTCGTACTTTAAGCCAACAAGCTCGTTACCAGTATATTTTTGTATAACATTGTACTTAGAATCACCAAACACTCGTTCTAAAGCGTTTTCAGCTAAAATAAAGCATTCATCGTCAATTTTAACCTTCACGTATTTAAGCTTTTTACCTACAGCTATAAGCAAATTACCCGGTAGAGTCCAGGGTGTTGTCGTCCAAGCTAAAAAGTAGGTTTTATCTTCATCTGCGACCTTAAATTTTATTGTTACGGCTTGGTCAATTACTTCATCATAACCACCCTCAGCAACTTCGTGTGTAGACAAAGTCATTCCAGATCTCGTTGAGTACGCGACAACTTTATATCCCTCATAAAGCAACCCTTTATTGTAAAGGTCCTTAAGAGCCCACCACATGCTTTCAATATATTTAGAATCCATGGTTGCGTATTCAGCGTCGTGGTCTATGAGTCTTCCGAGTCTTGTTTCGTGCTCTAACATTAATGCGCGATATTTTAAAACAGACTCTTTGCAGGCGTTATTAAATTTTTCAATACCATAAGTAGCAACGTCTTTTTTATTTTTAAACCCTAAAGTTTTCTCAACCTCGTACTCAACTAAAATACCTTGGCAATCCCAACCCATATTTCTAGTTACATAATTTCCTTGCATAGTCCAAAATCTTGGAACAACATCTTTCATCGTCCATGTGATTGCATGTCCATAATGTGGTAAACCGTTTGCAGTAATCGGCCCATCATAATAAATCTTTTTTGGTGATTTCTCGCGACTTTTGTAAGTGTAGTTTAGAATGTCTATGCTTTTCCAATACTCTAACATTTCCCTTTCCAGTCTAGGGAGATCCATCGTTGCATCTAGTTCTTTAAAGTATTTTTCAGACATTTTTAACAAAAAACAAAAATTGTAATAATGCATGTAAATTATCACACTTTAGATTGATTTTCTAGCTTTTCCGCGTATTTAAAGCGTTTTTGAGCTGCAGGACTTTACAAATAGTGACGTAGTTGTATAATTCAGAAAAACTAACCAGGGAGAGAAAGATGGGAAGAAGGCGGAAATTTAATTATAGCAAAGGTCTTCAAGAGATAACGATTATTCTTAGAAGGTTAAACCTAATCGGTGCTAATGAGTTTGTTACGTTGCTAGACCCAATTAAGGTAGATTACTCAGACCCGGCGGGACATGTTTTAATTAAAGTAAAGATTAGAAATGATATTTCAAAAGGTATTGGGGAGTTTAAATACGACCTCAGTGGGAGCGGCTATACTCTTCATATTGATGGGGAATATATACCTACCATCGTAATCGAACAAAGCTTGTGCTGTAAAGCCAGAACCGGATAGTAAATAACTAGCCGGTTTTTTTAATTTAAATATGTAATAGTTAGCTGTAGAACTGTTGCAAATACTACCCAAAGAAAATATGGAATATTTATATAAACTACCCAAGCAAGATATTTTTTTATTGCTATAAATAACCATACAATAGTCAATAACACTAATAAAATATCTACAGCAGCTAAAATGTTATTTTTCAATCCAAACTGTAGTGGTGTAAATAAGAAGTTGAATATAAGATTTAAGATAAATGGCAATACCAACTTAGAAGGTAACTGTTTTTTAAAAACTTTGTAAAAAACTACACCGAATGATATTGCAATCAAAATATACAACACTGACCATACTGGCCCAAATATCCATGAGGGGGGAGACCAGCTTGGTTTTATAAGTTCTTGATACCAATAGTATGATTGCATAAATAAATAATACCATTTTGTTAACTGTGTTATTATGATTCTCACACTATGAAAACCCTTTTAGCCTTTGTTCTAGTATTTTCTACTTTGACAGCAGCTTACTTTATTTTCAAAAATAATAATAGAGTTGACCCTGCGACAGAAATATTACCAACCCAAAATACTATTATTGAAAATAATAATTACGTGTCCCCTATTAGCGTCGAGTACTTAAGAAGTCTGGAGATTGAATCGAGTGGTATTACTGTAGAAAGCGAGTTACCAGAATCAAACAATTATAGAAGTTATATAGCAAGTTATCTTAGCGAAGGTAATAAGGTTTTTGGGTTACTCACAGTACCAACAACAGAAAAACCAGAAAACGGATACCCCGCAATTGTTTTTAATCACGGTTACATACCACCCAAGGAATACGAAACAACAACGGGATACGTTGCTTATGTAGATTATCTTGCAAGAAATGGGTTTGTTGTATTTAAAATTGACTATAGAGGTAATGGAAATTCTGAAGGTGACGCTTCAGGTACTTACTTTTCATCCGCGTATACAATTGATGCAATATCAGCTGTAAAAAGTCTACAAAAGTATGAGCAAGTAAACCCAGGAAGAATAGGAATGTGGGGACACAGTATGGCAGGTAATTTACTACTGAGATCAATGTTAGTATCCGAAGAAATTAAAGCCGGTGCTATTTGGGCTGGAGCGGTATACAGTTACAAGGATTTTGCAGAGTATAGAATTAGTGACACAAGTTATACACATAGACCTTATGATACAAAAGAAGGAGACGCTCAAAAAGACAGAGAGATATCACCTGAAATACAAAAGATACGCTCAGAACCGCAGTTAGTAAATTTCAACGATTCATTTTGGAAATCAATATCTTTAACAGAAAATATAGAGTATCTTAAAAAACCAATTCAGTTACACCATGCGTTAAATGATGACGTGGTAAACATTGGATATTCAAAAGATCTTGTTAAAGTATTAGAAGATAATGATAAAAGTATCGAGTATTTTGAATACGATGGTGGAGGACATAACCTATCTTCACCCTATTTTGAAGTTGCAATGGAGCGAGTAGTACGATTTTTTAGAGAAAATCTCTAAAAAAACACTAAGTATGAATCTGATAACTTTGTATATTTGCAATAAGCGTGTTACAATACTTCCCGCTAGTTGTGTGAAATAGATTAGAGTGTGTATCCATTAAACTATTACAGTTTATATTATCCTCCGGTCCGTTTTGGACACTAATAATCAAAAGAAATAAAAATGTATAGAAGTCATAGTATGAATAATAGGCGACAGTCAGAGTCGTCAAATAATAAGCGCGGCGATAGAGCTAAAAGAAGGCCTAGAAATAGAGGTTATGGTGGAAGAAGTTTTGGTGGTGGTAATACAGGAAATAGTTGGAAAGGTAGAAATATCAGAAGATCGGATGAGAGTATTGCACGTTCAAGATATGTTTCAGCGCCAGAAGAAGTTAGAAGTGAAAATACATATTCACCAATTAATAATTTTAGTGATTTTGCACTCGATAGTGTTTTAGCAAAAAACATTTCTGATCAAAACTATAAGAAACCTACAAAAATTCAAGATCAGGCGATTCCACATATTTTAGATGGAAAAGACATTTTAGGAATAGCAAGCACCGGTTCAGGTAAAACTGGTGCGTTTCTAATACCTATGTGTCACAGAGTACTCCAAAACAATTCAGAAAAAGTTTTAATAATTACACCTACAAGAGATTTAGCAATTCAAATTAATAGTGAATTCCAAAAATTTGCAAAAGAAACTAGATTGAAGATGGTTTTATTAATCGGCGGTGCCCCGATGCGAGATCAAATTCGCAATTTAAGGTCAGGCCCAAGTTTTATTGTTGCCACACCTGGTAGGCTAATAGACCTCGAGAAAAGAAGACATGTAAATCTACAGAATTTTAATAACGTTGTTCTTGATGAGGTAGATCAGATGCTAGATATGGGATTTATAGCAGATATTAGAATGGTGATTTCAAAGTTGAATCAAACTCGACAATCATTATTTTTCTCAGCAACTATATCAAATAAAGAGGAGGCTGTTGCAAACTCGTTACTTAACTCCCCTATTAAGGTACAAGCTGACGTTCAGGCTCCATTAAAAAGTATTAGACAGGATGTGGTTGAAGTAAAGACCATTTATCACAAAATAGAGGTTTTGTATGATTTATTGAAAAAAGAAGAATTTAGTAAAGTATTAGTCTTTTCGAGAACAAAGTACGGTGCAGATGAAATTACTGATGATTTAAGAAAAAGAGGAATATTAGTAGATTCTTTACACAGTAATAAATCACAAAACGCTAGAACAAGAATATTACAAAACTTTAGATTAAATAAGATCAACGTATTGATCGCTACGGATGTTGCTTCTCGCGGAATTGACATACCGGATGTGTCTCACGTGATTAACTATGATGAGCCCGCAACATTTAATGATTATATTCATAGAATTGGAAGAACTGGCAGAATCGGAAAAAAAGGAACAGCTCTTACTTTCATAGTCAACAAACGTTTATAAAATACCTCTACTATTAGTGTTTCTATCTTCAATTACTTAATTGCTTATAGTCGTAGTTATTGTTATTCACCCAAACAAGTCGACCGGAGAAATATTGAATCCTTTAAGATACGAGAAATATCACGGAAACACTGAGAAAACAAAGAAGTATTCAGAAGATATAGGCTCAATAAATCCTATATTTTACTTTAAAGTACAGTAAATCATTTTATTTTTTTAAGTTTTCGGTATTTTCAATATTTTCAGTCAGCACAGCAGCTTTAGGTGTTTGAGAAGTTTTTAGTTTAGGTAAAAAGAGCGTTTTACCAAATACTCTAAGTATTATTAATCCGCCTACTTGTAATAACGACCAGATATAGATTGCAATCATCCAGGGTTCATTAGAGTCTGACCCAGCAGTAAATCCATGAACCATGAAAAGAACCCAAAAGATAAATGAGGAATAATGAATTTTTCTCCACGTAATGCTTGAAATTATTTTATTTTTTAAACGGGATGTAATAACAAGAATAGAAGCAAAATAGAATGCAAGCACACCAATTCCTATCGCAAAGTTGAGGTTGTAACCTCTTACGGTCAAGAAGTCACGATTTGCGATAAAAGGAATTAGTATTTCTTGTATTTTTAACCTAACAGTGTCGTCGAACATTAATACTATAAAATGAAGAAATACAAATGAATAGGCCAAATAAGTTGCAATAAACTGATGTTTTTCTAAAACGTCTGAATTTAATGCAAACCTATACTTTAACAATATCTTAGATGTCATCACCAATCCAAAACTGATTACAAAAGTAAACAGAACTAAGGCAGCAATCCCAGAAATTCTTGCAATCCACCAATTAATTGGGTCGCGTGAAGAAATATTAAATATATTTTCATCTATTACTTCCTTTAGTTTTGAGGAGTTACTGTCATTAGGGTCTGTTTGATCAATTATTTCCTGATAATCAAGCACCCCGTCATTATCAGTATCAGTAGAGTTGGGATTTGTGTTGTACCTAGTAATTTCTATATCATCAGGAATTCCATCAAGATCGGAATCTTTTGCTGTTGTAGCATAAGCTGGAGTGCTTGCAATGACGGTAAATGCAATTACAAATATAAAACCTAAAGTATTTTTATTCAGACCAGACATATTTATTAGATTCATTACTAAATAGTATTTTACCCTTTTTAGTTACAAATATTGCACTAAGTTTATTCTTATTGGCAAAACGCAATCCATCTACAGACCCGAGTATCAATAATGTTTTAGCAAAGACATCGGCGTCTATAACACTCTTTGTAATTACAGTAACAGTTAGGAGATCATTTTTTACACTTTTATAATTTCTTGTATTAATAACATGGTTTTTAAGTTTGTTATTAGCAGTCCAATTTCTATTATTAACGCCCGACGTTGCTACTGAGATGTTTTTTAATATGAGTGTAGGCATTTCTAGTTTATTATTTGTTGGATTATGTATTGGTATGGCCCAATAATCGTATCCTTGTTCAATATCGCAACCGCTTAAATACATATCACCGCCAATGTTTATACAATAATTAGTATATTTCATATCGAGGTGCTCAACTATTTTATTAATTAGATATCCTTTTCCAATTCCACCCAAGTCAATAATTAAGTTCTTTGGCTTTTTTATAATAGGATATTCACACAAATCTAAATCTATTATCTTATATTTTTGTGTGTAATTACTTTCATCTAGCTTTTTGTAAAATCCCACATTTTTTGAAGCGGTATAACCTTCGTTAAGTAATGAGGGCAATATTGCGGGGTCAAACAGGCCGTTGGTTTTATGATAGTAGCTTTTGCTTAATTCGAGCATCTTGTACAGGTCGCGAGACACTTTTATATTACCGTCTTTTGAATTAAAAATTGATAATTCGCTATTTTCAAAAAATCTAGAATATTGATTTTCAAAATCCATGGCGAGTTTATGGCAGTATTCTAGATCGTGAGTAATTTCAGAATCACTATTACCACTAATAGCAATATAAAATTCTGTAGTCATTATTTCATTATTTAATTGAAGTTCTCGTGTAATCATGGAAGATACTCAAGCATGTCTAATACACCATTATTATTGGTGTCGGAATATTCAAGATATTTAAAATCATCATCATTTTTATAAACATCGTTTGCATTAGGAACCCCGTCGTTGTCATCGTCAGTGAATAGTTCTTTCTGTGGAATTGTAGGATTAGGATCAATAGCATCAACCAGAAGATCCCCATCAGTGTCTGTACCGTACCCGGCGTCTAAAACCTCTGTATAAATAATTTCAGCTGTACCAGTAGCTTCAGTCGCTGCGTCTTCGATTGGAACACTCTCATAAATATATTCATATTCTTCTTCATCTTCGTATTCGTAGTCGTCATCCTCATCTTCTTCGTCATCCGCGTCCTCCTCTTCTCTATCCTCATCTTCTTCATCCTCATCTTCTGCGAAAACCGACTCAATTTTTGAGAAGTATTCCGTCGATTTATAAGAAATAAGTGTTCCTATAAGAAACAACAACGTAAAAAGAAGCAGGAATATTGGATTGTTAAAAATATTTTGCTTTCTCATAGTTAAGATGATCTCGTAGTCGGTTTTGACTGAGGTTTTGTTACTTTGATTGTTTGCTTTGTAGTTTGGCTAGTGCTTGTTAATGTAGATACGCTGTTAGCAGTATTCGTGACCGTATTTGCCACCTTTCTAGTGTGCTGCTCAATTAGAGAAGGCTGTTCAGAGAGGAGTCTTTCGTATTCGTCTTTAGTTGTAGTCATTAACGCACTATTTTCATTCTTAATTCTTTCTACTTCTGCATTGTATTGATTTCTATAGGAAGTCCAGTCAGCAAGCAATGAATCATAGTACTTTGATGTATTCGCAATTTTCTTTGCTCTATCTGACGAGACAACTGCTGCGCCTAAAGCTATAAATAATAGAAGGGTCGTGATTACTATAAGTCCACGATTTAAAATAGTTTTAATTATTTGCATAAAAATAGTTAGAAAACAGTGTGTGATGTATTATACACTGTTAATTTTCAGTGTGCGCTTCAGTGAACGCACAAAAACGCAAAACATAGAAGTAAGTTATTATTATATAATCTAGGTGATGAATCCAATAAAATTATTTGTTTTAGCGCTTATTATTATTTCGTATCTCTTTTTTTCTTATGTAAGGTTCTATCATATTATTGGTGATCTAAGATTGAGTAGTCCATTTATCGACAGTAACTTAATATTAGAAAATGTAAACGGTGTCGGCGCTACAAGCTATGTAGCTTTAGGAGATAGCCTTAGCGCAGGTGTAGGTAGTCAGACTCTAGAAAGTACATTTGTTTACAATTATGCATTAAAACTTTCAGAAAAGTACAAAAATGTAAAACTATTGAATTTGGCACAGCCAGGAGGAACAACCGTTGACGTTATTAATAATCAGATTGGACCCGCCATTGCAGCAAATCCTGACCACGTTACTTTGTTAATAGGTACAAACGATATACACAATAAAAGAACTGCTGCGAGTTTTAGAGAAAAATATCAATACATATTGAGTGAGCTGCTGAGTAAAACGAGCGCAAATATTACAGTTATGAATGTTCCCTATCTGGGTGATAAAAGATCCGTCTATTTTCCATTTAATTTAATCTTGAATTATCGAACGCAACAATTCAACAAAGTTATTGAGCACGTTGTTAATAATATTGATAGCAAAGAACGCGTTAGATTTATCGACTTATATAAAAATACATACAATACTTCAAAAAATAACCCGGACTATTATTCTGTTGATCTATTTCATCCATCTGAGAGTGGTTACAATATTTGGAGCAAAATAATTAATGCAAATTAGTACTGTAGACCCCTTATTTCAAAACGCGCTTTTTATATCAATCTTTCTTGGTTTGGTGATTTTATCAGCTAAAAATGACAAAGGACCGCATGAAATGAATCAGACGCATACAAACGAGATAAAGGGTATAGCTATATTAATGGTTATATTTTCGCATATTGGGTATTTTCTATTTACTGACCATAGATTTATCTACCCTCTTTCGATAGCTGGAGGCGTAGGTGTAAATATATTTTTGTTTTTATCAGGCTTTGGAGTTACAAGTTCTGCAATAAAAGATCCGATGTCGCGTATGCAGTTCTATAAAAAAAGGTTAAAAAGCATTTTTATCCCAATGTGGCTAGTGCTAGCCTTAACGTTGGCTGCAGACTATTTTATTTTAGCGAAAACTTACCCAACAGGTGATGTGATTAGAAGTATTTTTGGAATATTCCCCATTGCTGATATTTACACTTCAATTAATTCTCCCTTATGGTATTTTACGTTTATTCTTTTTTACTACTTTGTGTATCCATTAGTTTTTAATCGAAATAAACCATTTTTATCTATTATCACAATATTTCTGGTCTCAGTAGTTGTTGCAATGATTGATTTACCAGTTTCAAATGACGTTTTAAAGCTGTATAAGTTGCATTTTTTGGCGTTTCCTCTTGGTATGATTTTTGCATACATTAATTTAAACAAACCTGGTTTGGTGATAAAAAGAAAACTAAATGAATTATCATCAAGTTCGTTTGTTACCACGCTAATAAGGTATCTACTAGTAGGTTTATGCGTAGCTATTTTTAGTTGTACAGCTGTCCATTCTGGTATAGGCAAAAGCATATTTTTAGAACAATTTGCTAGCACTGTAACTGTCTTATCAATTGTATTTATATTTTTATTAAAAAATACACAATTCGATTTATTAGTAACTCTAGGAAAATATTCTTATGAAATTTATCTAATTCAATGGCCTCTTATGTATCGATACGATTTTATTTATAAAAACACACCAGCATTCTTAGGCACTATTATTTATATTCTGTTATTTATTGTTATTGGATATTTAATGAGAAGGATTGTTAAAATTATTGTAAGTAATAAAGAGTAGTGCGTGTGCTACAAAGATTTAGACTTCAATTTCTCTTCAAGGTCCCGCACAGTATTTTTTAACTCAATCATTTTGAGCTCTCTATCAATCATAAGCTCATTTACCTTTCGTGTTTCTTCTAACGCCCTATTTAGTTCATCTTGTGCTAATTTTCTATCTGTTATGTCTATATAAGTACCTAAAACACCAACTACATTGCCGGCACCGTCTGTAAGTGGCATTTTATTTGTATTTAACCACATAATATTACCTTGAGGAGTAGTTTGTTCTTCTTCATAATTTAGTTTTGAAACATTTGATTTTATTACTGCAAAGTCGTCATTTCTATATAGCTCAGCCTGTTCTTTCCAACCCATTTGATAATCATCTTTACCGAGTAATTCCTCAGGTGATGATTTACCGGCGTCGTTTGCAAATACCCTATTACATCCTAAATATTTAAGCTCTAGATCTTTCCAGAATATTCTTATAGGTAGTAGATCAATGATACTCTGCAATATTACTTGTGATTTATTTGTTTTTTCTTCGGCGTTTATTTTGTCTGTAATATCAATAGCAAACCCAATAACACCAATGATTTCTCCCTTTTCGTTTTTATATGGTATTTTATCTGTTTGTAACCATCTCACGCCCACAGCTGTTGACGTAGGTTCAACAATATTTCTCTTTGGTTCGCCTGAGTGTATGACCTCTTTATCATCTTGCCAAAATGCGTCGGCTTGTTCTTTTGGAAATATATCATAGAGTGATTTACCTTCAAGTTCACCCTTAGTTTTGCCCAGTGCCTCACAAAATGTCTTATTAACAAAGATAAATTTATTGTCATTACTTTTGTAGAATATCCAAGCTGGAATTGAATCAAATATAGCCAAGTGTTCTTGATAAAAACTGTTTAATTCTCCACTTCTAAAATCAGTGTTGTTAACAACATTGCTCATTTAAGTTAACTCTACGCAATATAAAGCTATTGTCAAATAATACTACGAACAAAAGATATAGTACCTTTCAACTAAAAGCGATACGGTGTAGACAAGAACTGGTATTGGAAGCATATAAGTCAGCAGTTGTAGCTTAATATTTAAAATATTCCTAAAGCTAAATATTGAAAAAGCATAAATCGAGATAGGTATAAAATTCTTTCCAACTAAACCTAATATCTCTTTATTGCCAAGCGGTGTCCACGACATGTACATTAATATTGATATTAATATTACTGTTACAAAAGCAATTACGATATAAATAATGCGTTGTTTTAGCATCATACGGTTGTTATCAAGCATCGTTGAAAACATTACTAAGCCAACATAAAACCAACATATAAAAAGGTTTAAGGGTACATCTAGCCAACCCAGATTACCGACAAATTGGTTTACTATGTAATTTCGATTTCCGATTATTGTGTGAAAAAATATTTTTATGAATTCAACTGGAGTATTTAAAATTAATTTAAGTTGTAAAAAAGGATCAACACCAATTCTAAGAGGAACATATAATTCTCTACTGAGTAAGAACCAAAGTGCAAAACCTGCAATCGAGGCAATGATGGGTAATAAGAATCTATATTTTGGTAATTTACTCGACAAGATTAATGACGCAAAGGGTAAAAGTAGATAAGCAGATTTAGACATGCCAAGTACAAATGAAATTATTACCAAAAAGATAAATAATTTCTTATCATAATTATTGTAAAGAGACCCGATTAATGCAAAAGCAAAAAACGAAGACGCTATTAGTAAAGAATCAGCTGTAACTGACATTCCTAAAAATAGTGACATTGGCATTAAGGCAAGAAGAAACATCGTAGTTTTTAAATATGGAGTAATTTTTAATGCAAAATATATTATTAAGATATAAATAGAAAGACTAAGTATTCTTGCGTAATACAATGCTTCGAGAAAACTCATTTGAAGTACTTTTGCAATTAAGATACCAACTACACTAGGAAGATAAAGGATTGGCGAATAAAGAGCTGTATTTGGGTAAGAAACGAAAACCTTAACATCGTTAGTCATACCATATTTATTACTTTTTTGTAGTTTATTTAGATCCTGCTTTTTTGAAGTATTACCGGGTAAATCAGTAGAAACCGTGGTAACCATTTCAACGAGATTATTTGATAAATAGCTACCAATAAGGCGTGGTGATGCTTCTTCGTCAGACCCTAAAAAATTATAGTAGTATTTTTCTAACGATAACTTCTCTACTCTAGTTGGTATTAGGTTACCGTTTGAAATACCGACTGCGCGAAAGAAATGATTATATTCGTCTGGAGATTGAAAAGGTGGAGTAACAAAAATAAATAATAGTCCAAATGTTAACGATATTATCAAAAACCATTTTTGTGCGGTCACAGATATATAATATCACTGTGAGAGTGTAATACGATCAAGATGTGTATAAATCAATGAGGGTCAATCAAGTTAAGAAGTAACTTTAGTTATTTTTATAGCTTTACCGTTAATTAATGCGTCTGCTATTTTTTTTGTTGCTGAATCGATAGTTCTAGCAAATGTTGGTTGTGATATGTGCATCTTTTTAGCAGACTCTGTTTGATCGAAACCGTCTACCAGGTATAGTTTAATTGCCTCAATCTCATCAGGCTGTAAAATAACCTCGCCAAGTTCCCTAAGAGGAATCCCCTTTGGTTTAAAATAGTCTACATTCGGATTAAAGTTTATGCATCTTCTAATTCTTGGTCTTGTCATAGGTATTTTACTAATAAATACTACTTGTGAACCCAATCTATGTATATGGGAATTTACTTTTCCCATTTGCATACAAATATATGCAATAAGACAGAGATTGGGGTTCGCTTATTACTTTTCCTCCTCAAGCTTTTTTTGTTCAGCTTTGACCTGCTCTAATTCTTCTTCTAAGGTCTTTTTGTAGGCGTTGAGGTCTTCTTTAACTTGATCTTTGCTTAGTGAGGCAAACCATGATCTAAAGCCTCTACCTCTTCCAAAACCCGTTCTACCACCCATGCCTCTACCGTCACCGCATGGGCCAAAACCTCTACCGGTCATAGGACCTTGTCCAAGAGGACCTGTTTTATCTTTAAATGGCATTATTAATACACCTCCAACAAAATTAAATATATACTGAATACTTATTCATAATAACATGTTTATAGATATTGTCAAAGCGTTTTTAAATAAATGATAGAAATGCAAATATTGAATATTGAAAAAATCAGGGTAGGTGTTTTTTTAATTTACATCTACCCTTAGAAAAGTATTTATATGTTGTTTAGTAATTGAGCAACAAACTACGACCATCCCCCAATAAGATGCCTCACATCTAGTATAAAACTCGGTAGCTTCGCACAGTTTTTACACATTAAGCTCCTACCTGGAGGTACAAATGAATCATTTTTGCATGTCCATCTTCCACAGTAATGGCAATGTGCGAGGTCCCCCGGTACCTTAAAAGTAAGAGTCTTATAGTATGATGTTTCGCAACTTTCTCCTGCACCAGAGACACCTTGATGAATTTCTGAACCTGGTTCCTTTGCAACCACACCACAAATGTGACACACAAAGTTTTTAAGATTTTCTGGACCTGGATTTTTTCTAAGGTCATCAGAATCTCTTATTTCTTGTCTCTGTGCCTCCCTATCTTTTTCTAATGATCTTTTTCTATCGTATTCATCCCCAAACCTCTTTTTTGCTGCGTTCTGCCATTCGTCCATAATATGCTCCTTTTCCTATATGGTAAGACAAAATGTTTATATGTTTGAGTGATTATAGCTAGAAAAAGTGTGGTTATCAACACTATAGGGTTGTTTACATATAGTCAAGCAAAAAAATACCTAGAAGAATTAACGCTAGAATCTAACCATGAACGAAAATATACAAAATATTCTCGAGGAATTAAAAGCAAAAGAACCAGTTTTTTAAACTCTTTAGATAATTGTTCAACAAAAGAAAGACTTAAAAATATCAATAAGCTTTTTATTGTTATCTACTTTACTTGTTTTAGCTCGTTACCATCCCACTCAATCACAGGCCCGTTTCCATAATCTGCATTTATTTCTACTGAATGGTTTTGCCACGTTCCATAATCAATTGTTTTGTTCTCGGGACCTTCAAAAGGTACTATTGCAAAATAAAGTTTTATTTTATAGCTATTTGATGATGTCTCCTCCAATGTTCCACTTTCTTTAAACTGTGCTACCCGAAACTCTCTTCTAAAGCTTTCACCATTATCAAAAACTTTACCCAAAGTATAAATACCACCAAGATCTATGTCCTCTTCAGGTTTAGCTGCTAAATCATCCCAGCATGTTGGTGAATAGCAAGTATCCATCATAAAAGAAGACCCGCTCACGTTTACCACTTTAATAATCTGATTTGGAATATCTTCTATCTTATTTTCAGTTATTTCTTCTTTTACAACATCACCTGTTCTTTCAGTTTCTTTAGTTGAAATTGCCAAGAAATCCTCTACTTCTGCCTGTGTCATTGGCTTATATTCCTTGTTTAGACTCTTTAACCAAGCTTCGACTTCAACCATTTCCATTTCTGTAGCGGTGACGGTCTCTGGGTATTTAGCTTGTCTAATACGTTGAAAAGGTTTCTGATATTCAAAATTTCTAAGATCTACACCGATTACCTTACCTTCTTGAGCAGCGTCTCTAGCCTGCTCTAACCCGATCATCACGCTGTCGAATTTACCAAACGCATTACCAAGATTGCTGGGTACATTGGCAATAGTCAAAATATTGGCAATTGGCTCGGTTACAGTTCTTACATTTCCAACAAATGAAGATACTTTGTTTCTATCACCCATAGCTATTTGAGCACCATCCTCGGTCACTTCTAGCGCCAAATCAACTCCTACAATAACCACAGATGCCTGAGTTAGTGTTCCAGCAGTAGCTAATCCTGCAACGCCTCCGGTCAAGACAACTCCTCCAACGAAACCAACAACCTTACAACCATCCTTGACCACAATGGCGGTATTTTCTAATGTTTCAAAAGAATCTCCTTCTTCTGTAAAGACATCAGAATTTATTTGAGCCTGAGCTTGATCTAGAATGATTTGAGCTCTTTTGGCATCCACACCCAAATGATTCGCTAAAGTTGAAATTCCTTTAAATCTTGGCGCTTTATCGTAGATAGCTGAGATTTCCTTAGCTGTATAAGCATTGACTATTTGAATTAATTGATAATTGGCAGCGGCTTTTTCTGCAGTGATAGTAGCAGAAGTCTCAAGTTTTTGTGATTCCTTTTCCAGGCTGTTCCAATCTTTAATCAACTCTGCCATATCGTTTTTCCATGTTGAGTAATCAGCATATTCTTCTGCGTTCACTAAGATATTATCGGTTCGATAGCGCAATATTAAATATGCTTTAGAGACGTCATACGTTGATCCTATGACTTTTTGCTCATTTTGATTACGATTATTAATAAGTAAAGCTACAACTATAACCAACACAATAATCGCAAAGAATATAAGTAGTTTTTTGTTTATCATAAAGCAATATTACTAGATTTAATTATTCTTACAAGCAAAAAAGATTTGATAGAAATTAATTTGTGATAGTTATAAATTAGGTGTAACAGTAAAATAAACAATATCTGTATATTCTCCCGCTATTGTGTTTGGGGACATCGTTGCTTTAAATAACAACGTTGCAGTTTCGTCTGCAACTCCTACAGTATTTGAAAAAATAGGATTTGTTGAGATTTCTAATCCACCTACAGTATTTCCACTTACATTATATTTTGAGTCAACCACAGCTGTAGCAGAACTTGCCTGGACACCGTAGCCTTCTACACCTGGTGTTAAAACCATGTCAGCTGACATAATTGTGCTACCAGAGCCGTTAAATAATCCACCAACATAACCATTGCCATCATCATTTATATAAACTTGGTATCCTGTATACCCGTTGGTATTAACTGCTACGTTCATAGTGGTAGTTTGAGAGATACTATTAATATTTAAGGTGCCCAATGTTAGAGATGCTTTTGAAACTGACATGTTTACATAGGGTACAGTAGTAGTAGACGCATTAGATTCAGGGCTATACTCTGTCTCAGTAAAATCCCCTTGCAGTGCCTTTACTCTCGCTTTGTATGTACTTTTTGGCATTAAATCAAGAATATAAGAGCCCGAACTTCCTCCCCACGAATCATAAGTTCTATAATCTTCTATTCCCAAAGTGTCTCCTACAGTACCGTCGTTTTGTACATACTGATAAGAGCTGAAGTCGTTTGATGATACTTTGACTGCATATAAAGTGTCCGTAGGATTGCCCGCAGTGCTCAACGTTATGGTTAACCTACTATAAGAATTATCTGAATTTATTAAAGCCGGCGCATACGGTGTGTTAACTTCAATTCTTGAGTTATATCCAATCTTAGTTCTGAAACTAGCAGAGTCGTCAATTCCTGCAAACGGGTTTATTTCACCAAGTATGCCAAAGTTTGTACTAGACCCAGAGGCTGAGCCTGCAGAAAGAGCGTCACCTCTTATTCTAAAACTGGGGCTGTACATTTCATCTGACGTAAACTCTTGCTCATCCTCCCAACTACCGTAGGCGGGTTCGTTGTTAGTGTAACTCCTAATCCAAATTGCGTCATAGTTTGAATACGTTGTTGAGTAGGTAAAAACACCTGTTCTTCCGGTACTGTATGTGGTTTCACTTGATCTTGTTGTTGTACTTGTGGGTGTACCTGTATAAACAGCTGACTCGGTGTATAGTTCCGAGATAAGTGAATTACTATTTGCTCTATATAAATTAACCAGATACCAAGTATCTAAAGAAACTAAATAAGATCCATTAGTAATAAGAGTGTATGAAGTGTCAACTCTAATTTGTGGAGAAACAGCGCCTCTACCATCTAATGTTGCCTGGTATCCGCTGTTTGCGGACGACGCACCGGCTGTATGCAACCCTGGACCAAGTGTATCTACATCGATTGCGCCAGACTCAATACGAAGCCACCCCTCTTGAACATAGTTGTCAACGCTAAAATTATTAACGTCCTGCATCTGAATTCTATAATCATTAGACGCATGATTTACGTCACCACAGCCGCTACCTTCTTTACACGAATTGGTACTAGTAGAAAATGTAATTCCCGAAGCACCCGCAGTATCAAAAAGAATGTTACTATCATCAAAATCCTCAAAATGATCAAACGTAGCAGAGCCATTGGATGTCGTTGATGCTGAGGAATTACCATAATAAATTAGAATACCAGCACCCCCTGATAAAGGAATAGAATCAATCTCAACATAAAAAACAGCCTTGTCACTATCAATTTTTTGTATAAGGTAATAGTCGAGCTCAACTCCATCGAGACTTGTAAATCTAATATCTCCAAAATCAGTTTTGCATTTGGAATCTAGGTATACATTCATGCCACTGTCAGTTCCACTGCCGTAATTTACAACTATCTTTTTTTCGTAGTTTAATAGTGTCCCGTCTACTGATGACTCAATATTTAATGGTTTTCTATATTGCCAAGAGCTATTAAGCCAACCAGTAATCTCAATAATTGGCGCAACCTCTTCCTCTAAGCTCCAAAAGCCAAAAGTGGGTTCATCTTCTGTACGATTTCTAATCCATATTGCATCAAAATTTGAATATGCTGTTGAATATGCAAACACACCGTGTCTACCTGTATTGCGCGTGGTTTCACTTGAACGTACCGTTGTAGTTGTTGGTGTATTCGTATATGCTGCTCCTTCAGTAAACAACTCAGACTTAATGTCACTACCATTATCCCTATAAAGGTTAATAAGATACCAGGTGTTCAATGCTATTTGATACGCGCCATTCGTTCTCCCAGTATTGCTAGTATCTTCTCTTATTTGTGGTGATTCTGCACTCCTATAGTCTATTATTGCCTGGTAACCGTTCAGTGAAGAAGCTGCGCCTGCCATGTGCAAACCAGGTCCGAATTGATCGTTACCTGTAGCACCAGATTCAATCCTTAACCATCCCTCTTCAATATACTCGTCGACATCAAAATCTGTAGTGTTTTGCATTTGTGTTCTATACGCCATAGATGGATTATTTACATCACCGCACCCACCCCCTTCCTTACATGAAGTAGTACTTGCAACAAAAGTTACACCAGCAGATCCAGCTGTGTCGAAAAGCCAGCTACTGTCATCAAAGTCCTCAAAGTGATCAAAGGTAGCAGATCCGTTTGATGTAGTTGATGCAGCGACATTGCCATAATATATATATACGTCGGTTCCTCCAGAGGCTGGAATTGAATTAATTTCTACAAAAAAAGTTGCTTTATCACTATCAGTTTTTTGTAATAGGTAATAGTCTAGTTCTGTTCCATTTTCTGTGGCAAACCTAATATCTCCAAAATCTATATTACTTTTTGAGTTTAAATACACGTCCATGTCGCTGTCAGTACCAGCACCATAATTTACAGTTATTTTTTTTTCGTAATTTGTTAACACACCATCCGCAGAAGAATTAATATGTATTGATTTTCTGTACTGCCAAGCGCTGCTAAACCAAGCAGCCTCAACAACAGGAGGGTTTATGATGAAGGTGAGAAAAATAGCTCCTACAGTTAAACAACAAAACAAGCCATAACGTATCTGACAAAGTACTCTAAAACAAATACCTAATGTTTTTCTTAAATAGCGAAGCATTGGTTTAATTTTAGCAGATATATATTAAGTAAATGAGGGGTTTGTCTTACTACAAGGGATAAAACCAGTTTATATTTTCACTATGAGCTCCAAAAAGGTTTTTATGTGTAGTCTAGTTAAAATTTAATTATTTTGTAATTATCTATTTATGCATCAAAAGGTTTTTGTGGCTGACCATCGCCATCGATGTTAGAACTGCTATTTTAATTTAAAAGCACTCAGTAAGCCTTACAAACTCCAGAATTTCCACTCTCATATATACCCACCTCTTTTACCGCAATCTTTTTAAGTGTAGATGTTATTTCTTTCGTATCAACCTTTTGAGAGACTTTACCAAGCGTTACGTGTGAATTGTAGGTTGTGAATACCCAAGGAGTGCTATATTTAAAGCCATTCGTTTTTCGTCTTTGTTGAGTTCATTCATATAATTACTATCATAGTATTTCTCCCTAACAAACCCATCTCTTTGAATACCTATCTTCTCAATAATTGTTTTCTGTAATTTTCTTAACTCGCCACTTAACTTGAAATTGAGATATCGATACATTGATAAAGGTCACAAAAAAGGAAATGAAGTTATTACCGTTTCCAATAATCATAGCTAAAAGTCCTTGTATGTTTAATGTTTATATCCCAATTGAAAGACAATTATGGTTTGGTGATTTTGCATGACGCTACACTCATAATCTGTATAATTAAAGTATGAAAAATAATAAACTAATCTCAATTCTGATAATAATCTTAGTTTGTATGGGTTATTTACTATATAAAAATAATCAAAGTGAATCACC
This sequence comes from uncultured candidate division WWE3 bacterium, assembly GCA_963765125.1. Taxonomy (GTDB): domain Bacteria; phylum Patescibacteriota; class WWE3; order UBA101185; family UBA10185; genus CAVXUZ01. The sequence goes on from CAVXUZ010000005.1 coordinate 183,456, forward strand.
AAATAAATCCCCTGAAATTACAACAATGGAACAAACTGAACCTAAAGACGAAAAACACCAAATAGGATTAAGCAACCCTGCATCGACCTATTGCGCACAGAACAATGGTGAGTTGGAAATAATTACCGATGCTGATGGAAGCCAATTTGGTCTATGCAAATTTAAGGATTTCTCTTGCGAGGAGTGGACTTACTTTAGAGGCGAGTGCGACATTACAGGAGATGCTGAGAGTATTAGACAGGAACTAATTAAAAAAGGGTTAGATCTTTCAAAAATGAAAGTGGTTATAAACAAGCATTTAGGTAAATATATTGGAGCGTCTGTCGTACCTGTAGACATCAGTGAGGGTGGTGGCGGTGGTTACGTGTTTGCGGTAAAAGATGAGGGCGTAATTAAAGTACTAGCTGACGGTAACGGGATAATTTCATGTGAGTCGTTTAAGGATTATCCTGAATACCCAGCATATTTAGTATCTGGATGTGTGGATTCTGTTACGGGCGATGTTGTGAAAAGATAGTGATTTTCTATTTGGCTGGAACATTGTGCTTTAGTCGGAACATTATTAAAGTTAAATATCACTAACTATCTTTAAAAATAATCACGAAACTGTTAATCAGTCTCTACAATGGTTCGAACTGGAAGATAAGTTGTTGTTAGAGGAAAATCAACCTATTTTATATTCATGCCTGGCCGTCTGGTCTCAGATTGGAACTTTTTCTAGTGTATTTTAGCGGCAAGTACTGAAATATATGCTAGATTTTTAAGGCATAAAACCATTTAGTATTTGGATATATTTTTCTTGAATCTCTTTTGGCACCAAAAAATCTTCTAAAAGCTCCATTTTGCCTTTGTTTATAATTATTCGGTTACAAGGAGAATAGTAAAACTCATTTTTAGTAGCAACAAAAAGAAATGATGGATCCCATGATTTAACAGCTTCCAGAGCTAAATCATTTATTTCCTTGTAATTAATTGTGTTTCTATATTTTACTTCCACTAAATATGCTTCAGATTTATCATTTTTTATTAAAACAAAATCTGGCATTTTATTAAAATTACTAACTACTTTTGGGAGAATAAGATTATGATACTGGGCTAGTTCAGGAATTGTATTCTCGTAACCAAAGGGAATTACAGTGAAATTTCCAACTTCAGAGAACATTTGTTGAAAAATAACTTCGGTGATTTTACCCTTTATTAATTGTGTAACAAAATATGTATGATCCTTTTCCACATATAAATCATACCCTACATTTGTAGTTAATGAAAAAATTGTTAATTGGATATGTTGTTGCTATAGAAAGAAAACTCTGGCTGGGGAACAGGGACTCGAACCCCAATTTTCGGGACCAAAACCCGACGTGCTGCCATTACACCATTCCCCAATGGTTTACTAAAACTCAAAAAATCACCAAACCAAAAATATATTTGGTGGGCCTGCATGGGACTCGAACCAAGGACCTCTCGGATGTAAACCGAACGCTCTAACCAGCTGAGCTACAGGCCCAAAAGAAATTTACCTCTTAGGCTTACGTATTTTAACAATATTTTTAGGTTTTATCATCAATTAATCTATAATGTACTTATGAGATTGAAGCTACTTTTACTATTTACGATTATTATCGTTTGCACGCTACTTCTATATTTTGTAGCCGATTTAGATAATCACAATGTTTTAGGCCTAAAAAACGACGAGTCATCGGTTTTTGAAAAGTTTTTACCGAAGTTTAATACTCTTCAAAGAAGTTCACGATTTAAAAATCTAACTGATGTAACTAAAGGTAAAGAAGGAACATTTGGAATTTATATTAAAGATTTAGATTCTGGTGCTACTTTCGCTTTTAATGAGACAGAGTTATTTTATGCGGCGTCTCTATTTAAAACTCCCCTAGCAGCGTCTGTGCTAAAACTCGTAGATGAGGGCGCTCTTAAATTAGATAACGAAAATATTTACACGCAGTCAGATTATTCTGACGGTACTGGTTCAATTGCTTACAACTCTTACGGTTTAACTTACACCTATGACCAACTACTAGACCTATTACTAAAAGAATCTGATAATTCTGCACAAAATATAATTATGAGAACAATAGGTGCTCCAAACGCTGAAAATGCATTTAAACTAATTCCACTAAAAAATCACTTTTTTGAGAATAATACTGCCACTCCTGAACAAATCGCTATTTTTTATGAAAAGCTTGTAATGAGCAACTATTTAAAGAAAGACAGCTTAGATAGCCTTTTGGAGCGTATGAAGAGCACTTTGTTTGATGATAGGGTGCATTTAGGTCTTGAAGAAAACGTTGAATTTGCGCATAAAATTGGCAATTGGCCAGATACTTCAACTTGGCATGACTGTGGTTTGGTGATTGACGAAAATAATACAATAGTCGTTTGCTTGATGAGTAGATACACTACGCTTGAAGATTTTAATATAGTAGCTAAGAGTACAGGTGAATTTGTTAATTACCTGCTAGACTAAATATATGTATTGGTATAAAGAGACAAACACCGACCAGTTTAAAGAATATTACGCAAAAAGAAATTCAATAGTAGCAAAAATGAAGCGTGCATTTGTTATTTACACATTTTTTACTATTTTAGCAATTGGAGGATTTCTACTATTTTCAGGAATAAATTATTTTGACGTACCAAATCTATGTTTTTTAAAAATTAAATATGATAATAAAAATGGCGACGCAGGCACTATAAAGCAAGCAATAGAAAAGATAAAAGTGGAGGATTTTACAAAATATCGAGAACTATGTACTTATGTAGATAAAATATTTGAAAAACCCTGCACACTAGCCTCACCTAAAAATGGAAACCTCTTTGTCGCAAACTCTGATGGTTGCTATATTTACGGCTCAAAAATAATTATGATAGAGCCAGAAGTTGCAGAAGATGGGTTGGTAAGTAGGCGCGCTAATCTGATTAAGAATTACACAGAAAAATCAAAAACGTTTTGGGTATCTCAATAATTTATAATTTTGTAACACTGTCTAAAAACACTGTACTTTTCTCATAGCATTCGACTTCATCAAGGTATCTACCCTCTCTCGCCTGCATAGCGTGGCACATTTCGTGAATAATAATCGCTGAGCCAACAGCAGGGTTTGATTGATCATTTCCGACATATATCTTTTGAGGTTTACTTGCTCTAAAACAACCTCCGTCAAAACCACCGCAGCTTGGATTCATATCAATTACTTCAATATTTGTACAAAGTTTTTGATAATTATCTGGCGTGGCGTATTTAATGATTCTAATTGCTTCTTTAGTATCTAGATTACTTGGAAGATATGAGGGAATGATTGTAATAAAACACTTGTTATCTTTGTCGAAATATATGAAGAAATGGTATACAAATAATCCAAAAAGAACAAACAAAAAAATAAATTTCAAAATCTTCTTCATACAATAAGAGTAGATGATTTATCGTAAAAGAGCAAAGAAAGACCCGAACTAAATATATAATTCGGGTCTTTGAGACTATATGTACCTATATAACTTATTCACAATAATCAAGCCATAGTGCTTAGTACCTGCGCAAACGACCGGTGTTTGATGATTCCAGTCGTAAGTGCCTGCTCGTTTGTTGTAAGACGCCCAGATATTCACACAGAATGGTTTATCAACTTTATATGGATTAATAACAAACCCACCTGCGCCGGAGATCAACTTATATGCTGCTCCGAGCTCATGGTGTTTTTGAGACAAACTAATCTGAGCATTGACTGAGCCGTCTGACACACACGCCATTTCGTATGCAGCCGATCCGGGATTTCGTAAATATCCTTTTTCCATTCCAAACGCGTTCATAACTGCTGATCTTGTTTGAGGATAGTACATGTCTGCAACGATGATTTGCGATCCTAAATTGACTAAATCTTCTTTTGCAGTAATTGCATACTCCTGTTTACTATCCAGTGTTCTAGCGACTCTTGTTCTACGGTTTTTATCAGCAACCCAATTAGCGCCAGTTCTGTAATCCATAACACCCGCGGCAAGAATATCATTAAAAAAGATATCATCTCCAGCAGTTACTAGGGCAATTGTAATTGCAACTGAATATGGAAATCCATCTGTGGCTTTTGCTTTTTCAAAATCAAGGGAAGCATCAAGAGGATCAATTGCAACAAGTACAAATTTACTATTTGCAGTATTGCAGTGATATTCAGGATCAAGTCCCTCAATAATTGTTGCACCACACCATTTTAATGAAGAAAAGTACTCTAAATAAAGTTCACCAAGAATACGGTCTGCTTTAATTTCACGATCATTGTGAAGATCGCCTGAAGCAACACCTTTCTTAATGACGTTCCTTCCTTCATCATTTTTTAATTCGCGTATTTTGCTGTATCCCAGCCGGAAAGCTTGTTGTAAAGCTTCTGTATACATGATTTCGTCTCCTTATATGCGTATTTGTGTGAGATTATACCACAAAAAATGAGCACCCCCTGCCAGGGTGCTCATCTTAAGCCTGCCAAGACTTGTTCTGCTGTTAGAATCCTTTCGGACCCATACCGTTTAAATCTCCCCTTCCGTTACCCATTCCTCTTGGTGCACCCATGATGTTTCTTAGGTCAAGGTTTTCAGAATCTGCCCAATTCTGCATTTCTTCTCTAATTGATGTCATTTCGTCTCTTTTTTCTTGTATACGATTGTGATACTCAAGGATTTTTGTTTTTTGATCTTCTGTTATGCTCCCCTCGGTAGCAGCCTTGTTTAATCTTTCGTTAAACGTGTTTTGCATCTCTTGCTGTCTTTCAGCTCTTAGTTCGGTAAAAGTTGTGTTTACATCTTCTTTCTTGATGTTAAATTTTGTCATCAATCTATTTACGAATGGTGAGAAAATATTATCTTCCTCAGCGTAAACTGACTTTGTACCAACTAGCGATACTGTGAGAACTAGAGCAGCGAGTGAGCCTAGTATAATTGTTGTTTTTTTCATAACTACACCTCCTTATAAATTAATTATTTACTTCACAAATAATATAAGTATTGTCTGAGATATAGCTTAAGAAAGCGGTAGGATAACTGTAAAAGTTGAACCTTTATTGATAGTAGATTCTGCTTTAATACATCCACGATGTAATTCAACAATATTTTTAGCAATGGAAAGTCCCAAACCAAACCCTTTGTATTCATTTTTTGATCTTGATTTGTCTGCGCGGTAAAACCTTTCGAATATGTGCTCGAGTTGCGATTTTTCTATACCTACACCGCTGTCAGTTACTGTAATGACGGCGTTTTTACCCCTCTGTATGAGTTTAATATCAATCTCTGAGTTTTCTTTACTGTATTTAACAGCATTATCTAACAACACAGTTGCAAGTTCTCCAATACTTCTCTCATTTGCTTTAATTTGTAAGTCAGCTAAATTAGAAATGAGTTTAATATTTTTTACACTAGCTTGTTTATTTATCGAAGATATAGATTTCTCTAAAACTTCTCTCAAATTAATCACGCTTTTTTCAAGTTTAGAATTAATTCCTTGATAATAATTCTCTGCTAATAAATCTTCTGTTAGATTTTGAAGTTTGTTTACTTCATCTAGATTACTTTGCAGTAATTCTCTATTTTGTATTTTTTTGTCCCTTAAGCTAACCTCAATTTCTGTTTTCAACGCGGTTACAGGTGTTTTTAATTCGTGTGCAGCATCTGAAATAAATTGTTTTTGAGAATTCAAAACTTTTTCAATTGGTTTTAATGTTTTACCGGCTAAAAAATAACCTAAGGCTGCTGAGCCAACAATAATTGCTAAATTAATCTTTATGAGTGTATTTTTTAAATCACTGTGAATTTCCAAGAGCGTATTTTCTTCAAACATTGGGTTTCTAGGTTGTCTATTATCAACAATTCCAGTAGATGGTGGAAATATCTTATCAAGTAGTTCTTTGCGCTGCTCCATACGCTCTTGCTGAAATAAAAGCGCTCTACGTGTAGACATCACGGTATTGCTATAAATAAAGATGCTGAATATTAGTGAAACTGAAGAAATCACCAACACATACCAAACTGTTAATTTTAATTTAGCGTCTGTAAACATTATTCTGATACCTTATAACCAAAACCACGAACTGTCTTAATATAATTTGTCTTAAACGGCCTGTCTATTTTTTGTCTTAAATATCTAATATATACCTCTACTGTATTTGGCAAAATATCTGATTCAAAACTCCAAACGCTCTCCATTATTTGATCTTTACTCATAACGTGATCTTTGTGTCGCATTAAATATTCAAGCAATGCAAACTCTTTTTTTGTAAGTAAAACGTCGAGACCATTTATTTTTACAGTTGAATTAGTTAAATCTAATGACAACTCTCCGATAGCAAGTAACTCATCTGTGTATTGACGTGGCCTTCGCGAAATTGCTTTAACTCGCGCGAGCAGCTCCTCAAACTCAAATGGTTTTGTAAGATAATCGTCAGCACCAATATTTAAACCGTCTACTTTGTCTCTCAGCTGACTTTTAGCTGTAAGCATTAGTATTGGTGTGGTGATTTTATCTGCTCTTAGAGAAGTACAAATCTCTTCGCCGGGCATCGAAGGTAGCATTAAATCCAAAATTATAATGTCATAGGTTTCTGATGACGCTAAATCATAACCCTCTTCTCCGTCATAAGAAACATCAACTATATGGTTTTCTTGCTCAAGGCCTTTTTTAATAGAGTTCGCTATTTTAATGTCATCTTCAACTACTAAAATCTTCATAGCTACTATTATAGACGTAAAACTGAGTTTAATCTGAGATTAGTCATTGAGCCCTATAGTGTTTGACGTAATACTAGTTATAGGTTATAATTCCACAGTTCTTTAAAAATATCTCCTGTCTGATGCGAAGAACGACAAGAGTATATCGTTTGTACTGATACTGGGCAGGATCAAGTATAAGCGGTATGCACTTGTCGTTTTTCTAGACAAATCAAAAATAATCAGACAAAAGGAGAGAAATAATGAGCGGCTATAATGATGACAGAAACAGTGCTTGGTTTAAAGCAAAGGGTCCGGCAATGCCGAGAGTTATTCAGTCACTTAGGGATCTACCAATTCCCCTGTTAAGAAAACTCGAGGATATTCGAATTAGTTCTGAATTAAAACAAAACTTTGCACCTGGGTATGTCCTTCGGCTTGGTGGAATGATCGAGCACCTATTTGGTGTCAGCCAGGTGATGACGATGTGGAAGAAAAACGCTGATGAAAGCTATTCTCCATTCAGTCCTCAGCTAGTAACCAGCATTCCTCCAGCGCAGGCAATATTTTCGGTTGTCGACATTGAGACCGATCCAAAGATTATCTTTCTGAAAAAGGCAAGAGATCTCTGCCTGCAAGAAGAGTATGCCATGGTTTTTTGGAATGAGGGGTTAACACCCGAGCCAATGGCTGTTAAAGATTACATGGGAAGTGTCCACCCAGAGTTTCCAAGGGGCGCTCTTGCAGACGGTGTAGGTTTTAAAACTACCCCAGAAGCTGAACAGGAACTTGGATTAAAAACGAAATACTTTATCCGAATTCCAGGCGCAAATCCAGACCCCGGACAGATGATGTCACCTATCCCTTACAGGATAGCTTTCATGAGTGCTGAAAAAGAGGCGCTGGATGTTGACGGCGAAGCCGATATGATCAAGGGTTTGTTAGTAGTAAAACCGGAAGCGTTGTTCAAACAATTGGACACGTATGACGGAATTACACAAAGCCAGGTCTTCGCTTCTATTAGGTACATTGTGTATGAGTTTAATAAAGACACAGAGGTACTTGATGGCCAGGGTAACAAGATTGAACTATCTGATGAAGAAATTATGAAAATTCGCATGGTTTTCATCAGGATCCTGCAAGGCCCGCTTGACGATTTAAAAGCGGATTGTTAGGAAATAGCTATAAACTCCCTATAAACAAAAAGTTTAAGGGAGTTTTTTTTGCTTAAAAACATGTCTAAAGTTATAATGAACATTGTTGTCGTAAGTATTTAGATTAAGGAGAATAATGCCAAGTAAACTAAAAAAGATATATAAAGGTAGAAAAGTACTAGTAACAGGACATACAGGTTTTAAAGGAACTTGGCTAACTGTTTGGTTAACAAAACTTGGCGCCGATGTTGCAGGTTTTAGTTTAGACGAATTACCAACAGAACCTTCTAATTACGCGCTTTCTCACGTTGCAGATAAGATTAAAGACTACAGAGGCGACATAAGAAATTTTAAAGATATTGACGCAGTTATTAAAAAACACAAACCAGAAATTATATTTCACTTAGCAGCACAGCCGATTTTATTAAAATCCTACGATGACCCTAAAACTACATTTGATACAAATGCAGGTGGTACTGTTAATGTTCTAGAAGCAGTAAGACAAAACGAATGTGTTAAAGCATTAGTCAGCATTACAACAGACAAAGTATATAAAAATAAAGAATGGGTATGGGGATACAGAGAGACTGACCAGCTAGGCGATACTGATCCATACGCTGCAAGTAAAGCTATGGCAGAGCACGCAATAGAATCTTATAGATATTCATTTTTTAGAGATCAGGGTTTAGGAGATAGACGAGTTGCAGTCGCAGCTACTAGAGCAGGTAATGTTATTGGGGGTGGTGATTTTGCTGATTTTAGAATTATTCCAGATTGTATTAGAGCCTTATTAAACGGTAGTCCAATAGAAATACGAAACCCAGAAAGCGTACGCCCATGGCAATTAGTACTCGAGCCGTTAAGCGGTTATCTTTGGGTGGGCGCAAAACTTCTAGAAGATCCACAGGGTGGTTATGACCGACCTTGGAACTTTGGACCATTAAGCACTCACGGAGTGAAGGTAAGAGATGTAGCCGATTTAATGGTAAAACTTTGGGAAAATGGTAAATGGGTTGATGTGAGTAAAGAAAATGCACCAAAAGAGTCTAAGCTTCTAATGTTAGATTGGTCGGCAGCGCATAACTATCTAAAATGGCGTCCTGTTTACAATTATCAAGAGACAATGGAAGAAGTTGTAACTTGGTTTAAGGAATACGCAAAGCAAAAAGAAGCTAATGAAGACAAAATCGATATGTTTGACGTAACAAGCGCCCATATAGATAAATATGTGAAAAGAGCAAAAGAGCTTGATATTGAGTGGGCTGTAGATTAAAAAGAAAAAGCTCACATTTCTGTAAGCTTTTTTTGAACTATTATTCTTCGGAAATCACTGTAGTAGAGCCACCGTTAGAAATACCAATCGCAAGATATGTGCAGGTATATTTGGAAATGTTCTTCATACTATGAACTTCATAGGGTTCGACAATGATTAACATCCCAGGTTGGACTTTAAATTCTTTCTTATCCACCTCCATTAGTGATTCACCTGAGAGAATGTAAAAAATCTCAGTCATTCCGAGTTTCTTATTACCGTGTTTGTGTTTTGAGACGAATCCACCAGCTTTTAATTCTGCGTAGTTGACCATAGCAAGTTTTCCGGTGATTAGATGATCCAGGTCTCTTGCGTGACTAAACAGTACCCTCTTCAGAATAGAATCGTTTCCTTGGTCGTGAGACGTAAGCTCGAGTGGCTGTTCATCAAAGATTTGAATGTGCATGTAATCCTCTCCTTTTTATGATTTTGCCCAATCTACCACATAAAATGGTGCTATTCAACTTTACTAACATAAATTACTGTGATAACGTCAATTATATGAAAACTATCATTCTTTGCGGTGGTAAAGGTACAAGGCTCAATGAAGAGACCGAGTTTAAGCCAAAACCCCTTGTCCAAGTCGGTGGAATCCCCATTTTAGTCCATATTATGAATATTTACGCGTTTTACGGGCATAAGGAGTTCATTTTAGCCCTTGGCTATAAGGGCGAGATGATTAAAGACTATTTTCTAACCCTTTCAAGATATGAGGATGATTTCGAATACGACATGAAAACCGGCAAAGTCACACATTTTGAAAAACGTATGAACTTTGACTACACGATTATTTTTGCCGAAACTGGGGCTGAAACGCAATCTGGCGAGCGAGTTAAAATTGCGGCTAAATATGTACCAGAAAATGATCAGAACTTTATGGTTACTTACGGGGATGGTCTTAGCAGTATTAACGTTAATAAATTAATTGAATTTCATAAAGATCAAGAAAAGCGACACGGTGTGTATGCAACAATTTCAGCTGTTCATCCTACTTCTACTTTTGGTAGGGTGAGCTACAACAATGATGAGGTTGTTACAGTTTTTCAAGAAAAACAACCGATTTTTGAAGATTACATTAACGGTGGATTTCAGGTTTTTAATCGTAAAGCACTTGATTACATTAAAGAAGGCGAGATGCTTGAAGGTGGGTGCTTGAGCAGACTTACAAAAGAAAAGAAGCTTGCATTGTATAGACATGCAGGTTATTGGAAGAGTATGGACACAATGAAGGATTATCTTGAACTGAACGAGGAGTGGAAAAAAGAAAAACCTTGGGCCGTATGGGAAAAAGGTCGCGGAGTTAAGTAGCATGATATTTACAGAAACATTTATAAAGGGGTTGTATACGATAGAACTCGATAAACGCGGTGATGACCGCGGTTTTTTTGCGAGAGCATTTTGCGTAAATGAATACAACGCCAACAATTTAGATCCCAAGATTGTTCAGATGAATAACTCGTTTACAGGAGAAAAACTCACTTTACGAGGGATGCATTATCAGTTAGCTCCTAAATGCGAGGTACGAATAGTGCGATGTTTGAAAGGTAGACTATTTGATATGTCTTTAGATTTAAGACCTAACTCCCCTACTTTTGGACAATCTTTTGGCACAGAGCTTAACGCTGAAAATAGAAAAATGATGTATATACCAAAAGGTTTTGCACATGGATTTTTAACACTCGATAACGATACGGAGATGTTTTACATGGTTACTGAGTTTTATGCGCCAGAATTTGAAAGAGTAATAAGATGGGATGATCCCAAATTCAATATGGGCTGGCCAGAAAAACCACTTCATATCTCAGAAAAAGATGCAAAAGCAGTTGATTTTAATCCGGGCTACCATTTAGAAGGAATGGAGGCATATAACTTATGAAAATATTAATTACAGGCGGTAGTTCATTCACAGGATATTGGTTTATAAAAGAACTTTCGTCAGCGGGACACAAAGTCTATGCAACGTTCACAAAAAAGTTAGATGACTACACAGGCATAAGAAAACTTAGAGTTGATGAGCTTAAGAAATATTTGTACACCACTAGAAGAATGCGAATTTGGCGATACTAATTTCATTGATTCTATTAAACAAAATAAATACGATCTTCTTTGCCACCATATGGCAATGGTCTCTGATTTTAGCTACAGAGCTATGGACTACAATATTCCTAGTGCACTTGAAGAGAGCACAAAGAATATCGACCTCGTTATGCAGGCGTTAAAGGACAACGGATGTAAAGCAGTTTTAGTAACAGGTTCAATTTTCGAAGCAGGAGAAGGAAAAGGGCAAGGTTCAGATAAGCCAGCCTATCCTTACGCGCTTTCAAAGACATTTACATACGAGGTTGTTAAGTATTATGCAGAGCATTATGGTTTAAATCATGGAAAATTTGTTATTTCTAATCCATTTGGTCCTATGGAAGAGCCCAAATTCACTTCATACTTGATGCAGACTTGGATTAAAAAAGAAGAAGCGGCTGTAAAAACACCTGAGTATATAAGAGACAATATACACGTATCACTATTAGCAAAGATTTATAAAGAATTTGCAGAAGATGTATACAAAAGTAAATCACCACTCAAAATTAATCCCTCTGGTTACGTTGGAAAACAGGGAGAATTTGCAGAAAGATTTAGGGATGAGATTAAAGAAAAGGTTTGATCTTGAATGTAAATTGGCTTTACTTGAGCAAACAGAGTTTAGTGAGCCTAAAGAACTTGTAAATACAGACGTACCAAATACGTCAAAATTTAATTTTATTGAAGTAAAGGCTTGGGATGACCTTGCTGACTTCTATAGAAAGGTGTATTTTTAAAAAATGGAAGGTAAAAATATAGACAATCACCCATCAGTGGGGATTGCAATTATCACGTATTGGGACAAGAAGCATTTAGAAAAATGTATTCCCCCACTCTTAAATTCGCCGTTGAAACCAAGAGTAATGGTTTTTAATTCTACCTCAAACGATGGAACCGTCGAAGAGGCTGAGAGGTTGGGAGCGGAGACATTTGTAATACCACGTAAAAATATGAACCACGGTTCCGCAAGAGAAGCCTGTAGAAAAAGGCTTGGTACAGACATTGTAGTTATGATGACTCCTGACGCATATGCAGTGGATGAGTTTGCCATAGAAAAACTTGTCAAACCAATTGTAGAAGGAAAGGCATCAGTAGCGTATGGAAGACAGTTACCTCATGACGACGCAAATGAGATTGCAAGATTTGGAAGAATGTTTAGTTATCCTGAACAAAGCAACATAAGAGGAATCGAACACGCAGACAAATACGGTTCTTATACAGTATTTTGTTCTGACGCGTTTGCAGCATGGTCACAAAAAGCATTAGACGAAGTTGGAGGATTTAGATGGGTTTTAGCAGGTGAAGACACAATTGCAACCGCGATGCTTCTTAAAAAAGGGCACAAAATCGCATATGTTGCAGAGGCACAAGTAAAACATTCTCATAACTACACGGTAAAGAAAGAATTCTTTAGACACTTTGATACAGGTATTTATCGAAAACAGTGGGAAAAAGTACTAAACGTAGGTAAGGGAAGCGATCAGGGACGAGGAGTATTATACGCAAAGGGCCTTTTTAAATACCTCTGGGGAGTTAATAAAAATATGATACCTAGAGCGTTTGCACAACTCGCAGCAGGATATCTGGGATTCTTGCTTGGTAGATTTGGTTACAAATTGATACCAAATGACATTAAGAAAAAGATAAGCCACTCAGAATTCTTTTGGAAATCAGAAGAGTATGCAAATGGTAAGTGGAATGAACCCGCTGAATAGTTAGTCGGTTCCATTAAAATCAACAGGGTTTGCTCGCGAAGTATTTAAGATAAGTCTTTTTAGAATTTCTGTAAAACTTACTCCATAAAGAGTTTCTAAAATGGTACCAAGTGCGACCTGCATTTCTTTTGGGCCAAATGCGCAGTTTGTGTTGTTATCAATTACATAGTATCTACCTGAACTATCGATTCTAATTTCAACTTTGCCGTAATCTTCCATCTTTGTAGCGTCAAAAGCCTTTTTAACAAGTGCTTTGAGTGTTTCATCATTATACTTTTCGTAGTGGTAACTACCGTGTGAATAGTCGTCTCTCCATTGATAGTCAAAATTAGAAAAATTATATTTTTCTGTAGAATCTTCAAATACTTTTTCAGCCATATAAACTTTTGTATGAACGCCCTGTAGAACTATTGCAGATATTTCTCTTCCGACAATAAACTCCTGCACTAAAACGGGCTGTTTGTATGTTCCTATTAAAAACTTCAATCTTTCTTGAAGCTCTTTCTCGTTTTCTACAATTGATGCTCTTGTGATCTCCACGCCTCCATGAATTGCATTTAGTTTCGTAATCAATGGATACTGCAAGCTCGTTATTTAAATGATCGTTATGCGTGTAAAAAAGCTGTGTATGAGGTACGGGAACTCCTGCTTGTTGTAAAAGCTTAGTTGTAAGAAATTTATTGTAGGTGATGGACAAACCTAATATATCTGCACCAGTATATGGTATATTAAGCATTTCTAAAACGCCAGGGATAGCGGGCGCAAGATCTTCGTGGCCTTTAACTGACTCAACAAGGTTAATAGCCATTTCAGGACCTTTTATTTTTAGAACCTCTGTTAAATTTTCATCGCCCGGAATAAGAATTGGCTCAATACCTAATTTTTGCAAATAGCTACCTACAACGCCTGCTTCGTACTCTGCGCTTTTTTCTGTAATATATTGTTCTTCGGTTGGAAAATATTCGCGCTTTGCTTCACTATAAATAACCGCAACTTTCTTTGGAAGATAATCTAGTATTGGATGGTCGGCACCAGAAGGAGGTTCATCTATTTTTGAATTACCATTTATTGCAACAGGCGTTGTATCCATATCAAATATATATGTTAATGAATGTTATAAAAATATCAATAGTTATTTAAAATAATAAGCATGAAAAAACCACCTTTTGGGTGGTTTCTTCGTTGTCCCGATAAGAGTTGCCTCTTGGTGGGACAAAGAGTAATTTACTAAATTTTGCGATTTGTGTCAACACTATTTTTGGAAAGATATTTTTAATGGGAGTTTTACAAATTCCATCAGGAATAATCCAATAGGATATAGAATTCCCCAAAATAGTATTGTTTGTGGAACTGCAAAGAATAAACCTCCATTAGAATTAATAAATTGTTTAGGTATTGGAATTAGCGCACTTAAAAGAGGGCTGGTAACAACAACTATAAATAAAGACAAGACGTAAACAGCAATGTTTTTTGCAAACCTATATACATCTGGCTTCTCTTTTGAAATAAAATATTTTGTAAATATGCTAACAACTAAATAAAAGAATACAAATGGCGAAGTTGTTGCTTTCATCAACGCACTGCAAAAAGTAGTGATCAACATAAGAGCTAAAATTCGTCTTGTTGTAGATCGTGGGGATTTATCAAACAATATAGCGTATGACAATATTGAAATAAATTCGGCTAAAAACAACATAATGCTTGTATCACGAATAAAATTAATATTTTTCAATGGAAACATCAAAGCGTATATAAATGGTAAAGCAAGAAAAAGAACACTCACGTTTGTTATATATTTATTAATATTCACAGAATTATTGTATCAAATAAAAATATTGAACTGATATGTTGGGAAAAAGATGGTGGGGAGGGTGGGGATCGAACCCACATAGCCGGTTTTTCAGACCGGTGCCTTGACCAACTTGGCTACCGCCCCATTACAATTGGAGCGAGAGACGGGACTCGAACCCGCGGCCTCTTCCTTGGCAAGGAAGCGTTCTACCACTGAACTACTCTCGCGTATGCACTATCAAGAAATTAATCCCCTAAAATAGTCAGGTTCTTACTCTCGCAAACTCTTATGCCTAACACTGCCTAGGCGTAACCTATTATAAAAGAACTTTAGTTATAAGAAAAGGGCATTTTGGCGTCTTACCAACTTCCACCGCCACCGCCACCGCCCCCACCGCCTGAGAATCCTCCACCGCCTGAAAACCCGCTAGAGAAGCCGCTAGAGCTTCTGGATGAGCTATAATGGCTCATTGAGGATGAAACAGCGCTGTTTATGTTGTGTGTAAGTCCAGAAAATACAGCAGCATTTGCAAGATCTCCAGAGTACCAATCAGTTTTTAGTTCTCCTAAATCTTTGAATCGTTTAATCCATACATCTTCTACGCCAAAGGCTGCAGCGTAAGGAAGGAGTTTTTCAAAGAACATCATCGCCTCTGCTTGAAAATCTAATTGCGCATCTTGACTTACTAGAAAGTTTTTTAATGAGGCAGTTTTTGAATACTTATCTATTCCCTTGTCTGTAAATTTTATAAAGTGTCGATGATAGTAGAAAAGTACTAAAAGCAATGGGATGTTAGCTGTGAAGAGAGCAAGCCCTACTAGTACCCAATGTTTTGCTTTTTCGTTTGATAAATCACCAACAAAAAGATTTTTCTTTTCTAATGCTTCGACCGATTTTTCCATAAATTTCTGAATATTTTCTCCTAGTGTTATAGATTTCTTCAATTCCACAAAACTTGCCATGTCAGAGTTCTCAAATATTGCATCATAGAGGAGCTTTTCGTAATCCTCTAAACCTGTTGCAGCTTGTTTAGTATTTTTTACAAAATATAATTTCTTTTCCTGCTGTTCAATTTTAAAATAACCTCTTTGCGCAAGATGTATGATTGTTGCTGATACTTCTTTTTGGTCAGGTTTTTTATCAATGAGTACTCCAGTCTCTGCTGGTGTATAAAAAGTTCCGTTATCATTTGTTGGCGGTTCAAACCAAGCAGCAACCTCTTGCTTATTATTCTTAAAGAACTTCTTAAAACCATGCCTTTTAATTATAATTTTTACTGGAAGAACTATTACCCAGAAAAAATAACCTAAACCTAAGATAATAGGTAGTATTGTTTCCCATATACTTTTCTTTACTTCAACAGGCTCGAGTTGTGCTACAAAGCCTTTTGGAAATCCAACTACACCGGTGATGCCCTCGTTCATTCCAAGTAATTCTGCAGTGATCAGCGCGCCTTTTTCAGTAACTAATTTATTGCATGATTGATCGGTAGACCCCTTTATCCCTCGATAGCACATCGCATTTATTTCGGAGCCTATAACACTATCCGGCAGAATTACATTGTTTTTAGATGAATAAATTGGCACATTCCATTCGTTTCCTGTGAAGTTCCAAAACATTTCATCATGGTCTTCGTAGTATGTTACGGCACCAGATACAACGTAGTTTATTTTATATATTTTAGTACCTGTTATAAGTTTGTCGGCGTCCCCAATTTTAATTGTAAGTTTTCCTGAAGAGTTATCGCTAGACTCAACAAATGTATATGCCGTACCAATATCATCTGTAACCGAAACATCCGAAATCAACATTTTAAATGTCTTACCATCCTGGTTTGTTTTAAAGTAAGGAATTATTCTAAAAATCCCATGTCTCTGCTCTTCACCAAAATTATATTTTATTGTCTCGTTAACAAATATCTGACCGTCAGATTCAACTCTTACGGTGCTATCAAAAGACTCAATTACCTCCCCTGCAAAAACATGAGTCGAAAATATCATTAAAAGTAGTGAAAATATTAAAGATTTTAAAGTTATGCTTTGCATATAATGGTGGGCGAGACAGGACTTGAACCTGCACCGGTTTTACCCGACAACGACCTCAACGTTGCGCGTATACCAATTCCGCCACTCGCCCGAGTACATGCAACATTATAACAGCTAGGTGTTAACTTGTTTACTAGATTTCGGGATGGTATACTATGGGGCAATACTAGAGAAAGGATCAGAGATGGGCACGCCAGGTTTAGTAGTAATCGACTGTCTTTTTGTAGACGATGTCGCTGCTGTTTTAAAACATGTTGAAAATACAGCTGGGGTTTGTTTTACCCTAAACCAGAGCGGCTACCACAGTTCGGGAGCAGTTGCAGTGGCTACAGGCACACGATATCTGAGATTTTATGGGTTAACCCCTGAAGAGGAAACAAATGTCAGAAAAGTGGCCGATGAGTTCATTGCAACACTTGTAGAAAAACGTGGTGGTTTATTATCAAAAAATGAAAACTTATCAGAAATGTATATGCACTAGGTTCTATTTGAAGAGCTGAGTAAATATCCAACAAAGGATAACTCAGCTTCTTTTTTTGCATGGTGCCAGAGAAGGGATTTGAACCCATATTCTCTTTCGAGAACAGCCTTCTGAAGACTGCGTGTCTACCAATTTCACCACTCTGGCTTAGTTGGTGAGGGCGGAGGGATTCGAACCCTCGACAAACTGGTTAAGAGCCAGCTACTCTACCACTGAGCTACGCCCCCAAATCACCAAGCCATTTAATGCTTTAAGATATTATTTCAAGTATAAGGTAATGATTAATATCCGCCAAACCTATTATCTTTTATTTTTTTAATCTCTTTTTCTAAATTAAGAATGTATTCTGATCGTTTTAAACTCAACATGATAAAGATAATTAAACCGATTATGATCAGGACAAACATTATATAAGGACCAGCTTTATTCTCAATATTACCTATTGAAGGCTCAGTTGTGCCATAAACTTGCTGCAGCATCTCTGATTTAGTATCTAAAGCAGCTTGATCATCTTTGACCTGAACTTGTTTACCATCTAAATTAAGTACCACGTCACCCTGAGGGCTAAATTGCTGAGGTTTGTTAATGTCAAAGTAAGTTTTTACAGCGTTATCTTCAGGCGGTGTTTGAATCTTTTTTGGCTCTTCTGCAGGTGTATTTAAAACCGCCTCGTCTATCTTTTTTACGTTTTCTAAAGAACTAAAATCTTCTTGTTGTATATTTTGATTATCCATAATAGTTTTTTAATTTAATGGCGCCCCCAAAGAGATTCGAACTCCCAACCCCTCGGTCCGAAGCCGAGTGCTCTATCCATTGAGCTATGGGGGCATCCCAAAGATTATACTACAAACAACAGTTCTTTTTTGCTATTATTTCTTTATGGGTAAATTAAGGCTTTTAGTTCTGGCTATAGTACTAGGAACAGTATTAATACCTGCAGCGTTCTACCTTAAAATGTTTACTAAAATTGATGCCAGCACAAGACCAAGCGTTTCTTTTAACCCGTACACTTGTTATGAGTGTCAGGATTGCTTTTGCACATTTACTTTAGATGATAACAAGGAGTACACGCTAAACAGTTTTGACAAGAAATTGTGCGAATTAGACACAAACTATATTAAAGAGGGCATACAAAAGCTAGTTAATGAGCATAAAGCGTATTTAAGTTTGAGCGAATACAAAAATTTCTCTGACTGCGTTGTGTGGCATTCAAAGCATCCGTCAACTTATTAAAATGATTTTGCAAAAAGTTAAAAAATACTTTCCGTTTTTTTATATATTATTGTTGATTTTATCCACCTACTACGT
Organism: uncultured candidate division WWE3 bacterium; assembly: GCA_963765125.1. Lineage (GTDB taxonomy): Bacteria > Patescibacteriota > WWE3 > UBA101185 > UBA10185 > CAVXUZ01. The sequence continues at coordinate 202,038 of CAVXUZ010000005.1, forward strand.
ATACGATGCTTTAAAATCCAATGATTTAGATGTCTCTATTTTTGAAAAATCTGAAAACCAGAAAGAAATTGAAGTAAAACCAGTTAAAGTTACTTTAGAGATTGTATCTTCGAGAGGTAGCGAGAACTTTGAAAAGAGTTTACTCAATACAAGTACAGTCGAGGATCTTGTTTTGAAAATTAAAAATGAAAACGGTTTGGTGTATGAAAGGATTGGTTATGTTTATGGTTATGAGTTTGATTTAGTAAACGGCGAAAAAGCACCGGATGGCTATCTATGGAAAATTTACGAAAATGGTACCGACGTCACCTTTGAAGCTGAAAACAGAAAACTTGTTGATGGTTATAATTATAAAATCTCTTTAGAAAAGAGGTAATTTATTCAAATCGTAACGCCTCTATAGGATCTTTTTTACTTGCTTTTATTGCAGGGTATGTGCCAAAGATAACTCCCACTAAAACAGAAAAACCAAACGCTAGTAATACAGCCCAAAAAGGTACTTCGGTTCTTACAAACGCTCGTCCTGCAAAAGATGCAAGCCAGCCAAGTAATAACCCAACAGAACCACCACCTACGCCAATCATGACAGACTCGAACAAAAACTGTAGCGCAATGTCTCTAGAAGTTGCTCCTAAAGCTTTTCTTAAGCCTATTTCCTTTATTCTCTCCGTCACCGAAACTAGCATTATATTCATAATACCGATGCCTCCTACTAACAATGAGATGCCTGCGATTGCACCAATTGCCGCAGTGAGCATACCAAGAACATTTTGAATCGATGAAAGTACATCTTCTGCGGACACGACAGAGAAATCTTCTTCTTTCAAATCTCTAAGTAAAGCAAATTTTGCCTCTTTTATTGCAAGTTCTATAACGTCACTACTTTTTGCGCTCATTGTTATACTGGATAATACTGCAGTATTAAAATCTTCCGTCACTCTTTTATAAGGGATGTAGACAATTTCATCCCAATCCTGACCTTTTTTACTAGTTATCCCAACTATCTCATAATCATTGTCTTCAATCTTTATTTTTTTACCGATTGGGTTTGCGTTAGAGAAAAGCTCTTTAACTATATTTGGTGATATTACAGCAACTTTGGCTTTGCTCTTATCTTCTGTATCAGAAAAGAATCTTCCTTTTTCAATCTTAATATTAAATATTTCTTTTGTATTTGATGTTACGCCGTAGACAGTTCCGTAAAACTTATTTGTACGATATTCGATATTTTTACCAAATGTAATATTCGGGGCTATTTCGTCAATATAATCGGTGGCAAATGTTCTTAGAAGCTCAACATGTTTATCTTCAAATTTAATATTACCAAATGTTTTTGATGGATCATCAGTGAAACCAACCTTACCAGGAATAACAAATACAACATTTGCTCCAAGTGATTCAAATTGGTCTTGCACATAATTTTGAATACCGATTCCCACCGATACGAGGCTTACAACTGCAAATACGCCAATTATTACGCCAAGCATTGTTAGCGCAGTACGGCCTTTATGAAGTACCAACGCCCTATGTGATGATTTTATTGTTTCGATAATGCTTATCATTTCGTTATCTTTCCGTCAGATATAATTATTCTTCTGTCTGCAATCTTTGCGAGATCTTCGTCGTGCGTGACAATCACGATTGTTTTTCCCTCAACGTGAAGTTTATGAAAAAGCTTTTCAATTTCTGTTCCAGTTTTTGTATCTAAATTACCAGTCGGCTCATCTGCAAATATAATTGATGGATCTGTTACAAGTGCGCGTGCTATTGCAACTCTTTGTTTTTGTCCACCAGATAGTTCATTTGATTTGTTATTTAATCTATCACTGAGCTCTACCGCTTCTAAACTTTTTAAAGCCTTTTCTTTCCAAAATCGCTTTGGTAAATCGCTGTATTGTAAAGGAAGCGTTACGTTGTCTAGTGATGTTGTTCTGGGCAACAAATTGAAAAATTGAAAGATAAATCCTATTTCTTTATTTCTGATTCTCGCTTGTTCTTTTTCGGTGATATTACTAACATCTTTTCCATTTAGATAAAGTTTTCCTGATGATGGCGTGTCTAGTAATCCTAGTATATGCATGAGCGTTGACTTGCCTGATCCTGATTTGCCTACAATTGCAACAAACTCGCCTTTTTCAATATCGAGTGATATTTTATCTAAAGCAATTATTTCTTCTTCATCTACGTGATAGATTTTTGATAGATTTTTAGCTTGGAGTACGAGCATTTCTTACAGGATTAGTTGTTTATAATCCTCACTTTAATACCTTCTTTAAGCTCATTTTTCGTGTCCGAAACCTTAACTATTTTGTTTGTTGGAATTGTTTTGATCTCTGTAAAAATATCCCCCTGTAAGCCAATTTCGATATATTCTTTTTTAACCTTGTTGTTGTCACTTACGTATAAAAACGGTTTATCTTCAATGTCATAATATATATCGTCAAAAGTTAATGAGGGTACTTCTTTTTCTGAAGACGCAAGAATTATATAGGCATCTCCGTTCATTCCTAAAAGTACCTTATCTTTGTTTTCACCAGAAAACTTAATTTTAACTATAAAATCAGAGCCATTACCCGCGTCAACATACTGAGGTAGAGCTTCTACGACCCCTAAAAACTTTTCACCATCGTATGCGTCTAGAGCAATTTCAACATTCTGGCCGACTGATAGGTAACCATAATCTTCTTGATCAATTTCAATTTCAAACAAAAGATTATCTACATCAGCAATTTTGACTATGGTTTCACCGGGTGACGCAATTTCGCCTTCTTCTTTAAAAGTATCTATAACAGTTCCTTCAATTGGCGAATAAATATACTTTGTGCCTACACTTGCTAACTGTGAATTATATGTAGCTTGAGCTTGGCTGATTAACTCGTCATATTTTCTTAATTCCATGTAATACTCGTCTTCGCCACCTGCAGCTGATACGTTGGAGCTGTATTGTTTTATAAACATTTCTTTATTTCTTATAGCTATATCTCTAGCGTCTTTATACGCCTTTGCTGACTGTGAATCGGCATATGCGTCAATCATTGCAACATATTGATTTGTAGTAACATTTTCTCCTTCTTTTATTGAAATATCAGTTATTTTGCCAAATCCAGAAAAAGACAAATTGACATCGTTGTTTGAAATGACTTTTCCGCTTGCGCTCACAGTCTTTTTTATAATTTTGTTGTCAACTTTTACTTCTGTAACCTCAATTACCTTACCTCTAGTGAATAGAAATATTCCTCCAATGGCAACTACTGCAATTAAGATTAAATACCACTTTTTTCTTATCATATCCGTATAATATTAGCATAGCAAAGGCTCGCTTAAAAGCGTATTTGGTTGAATATGCACTTATTTAAGAATAGAATTACTGTATGGGAAGTATATTTAGATCGCACCACCCTCTTAGACACACAAAAAGTTTTAAATACGCTTTTGAAGGTCTATTTTTTACATTTGCTAACGAGCCAAATTTTAGAGTTCAAACAATTCTTACAATATTAGTGTTAATTTTGGGTTTAGTGTTAAAAATAGGATTTTACGATTGGTTATTTTTAATAATTTCGCTTGGTATACTTTTATCTGCTGAATTGATAAATACCGCATTAGAAAATTTAATGGATCTTATTTACGTCGAATACCATGAGGGAGTAAAAAAAATAAAAGATATTTCTGCTGCTTTTGTACTTGTTTCAGCGCTTTGTGCGCTTGCTGTTATTCTTTTTGTCTTTGGAAAGATCTTTATCAAGTTTATAATCTAGCCAGATTAAAATCCCCAAAAATATAATTCCAAACGCGTAGCCGCCGATTACATCCCTGACGTAATGTTCTCCAAGCGCAACTCTTGATATGCCAACCATTGATATAAAGTAAATTGAGAGCACGCGAATCACATGTAGAATTAGGTTTGACTCTTTGATGTACTTGTACGACAGATAAATTACAAAACCCCAAAACACAGTGTAAAAAACAACGTGAGAACTGGGAAAGCTATAAACGTCATAACTTAAATATCTACTAATTTCAGCTGTCGCCGGCCTTGAAACTCTATAAACGCTTTTTAAATACAGTGAGTAAGCATAACTTACAATCGTCATCAGTGTTAGAAAGGCTGACTTCTCGTGACCTTTTTTGTATAAATAGACCATAAACATACCCACAACAAAAGAAATAACAATAATGTTATCTCCAAAAGCGCTAACAAACTTGAGTTGATTGAAAATAAATTCTCCCATTAGTATCCCTTTGATTTTATTTCGTCTAAAGTTCCAGGTTCCATTTTATACACACGAACAAGCTCTGTATTGGTCCTTCCGAAAGTAAATATTGGTGGGTATCTATCAAACCAGTACCTTGCCTTTTCTTGTGTTGGCTTATCGGTAAAACTTTGAGAATTGAGTATGTGAATATAATGACCAGCCGAGTCAGTATCTTTTTTAAATGGCACATAGTGTCTTGCGATGCTTTCTCTCTCATTGGTAGAGTAAAAACCATTATTGTCAGAGTATATAATGGCGTCTCTAATCCCCTCCCAATTTCTATAATATGGAAAACCAAAAAGGCTTAAGTGATAGATTGGAGTTGGTTGATGAAATTCCCAGATAAGAAACTTTTTAGACTCCCAAGGATATTCCTTGCTATGATTAACAAATATTGAATACGATTGAGCGAAAATGAAAAGAAATACTATAAAGACATATGTATAAGAAATTGCTTGAGGAACAATAAACTTTTTAAATTTCATTAAAAACTTTTCAATTAAAACAATGCCCAATGCGAGAAATATAAAAAGCGGTATTAAATAGACGTAAATATGCGTACCGGGAATATAAATAAACTGCTCCATGACTATAACTGGTAATAATAACCAAATAAGTAATACCATAATAAACTTTTTGTCATATTCATATTTTGGAAAAAACGAAAAGATTGTTAAGAAAATTTTAAATCTTTTAAGCTTGTCTATTAAAACGTAAGCTGCTCCTGAAATAAACAAAGCTAGGTACATATGAATGACGTAAATTGGTTGATAAACAGTGAATAGATATTTTGAGCTTGATATTTTTGATGAAACGTCGCCTATGATTCTCCCTGACCAATAATTAAGAGTTGATTGCCCGAGCTTTAGAATAAATGGTATGTAAAAAAGTGACAGCAATATTATATTTAACAAAATCACATTTCTAAGTATTTTGAATCCAGCATCGCCGCTCTTGTACTTCTTAATGTATTTTTTGCCCCACATGTAGATGTAATATAAAGCGACTGGAGCAATAAAAACCGCGTCATAGTGAAAAAGTGCAGATAGCGACCAGTATAATACACCAAGAAATAAACCCTTATTCTTGTATAAATCGTTTCTGACTGCTCTTTCGAGCGAATACAGTGCAAGTACCATAAAAAGCATTACAAAAGGTTGATACTGCACAATTCTTGATAGAGCAACAAAAAATCCATTTGTTGCAAAGAAAAATGCAGCGTAAAAGGCAACTTTTTCGTCAAATACATTTTTAATTAGCTTATAAAAGAAAAATACGGCCAGTATACCCGCAATAGCAAAAGGCAATCTTGCAAGTAACTCACTGCTGTATGTTGGGTCTATCAATTTTATTAAAAATGTTATAAAAAATTGTCCTGGACCTTTTCGCTGTGTTAGTAGAAAGTCTCCGATATTTTCAGCGCCCGTAGGGTCAAAAAATGCTTTAATCTCATCACCTTGATAGTCAGAGTAGCCCAAATTTTGAAGTCGTAAAACCGCCGAGATTAGAATAATTATCGATATTGGAATTAGTTTGACGATTCTTTTCAGCATTTCTATTTTATATAATACACTGCCAAATCATTCATTGCTCTTGTAATTGCAACAAAAGCTTTTTTTGCATCAACAAATGAATTTAACTTATCAATATTTAATCCTACGACATACAGTTTTGAGAATTCTAAGCCTTTGCAATTTTCAAATTTGGTGAAATACACACCCTTTGGAAGATAAGATATTCTCTGGTTTGGTATTAACTCGACCAGTCTGTCGTCCTCGAGATTTTGTTTCATAAGTATGTTTTTAATATCTTCGTAATAAGTTTCATCCATGCAGATTAAGCCAATGCTTTTATCTAAATGTTTAATATCGTTTTCTATATTAGTCGAAAGGTCAGCTAGCATCTGGCTACTATCAGAATAATCCTTTAATTTAGGCTCTTTTCCTATACGATTGATGGATTTTGGTAAAAACCTATCTGTGTATGGTGACAAAATCTTATTGGCGAGGTCGATGATTTGCTTAGTACTTCTGTAGTTAGTATCTAAACTAAAAAACTTTGTTTTCTTTCCCCCACTGATTGTTTCTGAAATGTCTTCCCACTTTTCAACACCCTCCTCTACGTAACCCTGGTTAAGATCACCAAAAATACACATTCGTCCGTGAAGAACTATTTTTTGCAGCACGATGTACTCTAAAAGATTAAAGTCTTGCCCCTCGTCAACAACACAATATTCATATTTCTTGAATTTGGTAAAACCTACAATCTCCAAATATGCAAAAACGTATATCAGTGCGTCTTTGTAACTCAAATCCTTACTGACGTCTATATTATTATGTTTTATAAATCTTACGTAATCGACATTAAACAACTCAAGCTTTATTTTTCTCAATTTTGTAATAATTCTTCTGATAGTTCTAATGTTGTCGCGGTAAAAAACAGCTCGAATAGATTTAGGATTATCCTTGATTAAGTCTTGCTGGTTATTTAGCTCTTCTTCTAAATCAGACATTATGTCGTTTATGTTTTCATAAGGAGTGTAGTTTTGGCTGTACTTATAACCTCCATACGACTCGAAATCTTCGTTGTTAAAAAGCTTCGTTAACTGGTTCTCAACTTTGCTGTGTATTTTGTTTAATTGATTTCTAATTGAAAATAAATCCTTTTCGCTAAAACCGTTCAGACTTTGTGTATCTAAATTATCGATTCTAATTTGTAATTCTTCACGAAAAACAATGTTTATTAGTACCTCTCTAAGAGTTTTATAATTAATATCAAAAATACCTAGTTTTGGAAAAAGTGTGGACAAATAACCCACTAGAATTTGATTCTTTGCAATTAGAATTGAGCGCTCTGGATGTATTAAATCTGGATGATTAAAAAATATATGAGAAAGTTTGTGTATTGCGACTGTACTTTTTCCGCTTCCTACGCAACCTTGAACAATTGTCAGATGCCTTGGGTCCGATTCAATAATATCAAGTTGAGATTCTTGAATTGTTTCGACAATGTCTTCAAGTACTCCCCCGGTTCTTTTTTCAATTTTTTCTGAAATAATTTCACTTTCGTCCAAATTTAAATCATTATTAAAATATTTTACGAGTACACCCGAATCTACTTCAAAGGTTCGTTTTAGATTTAAATCAGAAATCACCAAACCATCGGGTGTATCGTATTTAATGCCTTTTTGCGGGTATCTGTACCTATAAAACACTGATGCAACTTTTGCTCTCCAGTCGGTAATAATTGGTACTTTCTCAGTAAAACCAAATTTCCCAATATAAAAAGATTTTTCGTCACCCTCTTGCTGAAGATCAATTCTTGCAAAATAAGGCTCCTTCACTAAAAAGCTAATTTCTTCAAGCCTTTTAAACTTATCTTTTACATTGAAATTCTGATTCTCTTGGTGAAGCTGTTCAATAAAGGTATTAAAATCAAGTCCACTAGTTTCAGGGTCTTCTCTTAGGTCTTTAAGTTTATCTAAATTATCTTTTCCTAATGCCGCAAGCTTTTCAGTTATTACATTGTTAGCGTCATTGAGCTTATCGACGATTGATTTAAGATGAATACTCTCTGTTTCAAATATTTCTTTGTTCATAAGTAAAAACCCTCTTTTGCGATTAAGACAACATATTCTCCTTTATTTACAATTTTTGATTTTAACACCTTCTCAACAGTTCCTCTGATTATTTTTTCAAACATTTTGGTTTGGTCATTTACAAGGCATACTTGTCTGTTTCCAAGTGTGACAAAGACTTCATTTAACAGCTTTTCAACCCTGTAAGGAGATTCGTAGATAACTAAAGTTGCGTCCATTTTTCCATAAATACTCAGAAGTTCAGAAACTTTTGATTTTTGTTTTGGTAAAAAGCCCATAAATATAAACTTATCTGTTGGTAACCCAGACACAGCTAGAGCAGATATTACCGCGCTAGGCCCAGGAACAGATATAATATTTATTCCATTCTTTATAACTTCAACTATCAGCTTGTATCCAGGGTCTGAAATCACCGGCGTCCCGCTGTCGGAGACTAACGCAATGTTTTTTCCATCTTTGAGAAGGTCAATTATAGATTTACAAACTGCTGTGTGTTTCTGATCAGTGTATATAAGTTGAGATTTACCAGTAATGTTGTACTTTTGTAAGATTTTTTGTGTTTCGCGAGTATCTTCAGAAAGTATATAATCTACACTTTTTAGAACCTCAATCGCTCTAAAGGTAATATCATCTAAATTTCCTATTGGGGTCGCAATAACGTACAAAGCTCCACAGATACTATCCATAAAAGCTATTTTATCACTTTATGGTATTTATTGTTCTTTTAGAATATCGAAAGCGCCATTAATTGTTTCTGCTGGTACAGCACCAAACAATGTTAATGCCTCGCCTGTTTCAACATTCATTACAAAGTTACCTGGGGTACCTGTAACACCTGCGCTGGTTGCACTTGCAATATCATCATTAAGTCTCTGTGCGGCTTCGTCACTAGATATACACTCGGTGTATTTGGTCTTATCTAAGCCTGCGATTGTGTTTAGTACTGGATTTAAGTCGCTAATTACCTCACTGTTACCATAAAGTGCGTCTGTGAACTTCCAAAATCCTTCATTTCCTGTCTGTTCACCGATACAGATAGCGGCTAATGCTTTTGGTTCAGCTCCTGGATGTAGCTGCGTTAAAGGAAAGTGCCTGTAAATCCACATTATCTCACCGTTAGAGCTATCTACTACTTGTCGGGCTGTTTCGTGAAATCTTTGGCAAAAGGGACATTCATAGTCTGAGTACTCGATCAGCGCAAATTTTGCGTCTTTATTTCCATAAATGTAATCTTGCGCGGTTGGTCCTTGAACGTTAGCTGGAGCTAAAAGTCCTGGATCTTCGTCTGGTGCAGCGCCAAGTTCTTGTTTTTGTCCTATGCCTGTACCTTCTTTAAGATACTTTACTTCGGTGCTTAATTTTCCAATATAGAATGCAGCACCTAAACCAAATAGAAATAAAATGACTGTGATAATAGAAGGCTTTAAAGACTTAATATTTGAGGATTCGTTTTGTATTGACATAACAACTATTTATACTTGATTGGGGCAAAAAGTCAACCAACCGTATTATTTAAGCGCTCTAAATAGCTCTTTTACGTTATCGACAACCCGTTCTCTAAAAGTAGATTTATCAACCATACCAAGCTCACTCTCGGTATGTCTTACTGAGTAGATGGTTAATACAGTACTAGCTATAAGGGATATAACGGTAATATAAAAAATTAACGAAAACTTGAATTTCGTTTTAATCACACAATGATTTTAGCAGATTTATTACTTTAAACGCGCGACTTCTTTATGAAGAGTATATTTTCTTAGTTTTGGGTTATATTTCATCAACTCAAGCTTTTCTGCAGAATTTAGCTTATTTTTTTGAGTTACGTAGGTTCTTATACCTGTTTCAGTGCACTCAAGACCTATTAATATTCTATTTCCCTTTTTCTTCTTCGCCATAACAGAGGAATACTAATATAGAAAGGGGACAAAAGCAAGTTCTTTTAAGGTTTGGTGATGAATATTTGTTAAAATATCTTCGTGACGGAATTAACAAAAAAAGCCGAAAAACTGGCAACAGAGCTATATAAAAGAAAAGAACGTTTAAATGGTGAAAGCTACTTAAATCACGCCAAAAAGGTTGCCGATCGCCTTAAGGGAATAGGAATAAGAAATGAAAACGTTTTGGCAGCAGCCATGCTTCATGACGTCAATAAAGATGTTGATATAGAAAACACTTTAAAAATCATCAAAAAGAAAATGCCAACAGAAGTTTATGAAATTCTTGAATCATACGTCAAAACATCAAACTCGATGGTACTTCACGAAAGCGCAACAGAAGGAAACACACGTCTTGTAATTCAAGCTTTTCTTGGTTTAGCTAAAAACCTAGACGTCTTACTAATAGTACTTGCAGATAAGTTAGAGAATTCACGATCATTGCATATGTTAGAGCCTGATAAAAGAATAAGGTCAGCAAAACGCGCATTAAATATTTATGCACCTCTTTGCAGATTTGTTGGATTGCAACCATTTGCTGTAGAAATTGAAAAGAATAGTTTTAGAGTTTTATTTCCTGGTGAGTACAGCAAGATAAGAAATATACTGACTGAAATTAGCTCATTCTCAAATGTCTATCTCAAAGAAATTTCTGAGATGATAAAAAAATATCTCGATGACAATAGAATTCATTCAACCGTCTCTTACAGAATTAAATCAGAATATTCAATATATAAGAAATATAAACTACACAGTGAAAAAGATGATTCTTACGATTATTCTAGCGTTGCTGACATCGCTGCATTGAGAATCTTAGTAAACACAGTTGATGAGTGCTACAAGGTTGAGGACCTTCTTAAAGAAGTGTGGGATGAAGACTATAAACATCGTGACGATTACATAGAAAATAAGAAACAAAGCGGTTACCAGTCTTTACATTGCTATTTTTATATAGAGAAAGATTATCCACTTGAAATTCAGATTAGAACTTACGATATGCACGAACAAAATGAATATGGAAAATCCAGTCATTTATTTTACAAGATGGGAGATATTTTCAAAAAACATGGAGTAAAAGAATCCTTTTGGTTAAAAGAAATAAAGTTTGGTAATGACTATCAAGATCAAAATATTAATTTATTTAAGGATTATGTTTATGTGTTCACACCTAAAGGAGATATTATCGAGTTGCCTAAAGGGTCTTCAGTTTTGGATTTTGCTTACGCAATCCATGACGACATAGGAAATAAATGTGCTGGTGCCTTAGTTAACGATGAGATGAAGAAACTTACGCAAATTGTTGAAAATGGAGACAGAGTACTAATAAAAACAGGCAATAAAGTAAATGTAAGTAGAGACTGGTTAACGAGCGTAAAAACTCCAAGAGCAAGAAGCAATATAAGAAAAGCACTACGCGCCCAGATATCAAAGGCAAGATAAGTTGACACAACAAAGTATTATTTCTATCATCAATCCAATGAATGATTATGATCACATTAAAATAGAAGCTAAGTGGAAAAAGAAATGGTTTGACGACAACATTTACGAGGCTGTAGATTTTTCAGAAAAACCCAAAAAATATATACTTGCAGAACTCCCCTATCCATCAGGAAAATATCTTCATGTCGGGCATATGATGCGTTATACGGTACCTGAAATATATTCTAGGTACCTTAGAATGTGTGGTTACAACGTAATGTACCCGATGGGATGGGACTCTTTTGGTCTTCCTACCGAAACATTCGCTATTAAGGATAAGAAAACTCCGCAAGAGGTTACACGCGATGCAACAAATAATTTTAAAATTGCAATGCAGGACATGGGGTACGCAATTGATTGGAATCGCGAAATCAATACATCAGACCCTGAATACTACAAATGGACACAATGGATATTTTTGAAATTATTCGAAAAGGGTCTTGTAGAACAAAAAGATTTACCGGTGTGGTGGTGTAAAGAATTAGGTGTTTTAGCAGATGAAGAAGTATTATCAGACCCAAAAAGTCCATCAGGAAAAAAATCAGAAAGAGATGGTTACCCTGTTTATAGAAAAAATCTAAAACAATGGATTTTGAAAATTACTAATTATGCAGATAAACTCCTTGAAGGATTAGAAGATGTAGATTACTTTGACTCGGTTAAAAATGGACAACGAAATTGGATTGGTAGAAAAGAAGGCCTTTGCATAAGATACCCCCTCGAAAATAATCCAGAAATAGAAATAAGATGTTTTACTACTAGAGCAGATACAAATTACGGTGCAACATTTATTGCGTTAGCTCCAGAGCACGACTTCGCCAAAAAAATTGCAGAAGAAAATCCAGACGTTAACGCATATATTGTGAAATCTTTAGAAAAACCTGATATTGAAAGAATAGACGAGGGTAAAGAAAAAACAGGCGTTTTCACAGGTAAGTACGCGATTAATCGATTAAACAATAGAGTACTTCCTATTTGGGTATCAGACTTTGTGCTTGGTGATTATGGAACAGGCTCGGTAGTTGGTGTACCAGCGCACGATAAGCGCGATTTTGCATTTGCGTCCAAGTATGGAATTGATATCGTGCGTGTAGTTGATAACCCTGCTGAAAGTACTCAACATGCGATATTAAAGATTGATGATGTTTTTGAAGATTATGGTATCGCGGTAAATTCAGAAATTATAAATGGTAAAGATTCAGAAACAGCACTGAAAGCTATTTCAGAGTACTTAATAGAAAAGGGTTACGCAGAAAAAATTAAGACGTACAAACTTAGAGATCAGATATGGTCGAGACAGAGATATTGGGGAGATCCGATTCCTTTAATGTACACAGAAGACGGCAAAATTGTCGCCGATTATGATTTACCAGTAAAACTTCCTATCCTAAAAGATTTTTTACCAGAAGAAGGTAAAGCTCCATTAGAAAAAGTGCCGGCATGGTTCAATGTAAAAACAAAAGATGGAAAAAAAGCAAAGCGCGAAACGGACACAATGCCAACTTGGGCGGGTTCAAATTGGTATTTTATGAGGTACATTGATCCAAAAAATAATGAGGCATTTGCTGATTTTGAAAAGTTAAAGTACTGGATGCCGGTTGATAAATACTTCGGTGACGCCGGGCACACCACAGCGCATTTAATGTACTCGAGATTTTGGTACAAGGTCCTTTATGAGGATGGTCTAGTTCCAACACCAGAACCTTTTCAATGGAGAATGAGCGGCGGATTACTTTTGGGAGGTGACCGTAGAAAAATGTCGAAGTCAAGACCAGAATTTGTCGTAAACCCTGAAGACGTTTTAGCCAGTTATGGAGCTGACGCAGCACGTGTTTACCTCTCTTTTATTGGACCCTACGAAGAAACATATCCTTGGAACGAAAATGGAATAAAAGCGTGCTATCGATTTATAAACAATGTATTTCAACTGAGCACAAAAGTTTCAAAAGAAGACGACAACAAAGAACTTGTGATTTTACTGAATAAGATGATTAAAAACATTACTAAAATGCTTGAAGATTTAAAAATGAACACGGCAGTTTCTGAATTGATGATTTATGTAAATGAGGCGAAAAAGCAAAAGCATCTCAATAAACAAAACTTTTTAGTTTTCTTAAAAGTCTTAGCGCCATTTGCGCCATTTATTACTGAACATTTGTGGCAAGAATTTAATGAATTTAAAATATGGAAAAAAGAAAATAGCATCCATCTTCATGATTGGCCACTTTTTGATAAAACTCTAGTCACTGACGACACGGTAAGGTTGCCAATTCAAATAAATGGAAAATTGAGACATGAAATTGAAGTTAAAGTTGACACACCTGAAGAAGAAATAAAAACCCTCGTGTTTTCAGAATCTGCGGTGCAAAAGTACGCAACAAAAGAAACCGTAAAGAAATTTATTTATGTGAAAAATAAAATTGTAAATTTGGTTGTTTAACTATCTCAACTCGAATTTTACTTGCACTGTTTTTGTAATCTTTGTACTACCGGGTTGAAATTCATCTCCCTCACCACCGCTACCCATTCCTAAAATATTGCCGTTAAATACTGAAGATGATCTACCAAGCTCTTCGATACTAATTATTTTACCTAAAGACTTACCCTTGTTTTTAGCTATAAACAGCGCTTTATCTTCTGCCGCGTCGATAGCGTTAGCCAGCATTCTTGCCTCATCGATTTTCTCCTCGTCTAGATAATAGTCTGGTCCAAACACCTCTACGTTTGGTTGAGAAGATATAAGCGCAGATAACTCTGAAACTCTATTAATATCTTTGAGTTTTATTTCAAGACTATTGCTTGCTCGCCAAAGTTTTGGCTGTGCCAACCCTTTTTGATTTACTACCGGCGCTACCTGATCATCAAGTTGATAGACATAGCTGCTTGTAGTTTTTATATCTAATGGGTCAATTCCAAAGTTTTTCACAAGCTCAGTCATTGATTTTATATCACCAGAAAGTTCACCTGTGACAACATCCTTATTTTGACCAGTTCGTGATACGGTGACCACATAGGTAGCAATTTGATTATTTTCAACTGATGTATAAGTTCCTATGACGTTTATAAATTTTTCTTGTGATAGTGTGACTGGGCCGAGTCTTAGTAAACTTAAATTTGTAAAAATAGCAAATGCAACTAGAGCGATTAGAACATTTCTTAAAATAGGGTCTGATTTTAAAAATAACCAGATTTTTTGTGTATGTTTATTTTTGATTTTTTCTTGAATTTTTAATAAAAAGTTGATTTTAGATTTTTTTCCTGCCATAAACCGATTATGGCATGTTTTTATTAAAAGTCAAAGCTAGAGGTTAGTTTATTATATATTCGCATTTTCTTCGGTATTTGGTAAAATAAATATCATGGTACAGCCTATTAAAGACCCTATTTCAGTATGTTCCTTTTATGATAATACCAAGAGAAAAACCATCATTACAGCTGTTAAGTGGCATGGCAAGGTCTACAAAATCACCAAACAAGGTCTTTACCATACATTCAAAAAAGGCTCCGAAACAATACACGTGTTTTCAGTATCCAGTGAAACTATAAGCTTTAGATTATTACTCTATGCGAACTCACTAAATTGGTTTTTAGAAGACACAGACGATGAGAATTTTAGCTAATCTAGACTTTAATATTGCTCCTGCATATTTTATGCACATAGACTTGAATTCTTGTTTTGCGACAATTGAACAACAAGCAAATCCCCTACTTAGATATAAACCCATCGCAGTCGCAGCCTACGATTCGCCAAAAGGAATTATTCTTGCCCCGTCGGTTGAAGCAAAAAGGCTAGGGATAAAATTAGGCTTTAGAGTTGAAGAGGCAAAAAAGATTTGTCCCCAGATTGTTATACTCACCCCAGATCCTAATAAGTATAGATATATTCATCACCAACTAAAAAAACTTCTTTTAGAATACACAGACGACGTAGTACCAAAATCTGTTGACGAGTTTGTGCTTAACTTTGAAAACACTCCAAAGTATAAACTTGGGCTGATGAACATCGGTGCGGAAATTAAAAAAAGAATTAAAGATGAAGTTGGTGATTACATTACAGTCTCGATAGGAATTTCAAAGAATAAGTTTTTAGCCAAAATGGCATCAAACCTTAAAAAACCTGATGGCCTTGAGGAAATAAATGAACATAACTACCTAGAAATTTATAAAAACTTAACTCTGATAGATATAACAGGCATAGGTGAAAAATCTGCAGTTAGACTAAATAGTCACGATATATTTACAATGTTGGATTTTTACAACTCACCTTCTTACAAATTAAAGACTGTTTTTGAATCGGTCGTTGGGCATTACTGGTATTTAAAACTAAGAGGCTACGAAATAGAAAATTATAAAGATCAGCGTAAGAGTTTTGGTCATCAGTATGCTCTACCCAAACCAATGACTACACTTGGAGAGATAAAACCTATTTTAATTAAACTCGTTGAAAAAATGGGGCTCAGACTTAGAAACTCTGGGTATAAGACGCAAGGTCTCTGTCTCTACTTGGTTTATAGAGACCATACATCGTGGCATCAGAGTAGAAAAACAAAAAGAATTATTTTCGACTCAAGGGACATTTATAAGGAGATCATAAACCTTTTTAACCTATCTCCAAGAAAACCTATAAGACTTTTGGGGATTTCATGCTTCAACCTTGTAAGCGTAGCTACTGTGCAGTTAGGACTTTTTGAGGATGTTAAAAAAAGCGAAAATCTAACTCACATGTTAGATAAGATAAATAACAGGTGGGGAAGGTTTGTAATTGCACCAGCGAGCATGCTTAGTAAAGAAAAGTATGTTCCGGATAGAATTGGCTTTGGGAGCGTCTAAAGACTAAAAAGGTTGTAAAATCGACGAAAACACACATTTATTGGTATAATGTCTAGGTTTTATGGATAAAATACCAATAAAAACAACTGAAGAAATTAAATTAATGCGCGAAGCTGGATTTATTTTAGGAACAATACTAAATAAGCTTAGAACGCAGGTAAAACCCGGAGTTGACTCCTTTGACCTAGAAGATTCATTCATTAAACTGTGTACCGATTACAGCGTTATTGCAGCCTGTAAAGGCTACGCACCAAGTGGATTTACTCCTTATCCAACCGGGCTATGCTTAAGTTTAAACGAAGAATCAGTTCATTGCTTTCCTGTTAAAGGCAGAAAGCTTAAAAACGGCGACCTTCTTACTATCGACACGGTTATCGGTTATAGGGGGGTATTTGTTGATAGCGCAATAACATTAGGTGTGGGTCAAATATCAGAAGATAAGGATAGAATTATGAGAACTGCACAAAAAGCTCTCTATAATGCCATAGAATGCGTTAAACCGGGTGCTAGGATTGGTGATTTATCGAATATTATACAAAAAACAGCCTATAAAGAGGGCTACTCGGTGCTTAAAGAGTATGCGGGCCACGGAATAGGTAAAGCTATGCATGAGGCACCCGAAATACCTTGTTTTGGTAAGCCTAACATTGGGCCTATTCTTCAAGCAGGTATGACACTTGCTATTGAACCTCTAGTATGTGAAAATAGCAACGTTCTTGAGCATAGCAACTTTTGGCATACAAAAACTGTAGACGGAGGCTTATTTGCTCAAGAAGAGCACACAGTTCTTGTAACGCCCGATGGTTATGAAATTCTAACTAAAGTAAATGACTGAAAATACATATAACCCACCAAAAATTAATAGCAAAGCATTTAAGACATTGGCAACGCTGTTTATTATTGGCGCGTTGTTAACGGCAATTGCCTTCTTACACCCAGCTATTTTTACTGCGTTTTTAAATTTCTTTTGGATAATGATGTTAATAATTGTTGCGGTATTTCTTGTTTTAGGCTTTTTAGTAATAGTAGGAATGAAATCAGAAGTAGGTTCCTTCTTAGATGTCGTTCTTGAGGGATCTCTAACAATATTGGACGCAATTAATATTCTAAAGAAACTATACGAAAGATTTATCACATTGCTGAAGGATTTTATTTATTTCATAACTCCGATTATTGCCATATGGATTGCAATTATAATTTATATTGGTCTGATTATTTTGTACAAAAGTGTAGGTATGGAAAATGATGTAACTTTACTTACCATAGTTCTAACAGTCGCGCTTGTTGTTGCAGTTGGTATATTAAATAAACCAGTAGAAAATGTAACTCTTATTACGTGGGCAGACTCGGTAAGACTAAGATTTAAAGGTTACTTCGCAGATGCGTTCGAAGTTGTAATCTTTCTGTTCTTCTTAACAATGGATTTAAAAAATCTCTTCTTTTTACCCGACAATTTAAAGGTACCTATCAACGCATTTATTGGTAACTATGACCTTATGCTAAGAGGCACAAATTATTCTCACCAGATTATGGTCACTATCTACCTAGTCGCTTTCAGTATTCTTTTTGAAATAATAAGAAACCTTATTAGGCTCATTGCGGTAGCTACAAAACACTACAGACAAGCAGATGTTGAGATTTCAAAAATTCAAAGAATGAAGAGCGCCATAAGAATGAGTTTCTCTGAATCAAAAGACTATCTCGTTAAATTCATTACTTTCACAACAGTGTTGATTTTGGTCTTTCTTTTCTTTCCAAGACTTAAATTATTCGCAATGTTTATCACAAGCATTACCAACCTAATGCTAGATTTGTTGATGAATGAAAGATTGTTTTTTAGAAAAGGAACCGATCTTATATCTAGAATACTTAATAAACTGTTCAACGTTTAAATTAGCAATAAATAATCGTAGCCTCTTAACTCTTTTCTTCTCTCTTTATAATCTGGCATCACGATCGATATGTATTTCCAAAATGATTTTGAGTGATTTAGATGCACTGTATGTGCGAGCTCATGAAAAACAACATACTCAAGTACTTTGTCTGATACGAAATACAATCTCCAATTTAATCTAATTCCCTTTTGTGCTGTACAAGAACCCCATCTCCTTTTAGCGCCAGAAAGTTTTACTGAAGACACTTTAATTCCTAGCGTCTGCTCGTATTGTCTCACCATCTTAAGTAGTTTTGTTCGTGAATCCTCTTTATAGAAATTTATTTTAGATTCATCGAAGTTCAGTGAGTTTAACTTTGTCCTTTTATCTTGTTGAAGTTTTTGTCTCTTAAAAATCCAGTCTTGATTTGAAATAACAAACTTTTCAATATCTTTTACGCACGAGTGTAGTGGCGCTTTGATAATAATATCACCCTCATTGTTTACTGTTATTGCTATTGTTTTTCTTTTTGAATATTTGATTAAAGGTTTTCTCAACTCTGTCCTTTCCTCTTCTAACATTTTTAGATTCTATCAGACTAAGTATTCTATCAAAATCCTTTAAAAGAGCTGTGTAACGTTTATAAAATTTACGTTCTTCATAACTGCCGATAAGAAGTGCAACCTTTTCGCGCCTCTTAGTATCAAAACTTTCTTTTATAGCATGCATGAAATTTAGTAGGCTTCCTGTAGATGTACTATTTTTGTTGATAATAAACACTGTAAATTCTTCATTAACTAAAAATGGCATAGACTTTTTAAGCATTCTTAGCCAAAGTCTGTATTCAACTGTAATTTCGTTTGTCTCTTCAAAACCACCGCATTTAATTAATTCTTTTGTTTTAATAAAAGTATTTTCATGAGACATCATGTTTGTAATCGACATAATTACTTTTGGATTTATACTTATTATTTGTACAAGATTTATATTTATTCTAGTGCCACCAACTTCTAAAGGTAGATTACCTGTAATCCAAAGTAGTTTAGGATCCTTTTTAAAGTATTTTGCTGCTCTTTCTAACGCATCGTCTGAAATATAGTAATCGTCAGAATGTAAAAAATGAATAACATCACCGGTTGCATGCGGTGTTGCCATATTTAATGCGTTTGCAACACCCTTTGCAGGTGTTTTAATAACTTTTATTGGATATCTGTCCTTGTTGCGTTCAATATAATCATCAATTATCTTCTGCGTACCATCTGTAGAGTGGCTGTCGTTAAAAATGTGCTCTATATTGGTGTAAGTTTGGTTTTCAACGCTATCTAAAGCCTTTTTTAGGTATTTTTCGCTGTTATAAGTACAAGTAACAACTGTGATTTTAGGATAATCTTTCTTCATCATCACACCTGATTATATAATCCTTTATTAAAACATCAACTTTGATAAGATTACCCTATGGAAAATAATGATCTATATGAAATCGCAAAAAAGGCAATGACGCCAGGTAAAGGAATTCTCGCATCGGATGAGAGTGTAGGCTCTGCTAACAAAAATTTAGAAAAAGCTGGTATTACACCAACTGACGAGTTAAGGAGAAAATATCGAGAGCTTTTTATAAGCACTCCGGATTTGGAAAAATATATCACAGGCATAATTTTATTTGACGAAACATTTTGGCAAAACGATTCTAATGGTAAACCCTTTAGGCAAATACTAATTGAGAAAGGTATTATTCCAATAATTAAAGTAGATGAGGGAACTGTTGAATTACCAGAATTTCCGGGAGAAAAAATTACACTAGGTTTAGATAATCTTGAACCACGTTTAGCTAAATATTATGAGAATGGTGCGAGAATGGCTAAATGGAGATCTGTCATTAAAATAAACGAGAGTTTAGGTTTACCAACCGATGAATGTATCGAGGCTAACGCCGTGGGTCTCGCCGAATATGCACTGTTTTGCCAAAAATACGGTATTGTACCTATGATTGAGCCAGAAGTTCTTCTTGACGGGCCACATACGATTGAAAAGGCCGAAGAGATTACAAAAAGAGTACTACGAAAGGTTTTTGAGGTTTTGGGTGAATATAAAGTAGATCTTAAAGGGATCATATTAAAAACAAGCATGGTTGTACCAGGTAGCGAGAGTAAACAAGAAATAACACCTGAGCAAATAGCTGACGCAACGGTAAGAACTTTAACCTACACTGTGCCTGCAGAAGTACCCGGCATCGTGTTTTTATCTGGAGGGCAAGAACCAGAAGAAGCAACCCAAAACTTAAACGAAATTGCAAAAAGAGAACCTCTTCCTTGGGAAATTGCCTTTTCATACCTTAGAGCTATTGAAGGTCCTCCGGGGGTTATTTGGGCTGGTAAAGATGAGAATGTTGACGCCGCTCGAGAAGAATTTGTAAAAAGGCTTAAAATGAATACCCTTGCAGATAGTGGAAAATATCAAGGCGAATAATTATTTTTTAAAGTTTTCGTAAAGCACAATTGAAACCGCAACCGAAAGATTAAGTGAATCCACTTTATTTGTGTGTTTTATTGCCACAGTATTTTCCATTTGCTCAAAATAAGGATCTAAACCACTGCCCTCATTACCAAATATAAGTGTTGCGGGATTTTTAAACTGTACTTTACCTAATTCAAATTTACCGCCAAGAACAAAAGGATACATAATATGTTTTTGGTATTTATCTGCGTATTGTCTGTAAGTATCAAAATATTCAAAGTTCAAATCGAAAAATGAGCCCATTGAGGATCTGACAACTTTTGGGTCAAAAATATCAATTGCAGGTCTAACCATCGCAAGATTTTTAATTCCAAAAGCCGCCATCGCGCGAATTATGGTACCAACGTTACCCATATCAGATGGATTTACTAATAAAATATGTGTTTCATCAGCGTTTAATTCTTTTTTATATTTTCTAAAAACGCCAACCGCATGAGTATTTTCTTTCTTTGCAATCTTTGAGATTGCTCTTGGCCCATTATCAAATGTGATCCTGTGTTTTATGCACAACTCTCTAATCTTTTTTACACCATCTGATTTTTCAGAAGTATCATTAATTAGCACTGCCATAACCTTTTCAGGTGCTTTTTCAAGAAGTTCTATTGTTGGAAAAATGCCAAATGCATATGTATAGTCCAGTTGTTTCTTATAAATTCGCAAGCTCATGGTGTGATAATAGCATATAATGGCTATTCATATCTCAATGCGTCGATAGGGTTTAATTTTGCAGCTTTGTTTGCGGGATAAAGTCCAAAAACTATACCGATAAGAGCAGAGACAAAAAACGCAATAAAAATTGAACTAACTGATAGGGTTTGCGGAAGACTCATTACTTTTGTCATTATTAAAGATACTGCAACACCTACAATTACTCCGATGATTCCCCCAGAGAGCGTCAGAATTATAGCCTCAATTAAAAACTGTGATGTAATGGCGCGTCTTTTTGCACCTAAGGCTTTACGTATGCCAATTTCTCTAGTTCGTTCAGTAACAGTAACGAGCATTATGTTCATAATCCCTATACCACCGACTACTAAAGATATTGCGGCAATTCCTGTTAGTAAGGTTGTAAATGTTTGTGTAACTTCTGTTACAGTTTCTAAAATATCCGCCTGCGAGCTTATAGAGAAATCTGCCTCAGATACTTGCTTAAAACCATGTCTTTCTAATAAAAAGAATCCAAGTTGATTTTCTGCTGCCTCCATCATACTTTCATCAGAGGCACCTACGTAAATGTTTGATACATGGTTTACACCAAATAGAGCTTTTTGTGCCGTGAGTAGTGGGATGTATACAGTTTCGTCAGAATTTGCACCACCTCCACTGAATCCTTTACTTTCTAAAACTCCAATTACTTTATAGTTTCCCCCGTTTATTTTTATATTATTTCCAAGAGGTTCTTCGTTTTCAAATAAATCTTCTACCACGGATGCGCCGATTACTGCAACTTTATTCTTTAATAGGTTGTCTTGTTCTGTTATATACAAACCGTATTCAGTATTAAGATTTCTTAAACTAAAATAGTCTTCTGTTACACCAGATACTGAGTAATTCTCGTTATTTGAACCATATGAAACCTGCATTCTTCCTGAATATTCTGCTGCTACACTATCTACAGTTGTAAATCGGTTTGATGATTCGATTGCGAGCATATCGTCGTATGTTAAGGTAGTTGCATTTGAGGAACTTCTTAAAAATCCCTGTTGGCTTGAACCTGGCCTAACAATTAGCAGATTAGATCCTAATGCCTGGATTTGTGATTTTACGCTGACCTGGCTTGCGTAACCTAACGACATAAGAGCAATCACTGAGCCTATCCCAATAACTATTCCTAAAATAGAAAGCCCTGTTCTTAGTTTATTTACTCTTAAAACGTCTATGCTTTCTTCAAATAGCTCATTTATTGTCATTTTTATTCTTTCTATCACTTTTTATTTTTCCATCTACAATAGTAATAATTCGCTTTGCTCGTGATGCAATTTCTTCTTCGTGAGTAATTACAATGATTGTGTGACCCTTTTTGTTTAGATCAGAAAATAAATCCATTATTTCTGCGCCCTGTTTTGTAGGAAGATTACCAGTTGGCTCGTCTGCGAGAATAATACTTGGACTTACTGCAAGCGCTCGAGCGATAGCAACTCTTTGCTTTTGACCACCAGAAAGTTGATTTGGAGTATTTTGCAATTTATCACCAAGCCCAACCGATTCTAAAAGTTTTTTACCTTTCTCAAATCGTTCTATTTTTGATATACCCGCGTATGCCATAGGCAAAGCAACATTCTTAATTGCAGATGTTCTTGCTAAAAGGTTATACGCTTGAAATACAAAGCCAATCTCTTTGTTTCTTATTTCCGATAGTTCATCGTCTGACAAAATGCCAACATCTTTTCCATTTAAAATATATTTTCCTAATGTTGGGGTATCTAGAGCACCTAGAATATGCATAAGTGTTGATTTACCGGATCCAGATGGTCCCATAATCGCTACAAACTCACCCTTTTTTATGTTAAACGAAATATCATCGAGCGCTTTTGTCTCAACATCACCATTTTCATAAACCTTTGATATGTTGGAAACTTCGATCATTTTATCTTCCTGGACCCATTATAAAGCTGCCACTGGGTCTAAAACTGCTACCTTGTCCTGAACTGAAACCGCTTGTTGGAAGTGATTTAACGTAAACTTCTTGACCTTCGGATATTCCACTTACTATTTCGATGTAGTCTGCTGTTTTTATACCAGTATTAACTTCTTTTTTTCCATCCGGTGTGTCTACAGAAAGTTTTCCACTTTTTCCTCCAGATATTGCCGAAGTTGGTACGTAAGTAACATCATTCTTTTCTTCTAATATTATTTCTGCGTCTACACCCATATTTGGTAATACCAAATCTGATTTTTCCTCAAACTTAACGATGACAGGATAATTTGTTACGCCACTAGATATTGAACCAATCTTGTCGATACCCGCAACACTTCCTATAAATACTTTTTCTTCGATACTGTTTAATGTGATTTCAACTTTTTGCCCAACACTTATTTTATTAATGTCTACTTCGCTTACGTTTAATGACGCGATCGGTGTGCCGTCTTGTTTTATTGACGCAACTGTCGCTGATGTTCTTTCTGAAAGTGAATTTGTTATGTCCATACCTTCAACAACTACAATATTTGCAATAACACCGCTACCGGGTGCGACTATGGATGGTGATTGAGCTTGGTACGACAACCACGCCTTATTTAAGTTTACTTGCGTCTGTGAAATACTAGCTTTTTGCAATTCATATTCGTTTTTAGTTGATAAATATGAATTCTCAGCTATTTTATACGATTCACGTTCGTCTTCAGACTGGTAGCTATTGTCCTCTTTTTCAGTATCAAATGAGTTTTCTGCCTCAATCACTGCACTTTCTTTTGCGTAAAGTCCATTTTTTGCGCTCTCTAACGAATTTTTAGCCGAAAGATACGATGACCACGCTTGAGCTAAACTCTCTTCACCTGCAGCGTTTAAAGTTATCTCCATTAGCTTCTGTCCCTTAACAACAGTATCTCCCTCTTTAACAAAAACTTCTTTTACGATTCCATTTACGCTGGTTGTTACAGTTAAATAATTTGCAGTTTCAACTTGGCCAGAAACAGACACAGTAGATTTTAAATTGCCTTTCTCTGCCTTAGCTATGACTTGTGTCTCTTGTGCACCTTTTGCTTTATCGTCTGTGATTTTTTTATATATAAAAAATCCTCCAACGACAAATATTACAAAAACAGTGATTATCAATATTTTCTTGTGTTTTAAAACTTTCTTCATATACGAATTAGATTAAATATCTCTATTCTGAGAATAAACTGAGACCGTCATCTTTCTACTAAATTTTTAAGACCCTTAATTTCTTCGGCTGTAAGCGCACGCGACTCACCAAGCTCTAAATCACCTAGTGACAAATTACCCATACTGACGCGCCTTAGAGACACGGTTTCGTAGCCCAAAACACGACACATTTCTCTAATTTGTCGCTTTTTTCCTTCAAAAAGCGTGATTTCAAACTCTCGGTTATTATTTTTCTTGACAATTGTAGGCATCGTTAAACTATCGTAAATCTCCACACCATTTTTTAATGATTTAAGAAAATCCTCAGTAATATTTTTATCCACAACAACAACGTATTTCTTTTCAACATGATATCTTGGGTGGGTAATTTTTAGGGCTAAATCACCGTCGTTAGTTAAAAGTATGAGCCCAGTACTGTTGTAGTCCAGCCTACCAACAGGATAAAGTCTGTTTTTTGTTTTCACAAAATCTAGTACTGTCCTTCGTCCTCTAGTGTCTATAGTCGTACTTAAAACGTTTATTGGTTTATTAAGCAAGATATATTCAATATTTATATTTTTCTTTATGTCTTTGTTTCCTACTTTCACTACGTCTTTATCTTGTTTTATTCGCATCATAGACTTTGCAACAATGCCGTTAACAGTAATCTGCCTTTTTTCAAGCAATTCTTTTACTTTTCGGCGTGAACAAAATCCGTGTTGAGAAATAAAAGAGTCAAGTCTAATTTCTTCATCCGAGTTGTTTTTCTTATTATCTAGGCTTTTTTCCACCATAACATTATAATATACTTTGTAAATTACTTATGAAGATTCTATATATTATTAACGGATTAGGTTTTTCCCTAAATACAGGAATTGGTGGCTCTGATAAGCGCGCCATTGAAACAATAAGAGGTATGCAAAAAATCGCGCCAGATGATACTTACGGAATTCTAACAACAGACACGGGATTTAATCTTTTTAAAGATAAAGAGAGTTTAGACGCAACCTACCATGTAATCAATGAACCTAACTGGTGGCCAAACATTTTTAAAAGCTCAATACTTGGAAGATCCCTTTCGTATCTGTATGCTCTTATAAAATCAATAAAGCTAATTAATGAATTTAAAGAATACGATATTTGCTTTTCTACCTCTGATTTCATATACGATTTAATTCCAGCCGTTATTTATAAAAAAAGATTTAATAAAAAGCTAGTTTCAATGATCCATCACAGAATAAAATCACCGTTTAGAAGAAATGGAAATGCGCTGATAAATACCATGATGTACATATCACAAAATATTGGAATATGTTTAATTAAAAAATATTCTGACAAAATATTTTTGTACGACACACCAGAAGGCAAATTAATTGCAAACAGCATTTTAAAAAATGACAAAAGAATTGTTTTTGTGAAAAACGGTATTGACACAGATTTAATCGATTCTGCTCGTCAGGGTTCAAAACAATACGAAGCTTGCTTTCTAGGAGGAATAAGGCAAAGCAAAGGGATTGATGAATTTATACCAATCTGGAAAAAAGTAGTAGCAAAAAATCACCACGCCAGGTTCTTAATCATTGGCGGAGGCAGCAAAGATCAGGTTGATAGTCTAAAACGTAGAGTTAAAGTAAGTAATTTAGAAAACAATATAGTATTTGCAGGACCTCTATCGGGTAAAGAGCTCTACGAAAGCATCAAAGGCTCATACCTATTTGTATTTCCTAGCCACGAAGAGGGGTGGGGAATTTCAATATGTGAGGCGATGTATTGCGGTTTACCTATAATATGCTACGACTTGCCAGCCTACAGTGTATTTGGAATCATATTAGATAAAGTGCCTGTTGGTGATGTCGACGCGCTAGTTTATAACGTTCATCGCTATTTAGACAATGTTAATCTCATTAATCAAAAGTTTGAAGCTCTTCGTGCGACTGCGTTAAAATTTAGCTGGAATACTGTGTCTGCGAATGAGCATGAGCTATTTCAAAGTCTTGTTGAATAAAAAAGCACCCTATTTTATTCATAAGGTGCTTAATATTTACAACTTTGCTTTTTCAATCTGGCGCATTCTAAGTTTCAAACCGTTTGCAGCTGCAATCAAATAAGCAATTGGAACAAGAAACAACGCCCAAGGTGACCACGCATACGCAGCGTCCATCATCCATCCAGTAAGCCACACATTTTTTGGAATCTTGTTTTTCTCTTTTTTCAGTGAGTACTTAAGATCAGCGTATTCGATCCTTGTCCATTTGCGTATTTCATCTTTTGAATCACCTTCCTGAATAAGAATCTTTACAATCCCATGTGAGAACCAAACTTTATCGGCAGGAGGATTATCCATTTTATTAATCTCGGTCCAAGCCTCTTTGGATCTAATTATGGCCTTCATAAGTTCACCCTCTTTTAGATAAACCGATGCCATATGTCTCAAGCACCTTGCTTTTGCGGTTATGTTGTTATCTAAAAGTGCTTCTTCAATTGCACTTTGGTAGCAACTGTGCGCCTCGTAAAACTGGCTAAGATGCTCGTACGCAAGTCCTTTGTGCCTTAATGCCTCAGACGACTGCGAATGCGTTATTCCTTTAGCATGGGCCTCCTGAAAGATAGGTATTGAAGCTGATGGATCGCCATGTTCTCTTATTTCTACACCCTGCTCAATGAGTTCCTTAAAAGATTTTTCTGGCATACCAAACTCTCCTTTATTGCTATGTTTAGTTTCTTTGCAGTATTTTACCACTCACAAAATATATTTCAATTGCTCTAGGTTATTGGGTAAGTTTAATTTATGGTTTGATGATTTTTAACAACTTGCCTTTACCATATTTAACGATGCATTCAGACTTAATAAGAAAATCAACATTCTCAACTTTTTCTTCGCCAACGTACACCCCTCCCTGCTGTATCCTTCTTTTTGCCTCGCTGTTTGATGGTAAACATCCTGATGAAACAAGCACTTCGACAATGTTTAAACCACTGTCTTTGAGTTTAGCTTCTGGTATATTCTCGGCGTTCTGTGCCTCTTTTGCAGCGGCATCGCCGTGAATGAGCTTTGTTACTTCATACGCCAATCTTTTTTGCGCTTCTTTTGGTGATTTTATAATCAAATCAATTTCTTCGAGAGGTAAAAATGTAAAAAGCTTAAATAGTGTTGGCACCATATCATCTGGTGTTTTTACAATGTATTGATAAAAATCAAATGCTGAGGTTCTATTTACATCCAACCAAACAGGACCTTTCTCTGTTTTTCCCATCTTCACACCGTCTGCAGTAGTTAATAGTGGAAATGTCAAAGCAAATACGTTAGCTCCATCTTCTGATTTTCGTATAAGGTCTACTCCTGCAAGAATATTCGCCCACTGGTCCTGACCGCCCGCCTGAAGTTTACATTTGTGTCTTTTATAAAGTTCTAGATAATCCCATGCCTGAAGAGCTGGGTAACAAAATTCTAAAAGTGAAAGTGGTCTATTTTCAGAAAGTCTATCTGAGAAAGTTCTCATAGAAACGAGCTCGTTAACACTAAAGTATCTTGCAATTTTGATAAGAAAATCATCTAAAAACTTAAACTCTCCTAACCACTCAACATTGTTTACCATCGTAGCAGCATTTTCACCAGAAAATCGTAATAAACCTAGGTCTTCAACCTGTTTTTTAAGAACTACGGCGTTTTCTTCGATGAATTCGCGTGTTACAAGGTTTCTTTGTGTACTTTTACCAGAAGGATCTCCCACAAGGCCTGTTCCCCCTCCGATCAAAAAAATGACTTTGTGACCATATTCTTGAAAATAATGCATTGCCATAAGCAAAAGAAGGTGTCCAAGATGCAATGACTGCGCTGAAGGGTCAAAGCCTATGTACATCGCAACAGGCTGCTCTAGGGCTAATTTTAATCCAACCTCATCGCTTGTATCGTATACGTAACCTCTTTGCTTTAATATTTCGAATACATTTTGTTTTTTCATATTATTTTGTTGGCATCCACCCGCAGGAAATTTTATTCTCTGCTGAATATATAATACACATTGCAGACTTAAATCTATAGTCCTCATCTTTTGGGGCAATATATCCAATCCCACCTCTGCCATCCTTGCTCACGTAATTAAAATCACCCAGCTCATTCACCCAACCATCATTCTCAAAAAACTTTTCAATCTTCTTCTTGCTCTCATAACTTATACGTATAGTTTTTGCATTTGAAAGTGTTAGTGTTGCATCTTGCGCTGTCCATAATGTTTGTTCTTGCGTTATTGCAAGATCGCTTAATCCTGCAACTTCTGCAAAAGTGATCATCAGACTATCTGTTGTGTCTGGTTTAGCTGTCTCAACAATATTTTCATCTTCTTTTACTGAAATTGTAAAAACAGCAATCGCTAATCCTATTAAAACAACAAATAGAAATATTATCATTTTTAGAGAAAGCAACTTAAACAAAATATTTCTTTTGTTGTCTTTTTTTGTTTCGTCGTAAATATTGGTCATAAATACAACATCTTCTTTTTGCTTATGCTTATTTTGATAAATTTTAATAAATTCGATATTTTGTGAAATTAATTTCTTAATATATGTGATTAATTCCATACATTATTTATATCATATTGTGTAAAAGCTTCTTTTGAGAAAGTGGCAAATTAAAAACAGCCGCGTTGTTAATACTTGCGACTGTTTAAGTAATTTGTGGAAAGCAAAATACCTTATTCGTAGGCTCAAACGGTATAGGAATATACTTTAAACCCTTTCCTTTTCTTACTGTTGTAGCAATTTTACAGTATTTTTGTACAATTTATAAAAGTAGGATTTATACGTACATATGCCATTTTTCAACAAAAAATGATTTGACCCCAGATTATTCTATTTCTCTGAGGTCTATAGTTTATAAGAATTCTTTTTAACTGGTTACTGTTCTTATTTGTTTAAATAACATCATACTGAGTTTTTAATGCATACCTCTTCGCTCGCCAGTGACGCCAAAATGGTAGCCCAAAAAAGAGCTTTGCATCCTTTAACGTGCTATACAAAAATCCGTCAGTACCAACATAACCTTTATATCTACCACAGTCTTGTAAAACAGATACACTCTTTTTGTTAACTATTAAATCAATCACATACACGTACCCACGCATTGTTACTGCCTCCTTCTCAGAATTGGTTTAAGATCAGGCGTTAAATATAATTGCTGGAATTATATGCAGTTTTACCATACGAGTCAAACGCTACAGGATATTGGGGTGGCTGACCGAACTCGGTCACGTGTCTTTTGTCTGTAGCTCACTTTGGTGCACAACATACAAAAGCACTCGACCCCGCCTCCTTCGCTTCGCTCAGTCCGGCATTCGATCCCTGTAAACACAAAGAAAGCTGTCATCCACCTTCGGTGAATACCAGCTTTCTTGGGGTGGCTGACCGGGCTCGAACCGGCGACATCCTCTTCCACAGAGAGGCGCTCTACCACTGAACTACAGCCACCGCGCACAATTACAGGGGAATTATAACATTTTAATTAGTCTTTACGTGTTTCCAGTTTATAAAGTCTAAAAATCTATCGCCGGTGGTAAAGGTGTATTTATCACCAACCCCCTCTATATATTTTGAGATGTAATGCTTACTGAATGGGTGATACAAAAATATAGCAGGTGTCGTTTCAACTACTACTTTTTGAAATTCGTTGTAGTGTGTAACCCTCTTTGCCTGATCAGGCTCATTTCGACCCTCTTCTAACGCCCTGTCTGCACGAACTTGCTCAAATCCGCTTAAATTAAGCCCTGGAGCATCTTTTTGTGTTGAATGCCAATTTATATACCTATCCGGATCTCTATCAACTTCTTGCCCGTAAAACAATATTTCAAAATTTCTAGGGTTTATTGCCTCGTCAACGATTTTGTCTGATGCTATTTCGATAGTTTTAACCTCTAAACCAAATTTGTCTTCCCAAATATGCGCGATATTCTCTGCCATTTTTTTATGTGCTTTAATATCAGGAACTGTGATTCTTAATGTCAAATCTTTATAATCAGCGCTTATATCGGCAGAGCCATCAAAATCGATGGACTTATCGGTAAATGAACTTCGACTAATGGGTCCTTGAACTCTGATGCCTTTTTCGTAAATTAGTTGATCGATGTCTAGAGCTGCTAAAAGGTTATCTCTAAGTTTAACGTCTTGATACTTTTCATCGCGTAAATTAAAAAATAGCGCATAGTAAACACCTTGCAGAGGTAAGTTAAACTTTTCAAAATTGTCTATTGAATATTCTTGGTCTGACACAAATCCATCAATCTCACCTAATTTTGCTGCTGTAAGAATCTCGTTTTCATTTGCGTAACATCTGAAACTTAAACGTCTTATATCAAGTTCTGGTTTTTCGTGAACTAGAACAATCTGTTTAATTACTGGGCCACTTCTTTCAACGCGTGCCACCTTAAACGGTCCGCTACTGATTGGATTTAATTGATCCATTTTTTCTTCTGACTCATCCGGCATAACGCCGACTGTTAAAAGATTTAGAAAGGGAGAGTATTTGTTTGGTAATGTATAACGTACTGTTAAATCGTCAACTCGATCTGTTGCCACACCCGCAAGATTACTAACCTTATAAGAGGTATAAATTAAATCGTCTGCGTTAATTTGTTTTCCGTTTGACCAATACTGCTTATCTTTTAGTTTTATTGTGTAAACAAGACCATCCTCTGAAATACTCCAAGTTTCGGCGAGATCAGGTATTAAAGTACCGTATATGTCATATTCGAACAATCCTCTGTAGATCATTCTTGAAATAGTGTTATCGATTTTATTTACGGTTTGGCTGGGTAAAAATGAGTTTGGCTGGCCGACAACGCCCTCTGTGTAATCATTGACCGTTGGCGATATTCCTAACCAAAATGTGTTTATGACAAAAATTATATGTGTTAAGAAATTCACGTTGTTATTTTAACAAAATTTGCTGATAAATATCTCTATGTTGCTCTGCAATCTTTTTCCAGCTTCTTGCTACAGCCTTTTTAGCAACGTTTGTCTCTATCTCTTTTACCAACTGTGGGTTTTCAGCAATCTCTAGAAATGCTTTATCCCAGTCGCTATTTGATGTTAAATAGCCATCAACCTTGTGAGTAATCTCTTCATTATAATTTCCTATTTTCGAAGCAATTACACATTTTTTAAATCCGAAAGCCTGTGCTAAAGGTCCGCTTGCTGAAATACTTATTACTGCCGGTATAACGCAACAATACGCACGACTAAACTGTTTTTCGATTTGTTCTTTTTCTAAAAAGCCTAAAATGTTTACGTTGTTAGTTAATTTAAGTTTTTTAATCAGATTTTTTATTTCTTCAAACGCAAATTCCTGGCCTTTAATAACTCCTCCGCCCATAATTAGTTTTGTATTTTTATACTTTGGATTTTGAATAAACTTTGCAAACCCTCTCAAAATATTTTCTATTCCTTTGCGTCTTGCAAAATAACCAAAATAAAAAAAGTCCTTTGACCTTTCTTTTGTAGACGAATTTATGATTTTTACACCGTGACTTAAAACCTCAACTTTTTCTTTTTTTACACCATAATCATTTGTTAACCACTTTTTTAATAAATTGGTATGAACAATAACTTTTTCTACAAGCAGACCTGTTACAAGCGCAAAATAATTAAAGAAACTAATGAGAAGTTCTGGTTTGATGATTGATTTGCCTCCTCTAAACATTCCAACAAAATTCTGGTCAATTATCTTTTTGGGTACAACAGCGTGCTGGGTAATAACAATTTTAAATCCGTAGATTCTTAAAATCATAAAAAACAGAGGTAAAAAAGAGTTTGTAAGTGCTCCACCAAACATATTAGTTTCATATTGAAAATGCACGATTTTTGGACGATCGATGAAGAGTTCGCTTAAAATAGATACAAAAAATAATACCCCCTTTTGCCAAACGGGCTTAACTTTGCCAAAACCACTGGTTTGTCTACTCCTCGTTGAAGTTGGTGCATACACAACTAGCTCTGGTTTATCTGATTTTGACAGCTTTTCGTACTCTTGAACCAAAAAACTCGAATAGTTAGAATACGGCTCCAAACTGGTAATCATCACAACTATATTTTTCATTGAGTAGAATATATCATAACAACAGCCTGCTTATCTAAGTTGTAATTACAACAACTAGCTGTTAAAATCTTGAGGGAATTTTTGTATAATACAAAATACAACTTTCTCTTTTAAGAATGGCCCCATCGTCTAACGGTTAGGACATCAGGTTTTCATCCTGGAAATCGGAGTTCGATTCTCCGTGGGGTCACCAAAAGCGCAGATATCACCTAGCGTGATAGTTGCGCTTTTGTGATTTCGGAGGGGACGTACTAGCGTAAGCGTGTTCGACAATTTGAACAAAGTGAGAATTGGTAGCGAACATAGTGAGCGTGTTTCTCCGTGGGGTCACCATAATCTTGAATTATGCGTAAAAAAACACCACATTTGGATATACCGTGAATGTGGTGTTTGTTTTTTTTTAGTGCCTATCTAAATTGTGTAACCCGTTGTAGTATCTCATGGCCTTTTCGTACCCCTGGTTATCGAATATTGCTTTTACAAAACCTGGAATAAGTGCGTCAACTTTCCTGATTTCAAGTCCAGTACCTGGCGTTTTGATGTAATCCCAAATTGTTATGGACATTAGAAGAACAAACTCTTCGGGGGTCATCTCTTGTCCAGACCAACAAAGTAAGACAGGATATACATTTTTCTCTATCGCCTCTTCTGAACAGACGTCTCTTAGTTTGCTCAAAAGTTCAACCTGCCTCGGTAAAACAACTGTTTCGTTGTCCATTAGCCTCTCCTTAGGTTATTTAGATGTTATGATTATACCTCACAAAGCCTATAGCGTCTAATGCTGTCTACTTACCTTAATTTGTATAAGTAAAACATCATCTCTCTCGTGTAGTATTTGTGCGGAGGAAGTAAACAACCAATTTCACCATTAATGTCCATACCCTTAACACTTGCTAGTTTTAAAAACGAGTAGGTGTGAAAAGTACATTCATCACTTACATTGTAGTAACTATATTTTTGTTTATAAACATCTACTTCACTCAATGACTGGATTTTTTCATTTGATAGTACATACGTATTCTTGTAGTTTTTACTCAACAGTTTAATATCTTCACCAAACAAATTATCAACATTTTCAACTGAAAATACGTTCATGTCGTAATAGTACTTAAATGGTGCGACACTAAACGTTGCAAAGTTATTAAAATATTTTTGCGGCTTTTCATTTGTTTGTTCTCTAAATAAGATCAATAAGTCATTTGTCTTAACAACGTTTCTTACGTCATCATAAAATTTAATTGATTGCCCTTCAGTTCCTAATGTTTGTACAAATGAAAATATTAAGAAATAGATTGTGATTAACGATAGAGCGCTGTACGTAATGTAGCGCAGTTTAGAACCTAGCGATAAATATGAAAATATTGCCAGAATGATTATTGTGAAATTTACAATCTCTAAAAATATGTACCTCGCAGTGTAATATTGGTATCTCACAATATCACCAAATGTAACTTGTATTAATAAAAAGTACAGAGTCGTAATCAGCAAAGTAACAATTTTTGCATCTTTCTCTTTTTTAAATCCGTACAGTACAGTGCCAGTAAACAAAGCAATTAATCCAATTAGTGAAATGTGCTGTGACAATACAAAAAGGTTTGTGTGTTTCAATGCTTCAACTCTGTTAACACCCGTATACCAGTATCTTTCGGTGTTCGTTGCTACCGATATGTCTTTAAGGTTTATTGATTGATATTGTTTAATACTGAAGTAAGCGATTATTAAAATTAGGATTACAAAGATTACCCAAATATATTTTTCAAACAACTCTTTTGTCTTCTTTAAAATCTTTTGCCCGTTAAACCTGTTTATCAATAAGATTACTGCCGCCGTAACAGCAACAATCGCCAACAGTTTAATATCAGACGCGCTACCTAATAGTTTTTGCATAGTCGTTGGATAAATTCTGTTAAACGTTATTGGTAAGAATTTAAAATAAAAAACAAATGAAACAAAAAATGTAACTGTTAAAGAACCTAAATATATTAGTATTGCTTTCTTTTTCACTTTATTTTTTATATACAAAACTGACAGTACCCCAATAAGCGCAAAAATAGGAAGATACATAAATGAGCTCATTCTTGTGTAGTAAAATCCATTAAATAAAAGTATTGAAAGAAAAAGTTCAAATATATTTTGTTTGGTGATTTTTTCTGCATTTAGAACCCGTATTAATAGGTAAAAACCCATCGCAATATAGGTAAGTGCGGTAATTTCACCAACAGGAAACTTAGAATAAAACACATGCATTGGGTTTATTGCTGCCAATCCCATCGCGATTAACCCTGCTGTTTTCTTCTTGCCTACTAATTCGTAAGTAATTAAATATATCGCAACTAGTGAAATGGTTGAGAAAAATGTTAATGAGTAAGTAGAATTGTTTTGCCCGAAAATAACCTCAAAGATTGCAATCCACGATGGATGCATAGGATAAAAAACCATTTCTAAAATAGATGCATCTCTATCGTAATACTCAAAACTCGGCATTAGATTACTCATATTCTTGTCGTATATTTCTTTTTGAGCTTCTGAAAGTGTTTCTCTGAAATAATCTTTATATTTAAGACTTCCCTGTTTTACATACTGGTGCGCAATGT
The DNA here is from genome assembly GCA_963765125.1 of uncultured candidate division WWE3 bacterium. Taxonomy (GTDB): domain Bacteria; phylum Patescibacteriota; class WWE3; order UBA101185; family UBA10185; genus CAVXUZ01. The sequence goes on from CAVXUZ010000005.1 coordinate 237,008, forward strand.
TTACATAGGTACCTTGGTCTTGGCCACCCATTATGTATTGTGACGGCGGTAATCTTAAAATTAGGGCAAGTACCAAAATTAAAATAAAAAATAAAGTTTCAAGCTTTGGAATTTTTATACTTCGCAATTTTTGAATATAACCAGTTTTGTAAATATAGATAATAGTTGCGATAATCCCCATACTTAATGAGTAAAGCGCGTTAAAGTGGCTTACAGTTAGAGAACCTACTGAAAATAGGCCTGTAACTGCAATAAAAACTAACAATGGTATGATCATCACCATAATAATAGCTTATTTTAGTTTTCTCGTGTAGAAATGTATAATTACAGCGGTTATATGCAAAAAACGTATTATGAGATAAATCCACCAAAATCTCTTCTTTCTTTGGATTTTAAAGAGATTTGGCGTTATAAAGAATTACTTTTTGTTTTCAGTTGGCGAGACATAAAACTGAGGTATAAACAAACTTTTTTAGGTGTTGCGTGGGCTGTCTTTCAACCATTTCTTACAATGGTAATATTTAGTATATTTTTCGGAAGACTCGCTAAAATTCCGTCTGACGGTGCACCATATCCAATATTTGTTTATTCAGGTTTACTTTTCTGGACATATTTTTCAAACTCTTTAACAAACGCTAGTAATTCTTTGGTAAGCGAAGAAAATATTATTAAAAAAGTTTATTTTCCGAGATTGATCTTGCCAATTTCTGCGTCGGTAACACCAATTATAGACTTTGTATGTGCATTCTTTGTGCTTGCAGGTTTGATGATTTTTTATCATTTTGCTTTTAACATTTTGATTATTGTTCTTATACCGCTACTTCTACTTATATCTCTTCTTACAGCGTCGGGGATTGGTTTATTTCTCTCATCAGTAAATGTTAAATACCGCGATGTTCGATATATATTACCGTTTTTTATACAAATACTTTTATACATAACGCCGGTAATTTACCCAACAAGTATTATCCCTGAAAACCTCAGGTTAGTTGCTTACATAAATCCTATGGTGGCAGTAATAAATACAGCAAGGCACTTTATTATTGGAGGTGCCCCACTTGAGCCTATCGGATTAATAATATCTTTAGTTTGCTCAATATTGTTTTTTACATTCGGAGTTTATTACTTTAAGAAGACAGAAAGATTCTTTGCCGACTTACTATGAGCACACCAATTATAGAAGTAAATCACCTCACCAAAAAATATAAAATAGGTCATAAAGAGCCTTACTACTCGTTACGAGATTCTTTAGTCCAACATTTTTAAATCAAAAACAAACAGCGAAGAGTTTTTAGCACTCGATGACGTAAGTTTTGCCGTTAATGAGGGTGACGTCATCGGAATTATTGGTAAAAATGGAGCTGGTAAAAGTACATTGCTTAAAATATTGTCCAGAATTACACCACCTACCGAGGGTAACATTATTATGCGCGGGCGTGTTGCGTCTTTACTTGAGGTTGGAACCGGGTTTAATCCGGAACTTACCGGCAGAGAAAACATTTTCTTAAACGGTGCAATTATGGGTATGACGCGCGTTGAGATTAATAAAAAGTTTGACGAGATAGTAGATTTCTCTGGAATAGAAAAGTTTTTAGATACACCAGTAAAAAGATACTCATCAGGTATGTATGTGAGATTGGCCTTTGCTGTTGCAGCACATTTAGAGCCTGAAATATCTATTGATTGATGAGGTTTTAGCTGTGGGTGATTCAGAGTTTCAAAGTAAATGCTTAAGAAAAATGGATGACGTATCTAAAAGTGGACGAACAATTTTGTTTGTTAGCCATAATATGGGTGCGATTCAGCAGCTATGCAATCGTACAATTCTACTTAATCAGGGTATGATTCAACTTCAAGGAGAAACAAAGTCGGTGATTGACGAATATTTTAAAGCAATAAGCGAGAGGAGCAAATCGCTGTCTATGGAGACAAGACACAGGTCAGGCGATGGCTTCTGCATCTATAGATAAAATTGAATTACCTAATATAATAAAATCAGGTTCAGAGTTCTTTATTAAAATATTCTTTCACTCAAATAATGATTCGATTTTAAAAAATTGTAGAATTGGTGTAGTTATCAAGGATTTTACTGGTAGAAAGCTAATTTTATGTTCAACGGAAATGAAACACACGAACAGTATCAATCTAGGTAAAAGTGGGCAAGCCACTTGCCTTATTGATAGGCTTCCTTTACCAAGCGGAGACTATTTAATAGACCTCTTCTTTGAAACTGACAAACAGGTTGCAGACTGGATTCAAGACGCTTACGTTCTTTCAATTAAAGATGGTAATTTTTATAGCGGTGCGAGACAACTTCCGGTAGGACATGAGAACACCGGCATAGTTCTTGTTGACCATTCCTGGACATTTTAAAGTAGATATTTGCACAGAATATTCGTTTTTTACTGCAGTATATCTAAGGTAGTAATATAAAATATTAAAAAATGTAGTTAATTACTTTATCTGTGTAGAGTATTATTCTTTTAAATTGATTTTAGGCTCTTTTCTATGTATTCTTGGTCTATACTGCCTTTTGTAATTAATTTTTGGGTTATACTTTGTTAAAAATTATATATTATGTTGACAAGGCAATAGAATATTTTTTAGCGGTTATACGTAAACTAAGATTCACATTGTTTTTTAACCTACATTACTCTCAAAACGGCGAGGACGCCGTATTGTATAGGGCATTTCCAAGGAAATATAAAGGTTTTTACGTTGATGTTGGCGCGCATCACCCGATGAGATTTTCAAACACATATTATTTTTACAAATTGGGATGGAGTGGAATAAATATTGATCCATCATCGACTTTTTCCAATGACTTTTCAAAAATACGTTCTCGTGATATAAACCTAAATTTTGGAGTTTCAAACACCGAAGAGGTGCTTGATTACTTTATGTTTAAAGAGGCAGCATACAATAGTTTTAAGGTAGGTATAAAAGAAAAACCACAAATTTCTAAAAACACAGAATTTATTGGTGTAAAAAAAGTCGCATTACGAAGGTTAGACAATATTTTAGATGAATACCTACCAAAAAACACAAAAATTGACTTTTCTGAGCATTGACGTAGAAGAGTACGATCTCAATGTTCTTAAATCAAATAACTGGAAACTATATAGACCTCTGTGCGTGCTTGTTGAAGACAATTCTTTTTCATTTTTGAAGATGGAACAAAGCGTTGTATATAACTTTCTTATAAGTAAGAACTATGAATTACGATTCAGAGTTGGAAATACATTAATTTTTTTCGATTCTAATGATAAAACCCTATAAAATACCTATATTATTTCTAATATATAACAGAGAGGATCTGTCACTTAGGGTGTTGGACGCAATTAGAAAAGTAAAACCAACCGCATTGTACATTTCAGCAGATGGCTATAAACCAGAGTTATTAAACGATGAAGCTAATTGTAACAAAACACGTGACGCTGTTGTTAAGTCAATTGATTGGGAATGCAACGTAAAGACAATGTTTAATGACAGAAATTTAGGTTGCAGAAACTCTGTCGAAAAAGCTATTAATTGGTTCTTCGACAACGTAGAGGCTGGAATAATACTTGAGGACGATTGCTTACCAAATGAGAGTTTTTTTGTTTACTGTGAAACTCTTTTAGAAAAGTATGTGGATAATAACTCTATAATGCACATAGGAAGCGTAAATTATACTAATAGTATATTCCCTAAAAAAAATAGCTATTACTTCTCTCGTTATCCTGATATCTGGGGCTGGGCTACCTGGAAAAGATCATGGAAACAATATTTAGGCAATATGGACTCATCTTGAATATTTTCTACATAACGATTTAAATAGATATTTTAGTAGACCATCTGAAATTAGATATTGGCAAAACGTTTTTAAAAGGGTTAATGAGGAAGGAGTTGACTCGTGGGGGTATCGTTGGATTTACTCGGTTTGGCACGCAGGTGGAATATCTATTAAACCTTATAAGAATTTTGTTAAAAACATTGGTTTTGACAGCAGATCAACCCATACAAAAACAGCTCCCTCTTTTATTGAGAACGCTAAGCTCGAGTCTCTTACTGGCGAAATTGAACATCCATTAAATATTAAGATAGACAAAAATCTAGACCAGAAGTTTTTTGATAAAGTATACATAAAGAAACCTGTATTTTTCTCAACTGCAAATTTATATTCAATTATTTCTGATTTTTGGAATAGGCTGAGGTTTTCTAATGAGCCTTAAGATATCTATCGTAACAACATGTCTAAACGAGTATTCAAAGATAGAAAATACTTTAAAAAGTGTTATTTTTCAGACTTATCCAAACTTTGAGTACATAGTGATCGACGGTGGCTCAACTGACGGCACTGCCAACCTTATTTCTAAGTATAAAAACAAATTATTTTACTATATTTCTGAAACAGACATTGGTATTTATGACGCCATGAATAAAGGAGCAAAGATTGCTACGGGCGATTATCTATTATTTTTGAACGCAGGGTGATTATTTTATTAGTAAGAACAGCCTGTCTGACTTCTCTGTTAACCTTGGTAAACATAACATATTGATTGGGAATATTGTTAGTAAAGACTTTCAAAAAACCATCATCAAACGATCCAAGACTGTTAAATATTGATACATACCTCAGTTACTCTACTCCCCCTCATCAAGCTTCATTTATAATGAGGTCGATGCTGGAAAAATGTAATTACTACGATACTTCATTTAAAATAGCTGGAGATTATGATTTCTTTCTTAAGGCAAGATTTATTCAACATGCAACTTTCTCTTATCATGACATAGACGTTTCTTATTTTGACAATAGTGGTTTAAGTTCAAAAGTTGAAAATGAGTATTTAATGAAAAAAGAAGTTAGAAGAGTTTGGAAAAGATATTTTTCGTTTATAAAGTTTCTCTACTTATCTACGTGGCAGAATAACATCCTGCTAGTAAGATATTTTGTGAGAGTATACTTCTATGTTAGATATCTCATTCATTGTTATTGGACTAAATGAGTCGACTCACATTAATAAATGTTTAGGCAGTGTTGCTGACTTAGCTAAAGACAAAATTGTTGGAAAACATGAAATTATTTATGTAGACTCTGGTTCGGTAGACAATACTCTGGATTTAGTTCACAAATCCTTTTCTGATGTAAAAACCTTTATTGTAACTGGTACTAAATGTGCCGCAATCGCTAGAAACATCGGTGCAAAGGAGGCTTTATACAAGTATCTTTTTTTTATAGATGGTGACATGGAGCTCAACACTACATTTTTCAAAAAGGCTATAAATAATTCGAGCAGAGTTAAAAAATGATTTTATATCTGGTCAAGTTATTGATGTATACGCAGACGGCACTGAGCACAATAGATACGATAACAAAGATTTAGATGAATTATATGGTTATATTGCAGGTGGTGTATTTTTGATAAGAAAGAGACTATTTTGACGGGATTAAAAGGATTCGATACAAAGTATATTATTCATGAAGAACCAGCACTTAGCTTAGCCTTAGCAAAGAGATTTGGATTAAAATTCCTGAGAATCGCTACGCCTGTGTGTAAGCACTACACAGATTCTAATGATCCACATCTTAGAAGTTGGTCTCGTATGTTCAATTTATCGTTATTTTTTACTTCTTCTGTAATTATAAGAGATAATATATTAAATGTTTTTGCATATCCAATATTTGTTAAAAAATATTTATCTTTGGAGTTGCTGCTCTTCGCGTTGATTTCTTCTGCTATTACACAAAATATTTTGTTTACAATTATTTATTTTATAAGTATTTTATTTGTTTCCATTAAAAAGCATAAACGATTATTCTATATGGATTTTTTGTACAGTGTATTATTTGATATCGGTTCAATTATTATGTTTTTTGCATTTTTTCCAAAAGAAAAATGCTATAGAATATGACAAATTATAATAAGATACTCTTTTTAACAGGTAGCTATGGAGTTGGTGGAAAAGAACGACAATTAACTGAGCTTATATCTTTTTTACCTGACAACTATATGACTTACTTAATTGTAAATAATTCATCTGGGTATTACGAGGATAATGTAAAACAACATCTTGTAGAGTATTACAACCTAGAAAATGCTCACTTTAACGTAAGCTCTGTTATAAAAATATGGAAAATAATAGATTTTCTAAAACCAGATATAATATACAGCTGGTCAACAACGATGTCTCACATTGTTTTAATGAAAAATATTTTATCAAAAAACAAAATTATTCTAATAAATGGTAGCATTCGTGATGCACCTTCTAGACGAACAATATTTCAACATATAGAATCACTGCTTTACAATCTTTATCCATTTGTAGTATCAAATTCTTTAGCAGGATTACGCGCTTACAGACAACTGGGGAGAAAAGGGCGCTTCGTATTGAATAATGGAGTGGATTTTTCTAAATATGACTACGTCAGCGAAAATAAAATTAAAAACGAACTTGGACTACCCCAAGATAGTTTTGTGGTAACTATGATCGCCAGAATAGAAAAGGAAAAGGATTATACAAATTTCGTTCGTTCCGCAGCAGAAACAGTAAAATATGATAATAACTGTTATTTTTTAATTGTTGGTGATGGCCAGATGAGGGGGGATATACTTAAGCTAGTAAAATCCTTAAACATACTGAATAATGTGCGATTTCTAGGCATTCGTTCTGACATAGGTAGAATATTGTCTATTACGTCGCTTTCGATTCTGCTCTCAAATCATGGCGAAGGTATATCAAATTCAATAATCGAGTCCCTTTGCGCAGGAGTACCAGTTGATTGCAACTTACGACAAAGGCAACTCGGGGGTAATTAACCCAGGCGTTAACGGTTATTTAGTAAATAATAATAATCACAATGATATTTCAAAGCTTATTTTAAAACTTAAGAACACTCCTGATTTACTGAAATCATTAAGCAATAGTGCTAAAACCACCTCACGAAAAACATACTCAATTGCTGATATGGTTCTTACTTTTCAAAATATCCTAACTAGTTGCAGCTCGAAGTCTTGACGATGTATATGCGCTTACCTTTTAATTCTTCCTTCTTAAACTCTCCGCATCGAGTTGTAAATTCATTTACACATTGTTGGTAAGGAAACTTAGTTTTTCTTAACGATTCTAGTAAAAGTATGTATTTAGTGCCCTCGTTTCTTGCGTGGTCTAGTACCTCCAAACAATAGTTTCCAGAGTAACCCGATGTTAGTGCACTGTTGTATTGTATTAACATGTCTTTTTTCGGTATATTGTCGTTGAGTGTCCAAAGTACTTCAGTTTCTGTAGAATGATCGCCCCTGTAAAAAGCAAGTAGCCTCTCGTTGTCGTTTATCATTACCTTTTCATTTATTGGAACTAGTTTTGAAATAATACCAAACTCACCGTCTCTCCCCCACATTATATTGTTCTTAATTTGTCCCAGACTCTCTGAGTATAAATATGACATACCCGTAGTCATATTTATTAATGTAACAACCAAAACTACAAGGAAGAATCCTACATTTTTTAGGCCTCTGTGATTGAGAAGTAGAAACGCCATCATAGCACAGCATATTATCAATCCCAGTATAAGTTTTTCTTCATGATAGCTTACCTCATAAAACAGTGATACTAAAAATATTAATAGTGCGATGTAAAGCACGAATTCATTACTTTTTTTAACATTAATTAAATACTTTATGAAATAAAATGATAAGAAAGGTATAACGGGCACAAGATACCTGCCGTGACTGTAATAGATTATGTATATAAGTAAATATCCAAGTAATATACTTAGTAGTGTTGAGTGCTCATACCTGCCTACCTTAGCATGACGACTGGCGCATCTAATCGCTTCGTAAATTGCTGGAATTATGAAAATTAGTTGTAACGATAAAAATCCAAATGTCCTTGGGTAAAATATTTTGAATATATATTTTACAAATACAGATTTTTTAAAAGCTAATATTATTTTCTCAGTACTTTTATATATTGCTGAGTCTTCGTAATTGCTTCTAACACTATATATATTTTCTAGTTTTACGTTGTTGTTACTTCCAGTTCTTATCTGCTTTAATTGTGAATTTGCACCACCATCGATTGTACCAATTACATATGACGCATACATATTAATAGGTATGAACTGGGTTGTATGCATAAAAATAACAATAATCGCCGTCGGTACAAATAATTTAAATGCGTATTTTGATAAATCTTCAAATATACATTTTATTTTTCTTAAACCGTTTACAAAATATGATTCAATTGCCAAACCAATCATATAGAATGTGCTAATTGTAAAAAATACATGCTCTTTTGCGTCAAACATTATCAGTAGTATTAATCCTTGATATATTTTTCCTCTTTTTTCAAAGACAGAGTCTATAAAATACCCAACAATCAATAGAACCGCAGGTTCTCTTAAAAATAGAAAGGTTGAAATAAGTATTTGCGCATTTAATAACACAAGAGTTAGGGCAAGACTAGAATAGTATGTATTAAGATTAAAATGTTTTCTCGCAATCTTATAAAATATCAAAAACGTTAAACCTGCGAGTACACCATTATAAAGCGATGTGATATAGGAATTTGGTCCAATAATAATGTAAGCAATTGCAATTGGTAGTTTAAATAAAAAGCCGTGAGTACCTACTGCGTAATTCCCAAACCATTCACCGTTTTTCAATAGCTCTGCCATCAAAAGAGACTCACGCATGTACAACACTTCGTCTTTTTGTGAGAATTTAAATATTCCTAAAATTGCATAAAAAAGAACAATTAAACAAAAACCTATGATTTTTATTAATTTTTCATTATTTAAGATTTTTGTATACTTCGATAAATTCATTTGCCATCCTCTGGGCAGAGATGTCTATTGGCAGTGAGTTTTGTTTTTCTACTATAGTAATATTTCCTTCTGTTATATATTCTTTTGGCAGTACTTCTGGTAAACCCCCAACAGCCAGTGCCTGTATCGGCTTACCGAGGGCAAGTGCCTCGAGAATTACATACGGCAGGTTGTCTAGATAACTATAGTACAAAAACAAGTCGCAGGTGTTAATAAGCTCTATTACATCGTCTCGGTAACCTTCGAATATGATTGACTGATCTTTATACCTTTCACGGTAAGCTTCAAGGTATTTTCCTTTACCTAAAACAACAAGAACACTCTTTGGATGTAACACTTTAAACTCTTGGTATGCGTTTATTAGCGTGTCGAGGCCTTTTATTTTTTCTTGAAGATTGAAGTTTGTCGCAGTCAGAAGCATCAGCTCGTCACCATCCAAACCTATCTCATTTTTCTCATATTTTCTTGTAGCATTTTCTATGAATACGCCGTTATAAATTATTTTTGACCTGTAACCCTCGCCAATATGTTCAGAAAGGTACTTTGATGGATATGTTACAAAATCAGAAAGCTGTAAGCATAATTTATGAATTGGCTTCCAAAATATTCTCACCAAATCACGCTTATCTGCATTTTCTCTAATGTAATCACCGTGCAATGTAAATACAGTTTTCTTCTTTAGAATCTTTGCGAACATCATTATTAGTATTGTTTTTGATGATGCTTCGTAAAAATGAATAACGTCTACTTTGTACAAATCCCTAACTTTTGTAAACACATGAATGTCTTCGATATCATTTAAACTAGAAGTTAATGTTAGTTCCCATCTCTTTGGCCCCGTAATTGTTTTTTTCTTATTTGTGATGATTAATACATTCATTTATTAATTCCCTGTATTTATTTGCTACTACATTCCAATCAAGATTATTTACCGCAAATTCTCTAGCAGCGTTTTTAATTTCATTTTTTTCCTTCTGGTCGATATTGATTACCCTCTCAATTTTATCTGCTATGTCTTTGGAGTCTTTTTTACTTGTTACAACAACAAAACCACCACGATTAGATAGTTCAACAAACACCGGAAGATCACTCGTAATTGCAATTAAACCCATGCTTAAGGCTTCTGAAATTACTGATGGAAAACCTTCTGACAATGAGGGTAGTACAAAAATATCCGAGTTGTCATAAATAGAAACTAGTTCGTCGTGACCTAAACGACCTATGATGTTAACTACTGAATGAAGATTATTTTTACACACCTGCTGGTCTAGTTTTTCTAACATGTTGCCATCACCAACAATGTTCAATTTAATATTGAGATTCTTATTTTTTAGTAATGCGACCGCCTCTATTAATTCTGTAACTCCCTTACTTTCAATTAGAGACCCCACAAATAATAATCGGGTTTGGTGATCATACTTCTCTACAACTAGCGGCTTAAACAAGTTTGTATCAGTTCCCATCGGAATAATCTGTATTTCTTTTTTAAAACCAAGTTTACGTAATCTTCTCTCCAAATCACCGCTAACAGTAGTTATTCCATCACAATGATTAATAATTATTTTCTTTAAAACGTTTATGGGAAAGAAATTAAATCGGTAAACATCGCTTCCATGTATTGTTACTACTATTTTTATGTCTTTATTAAAAAGCAGTTTATAGAGTACAGCAGAAAAACCTGAAACTATTAACCAATGTGCGTGGATAATTGTTACGTTTGTTGGTTTAACAAGCTTGATCAATGATTTTATTTGATTAATTACCAAAAAAGGAACTATGAAATAAAGAAAAGGATTTCGTTTTAAATTTGAAAATATGCCACTGCCTTGGCAAAGACCAAGATTACCCCAAGGCGACACTCGATGCCTATAAATCTTTATTCCCTCAACGGTATCAACTGCATTTGTACCTTCTACGTGAGGTGCGAGCACCTCAACATCAAAATACTCATTTAATTTCTTAGAGAGTGTTTGAACAAATATTCCACCGTATGAAATTCTATTTGGGTAAGAGGTTGTAATTACTAATACTTTTGCTTTATTTATAGAGTCGGTCATTGTCCATCATGTCCATCCACATTGCAAAAAACAAACTTTGGAATCCTCCAATTGATAATAATGTAAAGATTATTAATGACTGCAGAGGTAATGTAACATCAGGACTTAATGATTTAATAACCTGCACCATAAACGGCAGGTTTGCTAAAAATAAGAAAAATGCAAAATGATAAAAAAGAAATATTGGGTGAAAATCCCTAAATAAATATTTTACATAAAGTCTTTTGAAAAATGATTTAAACAATAAAAAAGAAATTGGTAGTATCAACTTCATTTCACGCATCTTAGAAACCTCACCTATCTTATAGACAGGCTTGCTTTCTACCTCTCTAATAGAACAAAAAGCAATGTTTAACTTTACGAGCATATCATTTGGACAACCGTAATCTTTGTAGATTTTATGAATTCTAATTGCTTTCAGCGCGGTAAGGTTAATCGCAGTAAATCCAGACTGTGTATCTGAAACTCTCCAATAACCAGATGCTATTTTAGTCAACATAGACAAAATAGAATTACCAAAAAATCTAAGTTTTGGAATTACAAAAAAAGCAGAACGGTGTTTAAGTCTGTTGGCTTTAACATAGTCTACTTCGCCGTTAACGATCGGCAGTACTAAACTCTCGAGCTCTTCTGGATCCATCTGTGCATCACCATCCATAACAGCTGTACAAAATATATTATTATCTCTACACCATTTATAACCCGTTGCCATCGAGGCACCTTTTCGTCCATTTTTTTTGTGATTTATTAGAATTATTCTGTCTTTTTCAGGTGATTTATTCCATACTTCTTGCGGTGTATAAAGTGACGCCTCGCGATCTATAATCTGCTGAACTACAATATCAGCTTTGTTGTACATATTTGGCTTAAGTTCTTTATTTTTCTGGGGTATAGCAGGAGCAACGCTTTTATCTCGCTGAATATAGCCCTGCACTACCTTTGCAGTGTTATCTTTCGAGGCATCGTTTACTACAACAACTCTGTCTACAAATGATGGTAAATTATCTAAAACTAGGCCTATTTGTTTTTCCTCATTATAGCAAGGTATTACAACCGCTATAGTCTTACCGCTTATCATATTTCTTTCTATATTATAGGTACCTACAACTTTTTAAACAACGGTACCTAGTAAAACTATAGAATAATACCATTAAAATGCTCGTAATAACCTGCTAAAATATTGACAGATGGAATCCTCACAAATTATAGAAACACAAAAGAAGATTATCGACGCAATTTCTTATGGAGTTGATGACGCGGTAATAATCACAGACCCAAATAGACTCGTAACGCATTTTAATAAAACTGCTGAGCAACTCACCGATTTAAAAATAATGGATGTTCTTGGTCAAAAACTTGATAATTTTCTTGAGGTTTATGACGACGCTGGACAAATTTCTATTGATAACATTTGTCCGATCAGTGGTTTAGATATTGAGGGTGTTGTCTATCAAGCTAATAATCTTAAACTTAAACCAAGAATTCATAGTGAAGAAATTGTAAATATAAAATCTATTAAAATTAGTGGCGGTTCGCAAGTAAACATAGGTTGTATTATTTTCATCGAAAATACTTTTGAACAAAGCGAACTTGAAAGAATGAAGTTAGATTTTGTTTCAATGTCAGAACACGTTTTAAGAACTCCTATAACTGTTATTCGCGGTTATATTTCGATTCTTTTGCACGATAAAACAAAGCAGAAACTCGATGAGACAGAGCAGAAATACCTTGATAACGCGATGTTTGGCACTAATGAGTTACTTAGTCTTGTTGAGAATTTGCTTAACATTGCAGAGTTTAGGTCTGGTGAAGTAAAAGTTCTTACGACTAGTATGAGTCTAGAGGACTTGGTCAGCAAAGTTGTTACCGATTTGAGAATGGTGGCAGACGATAAGGGCCTGCGTGTTCTTTTTATTCCTCCTGTTACAAAACTTCGTAACGTAAAAGGTGATGTGTCTAAGGTTAAAATCGTTTTGCAAAATCTTATTGAAAACGCGATTAAGTACTCTCAAGAAGGAAACATCAATATTACAATTGCAGATAAAGGAACTTCCGCCGAAGTTGCCGTGAAGGATACAGGCAGAGGAATACCACAAGAATTTATTCCACATCTTTTTACTAAATTTTACCGAGTTAAAAAAGCATTAGAAATGGAATACGGTATGGGTTTAGGACTTTATATGAGTAAGAAGATAATTGACGCACACAAAGGTAAGATTTGGGTAGAGAGCGTTGACGGGCAAGGTTCAACATTTTACTTTTCACTCCCCTTCTTTGAAGAACAACCAGTTCTACAAGACTTCTAACCTATAACAAGGTATTATATCCGCATGGAAAAAGTTTTAACTTATATAGAAAAAAATAAAAAACGTCAGTTGAATGAGCTTTTTGAGCTTTTATCTATTAAATCTGTATCTGCGCAAAAAGAGCATAATAAAGACACCTTAGAGGCTGCAAAATGGCTTAAAAATCACTTAACAAAGATTGGCATGGAAAACGCAAAAGTAGTTAAAACTGCTGGCCACCCTGTTGTATACGCTGATTGGATACACGCTAAAGATAAGCCGACTGTCTTAATATATGGTCACTACGATGTGCAAGCGCCAGATCCACTAAACGAATGGAAAACCGATCCTTTTAAGCCGGTTGTAAGAAACGGAAACATTTACGCGCGTGGCGTTGCAGACGACAAAGGACAACTTTTTACACACATCAAGGCAATTGAAGCTTTATTTGCTGTTGATAAGAAATTACCAATTAACGTCAAATTTATGATTGAGGGCGAAGAAGAAGTCGGAGGACCAAATTTAACATGGTTCATCAAAAAGTATAAAAGTCTTCTTAAGGCAGATTTTTGTTTAATTTCTGACTCACACTCTCTATCAGAAACACAACCATTATTGGCTTATGGATTACGTGGGCTTGTGTACTCCCAAATTAATCTTTCGGTCATGCCGAAAGATGTGCACTCTGGTGAATACGGTGGAAATATTGCAAATGCAGCAGTTGAGGTTGCAAACATCATAAATAAGCTAAAAGACCTAAAAACCCAAAAAGTCCTAATTCCTGGGTTTTATAGCAAAGTGCGTAAACTCAGTGCAAAAGAAAAATTGGAGTTGAAAAAGTCGAAATACAATGAAAAGTCAGTTTTAGCTGAAACTGGTGTAGCATCTCTTGTTGGCGTAAAAGGCTTTAGCCCCGCAGAGAGAATGGGCGCGCAACCAACACTTGAAGTTAATGGGATGTACAGTGGATACCTCGATGAGGGTGCAAAAACAATTATCCCAGCCAAGGCGTCTGTAAAAATCAGCATGAGGCTTGTACCTAACCAAACCGCAAAAGACATAACTGAGAAATATCTGAACTACTTAAAAAAGATAATTCCACCTTATGTTAAGTACGAAGCGCTGATATTATCTGACGGTGAGCCGTTAATAATCTCACGCGAAGGAGTTTATATTAAAAACGCTGAAAAAGTTATGAAGAACGTTTTTGGCAAAAAACCTATCTTTGAACTTTCTGGCGGAAGTATACCCGTAACTGTAACGTTAAAAAACATTCTTAAAGTTGACTCTGTATTAATGGGCTTCGGCTTACCTGATGATGGACTACACTCGCCAAACGAAAAAATGAGCGTGGAGATGTTCTACAAGGGAATTAAATGCTCCGCTGAATATTTAAAGTCTTTTAACGACAATTAATCAAGTTCTTTGACTAGCCTTTGTTATTTAGTATAATGTCAAGGTTATTTGACTCTTTTTGTGTAAAATGGGGGCGTAGCTCAGTGGTAGAGCACCTGGCTTTTAACCAGGGTGTCGTGGGTTCGATACCCACCGCCCTCACCAATTTACCTACTAAAAAAGCTCCCACATTTTTGATGAAGGAGCTTTAATATTCTTCGATAATATTTTTGCATTTAGTAATGCCAGGTAGTAAAAAACCACAGCAATAACTGAGAAATACACAAAGATATTACAACCATGCCGACTATTAAAATTAAAGTATCATCTCTCATCTCATCGTCGAGCGTGTCAGTTTTGTAATCTTCTAAAAATCTTTTGCTACTAAACCCATACCAACATTTTTTCGTTAGTAATTTTCCAACTATTATTGTTAACCATAGTAACCCGACGAAATAAACTATTCTGGTAATTATCCAAACTGGGGCAGCCACCCACAAGCTTACTTCTGGTAACCACCCACCATTTACTAGACCAGCAATCTCATACAACTGCGCTACTAAATAAAATGTTAGGAACATCTGAATTCCAAAATACAGCTTTGAATGCGCGTATACATGTTTTCTTATCCTGTCCATTTCGCGACTCCTTGTCTATTTGCACGAAGTCTAACATATTATTTTTTGTCATTCAATCTTATAGGTTATAACCGCGCTAATCTTCAGTATTTTTAAGATATAATAGAAACGCATATGGAAAAGTACAAAAACGTTTTTTATACAACTCTCGGTGATTTCGCCAATTGCGGTAGTTTTCTTGAATTTTTAAAGGAAAATACAGATAACCTAGCTTTTTTGGATCTTAAATCGAGGTTTAGGTTAGGTTTAAAAAATACAACCTTGTACATTTACAAAAACCAAACAATTGTTTTTACAAAAGAACTTTTAACTATTCCCTCAAAAATTCCAGAGTCGCTGGCCTTTTTACAACATATAGTATTTTTTATAAATATTTTACAAGCTCTGTTCATCACCAAACAAAAATTAAAATTACAAATGGATATAACAATCACTACGTTTTCAGTTGCGGCGCTTTCAACAATTTTTGCAAGACTTCTTGGTTTATGTAAAAAGTCTCTGCTCTGGCATTGGGACTATATGCCGTTGCCAGAAAGTTCAAATCACAAATTTCTTTTACAATTTGTTGACCCACTCGATAAGCTAGCGATTAAACTTAGCAACTTTGTTTGGTATGCATCAAATAATCAATTTGAGGTTCGAAAAAACATTGGTCAAATAGATAACTTAAAACCAAATAAACACCATGTGGTACATTGGGGGAATAACTCAAAAATTAGCCAAGCTAAACAGTATCGTGGAAATGAGTTAAAAATTCTTTATATGGGGAGTCTTTTACCCGAAAAGGGATTGCTAGAGATTCTAGAAAGTATGGCTACGATAATCAAAATCACCAACAATAAAGTTAAGCTTTTGATTGCAGGAGAAGCAAATAACCAAAGTTTTAAAGACACTCTAATAGACTTTGTAAAAACAAATTCGCTAGAAGGTTATGTTGAATTTACAGGTTACGCGGGCGGTGAGAAAAAGGATAAGTTATTGAATGAGTGTGACCTAGGTGTAGCGTTTTATCCAAACCTTGCTAACGGTGTAAAAAATTATGCATATTATTCAGATCCTGCAAAACTTAGAGACTATATTTCTTTCGGTGTTCCAATTCTGATTAGTGACATACCAGAAATTCATAAAGAACTTGTAGATTCTAACGCAGCTTTACTAATAACAGATTTAGATTCAAACACGATAACTTCAGCAATAACACTATTTTTAAATTCACCTCAAAAATACTTTGATGGCGCTTTTAACTTTTCTAAGATAAATAATTATAAAGAGTACTATAAGCATCAATTTGAAAGTTTATAAACTAAAGTGACCAATATTGAAACAGTAGACAGTTGCCCGCTTTGTAATTCAAAAAACAGAACTAGATATGCTGTAACAAAATCATTCTTTACTGAAGGTACTGATCTTGTAGACACTTTTTATTTAGAAAAGTGCTCTAACTGTGGTTTTGTCTATGTTAGTAATAGGCCCACAAAAAGTTACATCCTAAATTATTATCAAGACGATGGTCCGTTTTATAACTCTGCAAACACCGAGGTCATTGAACCTACGACTAATTTAGGTAAGCGTTATCTCGACATCGGCTTTGGAAATGGCGCAATGTTATTAAATAAATATAAAAAGGGATGGGAATGTTCTGGTACCGACATTAGCGGTTACGCGGTAGAAAGGCTACAAAAAATAAATCCTAAATTTAATCTATTTAACGGTGAGCTTTCTGACGCAAAATACCAAGACGATTATTTTGATTTAATTACACTCAGCCACGTACTAGAACACGACTTTAACCCAATCGCGCTTCTTCAAGAGATAAAAAGAATATTGAAACCCGGTGGTGATATCGTAATCGATATACCAAGTTTCGGGGGCCTCTATTATTCTTTGTTTGGTGATAAATGTGAGTTTTTTACACCTCAACATTTGAGTTTTTTTACAAGAAAGACTTTAGCTCTAGCTATAGAAAAGGCTGGTTTTACAAAATACAGATTAAAAAATATATTTGGTAATAATACTTCGTACCACATTTTACATAAGCTCGGAATTCAAAAGTCTTATTTTAAGAAATCTATTTTTAATAAAATACTTGGATTGTGTGTTTTTCCTATAGAAACGTTTTTACAAAAAGGTGACGCGTTAAGAGCTTTTCTTACAAAATAAATAGTCCCTTTTTTATAGAATAAATTTAGATCCAATAAACGTTTTCCAAGTAAATCTCGCAGGGCCACCCATCAAAACGCTACCCGATAAATCTAGTAAAGCTGAGCTTTTACCAAGGTTGATAAATTTTGCGCCGTCTTCAAAGTTGTAAAGTTTTAAATCAGCGTCTCGATTATCAAAATGTTCATTTTTTGCGTAACCTACAAGTTTTGTTAAATTAACGGCTATATTTTCTGCCTGCGTGGCTGTGTAGTCTAGAACTGGATACCCGGTAGAAGAGCCACCGATAACAAATACAGAAGCGTACTTTTCTAGTTGTAGCAACTCGTTCACCACTAGCTTACCTTCAACATCCGTGCTTACACTGCCTTCTATTTCGGGGTATTCCGCCTTCAAGCCATCAACCCAAATAATGTTTTTCGTCTCGACATATCCGTTGTCTGTTCTTATTCCATTTGCATCAATTTTTAGAATCTTTGCTTTCAAATGCAATTTAATCTGCTTACCTCTTAAAAACTCTTCAGCCTTTTTTCTTGCTGCTTCAGAAAAATAATCTAATATTTCACCATTTGAATAAAGTTCAACAGCAACTTTTTCTACATTTATATTTGTAAACTTTTTTAATAGTACATCGTATATTAAGTCTCTAATTTCTACTGCCAAACCAACTCCTAGTAATCCCCCACCAATAATCGAAAAGTTTAACGAAACGTCTTCACCATTATTTGCTTTTTCAAAGTTTTCTAATACTCTATTTCTGATATTTACCGCGGAGTCTAAGTTATCAAACTGCATCGTATAATCACCAACCCCCTCTAAATCATAAAAGTTTGGTTTAAATCCTGTTGAGAGAATTAGATAGTCATATGTGTATTCGCCATTATTTGTAAAAACCTTTTTATCTATAACGTTCACTTTTAAAACAGAATCATGCACAAAGTTTATTGGAAGACCGCTGATAATATCTTTGATAGGCTTTTTTACAGTGTCTGCTTCAGTTCTTCCACCCGCGACCTCCATAAGTTTATTAACGTCAACATAGCTATCGCGTCTATTAATTAAAGTCGTCTCTACGTCCCCCGACGTAATCAAAGTATTAAGTTTTTTAATCGCGTATAAACCGCTAAATCCTCCGCCTACGATTACTAGTTTTTTAATCATATGTTCATAATATCAGATATTTTAAGATGTTATAATTCTCAGATGAGTAGTAGAAACACATTTATTTTGGTTTTGTTTGGCTTGGTGATTGTCACAGCAATGTTTTATTTCTTACGCAATTACCCAAATAACAAGCTTGATACACCACAAACTTCATCAGAAATGGTCGAAACAACAGAATTTGTTGATGTAGACAACCCCACGCTAACACCGCCTGAAAAGCCTCAGAATGCCTTAGAATATGACAATTTTAAGGGTGAGATAAAATATTCTGTTAAAAATAGGCCGGTATATGGACTTGATATTACAGTAGAGGGTACAACAGACAAATTTGCTATTGAAGGATGGTTTAATCCTGATACTAATAGTTTTTATATAGCTGCCAATGTGGATTTTAAAGACTTTAAGTCAGATGAGCCTAAGCGCGACGAGCACCTACTTACTTTATTTAAAGAAACACAAATTGCTATTCAATGCCTAGTCGAAGAAGACGAAATTGTAGTTTTTGACGAGGAGTTCGAAATCGAAATGCCAGTTTTAATAAAAATTAATGGTGTCACAAGAGGTGAAGTTTTCGGCGTTACAGCAACTGTCACAAAATCAGACATTATCGCATATGGCAAAAGTAAAATAAGCATGAGCGATTATGGAATTATTCCTCCTCTAAAAGTGGGCTCGTTTAAGGCAGACGATTCTTTAGAGATTTCATTTAATATAGCTGGAACCGCAAAGTCTAATTAAGCTTTTTATGTAAAAATAAATCTCCGGATTGTTTTTTGGTATAACCAAGTTTTCTATAGTACTCTCTTGTGCCGATTGCAGTAATAACTGCGATTTGAACAAATCCTGCATTTCTTGATATTTTCTCAGCCTCCGCCATAAGCTTTTTTCCTAAACCTGTATGTTGTGCCTTTCCTTCTTTTTTATCGCCTAGTTCAATACTTTGGCCATAAACGTGCACCTCTCTTATTATGGCTTCGTTTCTCAGCTCCTCAAAAACATTTCTCACCAAAGGAATCGCCAACCTCAAAAAACCTGCAATTTCATCATCAGACGTAATAAACTCAATAAAATACTCCTCGGTTACTGAAGTATTATATTTGGTAATTTTCATATCAAGGTCGGTACTTTTTATCTGCATGCCTTTAATTTCACGCGATCTTATATCTAAAGGCTTAATACCCTCTTCGAGCAATGATTTTTCAACAGTTTGCCTAAAATTAGTCTTTTTATTACCCTCAACAATATTTGTACTTGGAATGTCCCTTATTACACGCGTAAGACGGCAGTACCTCGGCGTAGAGATAAACACCTCACGAAGTACATCTAAAAGCTCGTTTTCACTGTATGGTTTCCATTTACCCTCATTAAAATACTGCATAAGTTCTGCGGTGGCTAAAAGTGAGCAAGGGTAAACCTTAAGTTCATCTGGCATTACTGATCCGTCGCTAAAAAGTTTATGATAGTCCTCTTTGTCTTTTTCTGGTGTAGATCCATAAAGATTTGGCATCCAATGGCCGTGAATCTTAAAACCTGCCATTCTAATAAGGTCGATAGCGTTTCTCGTTGTATCGCTGGTGTGACCTCGCTTGTTTAAGTCTAAAACTTCATCGTTTAGGCTCTGTATCCCCAATTGAACTTTGGTTGCACCCAAACGCCTTATTCTTATGAGTGCGTCTTCGGTAATCTCATCTGGGCGTGTTTCAATCACCAAACCAACACATCTAGATTTTGTAGTTTCGTTAATTCTGTGAGATTCGTCTAGCTCAGCCCAAGTCGCAAACTCTGATTTAGTCGGTAACAAGGCACGAGTTATAACTTGGTTATAGGTTGAATCCAAAACTGTCCCGTCAATTTCTTTAAGTTTCGACTCGTCAAAAAGCATCTCGGTTTTAACTTTTAACGTTTCGATATTTTTTGAGTCGCCAAAGTCGTTTAACGCATCGAAGCACCTTTTAACAAACCAGATTTGATACGCCTCTGGGTAGTGAGTCCAAGTCCCTCCTAGAATAATAATCTCAACCTTTTCTGTTGGATGACCCATATTTCTATAAGCAACTAAGCGGTTGAAAGTCTGTAGATAAGGGTCAAAATGATTTGCGCTCGCTCTTTGGGCGCCCGGTTCATCTGAGAGGTAGCTTTTGGGCATTCTGACATCGCTAGGACAGTAAATACACCTACCTGGGCAAGGAAAAGGCTTAGTTAAAAGAGTTACCGGCGTCACACCCGATATAGTTCTTACCTTCTTCATACGAATATTACGGAGAAAATTCTTTTCATACTCTGGCGATAACGCCACAAGTTTATTTTTTTTAAGAATCGGATAGGCTAAATAGATTTGGGATTTAGAAAATATCTTCTTTTTTGAAGAAGGATGTTTTTGGAGAACTTTCAAAATATCTTCATAAGATAGGTTTTCTGTTTTTGCCACTTCTTCAACAATCGCGCTCAACGCTGCAGAGTCATCACCAATGCTAAACACATACTTTTTTAAGTTATTATTGCTCATTAATTATTTGGGCTGGTTATCTTATTCGATTTTCGATATCCTCTACAGTCCACTCTTTTTGAAGATCGGTTTTTTCTTCTTCTTTTTTTACAGAGGGCAATCCTGCTTCGTCAGATGTTACCTGTGTTAATCCATCGTTAAAGTTTCCCTCACCCCAAGTATAGTCTTTTACAGCGCCTTCGTGAGTTTTTGCGTCTTCAGCAATTTTCGCCTTAACTTTGTCTTTATCGCCAACAACCAAATTATTATTCTCGAGTGCTCCCGGTTTTGTTAGGTCATACGGTGCGTCTTCATTAAATGGGTATAATAAACCAGTCATTTAGGTTAAACCTTTCTTAAATATTTACACTATAATTATAACATGACGCTTTCACATGATAAGATTTTGAGCACAGTTGAACTAAATAAGCAGTTTTATAAAATTCACCAAGAAGAATTCTCAAAATCGAGACGAAATAGTTGGGATGGGTGGCAAAAAGTTACTGACATTATTTCTACAAATATTGACAAAGAAAATGTAAAGATTCTGGATCTTGCGTGTGGAAACGGTCGTTTTTATAACCACCTAGTGTCTTCTCTTAACAAGAAATTTAAATATTTAGGTTACGATACAAACGATTACATGCTGATTGAGGCGTTGCTTAAATATGAGGAGCCGGAATTTAAAAACCTCGACATTATTCTAGAAATTGCAAAAATTACAGGCAGTTACGATGTTGTTACTGCTTTTGGGCTTACCCATCATATTCCTGGCAAAGAGTACAGGTTAGATTGGTTTAAACAAGTCCCATCATTAGTTGATGATGACGGTCTTTTCATCTTTACTACTTGGCAGATTGATGAAGACGACAGATCAGAAAAGCTAATCGCTGCAAAGGATTTAGAGGATGGTGATTTTTATTACGGTTGGAATAACTCTGAAGATAAGCGCTATGTCCATATCTATTCTGACGATGAAATTAATGCAATAAACGAATTTCTCAATAATAATGGGTTTACACTGATTGAGAGCTTTGAAGGAGATGGAAAATCATCAAAACTAAACAAATATTTTATTTATAAAAAGGGGAAAACTAATTAACCTTGTACGGGTTTGCCTTCTTTGACTCTTATTGCTGCCTTACCTACTTTGTCTCTTAAATAGTAAAGTTTTGCTCTTCGAACTTTACCTGTTTTTTTAACTTCTAGTTTTGTTATGTTTGGTGAATTTAAAGGAAATATTCTCTCAACACCAACATTGTCAGCGCCGATTCTTCTTACTGTAAATGTCTGGCCAATATCCTTACCTTTTCTTGCGATAACAATGCCTTCGTATGGCTGAATTCTTGTTTTATCACCCTCAATAATCTTATAAAGAATTCTTACCGTGTCTCCGGGTCTAAACTTAGGAATTTCAACTTTGTGTGGTTTTTCTAGTTCTGCAGCCTCTTCTTCGGTTATTTCTTCTGCGGTATTTTCTACAACTTCTGCCTCAATAGGTTCTTCTGACGCTGTTTCCTCTATATTTTCTTGTGGCTGCTGATCATCTTGCGACATAACGTTGTAAGGTTAACAAAAAAGGTATTTTAATGCAATATTATGATTTAATTTTAACTGGTGCCTGTATTTTTACTGACAACTTTTCATCTTTAATATCAAGAACTACTTCTTTTGTGTTTTCTAGCTCACCACCAATAATTTTGCTTGAAAGAGTGTTCTCAATCTCTTTCTGAAGTAACCTTCTGAGCGGTCTGGCACCGTATTCTTTGTCATACCCATTTTCTACTAGCCAGTCTATTGTTTTATCTGTAACAGTAAGCTTAATGCTGTGTTCATCCAGTCTCTTTTGAATGTCTTTTAGCATATTTTTGGTGATTTGCTTTACTTCTTCTTTACTGAGGTTTGTAAAAACGACAATTTCGTCTACCCTATTTAAAAACTCCGGCTTAAATGAGTCCTTGAGAATTGATCTGATTCTTTTTTCAAATTCAATCTTATCTTGCTCCTGCGTCTTTTGAAGTTCAGAAAATCCTATTTCTGATTTTCTAAGTAATTCTGAGCCTACATTAGAGGTCATTATTAAAATTGTGTTTTTAAAGTCAACGGTTCTACCCTTGCTGTCTGTTAATCTTCCGTCCTCCATTATTTGTAATAGCGCATTAAACGTCTCGGGGTGTGCTTTTTCAATTTCATCAAGAAGAATTACAGAAAATGGCTTTCTTCTTACAACTTCGGTTAGTTGACCGCCTTGGTCGTAACCGACATATCCCGGAGGTGCCCCGATGAGCTTACTTACAGAGTGCTTTTCCATGTATTCACTCATATCGATTCTCACAATAAGGTCTTCATCACCATACAAAACCTCAGCTAAAGCCTTTGAAAGCTCCGTTTTACCTACGCCAGTTGGCCCCAAGAACATAAACACCCCAATTGGTCGTTTTGGGTCTTTTAAGCCACTTCTAGCTCGTCTGATGGCTTCGCTCACAACTGAAACTGCCTGCGCTTGCCCTATGATTCTCTGATGAAGGCTTTTTTCCATATTTAAAAGTCGTTCTTTTTCTTTAACATTAAGTTTTTCAAGTGGAATACCCGTTGCTCTTGAGACGACTTTAATAACTGCGTCTTCTGTAACGGTTGGCGTATCCTCTAACTTTGTTTTTGTCCAAATTTCATACAGTTCACCCTTCACTTTTTCGACTGCTTGAATCTCTGTTTCAATCTTTGCTTTTTTCTCTGCGTCTTTTTCTTTTCTAAGCTTGTCTTTTAATTCAGATAGCTCATCTTGAACTTCTTTTAGGTTTGCGGGTTCCTTAATCGACGAGAGTCTTACTAAAGCAGAGGCTTCGTCAATAAGGTCGATAGCTTTGTCTGGTAAAAATCGGTCGCTTACGTAGCGGTCACTAAGTTTTACCGCAGAGAGAATTGCTTCGTCAGAGATCACAACCTGATGATGTTTTTCGTATCTCTCGCGTAGTCCCTTTATAATCGCGACTGTGTCTTCTGCAGATGGTTCATTTACCATAATAGGTTGAAATCTTCTTTCTAGAGCTGCATCTTTTTCTACATATTTTCTGTATTCATCGATTGTTGTCGCACCAACCATTTGTAACTCACCCCTCGCTAAGGCCGGTTTCAAGATGTTTGCAGCGTCCATAGCGCCCTCTGCAGAACCTGTACCAACTACAGTATGTAATTCATCTAGAAAAAGAATTATCTGACCTGACGCCTCAACAACTTCATTAATAATATCTTTCAGTCTACTTTCAAACATTCCTCTGTGCGATGTTCCTGCAATGATGCTAGCCATATCTAATGCAAAAACGCGCTTTCCTCTTAAAGGTTCAGGTACACTTCCTGTATGAATTCTTTGTGCAAGACCTTCAACGATTGCGGTTTTACCAACACCCGGATCTCCGATTAAAACTGGATTATTTTTTGTTCTTCGTGAAAGTATATGTATTACGCGTTCGATTTCATCTTTTCTACCGATTACTGGATCAAGTTTATCTTGCTTTGCGAGCTCTGTCAGATCTCGACCGAACTTATCTAATTTTGAAGCTTTTGTATAAGTTTCTTGCATAACTTCTTCGTGGCAAACCTCACACAACGCCATATACACTTGTCTGCCGTCTATAATCTTATTAAATGGTATTTTAGCGGGTCTTTGACCGCATCTGTGACACAAAACCATGTAGGAAGTATATCATTTCTTAGCACTCAGTCAATAGATGTGATAACACTCTGGATACGCTAACGTGGATTGCAATAATGCACTTTTGATGGATGAGAAATGACTCTAAAAGTGGGGGTTAATGCTCCCAAACGTCACCAACGAATGGCTCTGACTCAACTTTTACTTTTTTTATGAAAAGTTCACCCGCTCGAATCATCTCTCCGCTTAATATACCGGCAAAATCCTGGGCTTGGTCTTCTCTAACTTCGCACACGATTTCGTCGTGAACGGTTGAAATAATTGACGCGTCGATACCTTCTTTATCTATGCGATCTTTTACAAACACCAAAGCGTACTTTATAGCATCTGCGTTTGTTCCCTGAATTGGATGATTCTTTGCTTCTCGTTCAATTGAAGATATTTTTCTACGAAAATCTGGATCATCTCGCTCTGGTTGCTTGTACCACCTCTTTCTCCCCGCGGGAGTTGTGCTCCAACCACGTTTTACAGCATTTTTTGCAGTCTCATTTAAAAATCTTTCTACACTTGGGTAAGATGCAAAATATCTTTTGATTAAATCTTCACCTTCTTGCACAGAAATATCTTTTCCCGACTCGGCATAAACTCTTCCCACGAGACCTGGTGCTCCCATTCCATACATTAAACCAAAACCGATTGGTTTTGCCATCTGCCTTAGCTCTGGATATAGCTTTTTAAAGTCTGCTGTGTACGGTTTATCAAACATCAACGACGCGGTGTAAGAGTGAATGTCTAGGCCTGTATTTAGCGCTGTTATCATCTTTTCGTCTCCTGATAACTCTGCTAATATTCTCATTTCAAATGATGAGTAGTCTGAAACCACCAACTTGTATCCTGGTTCTGGGTTAAAACATTCACGAAATGGTGCATCCTTTGAGTTTCTAGGAATATTTTGTAAGTTAGGGTTGTTGCATGCGAACCTGCCTGTTGCAGTTCTGATTTGTAGAAACTCCGGATGAATTCTTCCTGTTTTCTTATTTATTTTACTGAGTAACTTTTCACCGTATGTTGAAAGTAACTTTTCATATCCACGGTAAGTTCTTAATGTTCTAATTATTGGATGTGTTTCTCGTGCTAAAACTCCATCTCCCGTAGAGGGAAGGTTAAGTCCTAGCTTATTATTAAATAAATCCATAAGCTGAACGTTACTATTTATGTTAACTGAGTCAGCCATTCCTCCAAAAAGTCCAAATTGTGAAGTATTATAAAAAGGCCTGATTGCTTCTTGGAAGTCGATAGCTAATTCTTTCCTTTTTTCAATGAGCGACGTTAATATTTCTCTCCATTTCTTAGTATCTATGTAAACACCCTTTAGCTCCATCTCTGCAACTACTGGTGCGACAGCAAATTCAAGCTTTGCTACTTTTAATAAGTCTTCTTTGTGAAGCAGTCTTATTTGCTTTTCCATTATGGGAAAAAGGGCTAAAACATCCATCGCGGCATACATAAGCTGCTCTTTTGAGAAATGTGCATTTCTTGGCATATTCTGAAATGACTTTTGCATAATTCTCTTCTTGTTATACAGTTCGCTTTCGAGATTTGCTCTGCGTCTAGAGATTTCATCTAATCTTAAACTTAAACCTAGACCTGATGTTAGAACTCCTTCAGCCAACATTACGTCGAACATGTTTGTCATTTTCACCCCAAGTTTCACTTTGATAAATCCGTAATCAAATTTTGCATTTTGAAGAATTTTAATTCTTTTGGGGTCTTCGAGAAGTTCTTTAAATAGAGGGAGTTTTTTTAAATCTACTTTTCTCACATCAAAAATATAGGCGGTGTCTGGCTTTCCAAGTTGAACCAAAAACATATCTGCCGAGTATGGATCAAGCTCATTTGCTTCAATGTCAACTCCAATTGCCTTCTCGTTACGCAAAACCTCAAGTGCCTTCTCCGCGTCTTCTTGCGTGGTGAGGTACTCATACTGTGGTTTATCGGGGTCAAATTTTAACTCAACTTCTTCTGTCATATTACCTCTGAACTTTTTCTATGAGTAAATTCTTAGCTACTGAAAGGTCGGCCTTACCGCCCGTCTCCCTCATCACCATACCTAATAAAAACTGCAATGCGCTTTCTTTGCCACTTTTATAAGATTCGACTGCATCCAAATTATTTTTAAGTACCTTATCTATAGCGATGCCTAATGCGTCTTCATCTGATATTTTATTATTATCCTCACTAAGCATTGTGATTATTTGCGTCTCAGTCAGATCGCGAATTTCTTTTTTATTTATGAATGTATTAAGTACTTTTTTTGCATCACTAGCTTTTGCAACAATTAATTTTGCTTTTTTTATATCTTCTAGTGTTAAAGCCTCAATTGCTCTATTTTTTAGTTCGTTACCTATCTCAAAACTATTTAATATTTCTAATTTTTTGAATGAGTCGGTGTTTTTACTAAGCGCGTTAAACTCCTTTGAAAGTTCTTTAAAATAAGCTTGATCAAACTCCATTGGCGGGATATCGGGTTCTGGAAAGTATCTATAATCTTGTGCGTTTTCTTTTGTTCTCTGGCTTACTGTACTATTTGTTGACTCTGTAAACCCTCTATTTTCTTGTATAGGCATTTCTCCTTTTTCGAGTAGTTCTCTTTGTCTTTTAATCTCTGCCAATACGGCCTTTTCCATAAATTTAAATGAGTTAATGTTTTTTATTTCAACCTTGTATTTTGGAAGTTCGTTTTTAGCCCTCTGCTCGTCGGTTCTCAGCGAAATGTTTGGTTCTAGCCTAAGTTGGCCCTTTTCCATGTCTGCTTCGCCAACACCGTATTCACGAACTACTTTTTGGACGTACTTTGCAAACTCTACCGCTTCGTCAATATCTTCAAATATTGGTTTTGTTACAACCTCTATTAACGGCATCGAGCTCATATTGAAATCGATAAGAGTTTTGCCACCTTCGTGAATTGACTTAGCTGTGTCTTCTTCTAAATGAATTCTGTCTAATAAAGCCTCTTTTCCAGAAGTTAACAGCATCTTGCCGCCTACACAAAACGGCTGTTTATATTGGCTGATTTGATATCCTTTTGGCAAATCTGGGTAAAAATAATGTTTACGATCAAATTTTGAGTTCTCATTCAAATGACAACCAAAAACCATTCCCAAAAGTTGTGTTTTTCTTACAGCCTCTTCGTTAGGCACCGGCAACGCACCCGGCAAACCTAAACAAATAGGGCAAGTTACGGTATTTGGCTTTGCGTTATAAATATCTGTGCTACATCTGCAAAACATTTTTTTTGATGTATCAACATGCACGTGAATCTCTAAACCTAAAACTAAATTGTATTTACCTAATATCTCTTTATTCATCTTGCTTATCCTTTATTATTTGAAGATCTTTACAGTCATAGGGCATTCCTAAACAATACGAGTCACCAACGCCTATTGCATTAGTACCTTTGGGAGTTGCCATTACCCCACCGCATTTACATTCACGCAGGGTTCCTTCACGATATATTCGCGCAGGTTTAGGAAATATAAACGCCGCGATGGCAATAAAAGCAAATAATGCCAACAGTGGTCCGATCAGATAAGTAAAATCAGACTTTCTATACTTTTTTATTTCTTGCGGTGTAATCATTAAACTCTTACTCCTAAAGTATTTACTGCTTTTCTAAACACTTCTATTCCCGTAATTAGCATTGATTGGATTGGCTCGTAACCGCTTTCGTGTACTAACGCGTTTCTCATCTTGTGAGCCGCCCAAATTCTATCGTAATCTTCTTTTGTAAAAAGATCTTTTGCGTTTTTTAGTCTTTCTCCCATATTTTCACCAAAAACCTTGTCTCGTAATACGTTATCTAACGTTTTATCGGCAGATAAAAGAGCCTGTCTTAACTGGCTTGGACCTTTGCTTCTCACTAAAATTCCGATGTTATTCCACTCTTGTATAACGTTATCTCTAGTTGCGGGTTTTACTATCGAGCCGTTGGCGCCAATATTCTCAAATAACTTAAACAAATTAAAAACCATTTTATTTAAATATCTTTCTTACAATTAAGACTATTAACAAGCCTCCTAATGCGTGAGATAAGAACTGCACAAACGCGGGAAGCTCCGATGGTTTCATTCCAAACATTGCTGCAATTAAATAATTTCCAAGCGACACTGCTGCGATTATAAATAATGCCAGCATTACTAACCCAAATATACTTGCAGGATTCATTTTCATATTTTTATTTTATATATCTCCTTATGATATTTTGTAACTTTTTGATAGGCCATCGCTGCTGCGATTACCTTTGCTTCGTCAAACATATTTCCCATTATTTGTACACCTACCGGCAAACCATTTGAAAAACCGCAAGGTACTGAAGCACCGGTAATTCCTGCTATTGAGCTTTGCTCTGCTAACACGTCCATTAATTCACCAAACATAGACGATTTCTGCGATTCTCCTAACGGTAACGCTACACACGGCATAGTGGGTCCAATTATTAGATCGACTTTTTTAAATGCGTTTTTCAAATCATCAATCAAAAGTGTTCTTACCTTTTGAGCTTTTGAATAATATGCGTCGTAGTAACCAGAACTTAGAGTATACGCTCCCAGCATCATACGTTTTTTTGCTTCGTATCCAAAGTCTGTTCGTGGCCCGCCATACCTTATACCGTCAAGGCGAGAAAGATTAGAAGAAACTTCGGATCTTTGTAAGATTGTGTACACAGCTATTGAATATTTTGGGTCAATGAGATCTATGTCTATTATTTCTGCGCCGAGGTCTTTAAATACCTCTAAACTTTCTTCTACGTAACGTTTTACATCGTACTCTAGTTCGATTTCAAAATATGACTTCGGTTTGCCAATTTTTATACCCTTCATACTAATTTTTTCTGCGTCTTTTAGATAATTCTTTACGGGTTCTTCTGAACTTGTAGCATCTCTAAAATCTTTACCTGCCACAACTTCTAAAACTAATGCTGCGTCCCTCATGGTTTTTGTAAGTGGACCTGGAGAATCAGTTGATGAAGCCATAGCAACAACACCATAACGGCTAACTCTGCCGTAAGTTGGTTTTAAGCCAGAAATACCAGACCATGCAGCGGGACCCCTAATACTCCCTGCGGTTTCACTTCCCATTGCGAAAATGCACATATTTGCTGCAACAGCGGCGGCTGAACCTCCTGAAGAGCCTCCCGGAGATCTTTTTAAATCAAAAGGATTTGCTGTTTTGAAAAAGTCTGATGTTTCTGTGCTCGAACCATGCGCAAATGCATCCATGTTTGTCTTTCCTAGAAGAACCGCGCCTGCTAGGTTTAACCTGTCAGTTACAGTCGATTCAAACGGAGGAACATAATCTTTTAATATTTTTGAGGACGCTGTTGTTTTAATACCTTTTGTAGAATAGTTATCTTTTGCTGCATAGGGCAAACCAAGAAGCGGGTATTTATCCCAAGCTTTTTCTTTTAATGACTTTATTACTGAGTCTGCCCACGAAGCTCTTTCTAAGGCAAATTCGTCGGTTACAGTGACAAAAGCTTTTACTTTGCTGTCTAATGCTTTTATGGTGTCTAAACAGGCGATTGTTAGCTCTGTCGAGGTGAATTTGCCCTCTTTGAGACCTTTTATTGATTCTTCGATTGTTAATTCATTAAGCTTTTTCATACTATCTTTCAAAAACTGCTTTTGTACCAAAATAATCTTTAATTCTCTCCCCCGTGCTAGATAAAGCCTCTTCTTTTGTTAAAGTCTCACTTTTTTCTTCTTCTTTTTGGAAAACGTTGGTTAAACCTGTAACTTGAAATGTTTCGGTAACTTTTGATGTGTCTAACTCTTCTAAAACCTTGATGTAGTCAATCGTCTCAGTTAATTTTTCACCAAGAGAGTCTTGCTCATCCTCAGAAAGCTTTAAATTACTTAGATTTGCTATGTATAAAACCTCTTCTCTTGATAATTTCTTAGTATTCATCTTATGTAATATAGCACACAGCTACATCGACTCTAAACGCCTTATGCGCTCTTCTATCGGTGGGTGCGTGTCAAAAAGTTTAAAAAACGACTGCATACGCAGGGGGTGGACAATGTACATATGGGCTGTCGCACCATTAGCCTCTTCTAGGATCTGTGTGTCGTGGGCTAACTTTCTTAAAGCGTCAGCTAAACCCTCTGGATACCTTGTTAACAGCGCGGCGGTAGAATCAGCGAGAAATTCCCTTTTTCGACTAATTAGTGCCTTAATTAGAGCCGCAACTAGTGGACTTAGGATGATTAGGACTATACCTATAAGCACAAATGATCCGCCAAAGCTTGATCTTCTATCTCTACGCCCAAAAAATAATCCACGGGTAAAAAAATCGGCCACAAGAGTAATGGTACCTACCATAACAGCCACAACAGTCATAACTAGTACATCGTAATTTTGTATATGCGATAGCTCGTGTGCAACTACACCCTCAAGTTCTCTTTTTTCTAGATGTTCAACTATTCCTCTAGTAAAGCAAATTACGCTGTGTTCAGGGTTTCGCCCCGTTGCAAATGCGTTCATTGCAGAATCATCAATCATATAAATCTGAGGTTTCTTTAAGCCAGAAGCGATGCATAGGTTGTCTACCAAATTGTGAAGTTCGGGATTTGCCTCATACTCCACCTTCTTTGCGCTTGAAATCATGAGAACAATTTTGTCTGAGTAATAGTAAGAAACAACGCTAGAAATGACTGCGTACACTGCTGCTACTACAATAAAATAATAGCCAGCTCCTGGTTCATACCATTCACCAATAAAATATCCTAAAAATGAGATAAATATAATTGTCAAAAAGATGATAACTGCCGTATCGCGCTTATTGTTACTAATATGATTGTAGATATTTGGCATAACTGTATTTTAGCCTTTTATGCCTAAAGTTGTAAGGTTAAAAAAAGGACCCGCCGAAACGAGCCCTTTCTTTTTCATTTACTAATGATTTTATTGTTTTGCAGAAAAATCGACTTTGACGGCTTCTCTTTCTTCAGGAGCAGCTTCAAAAAATTCTTTTTCTTTAAATCCCATAATCATTGCAACCAAGTTTGATGGAACCATCACAATTTTTTGGTTGAAATCTCTGACCACGCTGTTATAAAACTGTCTTGAATAAGCGACCTTATCTTCAGTGTCTGAGAGCTCTCTTTGCAGGTTTAAAAATCCCTCTTGAGCTTTAAGATCTGGATAAGCCTCGGCAATAGCAAAAAGGCTCTTTAACGCGCCTGTTAGCATAGTATCAGCATCACCAGCCTCTTTTGGACTGTTTGCACTCATTAAAGCTGATCTTGCTTTTGTAACATTTTCGAAGACCTCTTTCTCATGAGTTGCGTAACCTTTAACGGTTTCCACAATGTTCGGTATCAAATCAACTCTTCTTTTTAATTGAACGTCGATCTGACTCCACGCCTCTTGAATTTTTACTTTAAGAGATTGTAGAGCGTTAAAGATGCCTACTGCGTAAAGTAAAATTCCCGCAATAACTAAAATTGGTAAAAGTGTAAGATTCATAAATAATTCCTTTCTAAATAACTACGCTAATAGTATCAAAAAAACTTACCTTGCAGAACTCTTTTTTAGCTTTAAAAGAAAATCTTTAAGAGTAAGCGTGTTTACAATGTTAGAGGGCAAACACCAACCTCTACGGGCAACGTCAATTGCGTACTTCATCAAATCTAGTTGTTCAATTGCGTGTGCGTCAGTACTGACCAGTAAGTCGATGCCTCTCTCTAACGCCTCTTCAACTAAATCCTCAGGTAAGTCTAGCCTGTTTGGTTGTCCGTTTATTTCTATAATCTTGTTGTTTTCTTTTGCAGCAACAAAAACCTCGCGCCAGTTTACATCGCAAGCCTCTCTTTCGTTTATTAGTCGCCCAGCCGGATGCGCGATTATATTAATATAGGGATTTTCTAGTGCAGAGATCAATCTTTTTGTTATAGTGTCGCGGTCTTGGTTAAAAGAAGTGTGAATTCCACCTATCGCATAATCTAATTTTTTAAGGAGCTCGTCTGGTAACGCCATTTCTTTATCGGCTAGAATATTGACCTCATACCCATAAAGTACTTTTATTTTATTTTGTGAGTGATTGAATTGGTCTATCGTCTCTCTAGTTTCGGTAATAATCTTTTCAACTTCTTCAAAACCTCTGCTTTGAATACTTGGTGAATGATCAGAAACGCCGTAGTACTCGTAGTCTAGCGCGTTTGCGGCGCTTATCATTTCATGAAGTGTATTAATACCATCAGACGCAATGGTGTGCGTGTGAATATCACCTTTTATATCACTACGCGAAATAAGATTGGGCAGTTCATTCTTTGACGCGAGTTCAACCTCGTTTTTACCTTGGCGAAGTTCTGGTGGAACATACTGTAAATCGAGAAATTTGTAAAAAGCGTCTTCTTCACCAAACTCGTGAAGAACGTTACCTTTTTTAATTCCATATTCTGAGAGAGAACACTTCTTTTTTTCTATCGCGTAGGTTCGTAGCGAAATGTTATGTGCCTTCGATCCGGTAAAATACTGCATCATGGAGCCATAATTTGAACTTGTGCATACTCTAATATCTACTTGAACATCATCACCCATAACAACTGACGCCCTCTGCTCACCTTTAACAAGAACTTCTTCTATTTCTTCGAATTTTAGAAAATAATTTATTGCTGCTTCAGGATTTGTTGTCTTTATAGCAATATCTAAATCACCCACCGTTGCACTTCGACGTCTTAATGACCCTAGTGCAATAGCATCCTCAATCTCTGGATGCCTCTCTAAATACGAAATAACGCGATCGGCAATTGTTTCAGCAGAAATAAGTAGCATTCTCTGTTTTTCACTTTTCGTCATTTTTATTTCTGAAATCGACTCGAGGATTAATTTTTCAGACTTTTCAGCAAAACCAGGAAGAATTCGAATTCTACCCCCTTCTGCTGCCTTTTTTACTTCATCTAAAGCAGTTTCTCTTTTCTTTAAATTAAACGCCTGCGACAATTTATAAGCTTTTTTGGCTCCAATACCCCTTAGACCAATTAGAGCAAACATGCCCTGTGGTAAATCGTGCTTAATTGCTTCAAACTCAGTTACTTTTCCTGTGGTAAATAATTCTGTAAGATGCGCAATTAACGTACCTCCAACGCCTGGTATTTCGTCTAGTTTATTATTTTCCCAAAGGTTATAGACACTTCTTGTAAGACCTTCTATGGCACCAATTGCGTTTTGATATGCGCGAATTCTAAAAAAGTTAAACTCCTTAACCTCCATAGCCGCTAGAACTTCTTTTAGCTGGGATACTATTTCTGAATTAGTAATTTTGAATGTTTTAGTCACTGTTTAAAATTCAGTAACGCTTTCTTGAGCAGATCTTGATTGACCGTACGCGTCAAGCTTAGTTTGAAAGGAACTCAAAGTCATAAGTGTTGCAGTAGCAATGATAAGTGAAAGAAGCCAGATATTATTTTTTTTATGAGGTGTGAATTGGGTAATGCCTACAAATACGTTTAGAACGGCTAAAAACAGTATGGGTATAATATATGTGAATAGGTCAAAAGTAAGAATGTCTTGTATTGGGTAGTTTTGAAGTGACACCGAGAGCCTAAAGATCGTGATAAGTACCCATAAAACGATTATAAAATTAAATCCACCAAACAGTTTTCTTTCATCACCATGTTTCATATTAATTAAGTATATATTTGCTTTTAACAATTATCAATCATGCTAATTAATTGACGCGTTAGCGCTTTATTTGTTAAGATATCAACGCGCCATTTAGGCATATAACTGGGGGTGGTAGCTCAGCTGGTTAGAGCGCCTGCCTGTCACGTAGGAGGTCGCGGGTTCGAGTCCCGTCCATCCCGCCAGATTATTCTCATCTCATATCTATAAAAGTCCTTGAAAAGGTTATTTCAAAAATGTAATACTATAACTGGTAGAACAAAACTATAAAGTTGTTACTGCTTTGTACTCTGCTCTACTCTGGATACTTTAAGAAGTATCAATAACGCCCCCACGCATAAGAGTATTTGGTTATGGGTTAAAACCTAGTTTTAACACAGGAGAAAAAATGACAAATTTTAAAAATAATAATAAGGGTTCTACCAATGACGGTTTGGCACTTATTGTTGGTGGGCTTTTTGTACTTGCTTTAGTATTCGCTACGTATTCATATTTCAATAGAACTCCTTCACAGGATAAAAATATTAAAGAAGATGCGGTATCAAAAAACGACAGCGCTGAAAAAGAGACTCTAAGTTTAGGTGAAAGAATCAAAGAATTATTTAATACAGATTCCAAAAAAGGTGATATTAACGGCACAGGCGGTGCTATGGACGATAAATCAGTAGATAAATCACAGGTATTAGGAACAGGCGGTCCAAAAGTACTCTACAGCGTTTGGGAAGCAACAGACTATCAAAAGGGTGATATATCTGGCGGTTCTTACGTTGTTAAATCAGGCGACACCTTGTGGGAAATTGCTGAAGCAGTCTATGGTAATGGCGCAGAATGGACAAAGATATTAGAAGCAAATAGCTCAAGCGTTGGATATCTTCCAAGTGGCGAACAAGCACTCATAATGGTTGGTCAAACAATAGTATTACCTTAATATAGGCTTTATTTTTAATAGAATAACTTGAAAACCCTCGTTTCGGTACGGGGGTTTTTGTATAATAAAGGGCGCGCAACGGTAAAAACGTATGCGGGTGTGGCTTAGTGGTAAAGCGTCTCCTTCCCAAGGAGAAGACCGCGGGTTCGAGTCCCGTCACCCGCTCCATGAAGATGCACAGTAACCCGAAGGGTTAGTGGGCATATTCATAGGGAATAAGGGACGAGAATGCCGGAAGGCGCGTAAGCGACTGAGGCGGGGTCGAATGCTTTCAAATCTTAATGAGCTTGCGAATTTAGAGTTGAAAGACATGTGACCGAGTCCCGTCACCCGCTCCAGCAAATATGTGTCCATTTTGCAATATAGACAAAGAAAAAAATAGAATTATAAAATCAGGAAAATATGTATGGGTTATTATGAGCAATCCACGTCTTGTTGAAGGACACCTCTTAGTAGTTCCAAAAAGACATGTGGAGAAACTTTCTGAATTGAATAACAAAGAAAAAGATGAACTGATAAACACCACAATTGAGTTTCAAGAACTAATACTAAAGAAGTATGCATCAGGGTGTGATATAAGACAGAACTGTAGACCCTTCCAAAAAGAAAGCAAATTAAAAGTAAATCATCTTCACCTACACCTACAGCCCAGAGAGCTATTTGACGAACTTTACAAAGTATCACAGATTTATGAAAAAGAACTATTTAAGGATTTGGATGGTGGGGAGATTAAGAAATTCACTAAGTTATTCTCGAATATTAAGTAGGATTTCCCGACGCGGCTAACGCTCCAAATGTAGAAAATGAACTTGACGGTCACAAATCGTAGGTGGTGGGGTTACTCAATTTTGCTCAGACTAAGCATCAGGATGGGGTGAGATTAGAAAAACAGAAACACAAATGTTTGAATTTTTAGAAGCGACTGACTACTGAGTAAACTTCACACTTTCCACAATAGGTTCCAAATCAATATTTATAATATCAGGATAGTAATCTTCGTTTAACATGGTGCCGTATTCAATAATCAAAATATATTTTCGGTTTGGATCAAGAATATAGTAGCCCTGGCTTGAAAAGCCGCCCTCACTATAGCCAAATTTACAAACATGATTTATACCAATTTTTTGGGGAGCTGATATATTTTCCTTCTCATAGTTATAACAACCATTTTTGTTGGCATCATAACCCCCACCTCCCATAACATTTACCTCTCCCACTGATCCGAATGAAATAAGCTTAAGTAGTAGCTGAGATGGTTGATAAATTTGTGAGTTGATAAAAGTTATATCTAGGAACTCAGCCACTATATCGTTTGGTTCTTTCTCTTTAGGCTGGTGCTCGATTACGTTACCAGGAACTTGCAATGTAACAATGTTAGATAGTGAGATAGAGTTAGTTTGGGTGGTTATAGTTTCAGCGTCTTTAATAGCTGGTGTTTCAATATATTTTATTGATGCAAAAATATTATCAATTTCTTTCAAATTATTTTCTGAGGTAAGTGGAGAGTACAATGCATAATTTCTGCCTTTATCTACGTTTATTAGTGTACTTGATGCAAAGATAGCTCCTCCAACATTGTTTACCTCATAGGGTTCTGTCCTATAATAAAACACACCAAGCTCTTGCGAGTTAGATTCACCACCAAGCCAATATCTTGAAAGGTAAGTGCCATCCGATAATCTTAAGAAAACCATTCTTCGTGCTAAACCAGGTAAACGGCCACCAGATGCGTTGATATGTTCACGAGCAGTCTCAATTTCAAAAAGTGTTTGATTGTTTCTTTTAGCCGTTACGATGGTTATAAAATCGTTGTAAATTTCATAAGTCTTTTCTATAACTTGAACATCTGGAGGGTAATTAAAACTTATTCCGCCTTTTTTGCTACTGTATTCTGGCCAATTGGCGTTATTGTTAAACAAAACAACATGGGCATCAACATCCCTGTAATATCCAATACCATCTTTCTGGTAGCGGAGGGTAGTAAAATATTCTTGCTCAGAATCGGAACAATCCAAGGTAACACGTCCTATCGCCAAATCATAAAATGAGCACAATTCCACTCCATCAAGTTTTTCGATTAAGGTAAAATCGTTATAACTATCAGTATAATAATCAAACTCTGTTCCGTCGCGTAGCCAAGTACTAAAACGGTAATTTGCATCTTGATAGGGCGTAAGTTTCAAAAAGCCCAACACATCTTGATCTCCATCGCCGTCAATATCGAAAAATCGCAAGGTATTTTCAACAATCTCAGGTTTAGAAAACTCGGTTTTTCCCATTAAATCTTGAAGTTGGAGGTATGTTGCGTGATCTACTGAAGAGCCAGTGTTATTTAAGGCTACAGGGTTTTGTTCAGATTCATCATTTATCGAAACCAAAGGAGCGGTTGTACCTTCTTTATTTATATTTGAGATAATAAAATAACCAGCCATAGTCATTATAAGTACAGCTATAAAAACACTTAATGGAAACCAGAGTATTTTTTGTTTTTCGGCTGCAGGTTCTGGTGGTATATTTTGAGCGGAATCGACCATATTCCTTATTTCTTCATCCACAACTCTATTCTAACAAGTTTTACTATTTGTGAATATCCAACTGCTATAAAATCTCAAGATGGCATTGGCACTAAAGCCCGCTCCAAATATTTTAAACTCCAATACACGCCATACTAATTAAAAATCTACTATAATATTAAGTATAAACATGCACCCAAAACCAGAAGAAATAAAAAATCAACTTAGAAAATTTAACCTAATGGGTTATTCAGATGAAACTGTAAGGTATGAGGATAACGGTAAAAATGGAAAAATTCTAACAAGAGCAGATGGCGATTGGAAATACGAAGATGAATACTACGGAGGAGAGCCTTATTCAGGCAACGAAACACTTTGGTTCAATAAAAAAGACGTTTTTAGGTGTGTTTATATGGGAAAGGTAGCGCCCGGTGTTAATTTTTCGGATATTTATTCTTTTTTAAGAAAAGCATTCAAAGAAGAGCCAAACGGAAATTGTGTTCATAGAGGTCCAGAAAAGTATACAGAAGATAACTTAACCTATACAAATGAGTGTAAGGGAACTATTGAAGAGTTTTTACAAACCGAAAGAATCTTTCTTGATGGAAAGGAAGTTTATACAGCGTATTTTATGGGCGGAAGAGTGAACGTTCAAAAATAGGTAGATTTTTCCAAATTCAATTGACACCCCAAAACGCCAAAGAAAAAGCCTCATATTATTTTTATGAGGCTTTGTTTGTTACAAGCAAAATCGTTATTTTGTACTAGACCCATTACTTTCTGTTAGCTTTGCAATGTAGGTCGTATCCTTTTCGTTAATTATCTTTTGACCGTTTGTCGGGCGACCCATGGCAAAGTAGATAAATCCAGCTTCTTGAACAGTCTTTGGATCTAACATGTTGCGACCATCAAAAATCACCGGTTTTTTAAGCAATGACTTTACTCGGGTTAAGTCCAGGTTTTTAAACTCAGGCCAGTCTGTCAAAATTACTAACGCATCCACGCCGTCAATTGCTTCGTAAGGGTCATCGCAATATGTGATAGACGTTTCACCTAGATCTTCCTTTGCTTTCTGTGTAGCTTCTGGGTCGTACGCATTAATATATGCACCACTTCCGCGCAAACGCATGATTACCTTTTTTGCCGGCGACTCGCGGGTGTCGTCAGTTCCAGCTTTGAACGCTAGACCTAACGCAGCAAATCTTTTTCCGTCAAGGTGGCCACCATAGAACTTCGCGATTTTACTCACAAAACGTTTGTGTACACGACGATTGGTATCCAAGGTTCCTTTTAGCAGTGGCAAAGGCAAAGACCTTTTTTCTGCCTCATAAGCTAGAGCCTGCACATCTTTAGGAAAGCACGAACCGCCCCATCCTAAGCCTGCTTTTAAGAAGTAGGGTCCAATGCGGGGGTCTTTACCAACGGCGTACATCACGTTGAGCACATCAGCGCCAATGTCTTCGCAAAAATCAGCAATGAAATCTGCAAAAGAGATCTTTGTTGCCAGTAATGCGTTTGACGCGTACTTAATCAGTTCAGCCTCTGCCAAGTTACAACGTACAATCTCGGCGGGCAAGTGCTCAAAGATCTTCGCTACGATATTTATAGCCTCTGCTGAATCAGAACCAATCACTGTGCGAGCGGAATGCTCCATGTCGTGGACCGACGTACCTTGCGCCAAAAATTCTGGACACGAAGCTACATCAAACTGTACACCCGGTTTCACTGTATCGTGTAATATTTTCTTTACACGCAGGTTGGTTCCCACCGGTACAGTACTTTTTGTTGTCACAACTGCATAGTGCTCGAGATGTAATCCAATTTGCCTAGCAACTTCCAGAACCGATGATAGATCTGCATCGCCTGCTGCTCCTTGAGGGGTGCCTACACAGGTAAAAATCACTTCGGCGTCTTTAATCCCGTCTGCGAGTGAGTCTGTGAACCTTAAACTGCCGTTTTTCAAGCCTTCTTCAACTAAATCTTTTAAACCCGGCTCGTAAATCGGCATTACACCCGACTGGATCATATCCAACTTTGCTCGATCAACGTCAATGCCTACAACTTTGTTTCCCCATTTTGAGAAAACAGCTGCGCCTACTAATCCAACATACCCTGTACCTATAACAGCGATTTTCATTGTCTCTCCTTTTCTTTTTGTTCTATTTTAAAAGCATTTTAAGCAGTATTAGGCTCAAAATGACATTATTTTGTCTTTCCTCTAGCGCATAACGATTTTGCGAATGTCACTATACCAATTTAAAGTTAGGTGGTCAAAATCAGAAAGCCCCACAAGCTACTACGTACAAATAAAGCCTTTAATAGGTTGCCTAAAATTTGTCATCCCTATATAATCACACAAAACACCTTAAAGGAGACTGTTATGGACGGTGGTGAAACCAATATTCTTGAAGATGAGCATCAAGGTGAAGAGCAAGTAAAAAAATGGCAGGATTCCGTAGAAAGAGAAATTAGGAGAGAAGCTGCGGAATACAATCAATTGATTCGTAACGGTGTTATCTTTTCTGAGTTTGTAAGTCGATCAAACGGTCGCGGACGTAAAAAAAGAAAAAGACCACGCGAAGTTAGACTAGTTACTTTTTGTAACCATACTTACGCTATAGGAACTAGACTTACACGCAAACTTGAGTGGCTAATGAAAGACGTTTTTCCTGAGGAAGCTAATCGATTTGAGGAGTTGAGTTGGCTCGAAGCATTTGTTGTTGAGCTTAGACACAGCGAAAGATTAAAGAATGAATAATACCCAGTTACTGCAACCGCTGGGTATTTTTTTATCTTGTCTGGCTTGACTAGCAAAGAGTATACTTTCAATTACAGTGCCAGTGTAGCTCAGTCGGTAGAGCAAGCCCTTCGTAAGGGTTAGGTCGACGGTTCGATTCCGTCCACTGGCTCCATAAATTTGATAGAATTCTATTGTGACTACATACAGACCACGCAAAAAATCTATAGATTCCGAAACATTAGAGATGCGAAGAAAGCTTTCTCTTTCTTTGGTAGGAATTTTTGGCTTTATAATTATTTCTCTAGTATCGCTTAGTTTCTTTGGGCCACAGATAGGCTCAATCTTCGGTTTTATTTCTATTAATAGAAATCAGCAAGTACCTGAAGCAAAAGCTACTATTGCACCACCTTCATTTGTGGCACTACCTAAAGCAACAAAAGAAAAGACACTTAAACTTGAAGGTTACTCAAACTCCGGCTCAACTGTAAAATTATTTGTTAACGGCCCTGAAAAAGGTTCTGTTCTTACTGCGGCTGATGGAAAGTTTGTCTTTGATTCAGTAGACCTTATTGACGGAAGAAACACTATATTTGCAAAGGCCGTTGACGAAAAGGGTAACGAGAGTGAACGTTCGGAAACTCACACGATTACCATTGATACGAAAATTCCAAAGGTTACTATTACCGCACCGTCGAACGGTGAAACTGTTAAAAATCTTAATGAGCGCGTTCTTGTTAAAGGTGAGGTAAGTGAAAAAGCAAAAATAACCGTCAATGGAAAACTCGCGGTGCAGCGTGCTGACCAATCATTTGA
This sequence comes from uncultured candidate division WWE3 bacterium, assembly GCA_963765125.1. Classification (GTDB taxonomy): domain Bacteria; phylum Patescibacteriota; class WWE3; order UBA101185; family UBA10185; genus CAVXUZ01. The sequence continues at coordinate 278,331 of CAVXUZ010000005.1, forward strand.
ATATTTACTAGGGGTAGACGATGGCGATGTAGAAATCAGCGTAGAGGCGGTCGATGAGGCTGGTAATTCATCAAAAGAAAAAATATTCATAAAGTACGAAAAAAACTAAGAGTCTATTAACGCATACAAACTAATCCAAAAAAACATAATTTGCGGAAAAAACAGCGAATTGATGAATTGCGATTCTAAGATAAAGCTAAAAATAATTGCTGCTGTAAAATAACTTGGGGCAGAAAGCAGCGGAAAGAAGAAGGCTAATATAAATATTATAAAACCAATGATTCCCGTAGTAGCCAGAACAAGCAGAAAGCTCGAGTCTGAGCCTGAAGCGCTGTGGTCCTCGAGGGTGTCTGGGGTTAAATAACCATAATTTACCTTCTCTGCCTTTAAATTGTTAAATCCCACCCCAAGTATTAAATTATCTTCTACTATCTCAAAAGTATTTCTCCAAGATATTAATCGAAAATGCGCTGAATCTGCGGGGTCAGTTAAGCCCGCCAACCTTGTTTGAATTCGTGGAATTGCAAAGTAAGCAGAAAAAATCAAAATTAAAGCCGCAAAGATAATAAACACTGATTTTTTCAACCCGTAAATAAATATTACAACCGCAAACATCCCCCAAGCACTTCGTGAATATGTTAAGAACAATGCTAAAAGAGAAATTGCAAAAACAGCCCTAAAAAGTCTCTTTGAAAATATTTCTCTTTTGAATAATAAAACAGTAATGCAAAGCACTAAGTAGGCACCTAGAAAATTTGGGTCAAAAAAAGTACTAGCTAGTCGGTTTTTATGAGGATCCCAACCCAAGGACGGATCTAAGACCGTAAAATCGGGCAAAATAATCAGCTGTGCAAAACCTAAAACGCTTAAAATAACGCCTGAAATCACAAAGTATTTAAATAACTTAGCTACATCCAGATACTTATTTTTAACTGCAGAGAAAGTAACAACACCAGAAAGTAAATAAACTACCCATCGCACAAGATAAAAGAAAGCAAATAGTAAGTCTTCGCCAGAATTTTTAGAATATACGGGAATCAGAGATGCTGCAGCAATTATCGTAAACACTAGAAATAAAACAATATTTCTAGGAATTACTATTTTTTCCTTTTTTATCAAATATTGAAATATTCCTACAAAAGTGTACAAACCAACCAATAAATCAAAAAGATAGATTTTCTGCACTCCCCCGCCAAAAAGAAATGAAATATCAGAAAATTGGCTGAGAGTTAATGAGGCAAGAACAATAATAAATAACTTATTTAGCATAGTATGCTCGCCATGCCTTTCTGGCAGCAAAGATTAGCATAAAAAATACTAGCAATTCTGAAATGTGGGTGGTTACAGTCGCACCATAAAGTGAATATCTTGGTATAACAACTAAATTAACTGCCAAGTTAAAAACAGCAGCAATAAAATATACCCAAGGAAGATATTTCTGCTTTTCTAGGGTTACAATAAGCCATGATAGTGGCTGGGTGAGGTAATAAATCACCAAACCACCTAAAAGAATTTGTAAGACTAAAACTGACTTTGTAAACTCCGCGCCGCCAAGAAACGAAATTGCAAAAGGTGACGCTACTATACCCACCATACCTGCAACAATTCCCGCTGAAAAAAGAAACAAAAACACATTTTTTAACGTCTTTTTAATCTTGTCTTTACCTTCGAACAAATGCCTGACCATTACTGGGTAAACTGAATTCATAAAAAAGGTCGGTACAACCAACGCAACTTCAAATATTTTGTATGGTAAAGAATAAACTGCGACAGTCTCGGTGTTATTAAGACCATACTTAGTTGGTAGTTTTAACACTGATAAAAGAATTTCGTCTTCTTTAAAGTTGAGCTGACTAAACACAAACATAATGCCTAGTGGTAAAGTCTGCGCCAAAAGATACCCAATCAGCTTTTTATCGATTTCAAATTTAATTTGTACATCTAGGCGCTTCAACATCTTTAAAGCAATTAAAAATGTGAGAAAACCACCGAGAACATAGCTAAAGCTAATCCACAAGACATTTAGATTTAAGTATGAAAAAAGCAGCAATCCGGCAAGAACAATAATGTAACCCGCAACAAGAGCAACGGTTGATAGGTCATAACGCATCTTTGTTTGAAACGCTATGTTTGTCGTAGTAAATAGAGATTGGGTTAAAATTAAAAATAGACTTAGTCGAATTCCAAATTTTAAACCCTCACTGTATGGAAAAAACGTAAGAGCTCCCCACAATAGCGCAATAAAAAATACAGAAAATGCAATTCTGAGAAAAAGAATATTACCGAGGTATTTTCCTGCTTTAGAAAAATCTTTTGATAGTTCTCGGGTAGCAATTGCGTTTAATCCAAAGTCTGCAATTATAAATACTAGCGCCGGCCAACTTTGCATAAGACTAAATTCTCCATACGATTCCCTACCATAAAATCTCGTAATGAGAATTGTACCTAATACAGTAATTGACATTGTTGTCACCTTACCAATGATTTGGTAGATAGTATTACTGGCTATTTTTATTGTAGTGGCGCTTTTAATCATGTTTATTCGCAGGACGAGAAATCTATATTCTCCACCGTTAAATGCGGAGGATTCCCGCTTATTTTATCAAGGGATTTCACTGCGTCAAAATGCTCATAAGGTACATTATCTTCGTTAATCCACGAAAAATGATCATAGGGAGCTTCATATTTTATAGTAAACGGTGTTACTGCTCTTACACGATCATCTTTAAGCCACACTTCTTCGAATGCAATCTTTATATATTCAGAAACTGTCTTCGCATTTAAAAATGCTGAGCTGTAGTTTTTTCCTTCGGCGTGCGCCCAACCAGTCTCTGTAATAAATACTGGAAGTTCTTTTTTAACACCTAATTCGTTTTTTAGAAAATTAAGTTCATCTTCGTATGCGCGAATGCTCCATCTTCCTGTTGCCCTCGGACCACCACTAAAGTTTGGTTGAGGATAAGGGTGCGATGCCCAGCCATCAAGCCTGTTAAATATTCCTGGAACTTTTTCATCCATTTTTTTCATGTATTCAAATGCATCCATATGTCTGTCGTCTGTTGGCGCAGTAATATTGAAAGCACCATTAATCATAAAGTACGTCGAATTAGTATTTTTAAATGTTGTAATTGTGTAATCAAGAATTTCTGCGTACTCGCCTGGATAAACTCTGTCATACCAAAACCTCGAATCATTCATTTCGTTATAAACGCTTACATATCTGTCTCGAATCGGCCAGGCAAACTTATTTAAAAACTCTGCGGCGTCTCTCGTTTGTTTTTCATATTCTTCAGTGTCAATATCCCAGAGCTGAATAATCGGTATAAGATGCTTGTTCCTAAGCTGATCAAACACTCTAAACCACTTAGAAAAATCTCTATCTTTAACGTTATAAGGTATTAAAACGTATCCCCAATCGCCTCCATTTGAATTAACAAGATTTTGTGCGGTTTCAAAGAAATCTTTATTTTCTGCGTAAATATACAACCCAAACTTATTATTTTTATCCCAAGGGCTGTCTACATAAAAAGAATAATTAATACCTTGCGTAATGCCACAGTCTTGCTCTATAGGTGGCAAGCTATTATCTGACGCGGTAGGAGGCAGCGGCATAGGTTTTTCAAGCATACGTGAATCATCTCTCTTGTAGATTTGCGAAATCAGTTTTCTTCCCTTATCTGACGTAAGTAAACTATGCAGCCCTAAAAGTAGTCCAAAAACAACAATAAAGGACAATAAAATGTGCATAAGTTTAATCCTGTGCATCAAATAATTTTATCATTTAATCATTAACCGATGTGGCTATGATTACAAAATGAAGGTAAAATGACTCCTGTGAATAAATCGGCATTTATTAAAATCGGTATTTCCGTTATAGCGTTAGCTCTTGTTATAACTGGTTTGGTGATTTTTACAAAAAAACATAACGGAAACCTGAGTATTTTATCCCCACTTAGTAAAACCTTCAGTATCTTTTCATTCGCAGGCACCGGAGAGCCACCTATAAAAGAGGTTTACGGCTACCTTCCATACTGGACGATTATTGACTCGAAATACTTACAAATGGATAAGCTTACTGATATTGCCTATTTTGGGCTCCATATCAACGAGGACGGTTCGTTTTTAAAAGTTGAAGATGGCGAACTTAATCCTGGGTACAACAACTGGAAAAACAATAAAGAACTACTTGAAGTAATCAAAAATGCAAAAAAACACAATGTAAAATTTGCCTTAACAGTAATTTCACACAGAGACGACGTTTCGGACAAATTTTTAGACTGTCGTGAATGTTGGGTTACCCTAACCGATAATATAATCGCTGAGCTTTTAGACAAAGGGATCAAAGATGTAAATCTAAACTTTGAGTATGCAGAGTACACACCGATTGAAAAAGCAAAACAATTTACGGAATTTACCAAATATATAAACGAAAGGCTCGATGAAACATTCGGCGACTCTAAAATCGTAGTATCATCTTTTGCCGACTCTATTGTAAAAGAAAGAGTGTCAGAAATTGAAGGGTTGAGTAAAGTTGCAGACCGAATATTTATCATGGCGTATGATTTTCACCGCCCAACTTCAGACACAGCAGGACCAGTTGCACCAATGGGCGGAAAGGGAGTGCACGCAGAATACGATATCGAAACAATGATGAATGATTACCTATCAAAAGTCCCGCCAAATAAGCTACTACTCGGCGTACCTTATTACGGATACAACTGGGTAGTTGAGAGCGAAGATCAATATTCAAAACGTATTGAAGGCACAGATGACAACGGCTTTTCACAATCGCAAACATACCAAAATGTAATGGAAACAATACTCAAAGTTAAACCAGAACTAAGATGGGACGACCTAGCAAAAACTCCTTACTTTACATACATCAGCCCCGACACCGGATACACACGTGAAGTCTATTTTGACAACGTCGAATCATTATCATTTAAATACAATATGGTAATTGAAAAAGATTTAGCGGGTATTGGTATTTGGGCACTGGGCTACGATGGGGGTTACGACGATTTATGGAATCTGATTGATAGGTTTTTTAAAAGAAACTAAAAAAAATATGCAGAGATAAAAATAGATTGTTGGTATATAGATTTTGCAAAAACCAATCTCTTAATCGCATTTTCTAAGTATAATTTTTGTTATACAATTTTTATTTATTCTACAAGTAATTACACCTTAATACCTCGATATATCAAGCCTATTATAACTTCTCAAAAGTCAGTAGCAATTGACACTATAGGTTATTTGTGTTAAAATACTCAGGTTTGAGAGTTCATTAGGCCGTTTAATCAATAGGGACCTAAAATAAAGGACCCAACTACCAAATAAGGAGTTAGAATGGCTACCTATATAAAAGGAAGCAATAACGGCGTAGTAGCAATCGTTACTGCGCGGACTTACGATAAAATGGAGGTTCGCAATCAGCTTGTAGCTGAATGTGAAAAGAAGGGCATACCCCTTCCGCAACTCCCCCCGGTAACACCAGTATTCACCTTTTCGTCCGAGGAGCATCCAGCTTTCAAGTTTATGACCGGCAGCTTCGCATTACTCGAAAAGTTACTTAATGGGCATGACGTAAAGAACGGAAGTATTTGGGTGCCTTTTTCAAATGGTACTCAATGGGGGCACGATCCGGCGGCTCGTTGGGAACTTGATTTTATGACTTCCCTCGACGAGGTATTCGAAGCATTCGATATCAATGTAGCAATTAATCGCTAATCTGATCGAACTCTCAAACCAAGCGCCGTAAGCTATGGAATTTTACAATTCCCTCTATCTTACGGCGTTTTTCGTTTTAACAAAAAGGTCCGCTTACCACCGTTGATGATAATCGGACTTTTTGGTGGGCTCAACAGGATTCGAACCTGTGACCTCTCGAATGTGAATCGAACGCTCTAACCGGCTGAGCTATGAGCCCAAACATTGAACCAAAACAAATTTTACCCCATCACCAAACAAAAAACACTCTGTCTTGGCCTAAAAAACGTAATGCTATTTTACATCATTTGCTCTAAAATTATTCTATGCCTAAAGTTAAATTTAAAAAGTTTTCGGAGGCACTACTAGATTTTATTGAAATCTCGATTATCGGGGCAACTATTTTTATTCTTGTTTATCTTTTTGTCGGTCAGCTGCTGGAGGTTTCGGGAGATTCTATGCACCCTACGCTGGTTGACGGCGAGCAGATTATCGCCGAAAAGGTTTCTATGGCTGTAAAACCTCTTGAACGTGATGAGATTGTGATTTTTAGGCACCCTGAGAAGCAGGATAGATTGTTGATTAAACGCGTTATAGGACTGCCTGGCGATGTATTTAGGTTTGAAGATGGAATAGTAGTATTAAACGGTGAACCCCTCTTAGAACCCTATTTGGTTGACGCAGGGCATACATTTGGTAGTGATGTTTACAATAACGGTGAAGACTACTCTATCCAAGACGGGTCGTATCTATTACTAGGAGATAATCGTGAGGAAAGCGCAGATTCAAGATCTTTTGGTACTATAAAACAGGATTTGATTTTGGGAAGAGCTTTATTGGTATATCACCCAATTAAAAACTTTAGGGTAATCGAACATTAACCTTTTTCTTGGTCTTGTTTTTGAAAGCAAATTCAACTATTCCAGCGATTTTTGAAAATATTGTGAAGTCCTTGCCCATTGCAACGTTTTCACCAGGAAGATATTTCTGACCAATTTGTCTAACGATAATCTGACCAGGTTTTACCACTTCTCCACCGAAGGCTTTAATACCTCTTCTTTTTCCTGCTACATTCCCACCTTGTTTAGCCGATGCACCACCGGCCTTTTTATGTGCCATATATTATTCTTGAACTTTCTTGGGTCGTCCCCTCTTTTTTGGTGATTCGACGGCCTCTTTAACTTTAACTTTAACGGGTTTTGCTTCTTTTTTTGGTGATGCTTTTGCAACAACCTTTTTCTCAACTTTTTCTGTTTTTACTGGCTTTTCAGCTTTTTCAGCTTTAATAGGTTTTTCTTTAACAATTGGCTGTTCTTTAGCAACTTCAACCTTTTTAGCACCTTTAAAAATACCTTTGACTTCGATTATGCTAATTGGTTGTTTGTGACCTTTTACTTTTCTGTAACGTGATTTTGCTCTAAATCTTCCTATTCTTATTTTTCTATCTCTTGTGTCTTCGAGCTTCTCTAACTGTACTGTGTAATCAGTTAAAACAGGTGTACCTACAACTACTTCTCCGTTTAAAGAGACAAGTACAACATCGGCATTAAGCTCTTGCTGCCTTTCAATTTTGATTTTAGTACCTTCCTGTACTTTAAATTGTCTTCCGCCAAGGCGGATTACTGCATAGTCCATAGGAAACAGAATGAATAGTACTATATATGAGCCTTTGTTTCAAGCTAAAAGTAGTCAAATACCTGTAGTTGTTCGACAAGGGGAAAACTGTCATCTCCTGCGATCCTGTTTTTCCTTATAAAACCGCACTTTTCACACTCATTAACAAGAACTTCTTCGCCGTCTGGTTTATAAATTTTACCCTTCGGACGCATTAAACCGTTACATTTTGACTTTCTATCGCCTGGCTCCTCATCAACATGCACTGAATATAGACAAAACGGACAATGATTACGATTTTTTGTTCCCGGTGCTTCTTGAGGAACTTTTTTGTTACATTTTTTGCAGGTAAAATACTTAGAGTTTTGCATCAGAACCAACAACAATTATTACATCGTATTGCGAGGTTTCTTCAAGGTCTGTTTGCACTACAACTGTAAAGGTGTCTTTCATACTTTCGGTAAGTATGGTTTGATAATCTTTCTTACTTCCTTTAAGTTTAATAAGCGTATCGGTACGTGCAGAATCTGTAGAATTGCCAATGGCTTCAACTTTGTAACCAGCTTTTTCTAAAAACTCTTGTGTTTTTGCAGCAATACCTGCAACGCCTGCACCATTCTCAACGCTGATTTTTAAATCTTCTTTTTTCAATTCTGATTTTGGCGCCTCAACTTGTGGCTCTGGTGTATTATTTGTTGCGTCTTGACTTAGAACCTCATTTTGTGCTGGTTGGGTTGGTGATTTATCAGGTTCGTTTGAACCCTTATTAAGCATGTTTAACCCAAATATTCCTGCAAATACAATGGCAAGAACGCCTCCCCCGATATATATGGGCACCAAGCTCTTATCTTTCTTAATTACTGGCACGGGCAAATGCGTAAGTAAGTTAATTTTTGAAAATACAGCTGCTGAGTCCTTTCCTACAGTCTGGCTAACTAAAAGGTGTAATTCGTAGCCTTTTGCCTCGGCTAAATCACTATTTGGAATCTCAACCTTTAGTACCTCATAACCTGGGTTAAGAGAAAAGCTATCATAGTTGTAAACGTATACTTTATTTATTGGCGAATTTCTTTTATAGATTGAGAGGTCGGTAATTAATTTTTGTAATTCTTCAGTTGATTTTTCTTTTTCGTATACTCCTGAGAAAAATACACCATTAAATTCTGACAGCGCGACGATTTGCTTGTCTGCAGATTTCGATATAAAGATTGCCGGGTCATTAATGCCAACCGTCTTTGGTAAAAATAATATCCAAGGGTAAACACCGCGCAAACCAATCCCCAATTTATTTGAAACATCAATATACTTTTCTAAAATCTCTTTTCTTATCCCAATAAACTGATAGACAAATGGGGCAACCTTAAGATATGAAAAATACATTTCTTCGAGTGTTGTTTCTTTTACTTTTTCTCTTGTCTCCAAAGTTAGCTGGTCTTCTAAACTACCACCGTTTTTATTTACTGTTACGAACTTGAGAATCACGTCCTGGGGTTCAACAATAAAATTTAAACCTAAAGAACCAGTACCCTTTTTTGTGATCGTGGAGATTAAATCCCTCATCGCGGAGGTGAATTCTTCGATATTAATAATCTCATGTCCCTTTACTACGTCAGTAGCAACACTGGCCGAAACGCCTTTAAATTCACCGTTTTCTACAGTGCTTATCTTTAGGGTGTTTTCGCTTACTGAGACTATTAAATCTTGCATGTTCTTAATATATCACACTAACATTGTTTGATAAATTTATCTGGATTGCCAAATATTCTGGATAATACCGATACAAATCATTGAAAGCAGCATCGAACTTCCGCCGTACGACACAAGCGGAAGTGTAACTCCCGTAACGGGCATGATCCCCATATTCATTCCAACATTCACCAAAAATTGAATAAAGAAAATAAAAAATATTCCGATGCAAAGTAATCTTGCAAAACGATCTTCATTTCGATGAGCAATATAAAGAATCGTACTAAGCAAAACAATAAAAAGAATTATGAGTGTGATTACGCCTAATAGTCCCCACTCTTCTGCAAATGCTGCAAATATAAAGTCCGTCCAATGCGCGGGGAGAAATTCTAAGCTTGCCTGGGTACCTCGACCAAAGCCTTTACCCAGTAATCCTCCTGAGCCAATTGCAATCATAGATTGAATAACGTTATAACCAGAACCCAAAACGTCTAATTCTGGATTTAAAAATACTAAGATTCTTTGTTTTTGGTAATCGTGAAGAATGCTCCAAATTGGCGCCGAAAATATACCAAATCCAAGAAACGCTGTTAAAAAATAAAATATGCTCAAACCGGCAATAAACAGCATACCCACAAAAGTTCCTGCAATTACTATACCTGTACCCAAGTCTGGTTGAACTAAAACTAACCCTAATATAGGCATCAGCAAAGCAATCATCAAACCAAGTGTTTTTGGACTATTAACATTAATTTTTTCGTCAGAAAGCAATGAAGCAACAGCAATTATTAATGCCAGCTTAGCAAATTCAGACGGTTGCAGATTTAAAGACCCTATTTCTATCCAACGTGCTGAACCAAAACGTAATTCTGCAAATGCAAAAGTCACAATAAGCAACAGCACAGCTACTCCAAAAATGTACTTCCAAATATATTTGTAAATTGAGTAGTCAATCTGTGAAAAAATGAAGTAAGCGACAAGACCCAGCACAAAAAATATTAATTGGGTTTTTACAAGATCTTTTGATGTCGAAAGCAAAGTTATAAATCCAATACAAAATAGTGCAAAAGTTATTATTAGTAATGATGGATTAAACTTTTTGATCATTAAGATTAGCCAGTCTTAAATCGTGTTATACGTTGTTATAATAGCAATTTATCGGTCTGAAGTTAAGGAGTTTTGGTATACAAAATATTTATCAGTCTGGTAGGCTCTTTTCACTAAAACACCGACACCAACAATTACGAATGCAACTAAAAAGATAAATAGGAATGTGCTTATTTTATTCGTCATTTTTCCAAATAATTTCCTTATGACCAGATTTAAAATTAACATACCGTGCGAGCACAAACAATAAATCTGAAAGCCTGTTCACATACTTGCCAACTTTATGGTATTGCAGATGCATCTTTTCAGTTTTAAAAAGCTTAACTAGTTCACGTTCTAATCTTCTACAAATTACTCTGGCTGTATGTAAATAGTTTGCTTCTTGTGTTCCACCTTGCAAAATAAAGTTGCTCAGCTTTGGAAGTTTACTTTCATAGCTATCGATAATATTTTCAAGTTCTGTAGTCTTTTCTTCAAAGTCTAAACTTACCTTAGCACCAGCAATTAGCGAGCCTAACCCCATTAAATCTTTTTGGAGGTTAATCACAAGTGTAACTAGCTTTTTTTCCTTATAGTTATGCAAAAACCCAAGTGACGCGTTAAGTTCATCCAGCGTACCTATAACCCAAAGTATTTGAGAAGACTTTTTTATTTTTTTACCCGTGGCGATAGTAGTTGACCCATTATCACCATTTTTTGTATATATTTTCATCTCAGCATCTGCTATAGCCACACGAATAGCATTTTGCACAGCCTTCTTCTAAAACCAACGAGGCATTACCGCAGTCAGGACACATATCCGTGTGTGAAAAATAAGATACTTCATTCTTTTCCTCATGGACTACGTTTGCACCGTTTGATTTAACTGCGATTGAAAATTCTTCTGCAAGCTTCTTTGCGACGGCATCAGGTAGTGAACTTACTCTATTTTTACCAAATCCTACGGAAGTTGCACCGCCGATACCGATAAGTTGAACGATTATATCCTTGACGGTATGGTTTCTATTTACTGACGATCTTAGCCACCCAGAAAGCATTCTACCTAGCGCTTCGGAAAGAGCTGCAACGTCTGAGCCTGCTTTACCAACGTTAATAAAAATTTCCAATGGATTACCAACATCGTCTTTATTTATTGTAATAAAGGCTTTTCCTTGAGGTGTTGCAACTCGATACGTTGTACCAGACAGTTTGTATCCGCGATCGCTTTCAGTTGACCCATTGCTTGTACCTTCAACGATTTGGACTTGAACGTCTTTTTGATCTTGTGTTTTGCTGTCTCTTGTTTCTTTTGTTTCAAGTACCACCTCTTGTCTGCTACCAGTTACGTATACTGTCAGACCCTTAACTTTGTGCTCCCATCCAAGCATATACACATCGGCGACATCTTTTTCTGTTGCAGTAGCGGGTAAGTTACAGGTTTTTGAAATTGAGTTATCAATAAATGCTTGTATCGCTGATTGCATTTTTATATGTTCAACGGCGGTAATGTCGGCAGAGACAACAAATACATCTCTTATAGATTTTGGAAGCTCCTCAATGTTTTGGCATGTGCCTGTTTCGATTATTTTATCGATTATTCGTTTTCTTATATCACCAACAATACCTGCATTATCTAGAGCTTTCAAAAACGCTGGGCTTGTGTACGTTAGAGTTAAACCACCGTCATTACCAGCGGCTTGATAAACATTTCTATAGTAAGCCAATGCAAAAACAGGCTCGCACCCATAACCCTCGATACCGGCTACAGTCGAAATTGTTCCAGTTGGAGCGACTGTGGTTTGAGCTGCATTTCTAAGACCGTGATTTTTAATTCCAGAAACTACCAAATCCCAGTCTAATTCAGGCCTATCAAAATTGTGTGTATAGGCTTCAAATGGTTTAGGAGGTTCCCACACAAGGTTTTCTGGATCGTAAATACTACCTGTGATTTTTCTAAATGATCCACGTTCTTCAGCTAGTTTGATTGAGGTAAGCAAGCTGTGATAACGAATAAACTCTGTTACCTGAGCTGCAAACTCTTGACCCTTTTTACTTCCGTATCTAATTCCCATTGTGTACATCAAATCAGCAAGACCCATAAAACCTAATCCAATTCTACGTGCATCCATCGCCGCCTCTCTTAATTGAGGTACAGCAGGTACATATTTGTTTGCTGTTACAACATTGTCTAAAAACCTTGTAGATAGCTCGATTGTTTCCTGGAGCAGTTCCCAGTCAAGGTTACCATCAGCGTCACTGTGCTCTCCTAGATTTATTGAGCCTAAACAACAGTTCTCATAAGGGCCAAGCCACTGCTCACCGCACGGGTTTGTTGCTTTTAGCTCGTAGAGGTGTGGTACTGGGTTATAACGATTTGCTTCGTCAACGAAAAGCACACCCGGTTCGCCGTTTTTATATGCATATTTTACTATCATATCGAATATTTCTCTGGCTCTTGGGCTTTCCACTGGCTCCTTTGTTCTCGGGTCAATGAGGTCGTAAGTAGTATCGTTCTTAACGGCTTCCATAAATTTGTCAGTAATCGCAACAGAGACATTAAAGTTTGATACCTTTCCTTCGTCAGATTTACATTTAATAAATTCACGTACATCCGGATGGTCCACTTTTAATACTGCCATGTTTGCACCGCGTCTAACTCCACCCTGTGCAATCTCACCAAACGCTTTATCATATACTGACAAAAATCCTACTGGTCCGGTTGCTCTTCCGTTGCTACTTGATACCAAGGCTCCGCACGATCGTAGATCTGAAAAAGAAAAACCATTACCACCCCCAACCTGCTGAATCAAAGCGGCATCTCTGAGAGTAGAAAATATACCGTCAGAGCGCTTACCCATATCGTCGGCAATAGGCAAAACAAAACAGGCGGCTAGTTGACCTAGTGGTGTACCTGCTCCTGTAAATGTCGGTGAATTAGGAAAAAATCTTTTTGTAGAAAGTAAATTATAAAATTCGGTTTTTGTACGTTCTGAGTCTCTATAGGGCGCATCTGGTTCTGCCACAACATGCGCAACCCTTTCAAACATCTCCTCGGGTGTTTCCAATAATTCTCCGTCCTTATCTTTTCTGAGATACCTTTTTTCCAAAATAACTCTTGAGTTATCGCTTAGGTCAAGCTTTGAGTTTTTGGAGCCCATATCACGAATTTTCTTACTTCGCACTCTAAGAGAAACATCAACGTTCTCATTGTCAGCTCTATCGGCCATAATATATTCCAATGGCTTTTTGTTCAAAAACCTTACAACCTTGGCTAAATAAGGTTTCTACAACAAAAAAAACACATAAATTTTTTAACTAGAAAAATGCCTGGGCAGCGTACTTCTATAAGAACATATTTTTAAAAATAATACAATGAAATTTAGGTTAGAGTGTAATATTATGTATTTTTGCCACTACAACAACGTTATTAATAACAATAACGATTGCTATTAACCAATATTATACAAACTGCGTTAGTGTGATTTATCTTCCTCTAAGAAAAGCTGGTATATCGTACTTGCTGTCTGGGCCATCGTCGATGTTTGGAGTGCCCCAAGAATCGTTCTTTGGCTCCTCTTTATCGTTATCTTCTTCTTTGTCTAGGTCAACAAAGTCATCATCATCTTCGGCGAATGCTGGTTTTGTTGTGTCAACTCTTGCTGAAGGCATAACAAAAGAGTCTCTTCGATAAGCGTCATCTTTTGGATATCCGAGTTTTGTTCTAATGTCATCAGAGTCAAAACCTGTGGCGATAACTGTAATCTTTAATTGATCGGTCATTGACTCATCGATTGTCGTACCAAAGATTGTGTTTGCATCTGGGCTTGCGGCTTCAACAATAATCTTTGCGGCAATATCAACTTCTCTCATACTCAAGTCAGGTCCACCTGTTACATTGAATAAGATTCCGGTCGCGCCCTCGATTGAGATATCTAAGAGAGGCGAGGTAATAGCTGCTTTTGCTGCTAATGTTGCTCTTTCTTCACCTGTTCCAATACCTATTCCCATTAAAGCGGTCCCTGCGTTCTTCATAATAGTTTTAACATCGGCAAAATCGACGTTTATAAGTCCTGGCATGACGATTAGGTCAGAGATTCCTTGTACACCTTGGTTTAATACACTATCGCTAAGTTTAAACGCTTCAAGAACAGACATTTTTTCATCTGTAATTTCAAGCAGTCTTTGATTTGGTATGGTGATTAGCGCGTCTACTTCTTTACTCAACTCTGCGATACCTTTTTCGGCGTTTTGCATTCGTTTGGCGCCTTCAAAAGCAAATGGTTTTGTAACAACGCCGATAGTCAATGCGCCTAATTCTCTCGCTAGTTTTGCAACAACTGGTGCTGCGCCTGTTCCCGTACCACCACCCATTCCTGCTGTAATGAAGACCATATCTGCACCTTCGAGGTTTGATTTTATTATGTCTAAATCCTCCTCAGCAGCTTTACGACCGACCTCAGGTTCAGCTCCAGCGCCTAAGCCACCGGTTAGTTTTTGTCCAATAGGGAGTTTTATATATGATTTGCTTATTGATAAATCTTGAGCGTCCGTGTTTACAGCAATAAATTCAACACCTTGTATCTGTTGTGACTCAATCATTGTGTTAATGACGTTGCACCCGGCACCGCCAATTCCAACGACGCGAATTTTTGCAAATCTTTCAATTTCAGGCTTTATATGCATTTCTTATTATATTTTAGGGCAGGAAGTTTTTTAACTTACTAAAGAATCCACCAAACTTACTTGATATATTACCTCGACTTCTGTCAAAAGACAATAAGGAACCTGTCCTATATAATTCTGCTCCATACAGGACTGCTCCTACAGTTGCGGCTGACTGAGGACCTTGTATTTCATCAATAAGGCCGGTGACTCCGGTAGGTTTACCAACTCTCACAGGTGCTTTTAAGATATTTTGTACAACCTTTTCTACACCCGCAGTCATTGCACCACCACCAGTTACTACAACACCCGCTGGTAGTTTTCCTTTGAGGTTTGCTTTAGTAATTTCTAAGGCTATAAGACTAAATATTTCTTCCATTCTTGAGTCAATAATTCTGTAAAGAACTTTTGCTGGAATTTTATCAACGTCAAGATTAAATTCTGAAACATCAAAATCTTCTTCACGATTATCTGTTTTTGATTTTTGTTGTAATTGGTAATCGTTGCTTAGTTTAATTTTTATATTTTCCGCATCTTCCATTCTCACTCTCAAACCAAATGCTAAATCGTTTGTTATATATTTTGCGCCGATTGGTATTACAGAAGCATGAATAGGGCTGCCTTCTAAGTATGCGATTATTGAAGTGGTACCGCCACCAATATCTACAAGAAGTGTACCGAGCTCTCTCTCAGTATCAGTGAGCACAGACTCTGCAGATGCTATTCCTGTGTAAATCATATCTTCCACAGTTACACCAACTTGTTCTATACACTTTTTAAGATTTATCATTGCGGTAGCTGAGCCATGAATAATGTTTGTTTCAACCTCAAGCCTGTTTCCTGTCATTCCTACTGGATCTTTAATACCGTCTTGTGAGTCAACAACGAAGTCTCTCGGTATAACGTGTATTATTTCTCTCGTTGAAGGTAAAGATATTGCCTGGGCTGCCTCTATAACGCGCGCAACGTCGTCGCCTGAAATTTCAGAACTAAGGTGCGGTGATACAGCAACAACTCCGTGTGAGTTTCTTGTCTCTATGTGTGTTCCGTTAATTGTTGCAAATGCTGAGGATACTGAAACGCCTGCCATTCTTTCAGCTCTTTCGAGACTTGACGAAATAGCTTCAACTGCTTCGTCTATTTTAACAACATTACCCTTCTTTATCCCTTTAGACTCAACATTTCCAGATACTCCTATGACGGATACCTTTTTGTCGCTAACTACTGCTACTGTTGTTGATATTTTTGTTGAACCGACATCGATTCCTGTAATAATTCTATCTTTAGCCATATAATCACTTAAATAATACTATTACTTTATCATATCTTAAATCTATTTTCTGTATGTCTTTGTTTTCAACCTTTGCCTGCTTCATCAAAGCAGAAAGCGCTTTAACAGCCTCTAATTTGTTTTTCATCAAGCCTATAAGAACATTTTCTCCCCTGTCTAGATAAAAACTTACGTAATCAGGCTGAAAACTTACACTACTTACTTTGATATCCTCCGCGCTAAGCAGTTCGGTTAATTCCTGATACACGGGTACAATATTTTTGTCGATAAATAATCCAACCGATATCTCTTTTTGGTAGTTAATTCTTGGCAATTCGTTATTTTCAGCGGATACGTAACCTAATACATACCCCTCCTTATCAACCAGAAATTGATTTTCTTCATTTTTATAAACTATCGCAATCGGAACTCTCTCTTTTACAATGACTTTTATCGTTCGTGGAATCTTTTTTTCTAGCTCAATCGCATCTGCGCCTAAAAAATTGTCCTTTAATTTTTTCTCTAGTTCAAATTTTTTTAGAGTAAATATGTTTTTATCCATAATATTTGCTGACGCAACTTCTCTAAGGTCAAGTGAACTTACAAATTTATCTGCACCGACTATATTAATATTTTTTACATTAAAAAATCCTGAATAGATAAATAGGTATGCTAGTCCAACTAATATAGCGAGCGCTGCAGTTATTTTTACAACCTTTAAAAAGTACTTTATGAATTTTCTTAAGAACACCTTTAGGTTAAAAGGTTCTTTTCTTCTAGTGACTTTTTGCCCTATAGGTTTTTTCGATTTCATCCACGATAATCTTTTTAGAATTTAATAGTTGTCTCTCTGTATTTTTTTGATATTTGGTTATGTTTAGAAGCATATTTTTAATCTCGGAGACTAAACGCGCAGAATTAAGTTCTGCCTCGTTTATAATGACTGCAAGACCTTCTTTAACCAACATTTCAGCATTTTTCTGCTGCTCTTTATGTGACACCCATGGAATTGGAATTAATACTGACGGTTTATTTAAATATAATAATTCTCCGCAAGTGTGTGCTCCAGCTCGTGCTACTACTATTGAGGCTTTTGCATAAACCTCTCCTATTTCATCAGAATATATAAATTTTTTTGGAAAATATTTTCCATACGAGGAATCTTTAATCTTTAAATATCTTTCTTCTAGTTTTTGGATATCGTTATAGATTGAATGGTCTCCGGTTTGGTGAATAGCATTACATATTTTTAATAATTCATCTAAACCATTAACAATTACTTCGTTTATTATGTGAGAACCGGTTTTACCTGCAGTAATGTAAATGGTTGGAAGTGTCTCGTTAACAACAAAATTATTTGTTTTTTGTAATGAAATTTCCTCTCTCAACGGCAAACCCGAAAATACTACATTTTTATTTTTTAAAAACTCTCTCGATGACTCCCATGAAATTAAAACCTTATCTGCAACTTGCGCAATTAATTTGTTTGCATAACCCAAGACGGCTGTCTGCTCGTGCGTGATTGAAGGAATGCCTAATACTTTTGCAGCTAATACAGTAGGCACAGCTAGGTACCCTCCAAAAGACAGTACTATTTCTGGCTTTAACTTTATTAATAGGGCTAAAGCTTGAAAATATCCGTATGGGATTTTTAGCAATCTTATCGGATCGTAGGTTTTATAGAATTTCCCAGCTTTTAAATCAAAGAATGGAATATTTAAATCTGTAATCTCCTTATACTCTAAAGTGTCATTCTTATCGCCCTTAACGCTGTGTTTATGACCAAACCAATACAACTCAATTTCAGGGTAACGACTTTTTAACTCGTTTATTACTGGAAGTGCTGAGCTATGGTGACCACCTGTTATTACAACTTTTTTCATGTACTTAGATTTTAGCAGAATTTAGTTTTAGCTTTGCCTTTTAATGTTATTAAGAATACCTAACGAGATTAGTGTAAAAACAATACTTGAGCCACCGTAGGAAATGAGAGGTATGGGCACCCCTGTAAGCGGTATGATTCTCGTCATTGCAGATACGTTGATAAAAAACTGAATGGCTATCCACGACGTAATACCAGTTGCAAGCATTCTCCCAA
This sequence comes from uncultured candidate division WWE3 bacterium, assembly GCA_963765125.1. GTDB lineage: Bacteria > Patescibacteriota > WWE3 > UBA101185 > UBA10185 > CAVXUZ01. Next base: position 296,456 of record CAVXUZ010000005.1, read on the forward strand.
GTAAATCTGGTGCACCTCTAGCTATTTTAAACCCAAGATAGATTAGATAACCAAAAGCTAATATAACAACAGTAGTTCCAACAAATCCAAATTCTTCGCCAATTATTGCAAATATGGAATCAGATGAAACTTCTGGCAAATATTGATATTTTTGTCGAGACTGTCCAAATCCAACACCAAATAAACCACCTGATCCTAACGCAATCATTATTTGCCTAATGTGATAACCAGCTTCTTGTGCGGCGTTTGATTCAAAACCCAAAAGAGTTAATAATCTGGCGCGTCTATAGACAGAGCTTAAAATTATTCCAAGACTGAGTAGCCCCATCACCGGTGCTGATAGGTAGAGCGGTAGAAGCGTGAATCCTGACACAAAGTAAACAACCGTGGCAATCGTTAAAACTAGAATAGCCGTTGACATATTTGGTTGTAATATCAACAAAATAACCATTAGTATCGATGTAACAATGTATACAAAGAAAGGGTCATTTTTGGACTTTAACCCCTTTTCAAACTTTGATAGCTGTGTGGCAAGATATATGATAATCGCTAACTTAGCTAACTCTGCGGGCTGAAATCCAACTACACCAATTAACGGAAGGGGTGGCAACGGAGCTGGATTTAAATAAAGCCATCGGCTTGCTCCGTTAATACAGGGTGCAAAAATAATACCTACATCCTGAGTGTTTCTGCATAAAAATACACCTACGAATGCGAGTAAGAATAAAAATACAATGCTTGTCACGTATAATAAAAAACCAACATGTTTAAGTTTCTGATAAGGTAGTTTCGAAAAAACACTGAAAGCAAAAAGTCCAATTACTATCCAAAGAACTTGCAAAACAACAAATCTAAAAGGATTACCAAATGTAAATTGTGAGTAGTACGCAGTCGCATTATAAATTATTAACAACCCAATGGTTATTAGGGCTAAAATAACAATGATTAATGATTTGTCACCAATTTTATTTGTATTGTTAGACATAATTATTTATTTTACGAAGGGTTAATTATTCTTGCACCAAGTTTGCTTAGTTTTTCAAAAAACCTTTCGTGTGTAACAATCATGTTGTCTACTCCAATCAATTCACTTTTTCCGTCTGCGCTCAGCGCGGCGATCACCAAAGTTGAATCAAATCTGCAGTCATCCATATTTAACCTTGCGCCTTTAAGCTTTGAAGGACCTTTTACTACAGCCAGCGTTTTAGGTTCACCTAGGTTAGCGTAATCATACGTTTCGTCACTTATTGCACACTGAATTCCTTCTTCTGACGGTCTAACTAGCTCTATGTCGGCGCCCATTCTGTTGAAGTCTTGTATATATCCGAAGCGGTCAACATAGACTGTATTGTGAACTTTACTTCTACCGTTTGTGTAAACTAACAGTAAAGTTGCATACGGTAGCCAATCGGCTAAAAATCCTGGGGCAGGCGAACTCTCGATTATTGCTGGGCTAAATTCTTCGCCTCCATACCACACATTGAGAGAGTCTCTATTGTATTCGTATCTCGCACCAATCTTGGTCAGAAAATTAACGTATGAGGTAAGTTGCAATTTTTTTATGCCATTAATTGTTACATTACCCTTTGTAATTAACGCCCCCGTTACAAAAGCAATTGCCTCAATATTGTCAGGCTGAACTTCAAAATAACATCCCTTAAAAATGTTTTTACCAACAATTCTTATTCTCCTCGGCTCAACCCTCTCAGCCTCACCACCAATTAAATTTATAAAATCTAATAAATCATCGACCTCTGTCTCCTCGGCAGCGTTATTTATAAAAGTCTCTTCTGGTATTATCGTCGCGGTTAAAATCGCGTTTGCTGTTCCTGTATGTGTACTGATTTTAAAATTTATGTTTGCACCCTTGAAATTCTCCGCTTCTAAAATAATTTTTGTCTTTTCATTAACTACTTTTATTCCCATTGCTTCCCAGCTATCAACCCATCTATTTACAGGCTGTACTGGAACATCTTTAACAATTTTTTTTGGTAGCTCAGCTTTTCTAAAACGAAACAACAGCGGTCCAGCAAGCAATAACGTAAATCTAGATTTTCCACCAATTTCATCAGGAACAATGTGTGTATTTATTCCCTGACCGTTTATTAACAATTTGTTATCAGCGATCCATTTTATTGAACCACCAATAGACGTCACAATATCAATCATTGTTTCTATATCATTAGTTTTTGGAATATTTTCTAATACGACGTCTTCGTTTGAAAACAAAGATGCGATTATTACTTTTATAGCGGAGTCTTTGCTCCCTGAAGGTTTAACAACCCCCTCTAAGGGATGCCCACCCTCAATATACATAACTGACATACTATCCTAAAAAGACAAGAACTAGTGAATTTACTACTAGTACGACTGAAAGGATTATTGTAATTATAAATATTATTTTTTCTAAACCACGTCTTGAACGGTAAAAGCTAATTGAACTACCAATTCCAGATGCGAGTCCGCCACCCTTTGACTGTATAAGTACAAGAATAACAAGCAGAATTGAGACGATTATTTGTAATGACTGTAATAGTACTTTCATATTATTTCTTCTTTATTTCACAAAGCCAATTGAAAAACATCATTAAAACCGAAATTAGTAACGCCGAAAATGTAGCCGACCAAATGACGTTTAAATGTTTTGATGGTAGCACAAACCCGAAAATTATCAACTCTGATATCGTTGTAGCTCTAAGTGAAAACAAAGGAATAAAGAGCGTAAGTACATAGGTTAACACACCGGTAACGACAAAGCTCATAAATAGGTATCCAACTCCATGATCAGGCATTCCCACAAGAGCCAGCAAAGGACGCATAAAAAAATACAAAATAGTCATGGCCACAAGAAAAAGCGTCATTGATGAAATATGTCCAAAAAAGTAACTGCCAATTACGTACTGTGCTAAGTTGAGTGAAATCGCACTAAATATTGCGAGTCGAATTAAAGTTTTGAACACACTATTATTATATAGTAACCAAGTGATAATTTTCCAAGCAATCTACTTTATATTTTTAAGTCTCAGCTTGTGGTGATAACTCTGAGCAAACCTATGTGCCTCGTCTCGTAGAGTTATTAAAAGTTTAAGTCCAGAATTATTCTTTGGTAATTTCAAGCTAACAAACTCGTTGTCCTGAAGAAATATTATCGTTTCTTCTTTTTTTGCTAAACCTATTAGCGGTATGTCTATACTCTGCGCATTTAATTCATCTAGGACTGCAGAGACCTGCCCTTTGCCGCCGTCAATCACCAACAAGGCTGGAATTTCCCAACCCCCATCCTCATTACCATAACTATTTAATAGTCTGCGTCTAGTTACCTCTTTAAGCATAAAATAGTCGTCAGGTGTGTTTTTTGTTTTTATTTTAAATCTTCTATACTCTTTCTTTTCCAAAAGGCCGTTAACAGCCACAACCATTGATCCTACAGCGTCAGCGCCAGAAATGTTTGAAATGTCGTAACATTCAATCCTCTTTGGCTTTTTAACTATCGATGGAATATTTTTTACAAGCTCATCGAGCGCCTGTTCTGCTAAATCTTCAACTAGATTTGGGTTGTCGATATATTGACTCGCGCTTTTATAGTTTTCTCTAACATATTGTAATTTTCTCAAAATATCTCTGTATTCTGCAGCCAGTTCATAATTTTGCGATTTTGAAGCGGCTTGCATTTTTTTCTGATATTCGTTTACGAGCTTCTCACCAAGTCCACTCAAGAATTTTGATAGCTGCTTGATCTCTTTTTTGTATAAATTAGGATCGTAATTATTTATGCACGGTGCTTGACATAAACCAATGTGCCCAAAAAGACACGACTTATTTAATTTCGAGTACTTATTGAACTTTTGAGTGGAACAATCTCTAAACGGAAATATTTTTCTCAAAAGCTTTAAAACAGTGCGAGTGTCGTTTGTACTTGGGTAAGGACCAAAAGTAATATCATTTGGTTTAAGATCGGAATTTCTTGCTGTAAATATTTTTGGTAAATCAACTTTTTTTTCGTTACGTGTCACAACTTCATTACGAATTACAATATATAGGTAAGATCTATCGTCCTTAAGCGCAATATTATATTTTGGACGATATTTCTTAATTAATTCCGCCTCAAGAATTAAAGCGTCGATCTCTGAGTTGGTTTTTATCGTTTCAAGACTGCGAATTCGTGATACTAACGCCTGTGTCTTTGTTCCAAGCTTTATGTCGTCTTGAAAATAGGAAGATACTCGGATTTTTAGTAATTTGGCTTTTCCTACGTAAATAACGCTTTTTTGTGCATTTCGGAATATGTATACCCCTGGGCTTAAAGGTAATTCTTTTGCTTGCTGTCGCGCATCCTCTTTCATGCGGTAATTTTAACACTCAAACCTTGGTATTCGTGTAAAATAGTCATATGTTTAAAAAGTTACTTGTGTTTATTTTCATCTGCTTTATTTGGGTTGGTGATACATACGCGCTCGATGAGTTTAAGACTTCTTACTTTGTAACTTACGATAACAATGTCGACGGAGAGTCTACTGTTATACAAAAAATTCAATTAACTAATCTAAAAGATGACGTCGTCGCCACAAACTACTCAATCTCACTAAAACAACTTCAAATTTACGATGTCGAGGCTACCGACGAAAAGGGCGCGATGGAAGTGGAACAAACTACTGCTGAAGACACAACCACAGTTATTGCAACTTTTAATGAAAATATGGTTGGCAGAGGCAGGGTAAGCGAATTTACAATAAAATATAAAACAAAAAATATTGTTACTAAACTGGGAGAAATTTACACAATAAAAATTCCAAAAGTTGCAGGGCTCATAAACGTCAGAGATTACAATGTAGAACTAATTATTCCTGATACCTTCGGACCACGTGTTTTTATAACACCTGAGCCAACAAAATTAAGAGAAGAGAGCAGTAAAACAGCGTATGTTTTCGAAAAAGAGCAGCTTGAAGATAGCGGTATTTCCGCAAGTTTTGGAAAATACCAAGTATTAAACTACAAGCTTATATATCAACTAGAAAATAAATATCCAATATCAACACTTCAAGAAATTGCTCTTCCTCCTGATATACAAGAAAGGCAGTATGTAAGCCACAAACAAATTACTCCTGAACCGAAAAGAATCTACACAGATGACGACGGTAACCTGGTTGCGCAGTACATTGTCAAACCAAATAATAATTTAGAAATTGAACTCGTCGGATCAGTAAGAATTCTTGGCAAACAGATTAATCCAGATCTCGGAGGAAGATTCACAGACATCGATACAAAACTTGTTAAAAAATATACAAAAGAAAAAATATTCTGGGAAACAAAATCACCTGAAATTCAAGCTGTAAAAAATAAATTATTCGAACCAGATTCAAATGTTACAAAAAATGCAAAAAATATTTATAACTATGTTGTAGGAGAATTGAATTACGACCGCACAGTCATTGAAAAAGATTACGTTGAAAGATACGGCGCCACAAAAACACTCAGCCCAGACACACCTGCCGCCTGTATGGAATTTACTGACCTTTTTATTGCCCTAGCAAGATCTATGGGAATACCAGCACGCGAGCTTAACGGCTATGCTATCAATGTTTATCAAAAGGTGTCATTACCGCTCTCTATCAAATTGAAATCGGGTGATCTGCTCCACTCTTGGCCCGAATTCTATGATCCAAACTTTGGCTGGGTTCCTGTCGATCCAACCTGGGGAAACACCTCAAAACTTGATTTCTTTTCAAAACTTGATAACAGTCATTTTGTTTTTGCAATCAAGGGTAACTCCTCCGAATATCCCCTACCAGCTGGTCTCTACAGAAAAGACAGCGATGCGCAGCTTGTGTCAGTCGAAGTATCACAAATTGATTCTGAAAATGATTTTCAACATTACGCTGCATTTTATAAAAGATTAAATCTTAATCCTATAAAACTAATTATGGGTAAGGATAAATACTATGTAAAAAATCTTGGGGGTACCTATATTTATAATCTAAGTGGAAATACAATTTTACCTTACGAAGTTAAAACGATTTTCCTCGACAAGAACCTCGATGAAATTCAATATCAAGATGGAAACGGAAAAATTCATTCACAAAGTATTATTTTGTTGGATAAAAATCCTAAAACGTTTATTGTTAATCCCTTTTCTGTAATCTTTTCAACTCTCTTAGGGCTTCTGCTGTGTAGCTTGTCTTATTATTTACTAATTCTGAAAGGCTACCTGAAAAAACTACCTCTCCTCCACCTGCGCCACCCTCAAGACCAAGATCAAAAACAAAGTCAGAATTCTTGATTATATCAAGGTTGTGCTCAATAACCACGACAGTATTTCCTCTAGCAGTAAGTCTTTTTATTATGGTTATAAGCCTTTCTAGGTCAGCAAAATGTAAACCAGTAGTAGGCTCATCTAGAATATAAAGTGTTGAGCCTGTTGACCGTTTTGATAACTCTAGCGCAAGCTTTACTCTTTGTGCTTCTCCTCCAGAAAGTGTTGGAGCAGGTTGTCCTAGTCTAATGTAACTTAATCCTACATCATGAAGTGTTTGTATTTTTCTTCTAAGGATCGGGATATTTTCAAAAAACTGCAGTGCCTCGTCAACGGTCATATCTAAAACATCGCTAATATTTTTTCCTTTATATAATATTTCCAAAGCTTCTCTGTTATATCTTTTACCTCCACATACTTCACAGCTCACGTATACATCCGGCATGAACTGCATTTCTATCTTTATTTGCCCCTCCCCACCACAAGATTCACACCTACCGCCTTTAACATTAAAACTGAATCTACCCATTTTATAGCCGCGTATCTTTGCCTCCTCTGTTTTTGAAAATAGCTCTCTTATGTGGTCAAACGTTTTTGTATATGTTGCTGGATTTGATTTTGGAGTTCTCCCAATAGGACTTTGGTCTATCGCGATTAGTTTGTCGAGATTATTTGCTCCAATAATATCTACGTACGGTTCTGGTCTTTCATCATTTTTAAGGCCGAAATGCTGCCTCAAAGCGCGGTAAAACGTATCCATCACAAGTGTTGATTTTCCGCTTCCTGATACGCCAGTAACACAAATAAATTTACCGAGTGGAATCTCAAAATCTATATTTTTAAGGTTTCTACCCGAAGCTCCAACAAGTTTTATACTTTTGCCATCCAACTTCTTTGATAACTTATGGTTCATCTCATCGTCTAGTAATTCATCTATGCTTTGTTGAATTTTAATATCATTTTTTCCTACAACTTTCTTACCGGATAAATATTGTCCAGTTATAGAAATTTTATTTTTTATTATCTCTTCAGGCGTACCTTCGGCAATTACTTGACCGCCGTGCTCGCCAGCGCCAGGGCCAAAATCAAAAATATAATCACACTCCAACATAGTATCCATATCGTGTTCAACAACTACGACTGTATTTCCTAAATCGCGCAAATATTTTAATGTTCTGATTAATTTTCCTTGGTCGCGCTGATGCAAACCAATTGAAGGCTCGTCTAAAACGTACAAAACTCCAGAAAGACCAGAACCGATTTGTGAGGCAAGTCTAATTCTTTGGGCCTCTCCTCCTGATAGTTGTGACGATGATCTGGATAAAGTTAAATAGCCTAGCCCGACATCCATCAAAAACTTTACTCTATAATTAATTTCTTTTAACAACGCGTCGGCTATCTGTTTCTCTCTAATAGTTAGTTTGTCTGGAAGTTCAATAAACCAGCTTTGTAGCACAGTTATAGGCAATTCTGATATTTCATAAATATTCTTTTTATCAATTACTACAGAGAGTGGTTCCCTTTTTAATCTCGTGCCTTTACACTCTGGGCATTCATCACGAACCATGTATTTCTCAATTTCACGCCTTATAAAATCAGATTTTGTTTCTTTGTATCTACGTTCAAGATTTGGAATAACCCCCTCAAATCTAGCTTTAAATTTGTGGTCATTTCCATCACCATCCCGATAACCAACTGTAAATCTTTGATTTTCTGGAGCACCGTAGAGAATTATTTCTACTTCTTCTTTCTTTAAATCTTTTATTGGCGTGTTTACTGAAAAGTTATATTCCTTTGTTACTGCATCGACTACTTTTGAAATCCATGTTGTGTGTTCAAAGATTCTTGTCCAAGGAAATATTCCACCTTCTGAAATTGAGAGCTCAGGATTATAAATTGTGTTTTTATCAATTTCGAGCTGTGTACCTAAACCGTCACACTTTAAACACGCTCCATGAGGCGAGTTAAATGAAAAAGTCCTCGGCTCTATGTCAGCAAGTGAGATGTTACAAACTGGGCATGCAAAATTTTCTGAAAAAAGATGATCTTCAACATTTTTAGGATTCTCCGAAAATTCAAATTCCTTATCTTTTACAATCGATAAGACTATGTTTCCGTTAGCCAGTCGCAGCGCTGTTTCAATATTCTGATATAGCGTACTACGAAACTCAGCGGCGTATTCTTTCACGCTCATTCTTTTTTTATTTACTACAGACCTTGTTATAAGAGCCTCAATCGTATGTTTATTTGTCTTTAGTAACGCAATATCTTCACCAACTCCCCTAATTACGTTGTCTATTCTTGCCCTTATGATTCCTTGTTTTTTGAGATTATCAAATAGGCTTGAATATTCACCTTTTCGGTCTCTTATAATTGGCGCCAAAATTATAAATCTAACGCCTCTCTCACTAGAGTAGTCTTCGTCTTGGATTAGTAATTTTTCTGTTTGTTCGGCGATCTCTTGCGCTGATTGTCTTTGAATCTCTCTTCCGCACTCAGGACAATGTGGATGACCAACTCGTGCAAAAAGTAATCTCATAAAATCGTAAATTTCTGTAATTGTACCAACCGTTGATCTTGGATTTCTTGAGGTTGTTTTTTGATCTATGGCAATTGCGGGTGATAATCCTTCTATCGTATCTACATCGGGTTTATCCATCACGCCTAAAAATTGACGAGCGTAAGCAGATAAACTTTCTACATAGCGTCTTTGCCCATCGGCGTATATTGTATCCATCGCAAGTGAAGACTTACCAGATCCTGAAACACCGGTAAAAACGATAAATTTATTTTTTGGAATCTCAATATCAACATTTTTTAAATTATGCTGTCTTGCTCCTTTTACGATAATGTGGCTTAGCGCTGATTTATCAATCATCTTTCTTTTCTATATAAAAATAACAAAATACATAATACGGGATTTATTCGGGTTTGTGAAGTGTGAGAGTAATCTTAGCCCTAGTCTCTGTCCGCTTCGTCTTTTTTCTCTTCTGGGCATAGTCTTTCTGGTATTTTAGTCCCTTTCGCGAAAATGTCGCCTCTTCCACACTTTTCATCATATTTCTCAAATATGCTGTCAGGTTTTTGCATTAGTTCATCCTGCTTATCCTTCAAAACTGCGGTCATAATCTTATTCCAGATTGGAGCTGCGCCGCTTAACCCTGATGCAAGATTACGATGCAATGGCGAGTTATCATTGTTTCCAACCCATACTCCAACAACATAACTCGGCGTGTAACCCATCGTAAAATTATCACGTATGTTGTCGGTCGTTCCCGTCTTTACAGCTACTTTTTTTCCATTAATTACCAAAGAATTGTGTGTACCAAACGCAGGAACTCTTGCATTATTATCAGATAAAATATGCCAGATCATATACGCTGACTCCGGAGAAACAATTTTCTGCTCCTGATTGTTGTTGCGGTAAAGTTCAAAGCCTTTGTTGTCTTTAATAGAAATGAATGGTGTCGTAGGTTTATATTTACCTAGTCGTGCTAATGAAGCATAAAAGTTTGTATGGTCTAACAACCTTACTTCTTTTCCGCCCAGCGTAATTGACAAACCATAACTTCCATCAACTTTCCAATTTGATAATCCAAATTCCTGACCAAGTTTAACAATATTGTCTGGCCCAAGACGATGCGCCAACCTCACTGCAGGAATGTTATAAGAGTTTGCAAGTGCAGTTCTAAGTGTTACGTCACCGTGATCTTTTCCATCATAGTTTTTAGGTGTGTAAGGTGCTTGTCCTGAAAATTTGTACGTAATTGGTTCATCTTTTAAAATCGATGAGGTTGTAAAACCCTTCTCTAAAGCTAAAACGTAGGTTAGCGGTTTAATTGAAGATCCGGGCTGTCTGTATGCGCTCGCAACGTCAAAAGCGCCCCAACCCTCTTTGAAATAGTCAGTCGAGCCGACATAAGCAAGAATTTCTCTATTTACCGCGTCTAAGACAACGGCGGCACCGTTTGAGATTAGTAAACCCGAGCTAGCGGCAACTTCTTCTGTTACGATCTTCTGTGCCTCGTCTTGAAGATCCAAATCTAAAGTTGTGTGAATCGTCAAACCGCCAAGTTCAACAAATCTTTTTCCATATGTTTTTTCAAGCTCGCTCCTTACATACGCAACAAAATGTGGAGCTCTTATATATTCTACCTGCGTTACAAAATTTAATTTTTTATTAAACGCTTCATCAGCCTCGTTAGTTGTTATGTAACCAAGCTGCTGCATTCTTTCTAATACATATTTTTGTCTAGATTTAGCTAACGACTGATCTCCTGAAAGAGGTGAATAGGTTGAGGGGGAAGACGGTAACCCGGCGAGAAGTGCTGATTCTGCAAGGTCTAAATCCCAAACATTTTTTCCAAAGAATTTTTGTGAAGCTGACTGCACACCCCACGCAGTTCCACCATAAGAAATGTTGTTTAGATACATTTCGAGAATCTCCTCTTTTGAATATTTTGCTTCTGCTAAAACTGAGAGAATTAGCTCCTTTATTTTTCTTGAAACTGTTCTTTCTGGTGATAACAACACATTTTTTATTAATTGTTGGGTGATTGTTGAACCGCCTTCTAACTTATCTTCGATAAATATTGATTTAGCAGCCCTGATCATACTAAGCGGATCAAACCCCGCATGTTTATAGAATTTGTCATCTTCGACAGCGATTGTTGCATTAACAAAATGTTTAGGAATTACCTCCAGTTTTACAGGCTCATATCGTTTATCAATAAATATCTCAAATAAAAGTCTGCCCTTTCTATCAAGAATTTTACTTGGAGTAGGTACGTCTTTCGTCACGAGCAGCTCTGGGCTTGGTAATGTTTCTAACCACAGTATTATTTGTAACGGGATGCCAATAAAAACTACGCAGCACACTACCCCTAGAAGAAATATTCTTACTTTTGAAAATGACGCACGCTTTATTCTTCTTACTGATGTTTCTGCATATTTTGGACGCCATTTTTGATTTTCTTTTTCTTCGTAAACTTCTGGTTTGTCTTTATTTTTAATTTTATTGTTAATAAATTCAGCAATTAAGCAATATTTTTGCTTTAGCTCAGACAGACCAGTATTACTAATAAGTTTTCTAAAATAATGGATAACGCTTTTAGTGTAGTGGATTAGAAAGTTACCAATTATTATAAATACCCTTTTTATAAGGTTTACTATGTTTTTCACAAAATTCTTAAAAATAAATAAATGTGGCAGGTGATTTAGCTGATTCTAACGCCAAAAAACGAGGTCGTCAAGACTAATTCAAATTAGCTATTTTTTTAATTGCACGAATTCTATCTCGTAATTCAGCGGCTGTTTCGAAATTTAGCATCTCCGCCTCTTCCTTCATCGCCTGTTCAAGAGCTTTAATTTCTTTTTTCAACTCAATCGGGGGTAGAAGATAATAGTCTGTTTCGGACTTAAATTTGTGTTTTCCTTTGCCCGCTGTTAGATGCTCCTCAATTACTTCATCAATTAACTTTTCTCGAATTGGTTTAATAATTTGCTGTGGCGTAATATTGTGATCCTGATTGTATTTTAACTGTACCTCACGCCTTCTTGTCACCTCACCTATTGCCCTTTGCATACTTCCTGTTATAACGTCAGCGTACATTATAACTTCTCCATGTACGTGTCTTGATGCTCTTCCCATTGTTTGAATAAGCGCCGATTCGGAACGTAAAAATCCCTCCTTGTCTGCGTCTAAAATGGCGACAAGCGATACTTCTGGAAGATCCAATCCTTCTCTGAGAAGGTTAATTCCCACTAATACATCATAGTTTCCTTTGCGTAGATCGTCTAAAATATTGGTCCTTTCGAGTGTGTCAATGTCAGAATGAAGATACGTAACTTTTAAACCTTGCTCAATCAGGTATGACGCAAGCTCCTCTGCCATTCTCTTTGTTAGTGTTGTTACCAAAACCCTTTGCTTTAGAGCAATTTTTTCGTTTATACGCTTTGTAAGGTCGCCTATTTGCCCATCTGTCGGCTTTATCTCAACCAATGGATCAACAATTCCGGTTGGTCTGAGAAGCTGTTCGACCACTTTACCTTCGGACATACTCAGTTCCCAATCAGTCGGTGTTGCACTTACAAAAATATCCTGATTAATTCGGCGCATAAACTCTTCAAAATTTAACGGCCTATTATCTAGCGCTGAAGGCAGCCTAAAACCATAATCGATTAAAGTCTGCTTTCTTGTCCTATCGCCGTTGTACATTCCTCTTACTTGCGGAATTGTTATATGTGATTCGTCTATAACAAGAAGGTAGCCTTTCGGAAAAAACTCCATTAATGAATACGGTGCATCACCTGGTTGCCTACCATCAAAATATCTCGAATAATTTTCGATTCCTTTACAATAACCAATCTCTTTAAGCATCTCTAAGTCATACTTCGTTCTTTGCTGCAGCCTGTATGCTTCAATCGCTTTTCCAACATCTTTCAATTCTTTTAATCTTTTTTCTAGGTCTTCTTCAATCTGCTTTATTGCATCTTCATGTTTTTCTTGCGCGGTAACATAGTGTTTTGCAGGAAATATTGAAATCGGTCCGTTGTTCTTGATACTTGAAATAATAAAATCTTGTTCTTTTTGGGTTAGTGATTTTGAGCTACTGCCTTGCCTTTGCTCAGGAAGTCCATCATAGCTTAGTGTATTACCTGTTAACGGATCGAAACAAGTCACATCAACAAGCACATCGTCCAAAAACTCCAATCTAAGTGCAAAATCGACGTATGCAGGGTAAATATCAACGACATCTCCTCGCACTCTATACGTTGCGCGTTTAAATTCAAACTCGGACCTTTCGTAATAGATTTGACTCAGCCTCTTCATTAAATCGACTTTTCTCAACTTCATCCCTTTTCTGATTTCTATTGCAAATTTTGAATATTCAGCGGGTGAACCTAGATTGTATATACACGAAACAGACGAAACTACGATCACGTCTTTTCTCGTCATTAACGATGTTGTGGCAGAAAGTCTTAAACGATCAATTTGTTCGTTTATATCAGCATCTTTTTCTATATAAGTGTCCGTCGAAGGAAGATAACTTTCTGGTTGATAATAATCATAATAGCTGACAAAATACTCAACAGCGTTATCCGGAAAAAATTCTTTAAACTCTTGGTATAGTTGCGCAGCTAGAGTTTTGTTGTGTGAAAGTATAAGCGTAGGTTTATCAATATTTTTTATAACATTAGCAACTGTGAAGGTCTTACCGCTTCCAGTCACTCCTAATAGTGTTTGGTGCTTTGCACCCTTTACAATATTTTCTGTTAGCTTTTCGATTGCTTGTGGTTGATCACCGGTAGGTGAAAAGTCCGCTTTCAGATTAAACATTATTCGATTGTATCACGCGTTACGGGTTTTGTATGGGTTATTTAGAAATCGTAGCTATTGACATCTTCGGTTAATATTCGTTAACATATAAATACCCAAAGAAAATACAAAGTAGCAAATTCTTTGGTAGAAAGAATAAAATGAGCCCTATCACCTTATATAGAAAGCAAAGACAGATTTTAGATTATATTTCACAATATATACAACTTAACGGCACTTCTCCTACCCTACAAGAAATTGCTAACGCAATGGGCCTTTCTTCTCTTGCTACAGTCCATGAGCATCTTCAAACACTTCAAAAAAAAGGTGTAATTAAGAGATTTGAGGGCATGGTACGTGGAATTGAGATAGTTGATGACGCTTTTAGCACCGAACTTCACGCAATAGAACTCCCTGTAATAGGTTTCATTGCCGCAGGAGAGCCAATTGACGCCATTGAAAATCCAATTGATTCGGTCCTTGTATCAGCTGATTTGGTTTCAAAATCGAAAAGATGCTACGTTTTACAGGTCAGAGGCGACTCAATGATTTTAGAAGGTATTTTTGATGGTGATAATGTTGTAATACAGCAACAAGACACAGCTAATGATGGAGATATTATCGTGGCGTTACTAGACAACGGTTTTGCAACATTAAAAAAATTCTACAGAGAAAGCCCAACACAGGTGAGGCTGCAGCCAGCAAACGACTCTATGGATCCAATCTACGTGCACCCAAAGGATTTAAAAATTCAAGGCAAGGTTTCAGGAATTATCAGACGATATAACTAGACTTTATACTTAAAGAATATTTTTAGTCTTTCCAATATCTTTTCATGAATACTCTTTTTGTTTTCTTTGTAAATATGCCAAATCGGTGGTGCAACTGAAACAATTATTATCAATAGTACTATTGGTAGTAAATATTTATCGACATTAGGAATTACGCTTCCCAGGTAGTACCCCGCCCAAGTCATTCCCCATGTCCATAAAGTACCACCAAGAAAATTATAAAAAGTAAACTTCTTATGATCCATCTTACCTATGCCCGCGACAATTGGAACAAAGGTACGTACCACAGGTATAAACCTCGCCAACGTAATAGCCTTTCCACCATGCTTTTCATAAAATTCTTGCGCCTTAATAACGTTTTTCGGATTAAACAAAAATGATTCTTTTTTTCTAAATAGCTGACTTCCAACTCTTTTTCCAAATTCATAACCTACATTGTCACCTACAACTGCAGCTATCCATGCGCCAATTACAAGTGGCCAGATTTTAAATAGAGAAAAAGCCGGTGATGATAAAAGCCCAGCAGTAAAAAGAAGGCTGTCGCCAGGTAAAAAGAAACCTACTAAAAGTCCGGATTCAGCGAAAACAACTCCCCAAACACCAAAAATACCTATCAACTCAACAAAAGCCATAATATCGTGGCTAATAAAAGCGTTTATGATTTCTTGCATAAGATTGATGATATCATATCTTATGCTAATATTTAGACATGGATTTAACTGCCCTCTATCAACAATACTCCAAAGAAAAAGTAGATGACGCATTAGAAATTTTAAATTATAAAAAGCCCATCGACCCTTTACCTAAAGACGAAGATGACAATCTGCCTACTATCTATATATTTCGACATGGCCAATCTGAAGATAACCTTGAAATGAAATTTAGCGGGTGGAGAGACCCCGGCCTCACAGATAAAGGTCGAGAGGGTGCTGAGGCACTTGCTGAATTATTAAAAGATAAAAAGTTTGGAATGTTAATTTCGTCTACTCAAAAAAGAGCAATTGAAACTATGCAAATTGCAGTTTCAAAAAACGCATTAGCGAAGGATTTAGAAATAGTTAAAGACGAGCGACTCCGTGAAAGAAATTACGGAGTTCTTAACGGCTACAGCAAACTTGAACTATTTTTATGGAATGAAAAACTTCTTGAGGCATTTCGCCGTGGTTTTGATATTATTCCGCCAGAAGGGGAAAGTTTAAAAATGGTGTGTGAAAGAGTTGCAAATTTTTGTGACGAAATTGTACCTCTAATTAAATCTAATGGGTTTGATGTTGCTATATCGTGCCACGGTAATTCAATAAGAGGATTTAGAAAATATTTTGAGAAGTTAAGCGACGATGAGGTTACAGAATTCGAAACACCACTAGCAAAAGATTATCTTGCATATACATTAAGATAATTTTATTTTTCTTTTAATTGGTGTAGAATACCCCATATCTTACGTAAAAGGAGAGTGAAGTATGGGTGAATTTTGTAAGCAGTGCGGAAAAGAGCTTTTTACAGACTTTTCTGAGATTAACAAGGCTATTAAGCGTATGCAAAATCGCAGAACCAGCAACGACTCAACGTTGCCAAAGGGCGCTAAAATTTATGCTTACCCTTGCCGCTATCATAAAGGAGCAAAGCATTTAACCAGCAAACCACCGCGAGCTAAAAGAACAAAGGGAAGAAAAGAAGACGCTGTTAAAAAAACAATTATGGAAGAGTTATCAATCTAAGGACCATTTTAAAAAGTGGTCCTTTTTCTTAACCAAAAATCTCAGCAAAGATATCAAGAAGTCTATTGTATTTAACTACACGTTCACCTCTTACCGGTGCGCCAGCTTTCAAAAACTCTGCGCCGACTGCTAACGCTAAATCACTTATGAATGTATCTTCGGCGTTATCACCACTTCTATGAGATACAACTATTTGCATTCTGTTCTTCTGTGCCATTCTAATAAAGTCGAATGTTTCTGTTAGTGACCCAACTTGATTTGGTTTTACAATGACAGCGTTTGCCAATTTTTTTTCAACTGCTTTTTCAAGATATTTCACATTTGTCACAACAAGATCATCCGCAACAACCATTAGCTTGTTTGAAAATCTATTAAAAAACATTTCCCAACCGTCGAAGTCACGTTCATAGAAAGGGTCTTCAACATAAATAAGCGGGTATTTCTTTATCAACTCATTATAGTAATCGGTAAATTGTGAATCGTTAAGTTCAAGATCCTCTTCAGAAATCTTGTATAGTTCGTGCTCTACAAAAGACTCAGCCGCTACGTCCATACCCAAAAACACCTCTTCGCCTACTTTATAGTTCTTTGAAGCTGCTGCGACAATAGAATCAAGCGCCTTGTGCGCGTTGAAATTTGAGGGTGCAAAACCCCCCTCATCACCAACACCAACACCATAACCCTCATTAAAAAGCTGCTCTTTTAGAGCAAGGTAGGTGTTTACTCCCATCTCCATCTGTTTCATAAAATTTAAATTCGGCGCAGGTATGATCATAAATTCCTGAAACGATAGATTGTTAGCTGCGTGTTTACCGCCATTTAAAATATTAAAAACGGGTGTCGGAAATTTTAGATTGCGATCCTTTTTTACGTTAGAACCGTACAATTCCCCCAAATATTCAAAAAGTTGTATTCCCCTGCTCATCGCGCTCACTTGAGCTACACACATTGAAACCGACAAAATTGTATTTCCTCCGAGATTTTTCTTTGTGGGTGTTCCATCCATATCCAGTAGGATTTTATCTATTTTTGCCTGATCGTAACAGTCCTCACCAACCAACGCATCATTAACTGCTGTCGATAACAATGAAATAGCTTTTTCCACAGGAACATAAACTGCCTCATTTTCACCTCTCGATGCACCACCAGGGACTGTCTGTTCATAGTAAATGCCGTTATCGAGAGTTACACGAGTGTCAACCGTCCATGTTCCACGGGAATTGATTATCTTATGAGCCTTTATTTCTTGTATTTTAGGCATGGGCAGCCTTCTTCTACTTTTTCTTAGAAGTGTGCTTTGTTTTGTGGTTTACACCCAAAACTTTTTTCTCCATTTCGTAAACAATCATTCTTGTTTTATCGATAACATCGGGACTGAGCGAAACTGACGTAATACCCCAATCTACAAGCTTTTCTACGAGTTCCGGATAGACAGATGGCGCCTGACCGCAAATTGACGAGGTAATACCACGTTTTTTTGCTGTCTTTACTATTTTTTCAAGACTGTTGAGTACTGCAGGATCCATTTCTGAGTAAAATCCAGCTATTCTTTCGTTGTCTCGATCAACACCTAGTGTAAGCATTGTGAGATCATTCGTACCAACCGATACGCCGTCAATTCCAATATCGATGAATTCATCTAGCAAAATTACATTCGCAGGAATTTCGACCATCATCCAAACTTTAAACGAACCGCTTCTCTTTAGACCATATGATGCCATTAATTTTTTAACGTTAATGAGCTCGTCTAAGGTTCTAACAAATGGGAACATCACATGCAGATTTTTATAACCTTTTTTGTTTCTTACATTCTGAATTGCCTCAATCTCTAGTTTAAAAACTTCTGCGTCTTCTAGGTAACGTCCGGTTCCTCTAAAACCAATCATCGGATTTGCTTCATCCATTTCGAATTCTTCGCCGCCTTTTAATCCTTTGTACTCGTTAGATCTAAAATCTGTAAAACGATAGACAACTGGTCTAGGACTAAATGCAGCTACAAAGGTTTCTAAACCCTCAGTCAGCTGATTGATAAAATCTTTTTCTTTACCTTCTTTTATAAACGCCCTTGGATGTTTACCAATGTTTGCAATCATAAACTCAGCTCTTAACAAACCAATTCCGTCGACGTTTAATGCCGCCATCTCGCCTGCCAACTGAGGTTCTGCAAGGTTCATATAGATCTTTGTGGCTGTTTTAATGTTTGAGGTATCAATTTTCTCTGCCTTTACAGTCATTGTTAAATCACCCTCATATACCTTGCCAGATTCGCCATCAACCGTGATTAACTCATCATTTTTTAACATTTTTGTCGCGTGCAACGACCCTACTATCGCTGGAACACCTAATTCTCTGGATACAATAGCTGCGTGGCTCGTTCTTCCACCCTCGTCGGTTACAATTGCAGCTGCTCTTTTCATTGCAGGTACAAAGTCAGGGTTGGTCATAACAGCAACCAAAATATCACCCTCTTTTACTTTGTCGATTTCTTCAGAACTTTGAAGAATCTTTACCGGTCCGTGTGTAACACCTGGGGATGCGCCTAATCCTTCAAGAATTAATTTACCCTTCTTAGCGGGGTCGACTTTTTCAACCGTATCTCTGTTGTTGGCTGATACTTTAAGGGTTGTTACAGGTCTTGATTGAACAATATAGAGCTTTCCATCTTCCATACCCCATTCAATATCTTGTGGGTGCTTATAATGCTCCTCGATCTTCATACCAATTTTGGCGAGCTCAACAACAAGACTATTTTTCATCTTTTGAACCTTCTGATATTTCTTTGAGATGGGTACTTTCTTTTCAATTGTAAACTGCCATGTTTGCGTAGAAATATTTTTTGACGTTATCTCTTGTGATTTTTTGTTGACGATGTACTGATCTGGGGTTAACTCTCCTGATACAACTGGTTGACCAAGACCAAAAGCAGCTTCGACAGACACTTCTGCTGGATTGTTTGTCATCGGATTTACTGTAAACATAATTCCAGAGATTTCTGATTGAACCATCATCTGTACTGGAACCGCAATACCAACTTTAAAATGATCAAAACCCTTTTCTGTTCTATAGAATATTGCTCTTGAGGTAAACAAAGACGCCCAACACATTTGAACGTGTTTAACAACGTCTTGCCATCCTGATACGTTAAGGTAAGTGTCTTGCTGACCCGCAAATGACGCGTCTGGCAAGTCTTCTGCTGTTGCTGATGATCTTACTGCAACATATCTATCATGCTCGCCACATAAATTGTGGTAAGCCTCTTTAATTTGTCCAGCCAACTCATCTGGCATGTCAGCAGCGAGTATTGCTGTTTGAATATTTTTTGATGCTTCTTGAAGTTTTTTTGAATCGTTCATATCCAAACCAGTAAGCTCGGTTAATATTTTTTGACGAAGCGAGGTGAGATCTAAAAAGTCATAATACGCTTTTGCGGTGACTATAAATCCATCAGGTACAGGTATTCCGGCATTAATCATCTCACCGAGATTTGCGCCTTTGCCGCCAACGAGCGGGATATCAGTTTTTCCAACTTGATCGAAACGGAGTATTTGGGCAGTTTGTTTATTCATGTTTATTTTAAAAATCCTAAAAATTTATATTTAACTTAACTATACTAACATTTTTTATTGCGTCACGTACTATCTGAAGTAAGTGATTTTTCTCTTCTTCATCCTTACCTTCGACTCTAATACTAAGGTATGGTGATGTATTTGACGCCCGAATTAGAAACCAACCTGTCTTGGTCACGAGCACTCTAATTCCATCGATATCAACCATTTTTTGGTACTTATGGTTATTCATAACGTCAATTTTTATGAGATTAATGACCTTAAACTTATCCTCATCAGGACAATCTACCTTAATTTCATTCGTAGAGTACCTTTTTGGATATTCAGCCATCATTTCTGAAAGCTTTTTCTTAGATTTGTCGAGTATTTCGACAAGTCTTAACGACGCATAGAGTCCGTCATCATAGCCAAAATACCTGTCGGAGAAATAAATATGGCCAGAATATTCGGCTCCGAGAATCGCGTTATCTTCAACCTCATCGGCAAAGTAAGGATGACCTGTACGCATTACTTTTGGTATACCTTTGTATTTAGTTATATACTCATCAACAATAGATGAACACTTAACATCGTACACGACTGTTTTTCCGGGATTTTTTTGAAGAACGTGCTTCGCGTAAAGCAAAAGTAATATGTCGGTATCATAAACTACGCCTTTATCGTCTACCATTCCAAAGCGATCACCGTCAGTATCGTATGCAAGACCAACGTCGGCACCATTTTCTAATACGTAATGCCTTAAATCTTCCATGTATAATTTATTTTCCGGATCAGGGACACCTTTTGGAAAATTACTATCATATCTACAGTAAACTGGAAAAATATGACAATTCATATTTTCAAACAACTTTGTTGCAATTTCACTCGTTGCGCCGCTTCCACAATCGATTACTACCTTAAGATTTTTTTTAAAACTAAACTGCTTTTTCAAATACTCAATATATTTTTTATTAAGGTCTGCTACCTCAAGATCTCCTGTGCCATATGTGTAATCCCCGTGGTCAACTATAAACCTAATCATCAGTAAAAGGTCGCCGTAAAATGATCTTGCGTTACGATAATCGATTCTAAACCCATTAAATTCTTTAGGATTATGACTCGCAGTAACGTTAATACCCATATCAAAATCTTCTTTGATCGTAAAAAAGTGCATAGCTGGAGTGACAGATATTCCTGTGTCAGTAACGTGGCAACCAGCGCTCAACAAGCCTTTTATTAAATGCTCAGATAGCGATGGAGAACTTTCACGGTCATCTCTACAAACAACAACTCTAGGAAACTCAAATTTTTTTCTTAGAAGCGTGCCAAAAGCTCTTCCTAGATGCAAAGCTACATCTTCGTTAATCTCCGTAGGGTATACCCCTCTAATATCGTAATTTCTAAATATATTTTTTGAAACCTGCATAACTTACCTCAATTTGTTGGCAGCGTGAAGGCAAACGTCGCCCCATAGGGCTTGGTGTCCTCAATCCAAATTCCACCACCGTGCGCCTCAATAATTGCTTTAGCAATAAATAGACCTAAACCGGTACCTTTTTGTTCAGTTTTTCTTTTTGATTCAACTTGAACATATTTGTTAAATAATTTTTCTTTCATTGGGTCAGGTATACCATCACCAGTGTCTGCAACACTCACTTGCACGTTTCCATCAGCCATAAGTTTTGACGATATTTTTACTGATTCGCCTTTAGGAGTAAATTTCAACGCATTAGATAAAAGATTATTCATAACGTGTTTAATTCTGTCATCGTCAAATTCGAATTGTTTAATATTTTCATCAAGCTCTGTCTCAACTTTTAGTTCTTTCTCAAGTGCCAGAGTTGTATAGTAGGTGGTTTCGTTTTTCAATAAGGTATTTAAATCACCAACCCTTTTATGAAGCTCGAATCTTCCGGATTCAATTTTTGAGACATCCAAAATATCGTTTACAATAGCTAGCAAATCGGACGCCGACTCTTTAATTTGCGAAAGCATTGTAAACTTTTGGTCAGGACTCAACGCCTTTTCTTCACGAATTACGAGATCTGCTGAACCTTTAATTACTGACAACGGCGACCTTAACTCGTGCACCATCATCGCTACGTAGTCATCTCTTTGTTTACCAATCTTGAATTGCTCTGACTCAGTCTTCAACAAATGCTCAAATCTACCTTTAAGCTCAGAATTTTCTTTTTCTTTTATAAAATAGAGGATAATAAAAATCACTAAAATTAGAGCCATTATGCCTATTAGTGTTGTAACAAGGGCAGTACTTATCATATTTGGTGATTTATCCGGTTAGCGATACTCCGGATTCTGATGCCTCGCCAATGTAAGAAGCGATCTTCTCCGGGAGCTCAGAGGGAACAAGATTATATTTCATCAGATAATCATCGGCGCCAAGCTCAACTGCTTTAGATATATTGTCGTCTGTTCCAAAGTTTGTAAGCATAATCACCGGTATTGAAACTGTCTCTTCTGCCTCTTTAAGCTCTTTTAAAATGTCTAAACCATTAATTCCTGGGAGAATAATATCAAGCAGAATAAGGTCAGGGTTTTCTTCTCTTATTCTTGATACAGCCATATTACCGTCTGCAACGTGAACAACGTTATGCCCCTTTAATTTCAACTCTGTTGCGCATAAATTAAAAAATGATTGGTCATCTTCAACAATAAGTATCTTTTTCGCCATAGGTTAATGTTACAAGAACAACAGCCAATCTTCAAGGGGAACACAAATATATATTGTTAAATCATTCTAAATAAACTATTCTTCACTTTATGTGGAAATTTGTTGTTACAGCGCTAATAGTGTTATCAGTATTCACTATGGGGTTTGTTGTAATTAAAACCAACAGGTCATTGACCGAGGCTGGTATGGAAAAAATCGAGCTAAGTCCGTTTATTAAAAAGGCTGATGAGGCAGGGGGAAAAATAGAAGAGGATACCCAGCCGAGCAATATTGACGCTAAAAGTCTAGATCTGATGTTATTTGGTATTGACCGCAGAAGTAGAGAAGAATTTGGCTACAGAACTGACATTATGGTACTTGTCTCAATCGATCTCACAACAAAGCAAACAACCTTGACGTCACTCCCACGTGACTTATGGTGGGACGGAGGCAGATTAAATGCAGTTTTTCTTGGAAGTGGCTGGGAGAGCATGCAAAACGCAGTAGAAACTATAACGGGCAGAAGACCGGAGAAATATATACTTACAGATTTTAAAGACTTTTCTTGGATTGTTGACGCTATGGGTGGAGTTCCAGTTGAAGTTGAAACAACATTCTCTGATTCAGAATACCCAATAGATGAAACATTTGAGTATCAAACAGTTACATTCAACCAAGGCGCCGAATTGCTTACTGGAGAACGAGCACTTATATTTTCTAGATCAAGAAAAGGAACTAACGGAGAAGGAAGCGATTGGATGAGAATGCGTCGCCAACACAAAATTTTAAAGGGTATGCTTACGGCTGTACTTTCACCTAAAAGTATTTTTAATCCAATGGTAATCGAAAACGCATTCAAAACCGTGACAACAGCAAAAATGGACACAAACCTTTCGCTAGAAGACGCAAAATACATTTGGGACCTATACAAAAATAGAGAGCTGTACAACATCTCGTCACTTTTTCTCGACAGCGCCTATCTGCACTCACCACCGATGGAAGAATACGGAGGTGCGTGGGTTCTTGTACCGACCACTGGTTCGTATACTGAATTTCAAAATGTGTTGTCAGCCACTTTAAAAGGCCAGGTTTTAGAAACCCCTATTACAGAAACCGCACCACAAGAGTAAATGCTAGCTAATTAAACAAAATTTGACTCTTATTCCAGAATCTAGTTTGTAGATATATAATGCCGCAATTTTCCAACCGCAGTGCTCACCTGTAAAGCTGTCTAAAAATTGGTAAATTGTTCTTCTCAATTTTCTTAGTTTATATTTTGATATTATCGGGTACTTTTTTCGAAAACCGTTTAAGACCCTGTACTTTACCTCAACAAAAACTAAAATATCATTCTTTTTTGTAACTAGATCAATTTCCCCAAATCTGCATCTCCAATTTCTGTCGATTACATCGTAACCACATGACGTCAAAATCCTTGAAGCGATCTTCTCACCATAAATCCCTTTTTCAGTCGTACTCATAAGGGAAATATATTTAATATAATTGAAGAATTAAAGATTGAATATTCTAATGAGAAGAGACTTCTCTATCGGGAGCAATGCCGTAGTACTTAACAAGCTCTGATGCGATCTCCATCCAAAGTGGTACAGCAGTTTCAGCAGCAAAAATACTGGACTGTGGCTCCTCTAATCGGACTATCATTGAAAACTTCTTTGTTCCAGCTAAAAATCCCACAAACGTTGCATTAGTCTTTTCTGGGTCGTATTTACCTCCTACTGGTATCTGAGCTGTCCCTGTTTTTCCTGCAATTCTATAGTTTTTTAAGACAAAATACTTCGCCTCACCGCTGCTGGCTGCATTTTCTAAAAGGTTAACCATTGTTTCAGATGTTCCTTTAGAAATTACGCGTTTTACTTGTTTTGTCGGCGTCTCAATTACCTTTTCCCCATCAATAACCTTATTTACGATTTTTGGCTGTAAAAGAAACCCACCATTCGCAATCGCGTTAAAAGAGTTTAAAACTTGAAGTGGTGTTGCAGAAACTCCCTGACCAAATGATATGTTTGCAACGTCGATATCTGTGAGTGTTGCTGCTTCTCTAAGCGAACCCGTGTCCTCTCCTTCGAGCTCAATGTCGGTTTTTCTTCCTATACCAAACTCGCTAAAAAACTTTGAAAGTTGGTTTCCGCCAACCTGATGACCAACCCAAGCAGCTCCAATGTTGTTTGATTTCTCTAACAATTGAGTGACCGTTTGAATTCCATGATGTTTTCCATCCCAGTTATCAATAATATAATCTGAATACTGTACGGGACCACGATCGTCGAATGTAGTTTCTGGTGTCACTTTTCCAAGCTCAATCGCAGATGAAACGGTAAGAGGTTTTATAACTGAACCTGGTTCGTAAGTTTCAGTTATACATAAATTCTTTCTCTCTTGGTTCTTTCTTTCTGTATTTTCTGCTATTACCTCTTCGAAATTAAAATTATCGGGGTCGTAGGATGGATAATTAGCCATTGCAACAATTTCCCCAGTAAATGGATCCATCACAATAACTGAACCTGATTTTGCATTGTAGTTCTCAACACCATTTTTCAGACTTTTTTCAACAATAAATTGAACCGATCTGTTTATCGAAAGTACTATGTCTCTTCCTTTAATAGACTCTGATTTTTTGTAAGAACCTACGAGAATCGGGTTACCTAAAGCGTCTCTTTCTTCTAAAACCCTGCCCGGTTTACCTTTGAGGTCGTCGTTGAATTTTCCCTCTATACCAAAGTAACCTTGTTTTTCTCCTTGCTCATTAAACGCCACAAATCCGAGTACATGCGATGCGAGAGAGCCTTCAGGGTAATACCTCACCGGCTCTTCTTCAAAACCAATCCCCGCAAGTTGCAGTTCCTCAATCTCCTCCTTTTGAACAGGCGTAATGTTATGCTGTAAAACTGTCCAGTAAAGATTTGAATTAACACCTTCGTAAATATCGTCGTAAATTAATTTATAAATGCTGTCTTTTTTCTCTTGGAGCTCTTCAGGTTTAATATCATTAATTCTTTCAATTTCATATTTGGTTAGAACTTCGGATAGTCTGTGTGCTACCTCATATGTATTGGCTACTTTTTTTGGTTCAGCAAAAAGTAAATAGTGCGTTTGAGTACCTGCTAAAATAAAATTATCTGCGCTGATAACATCACCTCTTTTTGCAGGGATTACTGAGAGATTCCAATATTGATCCTGCGCCTGAGCAGTGTACTTGCCGTGGTTTAGAACTTGTATTGAAAATAATCTAGCAATAAAAATCATCAACACAATAAAAAAAGTAATAAAAAGGGTATTTAAGCGTAAATTTTGTTTTGCGTGTACTTTTTGTAAAACCATCTTAATTACGTAACTTACTGTCTATAAAGTGAAGCTAGTGATGGTGTGGTGATGAGTGTTAATGGCTCTTTCATTTCAACAAATCCTAATTGGCGAGCTCTAGCTTCTACATTAGTGAGAGACGAAAGATTTGAATCTTCAAACTGAAGATACGCGATATCCTTTTCAAGCTGCTGCTTACGCTCATTAAGTTCTCTAAAGTCTTTTCCTTTAAGCGCCGTGGTATTTGATACGTACATTTGTACAACAAGGCTCGTTATAAAACCGCAAAAGCAGAAAAAACACGCATATTTATAGATTTTTATTATTTTATATTCGTTCATAAACTCGTAACTTGGCACTACGAGATCTAGAATTTTGTCTTACCTCTTGCTCTGATGGCACAATCGGCTTCTTTGTTACTGCCCTTAAACTAGGCTGCGCGCTTTTAGCAAAATCTTTTACAATTTTGTCTTCTAACGAATGAAAGGTTATAACCAGTATTCGTCCACCAGGCTGTAAGAGGCGCGCAGCCTGAGGCAGTGCATTACTTAAATTTTCAAGTTCATCGTTCACAGCGATTCGCAACGCTTGAAACGTTCTCGTCGCAGGATTAATCCTGCCATTCTCATAATTTGAAGGAGCTACACCAGCTAAAAGATCTGATAAATCTTTAGTTGTTTGAAACCTCTTCACCCCACGAGCTTTTACAATTGCTGCTGTAAAAGATTTTGCCATTCTCTCACCGCCGTATGCCCCAATAATCTGCGCAAGTTGTGTTTCCGGTAAGCTATTTACCAGATCTGCTGCGGTTACGCTAAGATTTTTGTCAAGCCTCATATCGAGAGGTCCGTCGCTTTGAAATGACAAACCTATACCTGCGTCTTCTAGTTCATATGAGCTGTAACCAAGATCGAGTAATATTCCATTGACCTTGTTAAATCCGCTCTCATTTACTATTTTTTCTAAATTTTTAAAGTTCCCTATCTTGCCTACAAAATTCTGCGTAACTAGCTCGGCGGCAAATCTTTCTTCTGCTCTATGAATTGCAGCCTCATATACATCTATTCCCAGCACCCTTGAACCTTTTTTCAAAAGTTCTAATGAATGCCCACCATCTCCTAGTGTGCAATCAACAAAACTTTTGCCCTCCTCAGGCTGCATAAACTCCACAGTCTCCTTAAGCATTACAGGTTCGTGGTATTTCATTCAGAAAGTTCTTTAGTAATTTTTTCTAAATGTAAATTCCAATTGTCAAAATTCCATATTTCTACACGGTTACCGACTCCTACTAAAGACGTTTTGCCGTCTATTTGGGCATACGCCAATAAACCTGCAGGAATTACAATACGCCCCTGTGTATCGATAGAGACTTCTAACGCCGAAGCATAAACAAAACGCTCAAGATCCCTAATCTTTGATTCTTGAGAGTCTACTTTTGAACTGTCAATGTACTTCTGAGCTTGTTCCGCCCAATCATTTCTATCGTAAATATAAACGCACTTTTCAAAACCTTTTGTTAAAACAACAGAGTCTCCGTCTATTTGCTCCCTAATTCTCTTAGGTAGCGCCAGTCGGCTGCCCTCAGTTATATTCGGATTGTATTCTCCTAAAAACATTTTCATATACCCAGAGAAATGGTGAAGGGGCAGTTTTCACCATTTCTCACCATTCTATGTACATTTTGCTCCATAGGGAATCCAGCGTCAAGACAAATAAAACCCGAAGTCCTATTCAGGTTACTGTTAAATGCTTTTTTGGATGGTTATTTTATAAGAACGTTATATAGGTCATCTATTGATACACGAATTTGCGCCATTGTATCTCTATCCCTGATTGTAACCGTACCGTCATCAAGTGTTTGAAAATCAATAGTTATACAATTCGGCGTCCCCACCTCGTCTTGTGAAAGATATCTTTTACCTATATTGCCGCGATCGTCCCAAGCCGTCGATATGCCCTTACCAACCAACATCTTAAACACTTCGTCGGCTTTTTCTACCAATTGTGGTTTGTTCTTAAGTAATGGAAATACTGCAGCTCGGTAAGGCGCGATGTTCTTATCAAGTTTAAGCACAACCCTCTCATCTTCTTCGGTATAGGCGTTATCTAACAGGCTGTAGACGATACGGTCGATACCCATTGAAATCTCTATTACGTTGGGTATGAATTCCTCGTTAGTGAATGGGTCTCTATAGACCATACTTTGACCGCTGTGATTTTGATGGCTTAGTAAATCCCAGTCGCCTCTGTGATTTAAAGGAGAAAGCTCAAACCATTTACCACTAGATGATTTAAATTCAAAATCTTTTTGAATTTTTGCATAATGTGACATTTCTTCTTTTGGTATTTCACGATAGCGAAAGTTATTTTTAGATAAACCAAGTTCTGTAGTTATCCAATTGAGCATTTCGTCTTCAAAATGTTTGTACCATTTATCTGCTTCGTTAGGATTTACAAAAAACTCCAACTCCATCTGTGAAAATTCCCTCATGCGATAAATAAAATCTTTTGTGGTGATTTCGTTTCTGAACACCTTACCGATTTGAGCAATACCAAATGGTATTTTTGCTCTCATAGAATCCATAACGTTAAGGTATTGTAAAAATATTATCTGGCAGGTCTCTCCTCGCAAGTACGCTTTTTCTTTGTTTTGATCTGTAGACCCAAGCTCTGCCTCAACTAACAAATTGAATGATTTTAGCTCTGTAAGCTCGTTTCCTTCTGGACTTTTGATATTGTGCTCTTTAAGCAACTTTGCCATCTCATCAAAACTCATTTTAGATGTGTCAATCTTGAGGTTTTCTTCTAATAAATGATCAGCGCGGTATCTAACATGGCTTACCCTATCCTCTACCAAAGGGTCATTAAATGAGCCCACGTGACCGCTTGCTACCCAAGTCTGGGGATGACAAAATATTGCACCTTCTAACCCGTAAACGTCTTGCCTTTTTTCAACAAAGTATCTCCACCAAGAATCTTTAATGTTTTTTATTAATTGAGCACCTAATGGGCCGTAATCGTATGTAGAAGAAAATCCACCATATATTTCGCTTGAAGGATAAACAAATCCTCGTCTTTTTGCTAAACTGATGATTTTTTGCTGAAGATTCTCTGCCATATGCATTGAGTATACTTGTTTTTTACACGAGCTCCAAGCTCTTGATCTCTTCACCAACCATCTCACGCACAAAATTTTTTATCAACCTATTTGCCGAATTGATATCTTTATTTCTCATATTTTCTTGCCACAGATTTAGAAGTGAGGTTGGCGGCTGATAACCAAGTAGTTGCATAAATTTAATTTCAAAACGGTTTTCAATAACAATTATATTTTCCTTTGCTATATCTAGTTTTTCTAAAGTCTCGCTCACTAGTTGAAAGATCTCCTGCGCATGCTCATCTTCTTTAGTCATTTTTGATATTAGCTCCGCAATATAAAATCCATGTTTTACGCTATCGTAATTATTTTTAAGATTTTTGAATGGATTTATTAATACAACCTCGGAAAGGTACAGTTGCCCGCTTTCGTGCTCAGATGCTTTTATACTCACCGAATTAAAACTATCCATACTGCCGCTGCGCCGTGAGCTTATTTTTCTCACTCCAGCCCCAATTACAGAAATTTTACCTCGATCTTGCGAGTACAAAGTATATATTTTATCGGAATCTTTATATTTAATATTTTTTAAAACTATAGCAGTAGTATTAAAGCTGCGTTGAGAATTTCTCATCTTTAGTTAATTCTATTGTGGTGGTTGTACCGCCTACAATTATAGTGTGTTGCTCCGCGTCAATTCCGGATTGTTTTTGAATTAACAAATTGTATCTGTTGTCTTTGATTACATCATCGGGCAAATAATATTTATAAACAATTTTCTTTGTTTCTGTTGGTGCTAGTTCAACATAAGCTTCGAATACTTTTTTTCCAAGATCCTCAGATTGATTTGTTCCGTCTTCGCTACCCTCAATTGAAATCAACTCAGAACCTGCGGGAACATAAAGGCGAGCCCAATCCCTAAACCTTTTTACAAAAGGGCTAAACTCTTCACCTGGTTGTGGGTACATGTAAGTTGCGGTTACTGTTCTCATCCATCTTCCATCAACCTTCTCAAGCTTATGTTCAACTGTTTTATCAACAAACCAGTTTGTTTTGTCACCACCTAAGTTTGTAGAAACATAAAGAGCATAATCGCCGGCAACCTCTTGATTCACTTTTCCTCCCAGTCCATACCTCTCAACAAGCTGCTGAGCCTCTGGATCGAATAAATAAACTTGTATATGCTTTCTTACCCCAAGATCAACTGCCTTATCAATTAGCTTGCTCCAGACTGCAACCTCTGACTCAAACACGTTAATGAGCATCTCCTCCATCAAATCACCAAGCACACCCTTTCTATTAATCTGGTCTTGTACATTAAGTGAAGCAATCCTCTCAAGTTCTAGAACAACGTTGCTGGAATCGTAAGTGACGCCGTTTACCGTAACTGGACCTGTAATTTCCATCAACTCTTCAATAACTCTAGTATCGATAGTAATAATACCGTCGACTGGTTTTATATCGTAAGGCGAATATTTCTGAGCCATATCGTAATAGAATTTAAAATTATTGATTGATGATGGTAAATCGGGTGAACTGTTGGTATCGCGCGCATACCACCTCTCAACTTTCAAGTATTTTGTATATGCTGGTGGCGCGTCAGGAAAATCATAATATGCGTCAACAATATCAATTGCGTAGTCAACGCTGTAGAAATCTTTTGATGTGAAGTCTGACTGCAATAACCCGTTAAGTATTTTAAATGTCGCATAGTTTGTCCAAAAACCACCTGTAGGCCTTAACTCTTTGTCATTCTGCATAATAACCATATATCTTTTTGCGATTGAGCTATCAGTTCCAAGGAGTCTGGGTACTATTGTAAGGGCTCTTTTTATGTCTGGCGCGTAAACGTCGGCGTCGCCTAGATTTGTTTTAACAAATATAACTGAGTCTCTAAGTGGAAACCCTCTAACATTTTCAGGGTATTTTGATGCATCTATCGGCTCCAACTCGTCACCTATTTGAGATATTATTGCAATAACACCGTCCATTTGGTCTGCTACTTGAGGCATTATTGACACCCAAGATTGAAACGCTTCCATTAGACCTTCGTGCTGAACTACTTCCTGATCAGCAGAAACCCTTAAACCTGCTGCGTCAGAGAATGGCGTAACTATACGGGAAGTTTCTCTTAATGCATCTATTGAGAGCTGCGCTGCTTTCATAAACCTGTCTGAATCTGAATAAAATTCGCTGATTTTAAATAGTTTAAGATTTCTTGCCCATCCAAATTTCTCTTCCCTCGTATTTCTTAAGGCTGACAGGTCTCTCTCGGTTTCCTTTAGCGTTTCTTCGAGAGTAACAAGATCTCTTGCCGTAAGTGCTTCGGAAATGTTTGTCGCGTCAGCTTTTAATGCTTTTACTCTTGAGGCTACGGATATAGCTGGGTTTACAATAAAAATATAGAGTATAAGAGCGAACAAGCTTGCTGCTGCAAGCGATACAACGCCTGTTATTCCAAATCCTTTAAGAAGTCCTAGTTTTTTGTCGTTTTTTGGTAAGTTAAAGTTATCTTTCATCATATTTTGCTATCGCTAGTGAGGGCAGAGGTTCAGAGCCTATATTTAACTCAAAACTTACTCTTTTGTCAAACTTGAAAAGCAGCTTCATCTTTATATTCAGCAATCAAATATTATACAGAGCCTTTCTGAGAAATCACAGCGAACGGAGTTTTTAATATTATTGATAGATCGTAAAGTGTTGATTTTTTACTCGCGTACTCTGCATCCATTTTTATGCGTTCTTCGAATCCAATTTCTGATCTTCCACCAACTTGCCAAGGACCTGTAATTCCTGGTTTTATCGTCTTTACAATTTCGATATATTGTTTTGTATTCGGGTATCTATTTCCCTGCTCTTCTAATTCAAAAGGAAAATACGTTCTTGGGCCAACTATGCTCATATCACCAAAAAGCACATTTAGAAACTGCGGCATTTCATCGATACTTGATTTTCTTAGAAATTTTCCACCGCTGATTAATCTAGGATCTGGATCAAGTTTATAATTATTTTCTTCATACTTCTTTTTCCATTCAGGATGCTCATCTAGCCATGCTTGACCATTTGGAATCATTGAACGAAATTTATACATTACAAACTCTTTGCCGTGTCTACCTAACCTTTTCGGAGTATCTGCAAAAATTGGACCTTTAGGAGAAACAGCCTTTATCCAGATAGCAACAACAAGCATTAGTGGAAAAAAGAGAATTATTCCGATTGTAGCACCAACAATATCAAGTAATCTTTTAGTTAAATCATATAGCATAGGACTCAGTACGATATCTTTCAGTATACACCAAGATTTTGTCTTTTATTTTTTGGTGAAATATTTCAGAAGAAAATTTGTTTGATTGCTTTATACATTCTTCGGCTAAATATTTTTCTGGATTAAAATTATTCAGTAAATTCCTTAGAGACTCGCTGGTCTGTTCAAAAAAGTACTCCCCAGTCTTACCTTCTAGTACTGTTTCCAACGCACCACCCTTACCGTATGCAATAACTGGTTTTCCACATGCCATTGCCTCGAGAGGAACGATGCCAAAATCTTCATGCTGTGTATTAATTAACGCTGTACAACTTTTTAAGTATTTTATTTTTTCTTCGTCGCCTACTGCACCTAGAAATTCTATATTCTTTGATTTTCTTCGTACCTTTTTTAAACGACCGCAGTCTGGGCCGTCACCAATTATCTTAAGCTTTTTACCTACGTCGTCACACGCTTCAATAGCAATTTCTACTCTTTTTCCACGCTGCAAATCTTGTTATTACAACATAATATTCCTCGTTTACTGCCTCTGTAGCCTGTTGAAACTCTTTAAGTTGTATTGATGGGTAAATTACTTCTGCCTCTCTTTTATAATATTTGTTTATTCTTTTACGCGTAGTTTCCGAATTACTAATAAAATAGTCAACTCTGCTCGATGCAACTTTATCCCATACTTTTAATACAAGTAACGGAGCTGCTAAGAAAACTCTTTTCAATTTATTTAAATAATTATTTTTTGAAAATGTATCGTTTTCAAAATAAATGTCTGGTTCCCAAATCATTCTCCCTACTGTGGACATGTAGCATATGTGCAACGTTTGTGGTTTTGTAATAATACCGTGAGCAAATCTTGATGAAATGGAAATCACCAAATCATAATTATCAAAATTAAATGATTCTAGTGCAAAGATGTGAAACAAAAACGGCGCATAAAATCTATTTAATGTTTTTTTAAAAGGAAACATCTGCATATATGAAGTATGCAACTCGATATTATTTATTCGACATCTATTTAACCACTCGTCTGTAGCCATAGTGGTGTAAAGAGGTGCGTTGGGAAAAATCTTAGAGACTTCTAAAATAACTCTTTCGTGTCCTCCAAACTGAGTTAAGTCGTCACATACCAGAGCTATGTTCATAGTCAAATTCTACACAAAGACGGCTTAATATTAAAATTTATGTTTTAGTATTTGTTAGAATGAATGTATGAAAATTGGGTTAGACGGGCAGAATTTATTGATAGACAAACTCGCAGGACCTGAGGTTTACACACTAAACGTTGTTAAATCACTTGCAGCTATAGACAAAGAAAACGACTTTATTGTTTATTTTGATAGAATCCCAGATGACAACTTTTGGAAAGAACTCACTAACGGTAATAATAAATTTTCTTATAAGGTACTTCGAAGCTGGCTATCTTGGACGCAAATTGCATTACTTATCCAACTATTTTTAGATAAACCAGATGTATTTTTTAATGCAAAGCACACTATTCCATTTATTCATCCGACTAAAACTAAAATTATTTCGATGATTCATGGATTTGAGTATCGAGTTAATAATCAGTATTTCAACAATCCACTAAAACACATAATTCACCCGATCATACTTTGGTGGGTAATTAAATTTTCAAGCAAGGTAGTTGTTCCCTCACTTCACGTTAAGTCTATTATTGATAATTTGAAATGGCCTTTTATTAACCGTGAAAAAGTAATTGTAATACCAGAGGGTATGTCTGAATTATTTTATAAACGTCCAAGTAGTGAGGTTGAAGAAATGAGATTAAAATATAAAATTAAAAATAATCCCTATTTAATTTTTGTTTCAACAATTCAGCCAAGAAAAAATATTCCCAAAATGGTAAACGCTTTTAGCAAAGTGGTCAAAAAATATGATAAGTATAAGGATGTAAAATTGCTCATTTCAGGAAAACTCGGCTGGCTATATCAAGAATCTCTTGCCGCACCGGGAAAATACGGGGTTGCAGAAAATATGAGATTTCTAGGTAGAACACCGGATGTAGATCTTCCAAAACTTCTTTCTGGTGCAAAAGCTTACATAAACTGTTCATTAGAAGAAGGTTTTGGCCTCCCTTTACTTGAAGCAATGGCATGTGAGACACCGGCGCTTGTTTCTGATATTCAAGCATTTAAAGAAATCGGACAAGATTGTCCAATTTATGTGGATCCAAATAAGGTCGAATGCATTGAGCAAGGAATTCTGGAAATTTTAAATTCTGATATGGCTGAACGTGTAAAAAATGCAAAAATACTTTCAAAAGAATATTCGTGGGTTAATACTGTAAAACAAATTAAATCACTTTTTTAATGCGTTATTAAATACCTCTAGAGTCGTCTTAGCGGTCGCTAACCAATCATATTTTTTTACTAATTCTAAACCGCGTGCGATATATAACTCTCTAAGTTCTTTGTTGCTGACCAATGTATTAAGTTTGTTTGCCATATCTTTTGGATCACTTGGGTTAAAATACAAAACAGCATCTCCATAAACTTCACGGTGGCATTCAATATCCGATAATGCTGCGGGAAGACCAAAAACCATACCTTCTAGCGCAGTCAAACTAAAACCCTCCTTAAACGATGCCATCAAATATGCTTCGGCCTGCATTCGTAGCGCAATAACTTCTTTATCTGAAATAACGATTTCTTCGTCCTTTTTATCCGATAGGTAAGCCAATACCTTTATGTCGCCATATAAACCCTCTAATTTAACTTTCTCAAATATTCTTTCTGAAAACTTGTCGCGTTTACTCGCAAAAACCAATTGACCGTCATACTTGTAATCGTTCTTGAGGATTTTGAATGCCTCGATCATTCCCTCTACGTTTTTATGTTCATACATGCTTCCAACACTCAAGATAAATCTATTTGATATTTTAAATTTTTCTTTAATATTTTCTGAGTTTTCAACTTTTTTTAGCAAATCAGGGTCAATGCCCTCGTAAGCCAGTACGTATTTATCTTTTGAAAACTTTAGGTGCTTTAAAAAGTCGTTAAGGACATCGACAGAAGGAACAATAACTTTGTATGAACGGTAAACAGCCCACCAAAATACAAATTTATAAATAATCATTTTAATTCTGAAGTACCACGACGGTAGTGTGGTTCCCTTTTCTGTACTAAAAGTGTGCATTGTCATGTCGGGTATAGCGGTTACTATTTTTCCAGGATAAAGTACTGGGATGTTAAAATGTGGCACAAAATAAAGATCTAACTTTTCTTTAGCAATTTTAAGTAAAAACCTTGTTTGCTCATCAAATGAATACCATCTATGGTCAGCAAGTATTTTTACAAATCTGGCTGACGCTGGCTCGTAATCTCTGTAGCCATCTTTTGTTAGAAAAATAACGTAATCATTCTCTATGTCTACTTTTTCCAAGTGCTGAATTATATTTTTTGTGTAACGCCCAGGACCAGCCTTTCCGTAGAAACGGGCGTCAATACCGATTTTCATAATGTGATTATATCAAAGCAAAAACTACATTTTCTCGATAATGATAAAATAGAAGACGTGTTTAAGAAATTTTATCGTAAATCATTTTTGAAAATATCTTTTGTTGGCTTAGGAACGGTGCTTAACGCCGGTCTTGGATTCTTTTTTTTAAGCGCGGTTGCGAAGCACCTTGCAATAAGCGAATTTGGAAAATACGCGCTTCTTGCGAGCCTATTAGTATCTTTGTCAAAACTTATGGATTTTGGTACCAATTCGCTCTTTGTTTCTGAATCTATTTCGTCTGAAAACAATAATCTGGTAAAAGTTTTTTTATCTAATAAAATACTTCAGTTCGTAGTTTCTATTCCAATCTCATTACTAGCTTTATACGCACTGCACCTTTGGCAAGGCAACTTAATATTAATCTTTATATTGGGTTTATTTTTCTATGGAATTAATTACACTTTATTTGGAATTTTTCAAAAAGAAGAAAATTACTTAATGCTCGTTTTACTTTACACGGTTCCTGCATTAATAAAGGGCTTGTTTGCGGTTTTAATTTTAACTAATCTAGTTTCTTACGGATTCAATGGTTATTTTGCAATATTTTCATTGTCGATTGTTCCAAGCATTCTATTAATTACGGCAGTTCCAAAAATATACTTTAAAACAACGCTTGATATCTCAAACTCGTGGAGAACTTTAAAAAAAGCTGTTTCACCTGGAATTTCTCAGTTAATCGCAGAGGGGTTTCCTGCTATTAACAATACGATTGCAAAAATATATTTTGGCTTTACAAATGTTGGTATTTTCTCAATCGCAGATAAAATATCCAGCGCGTTTGTTCTAGTATCATTCTCGGTATTTACTGTGCTTTTACCTAAAAACGCCGCTAGAAAAAGAGATAATAAGGGCTACGATTACACAGAAACCGGAATACTTTCAATAGGAGTTTTATTTTTATCAGTAGGCGCAATAATCGCCGCAAGACTTTTTGTACCTTGGTTTTTTGAACATAAGTATGATGCATCACTTGATTTAATAAATCTTTTAGTTCTGTCAGGGGCATTAGGTTCAATTCATGCGTTTACAGAAAACTATTTTTACGTAGAAGGAAAGACAAATTATCTTGCGTTAATATCTGGAGCTAAATTAGCTTACCTTCTAATCTTCTCTGCATTTTTAATTCCTCATTATGCACTTCGCGGATTAGCTATTTCTCATCTTGCAGCTTCAACTATTACAGTTGCTACAATATTTTATTTTATGCTGAGAAAGAAAGCTGAGTTAGATAGGTTCAAAAACTAATATTCTTTTAATTATTTCTTCTCGTTCTTTTTCAAGTTGATCCATGTTTGTAATACTCTGCTCCTTACCTTCTTCAATATTTTTTATAATCTTATCGATTTCTTTTAATCTTTGTTTATCGATAGTCATATCAGACTTATACGACACAAGTATGTAATCTCCCTCTTGGCCAATTATCATTGGTTCTTTCCCATAGAGGTTGGGTCCGCCGTTAAATCTTCCTATTTTAGTTAGTATGTTTATATCTTTATCGTAAAAGTTTAGAGGAATTCGCATCTTTGATGGAGCATAGTCAATTACCTCAAAGGGGCCGTCTGTGTAATAAATAATTAGCGGCAGTTCAATTCTATCAACATAAAGTAGCTCGTCTGTTCCCAATTCAACATCACGCAGCATAAGAAGATTGGCTTGGGGTCCTGTAAGGTCTTCGGTGTAAACCATATGCCTGTAGAAAAAAAGATACATTAAAGAAAACACAGAAATAATAAAAAAGACAAAAAATTCAATTATTGAGTGATTTAGTATTTTTACCTTCTTCGCGACAAGTCGGTATATATAATCACAAAAATGACCAACCATAATAGATACAACCGGATAAATAGGCAGTATATACCATACTATTTTTGACTTAGACGCAGAGAAGAAAAGAAAGATGAAAACTGCCCATATAACAAACATAAGGTAGTTAGATTCCTTTTTAACTGCTTTGTAGATAAAAAATGGAAATGCTGCAATTAATGGAATAAACCAAATTCGCATGCTTACCTTCATTACAGTTAAATACCAGAAAAATGGTCTACCCTTGTCTTCAATGTCTTGGGTTGCGCGACTTAACACGTGATAGAAAAAATAGTTGTCAATAAATGCTTGGCCATGTTTCTGATACATTACGATATGCCAAGGCGCAACTATTATCACCAACCCAATAAGAAGCGTTAAATAGTTTTTAAGATTTTCGATGGAAAATACTTTTTTACCGCGTGTAAGTTCTATAAACCCAATTATTGGCAGTGGAAGAAAACCAACCACTCCCTTCATCATTACGGCTAGCCCTGATAATGCACCCACAATAAACCAACAGTGTAATTTATTTTTATCGATAGTTTTTAGGTAAACAAAAAGAGTCGCCATTATAAAAAATGTTGTTGCCACGTCAGTCATCGCGGTTCGTGAATAATAAAGAAAATGAACACCTGTCGCTAACGCCAACGCAGAAATAGCAGCGGCAAATTTTCCAAAGTATTTATTTGCGATAAGGTATGTTAGAAGAACAGTACCGAACCCAAAGAGCGCGGACGGAAGCCTCGCAGCAAAGGCAGAAAAGCCAAATAATTTCATACCAGTCGCAATTGACCATATATATAGAGGTGGCTTTTCAAACCAGGCGGCAGCATTTTTCCATGTCATGTTAATAAAATCGCCAGAAACCACCATATTTTTAGCAATTTTTGCGTAAATTGCTTCATCCCAAGGAATAAGGTGGTTTGTACCTAAACCAATAAAAATTAGAAAAAACGCAATTACTCCTACTATATAAGGGTAAATATTTTTTGTTTTTACAAAGTAATCAAATATTTGTGTATACGATATCTTGCTACCAACGCCGATAACTGAAATAGAATATATAAAGTATAAAAATAATATTATCCAATAAAATTCACTATTGTAGGAATAAAATATTCCTGCGAAGAGAAGACCAACATAAGTCGATAGCATCGCGCCCAACATCAAATAGTCACTTTTTTCGCGAATGTTAAAAAATCCGTAGCTCATCACAGCAATAAATAGTAGCGAAAAAAGAATCTGTAGAGAAAGACCTAAAATACCTGTATCAGCGATTGCCTCACCCCAAATAGTATGCGCTGGAACTCGCAGTATTCAGTGCTGCGGGATCACGACCAAAGAATTCAGCAGCAATTTCTGTTTTTCTAAAATGCTCAAAAAAGCTACCGTAACCTCCACCGAGAATTGGATATTGTTCAAAGATTTGATAAGAACCTTTCAACAACATTAGATGCGACGCAAATGAATCTAGACGGTAGTGAAAGTTTGCTTTTACATATGCTCTGAATGGGCTAGCTTTATTGCTGTATTCGATAGCAAGCGGTATTGAAATTAAAATTAATACGGCAAATATTACAGAAATCCCTTTTTTGCCGATTTTTCTTACTAATAATAGCGTTACGAAGCACAGAAACGACACTCCTGAAGCTATCCAAGCCGTTCTTGAGCTGGTTAGACCTAAAGTTGCCGTCATAACAACAAATGCCACCGCGTAAGCTGTTTTTTTCAGTTTAGAACCTTCTATTAAGACAAATACGCCAACAATGGGTAATAGCGACGCTAAAAGTGCACCAAAATGGTTTACATCCCAAAAAGTAGAACCAACACGTGCAATGTGCCCAGGAACATTCCAAAGTGCACCGATAATTACACCCCGTGTCGTATATAAATAGAGCTGAAAATAACCAAACAATGAAATAACAAAAGCAATAAATATATAGTTCTTAATAAGCGCCAAGATGTTCTGAGTTTTTGATCTTAAATTTACATATAACAAAAATCCAAGAGCAACAATGGTTGTGAAAAATCCAAATAGTAAAATACTTGCATTAATGTTTTTAGAATAAATTAACGATGCACCTCTCACTGCCCAAAGTCCTAACAGTATCAAAACAAAAGGGTCTTTTACGAACTTTATAACTGCTTTGAGATCGCGCTTTTTAAAAAACCATACGAGTAACGAGGCGACAGAAAATAAAAGAAGCGCGAGCATAAAAAATCTTATTGGTAAAAAATCCCATTTGTAAAAACTGAAAACCTCTTTGTGCAATAACACTGAAAAGACAAGTAATACTTTTAAAGATAGTTCAATATTTTTCTTTAATAAAAAGACAGAGAGTAACGATATTATAATTAGAATAATTAATTCAATAATCATTTTTTAATTTCGAGTAATTCATTGTAAATACTTAATGTTTTTTTTGCTGCGTTTTCCCAAGTGAATTCTTCACGTAAAGTCTGCGGCAGCACTGGTCGTGGCGCCAATAATTCCTTTTTTATTGCCGCGACTATGGATTTTGGATCCCCGGGGTCGCAGTATGAAGCTAAGCTACCTAAGATCTCTTCAGCCCTTGGACTACTGGCAACGGCGTTAGTGCCACAAAATAATGCTTCTAATAGAGTTAAGCCGGTAGTTTCAAACCAACTCGCACTTACACATACTTTTGCGTATTTGAAGTATGCGGGGATTTTTCCATAAGGCACACTTTCTACATAGATTATCCAGTCATTATTCAACAGTGCTTTTTCAAAAAGCCTAGTATACTCAAAGTGGTTTTTAGGATTTTTTCTTCCTACTAAAACTAGTTTAAGATCGTAATCTATCTGCTCTCTTAATTCTTTTACTGCTTCGATTATTTTTAGTTGATTTTTTCTCGGCTCAATTCTTCCTACGCTAAAAATATAATTTTCAATGTTTAGCGGATTTTCTAGATCTTTTGTATTCAAAAAGTTTTCTCCAACACCATTTTGTACTTTTTTCCATAAAAAATCTTGATTGTATGTCTCTATAAGATCCTTTGCCTCAAGTTCTGTTTGCACTAATACAACGTCGCTTAGCTTTAAAGTTTCTTGATGCATTTTTTTCAATCCATGTGTAATGGCATAAAATGTTGGTTTTATAAGTTTTGGGTTTGTTACACACCTATAAACATTCTTGAAAGTATCGCGTTTGTGTTGCTCGTTAAAAAGTATTTTAGAAATTCTTCTGAAGTCGAAGACGTAATTATCATCAAACCTTTTTACCTCAGAAACTTTATGATGGATTGGTGATAAAACAAGAGGTTTGTTTTGGCTCTTTGCATTTTTAGCCATCAAATGTGTCTCTGATGTCCAATCCATTTGAAAGATATGCACTAAATCGTATTTTTCAAGTTTTGGGCTAAGCTCTGTGGAAACATCCACGTCAACGCCGAGTCTTCTTAACTGTTCCGCGGTTTTCTCTACCTGTATCCTGTCACCTCCATAGGCGTCAAATAGGCCAAGTCGTCCTTGAAATAATACTTTCATATCAAAAATTATACCTTTATTACTTTAAGAGTTCTAAATAAAACTTTTCGTAGGAATCAACAAAATTTTCAAATGAGTAGATGGCAGCAACACGTTGCTGCAATTTTGCAACGTTTTGATTTCTCAAAGTTACATCACGTGCAAATACGTCCATCTTGTTAACCAACCCATCGACGTTTCCTACCTCAAATGTATTTAATAATCCACCGCCGACTTCTTGAAACACTTCTAAATTAGATGCGATGATCGGTACACCTACCACCATTGCTTCAAGTAAAACTATTCCGAATCCTTCTGCGTAACTAGGGTGTATAAAACAATCAAGCGAAGAGTAATATTTAGTTTTTTCCTTCTCATCAAATGCTCCGGTGATTATTGCTTTTCCGAGTAAATCTTTCACTGCTATGCTTTCTCGTAAAGATGTTTCGAGCTCTCCCCCTCCAGCAATTAGCAAATAGTTCATAAGCTTCTGTTCAGATGGCAATTTTGAAAGATACTTTGCAAAAGCGTCAACTAACAGCTGGTGCCCTTTTTCTTTTGTTATTCTTCCAATACAACCCCAAACAAGAGCGTCCTGTGGAATTGAGTACTGTTTAAGAATTTCGTTGCGATAAATCTTTTTAAGATCGTTTTCAACAACAAAGTTTTGGATTTTTATAGGATTAGCACT
This sequence comes from uncultured candidate division WWE3 bacterium, assembly GCA_963765125.1. Lineage (GTDB taxonomy): Bacteria > Patescibacteriota > WWE3 > UBA101185 > UBA10185 > CAVXUZ01. The sequence continues at coordinate 337,934 of CAVXUZ010000005.1, forward strand.
TTCGATTATTTTTATCTTTCTGCTACTTATCCCCTCTTTAATTTTTACCTGCGCGCGTGACTTTGTTAGCGCCATTTCATAAGTAGAAAGCATATTTACTAACAAATTGTAGACAAATATATTTAGTAACTTTTTAGTTTTTGATATTTTCCATTCTGAAATTGGTGTATGTGTATGAGTAATCTTTACTTTTACTCCTGAAATTGACGATGCTAACAAAGCGTTTACTACAGCTTTAAGTTCATGCGCGTGAACAATATCAATGTTATTTTTCCTTAAAAATTGTGAAAGTCTAAAAATGTACGAGATGTCAAAATCGTGAATTATCTTATTCTCAATTACCTTCGCGCCTACCTGTCTAAAAGTTTCTGCTAGCCCTCCTTGTGGACACCATACAAAAACTTCGTGGCCATTTTTAACCATACCTTCTGCTAAGTACACAACATGCCACTCCATACCACCATAATTTGAAGAATTTAGTACATAGGTAATTTTCATTATTTAAGTATAACCTTTTAGATTAGAGCGATTCTATATAACCAAGCATTTTCTCTACTTTTTGATCCCAATCGTTTTCTTGTGCAACTCTCTGCCTTTGTTTAAATTTAATCTTGTTGTCTTCCTCTATGGCCCTCGTAATATTTTTTGAAAATTCATCATAGTTTTTAGAAATATAACAAACGTCTTCGAATGGTGCATACGCTGGTAGATTTGTAACAACTACGGGTAAACCTGCAGCTAATGAATCATGAAATTTTACTGGAAAACATCCTCCAACAGTGTAGTCGTTTAGTTGGTAAGGAATCAAATCCACATCAAAACCTGCCATATAATATTTTTTCTCTTCGTACGGAACTGAACCTAGATAATATATGTTTTGAATTTTATCTAAGCCCAAATCAGCTAGTGAAGCATTTTTGTCTTTCAGGGCGATTGGGCCAATAAGTATGAAGGAATAGTCTGGATTATCCAACGCGCATTTTCTAATAAGCTCTGCGTCAAATTTATACTCGTCTAGGGCGCCGATCATACCGATTCGTGGCCTCGGTATTTCTAGTAGTTCTTTTGGTGCTTTGTATTTGTAACTAGCGGTGTTCTTAAATCTTTTAAAATCCCCAACATTTGGTGTGTAATACACATTTTGATTATATTTTTTAAGCTTGTCTACGAGACCGGGAGCAGAGGCAAAGACTACATTTGCCTTTTCAGTCAGCCTACGTTCCTGCGCAAGTAATCTCTCTCTTGTTACACTTGTTGAAAATAGAGATTTGTTTTCAGGAAATGCTTCATAATTATCAACACAGTCATAGACTAAAATATTATTTTTTAATTTATCTAAATACGTTTCCAGATTTGCAATCTGCACATGGTAAACCCAAAGAATTGTTTTTCTGTCGCCACTCAAGTATTTATTACTTAATATTTTAATTTTATTTATATGTATAACTGCATTAATTTTTTTAAATGGAAAAAGATTTACAGGTGTAAATACAATTACGCCACTTTTATCTTCGTAGACTCCAGATGCAAGTCGTTTAAATGACCACTGCCCTTTAAGTAGCTGTCTTATGAATAATCTTCCAAAATTTATGGGTGGATCAATAAAAATTACTTTATGTCCAAGTTTTGCAGTTCTAAACATAACGTGGCGTTTATTTGTCCAATTCGGAAAATCCCAAAGTTGATTGGAAAGACAAATAATATTATATTTTTCTAAAGTAGGTTTTCTTGCCATATATCAACCAAAAAGGTGTGGGCGAAGCCCCCTTGAGATAGCCATATTTTAACAGTATTTATGGAAATATAAAACTAACTAATTACTCTTTTTCAGCGTGTGTAATAATCGTAGCGCCTAAGGTTGAAAATAATTCTGCAAATATTCTACTTCTGACGTCACCTTTCATATCAAAATTCACGTAAGTTGATGTTTGGGCTATCACTTTAAATCCGTTTTCTATGAGAATGTCTTTTAAAGTTTTAAAAGTATAGTAGCGCACATGACCTGCGTCCCTCAACCTTAAAGTTGTTTCTAAATGTGGGCTAACTCCGAAGAAAAGCATCATTCGTCTACCAAAAGATGCAACGTTAGGTGTTGATATAGATAATTTTCCACCTTTTTTAAGGACTTTTCTAATTTGCTGCAAAAAATCATCAGTATCGTAGATATGCTCAATTATTTCAGCGGCAATAACATGGTCATACTTTATTTCTATTTTTTTTGACCACTCAGACTCTAAGTCAATACTGTAAACTTTGAAACCATATTTTTTTGCTACGTTTATCGCCGATTGTGATACTTCAATGCCTTCCACCTTTGCACCCTTATCTTTTATCAACTGCATTAAATTTCCACTTGCGCAACCAACATCTAATACTGTCTCTCTAGGATTCACCCTTTCTAATAACTTTTTGTATCTTAGAATGTCCTGTCGAGGGATCTGCCTATCGCCTACATATCTCTTGGTATTAAACTGCTTTATTTTATTTTGTCTCTGCGAGGTCATATTTAATTATTCCTTCAATAAATCCCGATATTCCCTTTAGTTGTGATGTGTTTTTTGCTGCAACCGAGCTATAAATCCAGTACACATTAAGCACAGTAATATTTAAAAACATACCAATAATTCCTCGTGCGGTCTTCGGTCTAACGTGTTTTCGATAAAAAGTTCCCGTGTCTTTACCAATCATATACGCATTTCTTGAAGGACCTAATCTTAAAAAGTGGTTAGCAACTACTTCTGGATCAAAGATGATTTTATATCCAGCATTTTTTATCCTAATGAAGAGGTCGCCATCTGCGTGATTAAAATTAAAACGTTTATCAAATCCATCAACTTTTTCTAAAACAGTTCTTCTAATACCCATTGATGATGTAGTCGCCAAGTCAATTTCTTGCCAGCTATTATTCTTTGCATCCTTTTTTGCTGCTCCCATACTGTATGCACCGCTTTCAAAAAGTTTTCCAGGTGCGAATGGTTTACTCTCTAACGCAAAATAAATGTATGGCCAACTCAGTATTTTAGTGAATAGATTTTTTTGTGAGAGATAGTAGAGACGATGCATCTCACCCTCAGGGTATGTCGCAGAGATTATTGGTCCGGTAACAACTCCAATGGTACTGTTACTTTCAAAATTGTTTTTCACAGACTTTAACCAATCCTCCTCTATCACAACGTCATCAGCAATGTATGCTATGAACTCGGTCGTGGCTTGTCTCCATCCAATATCGAAAAGGTGAGAAAGCTTTTTTGTTGGGTCTATGATTATTTCGATTCTGCCGCTGTCTTTTTCGAAAGTGTTTTTTAGCCACTCAATTTTTGATCCATCAGTGAAGTTCTCAATAATTAATATATTAAAATCTTGTAATGTTTGGTGAAGTATTGATTCTACGCAGTTTTTTAGCTGTGCTTCTCTACCTTCGCTTGGGTATGTGTTTATGATAACTGTGAATTTTGTATCTGCCATACAGCCTATTCTAGCGCATTATTTAAAGAATACGCTTTACAAAATACTAAATTTTAAAAGACTCTCTTTCTTGTTTGGCTTTTTGTGCGCTACTACTCACTACGTCATCAACCCGTGAGTCTTCTTCCTTTTTTCTAAAGTGGGTAAATAAACTTTTTAGTGCACTTAACCAAAATTTTGGTGACCACCAATTTGCCTTTGTTTGCTCCTTGTTAAAATCCAATAGGTGCCCAAGAAGTTTCCACGCAGAGTAAAATAAATATTTAATATCCCTTGTACTTCGTACTGATAGTATTTTTCGCACAATATATTTAGGTGTAAAGAACGAAGAATACAAAACCTGTGTTAATTCATATAATCTTTTTTCTTCGAAGGGAATTTTCATTACTGGTCTCCTCATATCAAATGCTTCATAAGCTTTTTCCTCAACTGTCAACCAATTGTTTTTTAAACAGTCCGCATAAAGTGGCGTTCCTGGATAAGGAACAACTATAGTTGCTTGCATAGTATCAACATAACCTTTTTCAAAAAGCTTTTTTGATAAAGCAATTGTATTTTTTGCCATTTCTTCAGTTTCCCAAGGATAACCGAGCATAATTGTAAGATGGGGCTCAAGACCAGCCTTCTTTGCCATTTTTACACCCTCTTCAATCTGATGTACCTTCAAACCCTTGTCTAGTTTGTCTAAAGTATATTGATTTGCTGATTCCATTCCGTAAAGAATAAACCTGAAGTTGGCCTTACCCATCAGATCGTAATATTCTTGATTTATCGCGTTCAAACGCATGTTACACCCTAAAACCACCTTCTTGTTGTAGCCAGACTCAATCATCAGCTCACAAAATTTTTTCAGAGGAGGACCTATAAACAAAGTACCTGCATCATCAAATATTTCTTTAACACCATAGTTATCTACAACGTGCTTTATTTCAGCGAAGAGTCGCTCAGGTGAAAATCTTCGATATGTGCCAAGAGGATTTAAAGTATGATCCCACACACAAAAAGTGCATCTATTCCACCAACAATCTTTTCCGGAATACATGTATGTAGCAGGAGTATATTTATAATTTCCATTTTCATACGCGTAAAGTTTCCATTTTGTTAAATCGCGATCAATAAAAGGAAGTTCATCAAGATTATGATTTTGTACCAATGGGCCAGAAATCCAAAAAGCATTTTTTGTCTGCGTTTGAGAATTGTCTTCATATTTTATTAGTTCACCCAACGTTACATGTTTATCACCAACGCGCCCCCATATTCCTCCAACCAACTTCTTACCCAAGGTTATAGAATCTGCAAGGTCAGAGAGCATAAAGTCGTAATCGCCACCGGTTATAATGTAGTCAACATTGCAACTCTCCATTGTTTCTTTAGGATTAAAAGTTACATGGTCACCAACCATCACAATGAGCATCTCAGGTAATAGTTCTTTTAGTTCGTTAACCATTTTCCAATGTCTTTTTACAACCGGAGATTTTGTTTCTAAAAACAGCAAGTCCGGCTTTTCAGCTTGCAACTTATCCTTCCAGACAGGGTATTTCATTTCTTCAGCTATCCCATCCATCCAAACTACGTCATACCCCCTCTGTTGCGCTAATGAGGCTGCGTAGGCAGGGACCATGGGGTAAATGTAGGTTTTTGCGTTAAAGTATTGAAATTGCCTGTTCTGTGATAGTAAAGGTACACCTTTGTTCGATTCTAGTGGAGGGTATCCGATTGCTATTTTAAATTTTTTGGTTTGGTTATTCATTAGATATATAGATTAGTATAAATATGTTCACAGAACAATCGCTATTTTTTTCAAAACGCTGGCCAAAGCTGGTTTCCCTCTAAATCCTCAATAATTATTGCAGTCGTTGGGCAAGCCATCGCTGCCTGATATATTGATGAAGCCTCATCCCAAGTTGTTTCTTTTGTATATACTTTTCCCTCTTCATCGAGATCAAATGTATTTGGCGCCTGAATAATACATGTTGCTGCACTGATACATTTGTCTTTGAGTATTTTGATTCTTACTTTTGCACTAGGTTGCGTAATAAATTCTTCCATTTAGCCTCCTTGATAGTTTCCTGATCCCTCATCATACTTTCTTAATTCAAGCGAGGGTTTAAAGAAAAATCCTTTGAGAAAATTTAATCCATACGTAATGTGCGTTCTAATTATTCCAAGAAACATGTACTGAAATGCCTTGTAACTTCGCTTCTTTATACTTGCCTTCTGTGACTCGGCAAATACTAACACGAGGTACAAAAACATTATTAACATATAGTACGGAAGATACTCCATATAAAACAGCGCATGCACCAAACCTAAAACTGACCATAGAATAAACACCGACGGTACAAAATAGCTTAATTTTCGCGAATTTTTGGGGTAAGCTCTAGCAAAATACCCTCTGTGCATACCATACCTAGCAATTTGCTCTAGATACGGCTTAAAAAGTACTCTTCTGTGGTGAAAAACAATTGGTTCGGGGTCGTAGAGAAATTTACGTCCATACTTATTTATTAAGTCTAAACAAAGCTTTGTGTCTTCACCAGGCCAGAAATCCTTATTAAAACCTCCTATTTCTAAAAATGCTGCCTTTTTAACAAATAGGTTTACAGAAGGAAAATCATCAATCCATCTTTTATAACTCGTCCTATGTCTGTAAGTTGTTCCCGCACCTGTTAAGTATGATTCGAGTAACATTCCTGCCATTTCTTCTTCTACTGGTGCGTCTTGAGGGGTTAACGCCGGCCCACCCAAAGCATACAAATCCTGATTTTTCTCAAAAATATTTGCTGCGGCTCGCAACCAGTTACTATCTGGGTAGGCGTCGTCATCGATGAACGCGAGTACATCCCCAGTTGCTTGAGTAGCTGCAAAGTTTCTTTTTTCTCCAGGACTTTTCGGCCCAACTGCAAGAACTTTAAATCTATCTTCTCGAGGACCAAAATTAACTTTGATGTCTTCGTCTAATACGATTAGAACTTCAAAATCATAATATTTAACTTTTTTAAGATGGGAAACAGCCTCTTTCAAATTATCGGTAATTGTTCTAACAGGTATAATTACGGAAAATCTCATGCTATTACTATAACCCTGTATTTACTCTCATGTCTAATTCTTTGTCATAAACCCATTTACGTTTATTGCCGTCATCATAGTATCTCAGAAGCTTGAGACGGTAAAATACGGCGAGTGTATCCTGCAACATCTTTAGTATGTTTGGCTCTAAAAATAGAGGGAGCCACCTTTTCCATTTTGAATTTGGTGCAAAATTTAACGTCATTTGCACTGGTGCTTCGTGAATTTTTGTAAAACCTAAATGATTTGCCACCGACAAGAGCTCGATATCAAATGCGTAAGCTTTCACTAATAATCTTGGTAAAACAGTCTCCAAGACCTCGCGTCTAAAGATTTTAAGCCCAGTTTGCGTGTCGCGCACTCTTAGCCCGAAGAGTAGACGCACAATAAGATAATAACCGTAACTATAAATTTTTCTACCAGTACCGTAGTTTACTTTTGACGCAGAGTGCCTTTTACTTCCTACAATAATATCTGAACTATACCAAAGCATGTGCTCAAGCATTAAAGAAATTCCATTTGGGTCAATGTCCATGCCCGCGTCGATAAATACAATTAAATCACCTTTTGATCTCGCCATGCCATATCTTACTGCATAACCTTTTCCACGGTTGGTTTCATAACCATACACCCTTAAATTCTTCTGTTTGATTGATTTTGCGTGTTTTAAAGTAGAATCTGGAGAACCATCACAAACAACTATAATTTCGAACTCCCATCTAGTTTGAGACATCACACGATAGATATCCCTAATGTCTTTTTTTATTGACTCACCTTGGCGGTAAGCAGGAATTATAATCGAAATTAACATTTTTCTCTTTGGGGGCTGTAAATCATTTATACAAGCTTTATACCTAAATAACAACTACAAAACCCTACGGTATATGTGGTAGAGGTCAACGCCTCTAAGCTGTACTGTAGCCATATACTCAAGCTCAAACCTATCCTCAAACTCTGCTGTGTCATTGTAAACAGGGTAGACAAAAAAGTTTGTCTTTTCAGCCATCGCAGATATATCCATAATTGTTGCGCGTCCACCAATTTCTGAGATAAATGGCCAAATTTGAGTGTAGTATTTCTCCTGAAACCCAACAGTTAGCATTTCGTCCATTTCTGGTTTATTTATATATTCATCAATACTCTCACCATCACCAAACCTTTTATATCCGCCAAAAAAATAATCATTACTAAAAAATTTGACAACTTCTTTTTGCCCTATCATCCACTTTGGCTCAATCGCGTAGATACCGTGTCTCAAACCTCCGAATGCAGGAGAATAATATGAAAAATAGTTTGGGTGAAGGTAAGACAAAGTAAAGCCGTAATAACTAAGTAACGCAATGATTAACAAACCGCCGAGTAATTTTGACTTACTAAAAAGATAGTTTATGGCATATTCATAGAGAAATGAAGAAACTAAAATTATCGATAAAAGAGTTGGAATAATATACCTATCAAGTTTTTTTGTAGGAAGAGTTAGCTCGAGTGTATAGAAAACGACAAACACAAAACAGTATAATAAGAACCAACGTTTTTTTGCAGAATCTAATAATTTTCCGGAGATCGCAAAGAATCCAAACATACCTAGTAATGCGGTAACCGAGGACCTGAAAAGCAAAACCACGATGTAAAATAAGTAGCCGGGGTCATCAACCCATCTCCCTAAAAATAACTGAAAATGTTCTGTCTCCACGCCAATCTCAACAATTCCTTTTCTCAGGGTCTCAAAAACTAAAATAGGGTTTGTATACATAACTGGCCATAAACCAACAAAAACGAGTATTAATAAACCAAGCCATTTTCCAAAAACAGCGAGCGCCATCTTCACTGACTTATTAATAGCAAAGGTTCCTTTTGTGTGCTCGATAAAAACCAACAACGCACTAAATGGAATTAAAAATAATGCTGATGTTTTTGTAAGAATTGCTAGAGCAGCAAAAACTGCAGACCACGCGAGGTACCTGCTTCTATAGTCGACAAAAAACCGATACAAAAAAATAAAAGAAAGAATCATAAACGTCGACATCAATCCTTCAAGATGCATCACTCTAGTAAGTGCCACGTAAAGGGGTTCTAATGACATTAACGTTACCGCTATGAGTGCATACCTATTACCAAACAGTTGCTTTAGCTGGTTGTAGATAAGAAACATCATCAACCCTAAAAATACTACGATCACAGTTTTTTGAATTGTGTGGAGGGTAAATACGTTACCAATAAGATTATCTTCGGCAGGCGCGCCTAAAATTACTTTGTGATAAAAAGAGTTTATCTTTACTCCTGCTGTCCCTAACCACATTAAAGTTACACCGGGGTGGTATTTTTGCAGCGTCTTATCAAAATTTAAACTAAAAATACCGCTACCAAAATCATAGGTCCTCGATTTCCACTTCCACACGTCTGTGTTAAACATGTCATGCCCAAGCTCCGGAATTCTCATTAAAACAAATATTAGTAGTATCAGTATTTCAATTTTGTAATTTTTTATTATTTTTATCATTCTGTTTCGTAAATGTTAATTATCGGACCCTGTCTTAGCTTGTTGTCAAAGGTTTTTACTAGTCTTGCACGCTCTAAGGCTGTAAATTTAACTCCGGGATCATAAGATATTGTGTAAATTGAGCGGGGTTGAATGTTACTGGTTTGATCAAATTTTATTGGTAAGTTACCGCCCTTTTTTTCAAAAACTACTTTGAGGTCTTTGCCGTTATAAAATGTTTGTTTGGTGATTTTGCTTACGTTGTTAACCAATCGTACAACTGTATTCTTGTATCTTTTTGCGTAAAAATATATGAAACACGCGCTGAAAAATAACAATGGTATAACTAAAATTAATGCGAAAACTAAATAACTTATAATTTTTCTAAATCCTGCGGTTACATTTATTAGAAAACCAACTGCTAAAATAATTATTGTTGGGTATGCAACAAAGAAATAATGTGATCGTGTCTTCTCTGCACCTGATAGGTAGAAAAGAAACATCACAGTCGCTAAAATTAAAAATATAAAGTCTTTTTTTGCAAATAGTTTTTTAGCTTTAAATATGTTAGAATACAAATATACGTATCGAAAGTAGAAATAAAATAAATACTGAGATAACCAAAATCGTCGACTAATTTTATTGGCGTAGAAATAATAAATGCTTTTATTTGCTCAAACAAATTGACTTTTCCCACATTTGTAAATTGCCAAAGTGCGCCTTTTGCATTTTCTGTAATCGTAAATGTTTTATAGTCAAGAACGGAGTATGGTGTTCCGAGTACAAACGCTACCACCGATGTTAACGCTGAGATAATTAAGTTTCCTAACGAGTCGATACTTAGTACGTACTCATCCTTTTCGCTAAAAACACGTATAAAGTGCGCCAAAACAACAAAAAGCGCTGCTATCGCTCCGTCGTATTTTGTACTCGCTGCTAATCCAACAAATAATCCTGCAAAAAAATAATTTTTCGTGTTTCGTACAAAGAGAATTTTTATCGAAAAATATAATGCCCATGCAAGAAAAAATAGCATCGGAACGTCTGGCATTGTATAGTGCGATCGTAAAACATGAAATGGGGTTAGCATTAACGCAGCTGCTGCAAACAATCCGGCTTTTTCGTTAAAAAGTGTTTTTGCAGATAAGTAGATGGGAATTGCTGTCAACAGCACCAAACACTGCGGTAAGAATTCTTGTGAGTATATAAAAAATAAGATTATCATTCCATATTATAGGAACAATGTAATACAGATCTTCCTTATAACCAATAATTGCAGATTAAGGTCTCTCAATTTTGCAAAAATCATGTAGAGAAAATAGTTCAGATAAATGTAGAGATGCGGCCAATCAAAATGACCGGGATTTAGATTAAAACGTATTCCAAGTGCAGACTGTACGATCGTTGGTTCGTCGGGATGAAATATGAACGGAAATGCATGGTCGATTCCAACCAACCTTAAAAGCAAACCTCCGATGATTATCCAAAATAATTTTTTATTGATTTTCTTTAACATAGAATCGCCAGTAGTCCAGACCATTTATGTAAATGGAACCGTCTAAAGTAAATTTTACTCCACTTTTTGTTACATTTTCCGGAAACGTTTCGTTTATTGCTAAAACTAATACATCATAAGAAGATGTTCCTTCGACGCGCGCGTCTGATACGAGTGAGTTTGGATAAATGGACTTAATTGGCTTTGTATCAATGAATCCCACTTCTACTTCTGCCCCGTATGTTCGTTCAAGATGCTCTTTTACTTCGTAAATTCCAACTCCAAAGGGTTTTTGCCCAATCACAAAGTTTGCATTTGATGGCGTACCGAAGATAGGACTGGTGTAAGTAAAGCTATAAGGATGGTAAGACACTACCGGAATCACTACAAAAAGAATGAAGAGCAGTCCTATGGAGTATGAATGAAAAACTACCCTATTTTTTATGTTTAATATTTCGAAATATCCTAAGGTTGCTAAAAGGGCAAAATATGGAAACAGAGTAAGCATATATCTGTCTAGTTTTTTTGTTGCAATACTCATCACAACAAAATAGCCGAGATAAAATATCCCAGAAAATAAAACGAAGGTTATTTTTTTTATTCTAAATCTTTTTTGAACAAACAATAGCATTAACCACAACGCAACTCCTATTACTACAAAAGGTGTTAGTTTCATAAGTAATACGGTTGGATAAAATAAGAATCCAGGATTTTCTGTAACGTTTCCAAAAAATATCTGTGAATGTCCATCGTTTATTCCAATACGTTTACCTTCGGTAAATATATTTACAATTGTCCAAATCGGTTTTTGCCACAATGCAGGAAAAAGTATAAATGTCGTGGCGACAAATATTAGAACAAATATTATTTTGAACTTAAATACTTTTTTTATACCTTCTTTTGTTTCTATGAAGTATTTATAGAAACCGGCAAATAGCAAGTAAATCACCAACCCAAGACCAATACTTCTTGTTAAAAATGTTAACGCCGAAGCTACACCCGCAAGAATGAGAAATCTCTCTTTGTTAGTTTCAAAATAACTGTAGGCATAAATCAGTGTTAAAAAGGTAAGGAGGGTAAATAGCACGTCCATATGGTACATACGGGAATTGCCGATAAAGAACGGTTCTAGCGATAAAAGAGCTACCATTCCTAAAGATTTATAAAAGCCAATAATCTTAGATAAATTGCAAAAAATCAGAAATGTTAAAAATAACTGAACAAAAATCAATGACGTCTTTGCTACTAAATCAAGCATTGGAAAAGTAAAACGATCGTATATTTCGATACCTGTAATTTGCTTTGCTAGCTCAATAGGAATACCTGTAATCCACATTAAAGTTACTCCGGGATGGTAATGTTGATAGGTTTTTTCAAATATAAAATGTTTTAGACCAACAACAAATTGCTCTGATCGATAATGCCAGTTTACTGCATCTGGATTAATCACATCAGAATCTAAACGAAGAAATCTTGTCGCAAGAAATACAACAATAAATAAAATCAGTAACGCTATCTTTTTTTTGTTAAGAGTCTTTACCCATTGCATAAATGATTCCTCCAATTAAACTTACGCCCAATCTAAAAAGGTGATAAATAATTGAAGCACTCAAACTTACTGGCTCAGCGATTCCCACTATTAAAAACAATTTCATATATAGAGAGTCCTGTACACCAATTCCATTTAATGAGGGTATAAAAAAGCTCGCGAGGGTAATGATCGGAAATACGATTAACGCATGAATAAAAGGAAGATCGATTCCCATAGCAACAAAAATCAGATATTGCGTGGCGATAGCAATTATCTGAACGACAAAAGACGTAGCCATTGCGGTTGTAAGTACAAGGTTCTTGCCACGATAGGCATTTAGTGAATCGTAAATTTTCTTGATCTTCTCTGATTGTCCACTCAAAAAACTAAATAAATAGAAGCCTATGATTATTCCAAAAATGAAGATGACTAGAAGAATTGCACCCCAAAGCCCTAGGTGCCTGATTAGTCCAAATATGGAGATAAACACCAGCGCAAGTACACCTGTAAATCTCTCCATAAACGTTGCGGAGAAGGCGTCTACTGTGTTTCCCGTCTTTTTACCCAATTTATACACTTTGTATACGTCTCCCCCAATACTTGTAGGCATAAAATTGTTAAAAAATGCACCCGTAAAATAAAGGTGAATCAAATATTTTAATCTAATATGGTGAGAGTTATTAAAAATTAATAATGCTTTCCATCTAATAGAACTAAACACGTAGTTAGCAATAAGCAACAAAATAATAAATGGTATGTAAACAGGGTTTAACAAACTAAAATTTTTCACTAACGTGTTTAAATCAATTTGAAAAAATATTATTGCCAATAATGCACTGCTTACAATTATCTTTAGGATTAGATTTTTATATTTTTTCATTTGCCTACAATCTTTCTATAAACCTTTATTACAAAATTCTTTACTTGTGCTGTTTCAATAAATTTTGAAAGTGTGACAGACCAAAAATATAACCCAACAAAAACTGCGTAGGCAGGTATTTTGACAAACAATCCTTGTGAAGTCCCAACTAAACTTATAGCTAGCGCCTGTATAACAATTAGAAGGTGGTTATGATTTAAAAAGGTAAAAGAAAGTTTTCTCTGCAGGAGAAATACAAGCGCATAAAAACTAAAAAATGTACCAATTAGCATACTGTAGGCCATGGCTTGTAAGTGAGGTATGAGGTTTCTGCTAACAAAATACACACCGACAGTTACCAAAAGTAGTAAAACAAAGCTCAATATCATTTCTCTAATCAATTTAGCCGGTATTGCAATACTCGACTTGATTATGTCCAGTAATGAAAAGTAAATAAAAGCAAAAACCATAGGAACTAGCAACGGTAAGGCGGAATCGTATTTGTTACTCCCAATTAGAATTATAATTAATTCCTTTGCCCAATATACTGCGGACATTGCAAAAAAGACGACAATTGCGTAAATCTTATTAAAGTTTGTTGTGAACATGCTTTTAAACTCTTTAACATCATTTACATATTTTTCTGAAAACACAGGTAGACTGACGTCTGTTACAGCGTCAGAAATATGCATAAGTTTTTTTGCGTATAGAAGAGCAAAGGAGTAAATACCTAGTATCTCTGCATTACCTAGAAAACCCAAAAGATTTGTTCCTGCTTTTTCCCAATTAACTACGATGATTTTTACAAGATATATTGACATACCAAGAGAAAATAATTCTTTTAATATGGCAACAAACTCTTTTCTCGTCGGAAGCTTAATATCCTTCATATAAGGTACAAATCCAATCCACATCAACATCGCAGATTTTATAAACTCATGTATAAAAGCTGCATAAAAAAATCCATTAACCTTGTACACGTAAACGAATGGGACATAAATAATAAAACTTAAAAGTGCGATAACACCTTGGAATACAAATAGCTCTTTGAATCTTTTCGTACCGGAAATGACAGAATTAAGAATTGCCTGTACTCCCTGCAAAAATAAAACTCCAGAATAAATTCTTAGAGGTAATAATATTTCTGGAAATCCATAGGCTGTTGATATTTTTGGTGCGAGAAAGTAAAGTCCAACTGAAAGAGGGATCGTTACTAAATACCTAATTGAAACTGAAGTAATAAATATTTTAAAAATATCATTACGTTTGTCAGACGCAGCGATTTCTCTATTTGCTGCGCTTGCCAAACCTAGGTGTTGGTAAATCCCTAGCGATGTTCCTAACGAAAATGCTAGTTGGACCACACCCCACTCTGCAACGCTTAATATTCTGAGTATTAAAAAGCTCTGGATAATACCAAATCCCATGGCGACGCCACGCGAGAAAAAGCTTACGAGCTGCCACTTTTCTAGTGATTTCATAGGTGTAATTATACTAGTTTTACCTAGTCTACTTTTATATCTCCAAGATAAATACTACGTGTTCTGATTTTGTTTCCCATCCCAATCATGACAAAATAATCCCCGGATTCTAAAAAGTCAGGTATAACCAGTTCGTACTTCTCGATATAATACCTTTCTTGATCCCAATCTTCAGGCTGCTTAATTGCGAAGAAAGGTAAGTTTGCTTGTTGGTAAATTTCACCTGTTTTTTGATTTACAAATGAAGTGAAAATAATATATTGTTCCAGTGACGTTGTTTTGTCTGTCCCATCACCTGTACGATAAAATACAACTTTTAATTCTCCTCTTTCGCCGTGTGCTAATTTTGATGGAAATTCAAAGTCTGCAATTTCTACACCTTGAAAGAAAGGTAATTCATATTTTGCTTCATAAGAAAATCTTTCTTGTATAGGAAGTAACACATCTTTTTTTGCAGACTCAGTTTTCTTAAAAACAAAATAATTTCCGCAACCTAAATCTAAGTTATATTTATCGCTCTTAATTAGTTCAGCAACAACATCTTTTACAACCTCAACGTCAGTATCAACAATTGTTAGAAGTTTTCTTGAAAATATATCGACGATTACATAGTCTGCTTCATTATACAGCGCAGGAAAAATAGCGTATGTCTCTCTCATAGATAAATGTGCGCCAAGTGAGTCAGGTCCAGATATGGATACGCTATCAGGTATGTATTTAACAATCTTTGCCGCGCATTCTCTATCTTTGTCCTCGAGCTCATTCAACTTTATTACATCACCAACATTCATATTCTGATTGATTAGTGATTCATCTGTCTTTGCAAAGACTTTAGCAATTATGTTTTTCTTTACGGCGTCTGACCCCCATAGGTAGATAGGATTGTTATAAACGTGCGAGGTATATATAGAGAACCCCACTACAACAAGGCAAAGTAGCGTGACTACAGTATTTTTCTTAAGTTTTTTTGTTTTTTCAAACATACCTGCCAAATATGAGATTCCCATAATAGTCGCCAGCATCATCACCGGTATTATCATTGATACTCGATGGTTTAATATCTCAGAAGTACCAACCCCATCAGACGTTGTAAGGTAATTTATAAAGTAATCAACCGTGGAGATCATAAACACAAACGGTGCAGCGAATGGCAAGTAACCAAAAGGAGCGACTGTTCGAATAAAGTTTTCTAATTTATCACCGCCAAAAAATATTTGAACACTTTTTCTTGGATTCAAAATAATATTTTTAATAACTTCGCTGTAGGATTCACCAAACTCATCATAACGATTTAAAAAATAATTCGGCAACGCAACATCCGTATTATTTTCACCGGTAATATCAATACTTTCGGCAAACTTCGCGTACCCCTCAACCCTATACGATGCATACGCAGGAATAACTACAAAAAATGCGACGCAAAACCAAATAATGCCAACTGCCATCATTAGATACGAAGTCTTTGCGGCGGCTGTTTTAAACATCTCTTTGATACTGTCCGAGGGATTTCTAAGTAAAAATATAAAAACTCCATAAAAGAAAATATATGCAGGGAGTTGTTCCTTCCCCATCATTGTAAGTACGAGTAACAACCAAAATATTAAATAACCTTTTTTAGTAAACTTATTTTCCTGATACATTTTTTCATAAACATAAAATGCACCTAGAAAAAATGGTATTACTGCGGTAACACCGTGAAATCCGGTCCACGCCGTTAAATATCCTATCGAAGGGTTAAAAAGGTACACTAAACCCATCAAAAATGCTGCTATGTCAGACTTTAAGGTCAATTTAGCGATTAAATAGACAATTATTGAGGAGAAAATAACTAGTACGAGCTGTGAAACAACTAGTGTCATAGGGCTAGGAAAAATCAAAAATATTGGTACAAATATGAATAATATTGGGTCAACGTGGCTCATCGCCCATCTCGGTAGATTTGTTCCAAAATAGTCGGTTAGCGTAAGTCCATTACCTCGACTCGCATTCCAAACCATTTGCGTCATATTTCCGAGATCAAACTTTCCAAAATCGAAGTGGTTATATTTAAAAAAGTTTATTTTTAGATTAATCAATAAATAAACTATTGCTATAAAAATGAGCAATAAAACAAAAATGTTCTTTTTTACAAATTTTCTAGTTCTTTGCATTAATTTAATTAAAAAATCTAAATCTTATGAGCGTCGAGAGAGCAGATATACCATCACGCCATGTAATTTTTTTACCTTCTGAGTGAGAACGCCCTTTGTACGAAATTGGAACCTCTTTAATTCTCATGCTTGACTTTAATATCTTTGCTGTAATTTCAGGTTCAAAATTAAATCGATTCGATTTGATATCAACCTTTCTTGCAAATTCTCCAGGAATAAGTTTGTAGCATGTCTCCATATCTGTAAGCATCACTCCGAAAAATATATTGGTGCTTAGGGTAAGTATTTTGTTTCCAAAGTAATGAAGATTTGTCATATCCTCATAATTTCCAGAAAATCTTGATCCGTAAACAACGTCTGCAATATTCTCATCAACCACTTTAATCAGTTTTTTATATTCTTCTGGCTCGTATTCTAAGTCAGCGTCTTGCACAATTACGTAGTCCCCAGTCGACAGAGCAAAACCCTGCTTTAACGAAGCACCCTTCCCAGAGTTTTGAGGCTTGAAAGCTATTTTTAGGTAAGGCTTTTGCGCCTGCAGCTCCTTTAAAATGTCCGTAGTTCCATCTTTTGAGGCGTCATCAACAAGAATAATCTCCTTTTCAATATCGCCAAGGTCAACTTCCTCAACTTTTTCAAGAATTGTTTTGAGTGTGTCCTTCTCGTTATAAACTGGCATTACAATAGATAATTTCTTAATTTTCTGCATTACAATCTTTCAAATTTGATTACTTTGGTAAAGAATTCTTTTCCCCTGATAGTATATCTGAATTCTTTTAATTGTTCTAAGTAGGCGCTCTCACTTACGTCAAACTCCATATCAGTGTTGTGCTCATTTGTAATTAATACGTAATCAACGCCTGCTTTCTCTAAAGACTCGTAGCTTCTTCCCTTTTTTGAATCCATGTTAAGATAAACACCTTCAACCTTGTCTTCTTTTGATTTTTGATTTAAATACCAATCAGACACACTACTAACATCGTTGTAAGCTACTCTTCCTTCTAAATTCTCCACTGCGTACCTAGCTCCTAGAGAAACAGCGCGAAATATATCTTTATGGAGGATTATGGTTGATAATGACCAAACCAAACAAGAAACTCCTAAACTGTAGAAAAATAAATTTGCTCTCTTTTTGATAAGTGAATAAATAATTACCACTTGAACCATCCCTACAAAAATGAGTAGTGGTTTATTGAGCACTAAAAATTGCAATCTTAGATAGTACTGCCCAATAATGTAAAAAATTAACAAAAGCGTTAAAACAACCAAATCTGACTTATTTGACTCTTTTTTCTCAAAATGCTGTGTAATGCCAAAAGCAATTAGAATTATTAAAAATGGAATTACTGGTGTAAAAAGTCTTGGAATAGCTGCAGGCCAAATTAAAGCTAAAAATAGCTCTATCACAACAAATACGCTAATAGCAACATTTGAGCTTAAAAAACTTTTTAGTGAATTTAATGTATTTTTTATAAAAAACGGCGCAGAGGAAAAACCAAGCAAATAGAAAAGTGAAACTACATAAATTAAAAACGTCTGAAGATTGTATTCTCTGCCACCAGGCTCTTCAAAATATGTCGACGTAAACGGATTACGATAAATTAGCCAAGGCAACATTACTATCAACGAGCCGACTCCAAAAGGAATTAACTTTTTTAATACAGAAATAAATTTGTTTTTTAAATCGCTCTTTGTAAAAAGACTGCTCAAAAAATAACCAACCCCAAGTGAAAACCCAAGAATATAACCTTCAAATCTGATGAGCACTGATAGCCCGGTAATCAACCCGACCAAAAATATATTTAAAATTGATGCGTGATTCTTTTTGTAAAAATAAAATGCTAACAAAGTCAAAAACGTAAACGGAACATCAGCCATTACCCTAATCGACCAGTACAGAAAAACTGGATTCAGCGTAAAAAGAAGTAAAGCGATATCTTTTTGCCTATTAACAAACTTAAATTGATCAAGAATTTTTGAGAATACTACAAAACTTGCGAGGCTCACGACAAACATAAAACCGCGCGCCCACGCAACCTGATCAACTCCTTCAGGTCTTACTGCCAACAAAATTGAAAACAACGGCTGCCGTTTTTCATCGTCAGGATAAGATAAATCACGTATATACTCTGAAGCACGTAAAATTCTATAGCTGTCGCCCCACTCTGCAAAATTTATATTTAAAAGCAGTATATGAAGTAACAAAAAAAGAATTAGTATTTTATTTGAGAAAATTTGCTTTAACGTTTTCATAGATTTCATCTACCTTAACTGCTATCAGATCCCAAGAGTGGTCTTTAGAAGCTTTATAAGTGTCTACTCTTTTAGGATTTTTTAACATTTCATCTATTTGTTTTGCTAAACCTTCTGCAGTCAACTCTTGAACGTAATCTAATCCTTCAATACTTTCTTTCATAGTAAAACCAGCAGCTAAGACAGGAAGACCGCACGCCAGAGCTTCGAGTACAACTTTTGGCATACCTTCAAAAGTCGACGGAAGAACAAACAAGTTTGCAGCTTGGTAAGCGATTGGTACTTGAGGATACGGTGTATACCCAACCTTTATTACCCTATCTTTTAGATCGTTGTTGTGAATATAGCTGTCAATTTGATCTACATACTCGTCATCGCCTGTTCCAACCAACATTAATTTACAATGTGATGGTAATAACTTAAGTGCCTCTACCAACATAAGAATATTTTTACGCTCTACAATTGCCCCTGCGTTTAAAATCAATCTATCTTTTATTTCGAGGTTTAACTCAATTCTAGTTTTTGCGATCTCTTCTGGGTCAGCTGGATGAAAAAGATCAGGATTTACTCCAGACTCTATTACATAGCATTTTTTTGGATCGGCTTTATAGTGCTTGATAGCCTCTTCTTTCAGATCATCTGAAACAAAAATTAAAGCGTCTGCCGCAGCAACAGCTAGGCGGTCAGAAAATTCGGCTAAAGGCCAGTCTAAAAATTCAGAAATCATCTTTATACCTCCCCCACTGCCTTTTATTTTTTCTTTTCTACCTTTTACGGTGTTGTGAAAATGAGCCACGAGCGGTGTCTGAACCTCCCTTGCCCAAGGAAAATGTTTTTGTAAAAATCTTCGGTAAGCGTAAATCCAAATACCAAAATGTCCGTGGCAGTGAATAATGTCAAATTCAGTTCTGCGACGAGTTTTCAAATACTCTAAAAATATTAATACCGATGAAGTCAACGATATAGTCCCTTGAAAAGGCGCTCTCCATACAGAATGAATTTTTAACCTCTCCATTGTTTCTACTGGACCGGCGTTTGGCCACCTTCCACAAAACATATCAACTTCATGTCCTTTTTTAGTTTGAGATTTAGTTAACTCGAACGGTGCAGGTGCAAGACCAAGCCACGGTGGAGGCCATTCATAAATCACTCTAGCAATTTTCATTTAATAACCTTTCTGAACACTTCTTCATACTTATCTAGCATAGTATCAATTGTAAAGTTTTCATATGCATTTTTTAATGATTTTTTACACATGCTCTCTCTCAAGTTATCGTCACTAATAATTTCCAGTATTTTATTTTTAAACTCTACCGAGTTACCCGCGGGCACCAAATACCCGGTTTCGCCATTAAATACTGCCGAGGATACCCCACCATTTTCATAAGCAACAACGGGCAATCCAGAAAATAATGCCTCAACTAAAACCATCGGCAGCCCTTCAAAACGCTTAGTTGGAAAGATAAAAACCCCGTATTCTAGGTTCTTATAGAAGCTTGCTACTAACTGCTCGTAAGCGACTTTTCCTATAAAATGCACTTTGGTATTAAGACTATTTACGCGGGCTACTTTTTCTTTTAATTCTGGGAGCAACTCACCGTCGCCAATAATATCAACCTCAAAATCACCAAACCTACTGTCATTAAAAAAATTAACAATCTCGTCTACTCCTTTTGATTTAATCACCTGCCCAATGTAAATAAGTTTTTTACCTCTTTTTATATCTTCGTTTTGCTTAAAAAATGGAGTTGGGTCAATCCCGTTATTAACTACTTCGATACGCGCGTCATCTGTAAAAGTTTCGTCGAGTAACGCTTGTCTAACTTGCTCGGAAACTGCAATAACCTTGTTTGAGCCATTTACAAAATCTCGTTGGCGCCGAAAAAAGTTTTTTAACATAAACCCAGTGTTTTTAATCAGAAGAAAAATATCTTTCGGCAGTACCATACTACTTAAAAAAGTTTTGTACTCGCCAATTATTGATCCGTGTGCAATCGATATTACTGGAGCACCATGAAGATTTTTCTTTTTAATAATTCCCAATCCCGTAGAGCTTTGAGCCAAAACCAAATCAAATTTCGAATTCTGATGAATTTTATAAAATTCCTCATACGATCTGTTAAGCCAATTATTTTTCTGCAAACTGCCAAAAAAGCCAAAAACTGGACCCATACGATATACGCACTTAACAAAAATATAATTAACCCCAGCGTCTGTTTTTTGCTCTAAATTTGCCCCCCAATCTGGAGAAAATACAGTTACCTTGTGCCCTCGCCTAGAAAGACCTTCGCAGAGAAGCTTATTTTGAGTTTCGAGGCCGCCATAGCCTTTGTGAAAAGTGGTCTTTTTAGTGAAAACCGCAATGTTCATATAGAAAATTATAACTCATTTGAGGGGTATATTATCCAAGCAACATCTACTTTAAAAGCATTTCTTCGAGCTTTGCTACCGTTTTTTCTTCAGAAAATAAAACCTCTGCTTTTTGCCTCGCGTTAGACCCAATAATGTTTATTTTGGCTTGGTCATTTTCTAGCACGTATTTAATTTTATCGGCAAGCGCGTTAGCATTTTTTTGTTCTACTACAAAGCCGGTGACGCCATCTTCAATTAACTCCAAATTGCTCCCCGCGTCTGTAGTAATGATTGGCAACTCAGCAAGCGCCGCTTCGATAAGTACGTTTGGTATTCCGTCTGCGTCTCCATAATCAGTTTCTATATTTGGCAAAACAAATAGATGAGAAGAAAAAAAGTAAGGAATTAGTTCTGTAAAAGGAACTGCTTCGCTTTTTAAATAAAAATTTGCGCTGAGGTTGTTTGAATTAATTATTTTTTTCAGCTCACTTGCTAACGGCCCAGGTCCAATGAGTATGACTTTATGGATAAAACCTTGATCGATAAGAATTTTTGATGCTTTGATCATGAACTCGATTCCTTTTTTCTCAGTAAGCCTTGTCCCACCCATAAAAATTGTTGGCGCTTCTTCTTCTTTCGTTCTTTCAATGTTTTTAAAAAGCAGGTCACGATCCACTAAATGGTGAAGCAGTACAACTTTTTCTTTACTTTCTGGAGCTATCTCTAAAAGTTTTTTATACGCGTTTTCGTTGCAAACACTGATAAATTTGCATGCTTTGGCCTTTTTTTCTGACAAATGCGGGTACTCTAATACATCGCGTGCGTGAACGTTTAGGCTAAATGGAATATCGAGCAAAATAGCGCTAAACATAAATAGCGTAGAAAAATCTGAAAAGAAATGGATGTGAAGTTCATCAGGCCTGTGACTTCTCAATATCCGTGTATAACCAAATGCCTTGAAAACCAAATATAAGTTTTTTATTTGATTAGTGTGGCCACCCTCTGTAAGCTCTTTGGTAAATCTAAAAAAGGTTGAGAGATTTGTAACAATTGTGAAAATAGCAGTAAGTAATTCTAAAATACCAAGTCGTTTATAGTAAACACGCTTTACTAAACCTTGATCAATTTCTCCGTTGCCTTTCTTCAAAGCAATAACGTCTACGTCAATATTTCCTCTAGCAATCAGTTTTGAAATATCGCGTTGAATAAAAGTTTCAGTCGCTACTGGAAATTCGGGGATAACAATTACGATTTTCTTTTTTATTTCGTTCTTTTCTTGAGTATTTTCCATTTCTTTAGATAGCATATACCGCTCACCCGCCGTGTTCAACCAAGCTGAGTGTAAAGCGTTATTTATATAACCCTTTAAAGTCATTAATTCTGACCTTAAGGACATCAAACGCCATCTTAAATGAATCTGTAAGGGGGTTTAAACGAGTTGTATTTACATAAGTCCAGCTGACCGGTACCTCTTTTATCCTATAACCTAGTTTTCTTGCTAAATAAAGCACCTCAACGTCAAAAGCACCCATGTACGACTTTTTACCTAAATCTGAAGCCTTTTCACCGTAGATATGTAATCTTTGAAAAATGTCTTTCGCAGCTTTTCTTTTAAACAACTTAAACCCGCACTGAGAGTCGTTGATTCCTTTAAGTGCTACCGTTTGAACAAAGTAATTGAATACTCTACCCATTAAATGCCTGTATGACGGTTCACCGACTCTGGTTGCTCCAACACCTTCACGCGACGCAATAACAATGTCGTAGTCATGTTCTGTAATCCAGTTATAAAGTTTTTTTAACTCTTCGATTGGTGTTGAAAGATCGGCGTCTGCCATATAGATAAAATTGCCTTTTGCTGCTTTCATACCTGCGTACACAGCGGGACCTTTTCCTTTGTGTTGATTTTTTATCAATCTAAGTTCTCGATGCTCGTTTGCGTAATTTTCGACAATATCGGGAGTCGAATCACTACTACCGTCATCTACTACAAGCACTTCAAAGCTTTCGCAAAATCCCCTCATAAAAGAGATTACTTGTGTTATAGTGGGCGTTATTTTGTCTGCTTCGTTATATGCAGGTATTACTATTGAAAACTGTGGCATAGGTTAAATCTTAGGTATTGTACCTAATTATAACTTCTTTTTCCAAATCACACGGCTATATACTGTGTAATTCCAAATCAATCCAAAAAGGATACCAATAAAAAATGCGCTGTACGTGATAATAAACGTATTACCAAAACTAGAAACAGCATACTTTATTAGCCACGATCTAAATATTATTGGCACATAAGAAAAGCCGAAATAAATAAAAAAACTTAAAATTGTCTTTTTTGCTCCTTGAAGTTTACGAGTATTAAAAGACCATAAATTATTGATTGTATAGGTTGTAACCATCGCAATAAAACCTGAAACGGCACTTGCAACAGGAGACGAAAAAATCGTACTTCGAAGTATGGTAAATAATCCAGTGTCAACAAACAAACCAACAAAGCCGGTAATTACAAATTTAAAAAAACTTTTACTCGCGTTAAACCTAAGGACTGCTACAACACGAAGAGAATCAAACATATTGTCACGTTCCATTTTTGAGTTGCCTCTGTCTCTTAAACCAAACTGAATCGGAACTTCTTTAATTTTGGCACCGAGTTTATACATTCTAAAAAGTAAATCCATCTTGTAAGCAAACCCTGAAGAATTTACCTCATCGAGATTCATCTTATCTACAAAGCCTTTTACGCGAGAAATTTTAAAACCAGTAGTAAAATCTGAAACGTTGTAAATTCCAAGTGCAACCTTTGTAAAAATGTTTCCGCCGATACTTAGAAGTTTTCTATAAAAAGCCCACTCCTTTGGAATACTTCCACCCCTTATATACCTTGATCCTATAACATAATCATAGCCATTATCAAACTCGTGAATCATAGCTGTTAAATCCTCAGGCCTGTGCTGCATATCAGCGTCCATTTCTACTATAGCTTCAGCTCCGAGTTGCAAAATTGCATGTTTAAAACCATAAATATAAGCTGCGCCCAAACCTGCTTTTTCTTTCTCAGTCAGTAAAATTACATAGGGGTATTTAGTTGCAAGGCTTTTTACGACGTCGCCTGTTCCATCAGGAGAATTTCCATCAACTATAAGAACATTAAAATCATGGTTTGGAAATTTTTTAAGTTCGATATCAATTAGAGGAATTAAACGAGAAACATTCTCTGACTCATTATATGTGGGAATGACAATAACAATCTTCATAACCTGTAAATTTTAAACGCTAATTGCAGTGAGAACAAGTATAAACACGAATAATCCAATTAAAATATATTCCAATGCAACATCTACTGTAAGGCGCTCTTCAATTAAATGATGAACCATCCCCCAAAATGAATAAAATATTGCAGCGATTGCCATCAAAACAATAAGTGCGCTTTTATCAAATCTAAACTGGTAAAACAGAATACCAATAACAATAATTCCTAAAACAAGAACCGTATGTTCGATAATCTTGTAACCTTTGTAGTTCATAAAATTGCTCCTGGCACTATAGAAAGCATAACACTCATTAAGACTAGAGCCAAAAATATAATATGCGCAAATGTGTGCCCAGTAACTTTAAGTATTCCGTGTTTCTTTGAGTACCAAAGATCTAAGCATAACAACGCAACAACAAACCCACCAAAAGTGTAGGTGATCGATCTTGTTGCAGATTTAACGTCAACAAATAACTCATTTCTTTCAAATTTTTCTTCAACTATGTTTTTCGACTCAGAAAGCTGCTGAAGTATTGGCGTTGCTTCACCCTCTACATTTTGTGCTACTTTCGCAGGTACTTCGGGTGCTTCCTCAATGACCGGCTCAGGCACCTCAATGGGTGTAATTTCTTCTTCAACCTTTGCAGGTACTTCGGGAGCATTTACACTTTCTGAAGCAAGTTTGGTCGCTACTCTTTCACGCCCAAACATTTGAACGACGATGGTTGTTTCATACCCATCGATAACACCATTTATGACTGCAAAACCAATATCGTCGTAATTAGAGCTTAAAAGATTGTCTCTATGACTTGGAGATGTATACCACGCTTCTACAACATCTTTTGAGTTTGAAAAGTTTTTTGCTAGGTTTTCACCCGCGTATACGTAGTCGTAATCCTGATCTAAAATAAAATCCCAAGGTTTGGTGCCCATAGGAGAAACGTGCGCCCAATAACCAACCTTGAACATATCTTGAGCTTTGCTCTGCGCAGCCTCAGAAAGTTCTTGGTTCATACTCAATGGTTTTAACCCAACTTTTGCTCTTGTCTCGTTAGTATATTTCAATAAATCTTGTGAATTAATATTTGAAGCATAACCCAATATCCCAGGTGCAAAGAGGGGCACTACTCGAATAATGGCTACCAATGCTATCTGTACCAGTGCATACAGTATTAGCGCACGATTGCTTAGCAGTCTTGCTCTAATTTTCTTATGCTTATGAGGAACAAAATGATACAGAAACTGGTATTTACTTATTGAATTGGGGGCTTCGTAAATATCGTTCATATACGCGAATTATACCACCAAGTCAGCCTTTCGTCGTAACGCTTCGACCGTGTTATTAAAAATAATTTCTGGTTTTGGCTTCGCGTCAACTTCGATTAGTTGCTTTTTCTTACGATAATATTCTATTACTTTTTTTGTAGAAGAATCAAAGACTTTAAACCTATTCTCCAAAACCTTGACGTCATCATCTTTTCTATAGGTTAGGGTACTCCTATCGTAATCACATATACCATCTACTTTTGGAGGAGAATATAATTTGTTATAGGTGTGTCCATGTGCTGTGCATACAAGTCGATTGTTAATTCTTTCAACTGCAACATCCTTTGAAATGTTGAGATATAGGACAAAAGTCGCCTTTGGGTCAAAGTATTCTAAATCAACCAAGTCGCGTAACCAGCCGTCTAAAATATACCCTTTTTCGTATTTAGCCTTATCCTCTACCATTTTAGCTAAAAGTTCGCCCACAATCGATTGTGGAGCCAATAAACCCCTGTTCATCGCGTTATGGACAGGATTATAAAATGGGGATTCTGGGGGTATCTCCCTGAGCATCTGACCAACCTTAATTAAGGGCAAACCAAGATGGGCACTTAGTTTCTCTCCTAAAGTACCTTTACCGCTTGCGGGCGGCCCTACCAAAACGATGATCATATTTATAGTCCTGGAATTCCTAAATCGCCAAGTTGGCCTCTAAGCTGCTTCTCTGCCTTTTTATTAACTTCCTTCATTGCTGAGTTGATTAGATCTCTTAATTCTTTTTGTTCTTCACCATCAATTTCAATTGTCTCTACTTTTCTGTCGCCTCTTACAACTACGCGGATACCTCTTTTCTCTTCGGATGCAAAAATTTGCTCTAATTGTTTATTGAGTCTGGATTGTGCTTGCTGAAATCTTATTAATTCTTTTGGATTTATCATATTATTTTAAGAAACTTTGATAATTTCTGGTAACCATCATTGACTCCATTTGTCTAATCGTATCAAGAACTACTGATACAACGATTAGTACACCTGTGCCCCCGATGGCTAAATTTGTTAAACCTGTGTATGCTTGTACAAAAAATGGCATAATCGCGATCAATCCTAAAAACATAGCACCCGCCAATGTCAATCTTAGCGTAATGGTTCTTAAGTACTGTTCTGTTGCTCTGCCTGGTCTGATTCCGGGTATAAAACCACCGCGCTTTTTTATATCGTCAGCAATTTTATGTGGATCAAACTGCATAAATGTATAGAAAAATGTAAATCCAACTACAAGTATAAAATACAAAATATTGTAAAGAGGTTCAGTAGATGCAAAATTCTTACCTAAAAAAGTACCAATATTATTCAGAATTGGTGAACTTGTAGCTAACAACGGCCCACTTAAAAGAGACGGTATCATAACTAAAGAAACAGCGAAGATAATCGGAATGACTCCGGCTTGATTAATTTTTATTGGTAAAAAGTTGCTCACACGCTCTGCTCTAATTCCTCGTCTACCATACTCAATAGGTATATTTCTTGTACCTTCGTTGACCATAACAATGGCAGCGATAACAACAATAATAAGACCAAGTATTAAAGCGGTGGTGATAAGTCCAGATTTTTCAAAAAGCGCGTAAATACTAAGCGCCCCTGTTGGCAGTCTGCTTACGATTCCAGCAAAAATTAGAAGCGATACACCTTGGCCAAGTCCAGACTCGGTTATTAAATCACCAATCCAAACCATTATTAGAGCGCCGCCAACCAAAGAAAGTACCAAAACTACCAACGTCATTATGTCTATATTTCCTATTACGCCTTGTTTGTGGAGTAAAAAGTAAACACCATAAGCCTGAATTAACGCGAGCGGAACTGTAAGCATTTTTGTGTATGAATTAATTCGTTCTCTACCTGTTTCGCCCTCTTTTGAAAGTTCCTCAAGTGAGGGGATTATTTTTATAAAAAGTGAAATTATGATTGAAGCGTTAATATATGGTCCAAGACCAAGTGTGGCTATAGAAAAGTTTTGAAATCCACCTCCACTAAAAAGATCGAATAATCCGAAAATCTGGCTGCTTTGTAAGAATGTTCTAACTGAGTTTAAATCGACGCCTGGAACGGGAACGTGGGCAAATATTCTTGATACTAGAATCGCAAAAAGTGTAAATAATATCTTTTTTCTAAGTTCTTCATTTTTTAGTACTTTGAGCATTTTATTCGACTATTTTCGAACCTGATTTTTCAATAGCCTCCCTAGCACCTTTGGTGTACAAAAAACCAGAGAGTTCTAGTTTCTTTGCAAGTGTGCCATTAGAAATAATTTTAACACTCGCTTTACCAATCTTTTTCACCATTCTTTTTTCTAAAATAACTTTTGGATTAACTTTATCTCCATCGTTAAATCTATTAAGTCTGAGGACTGAAAACTCGATGACGTTTTTAGAAGTTGGATTACGGAATCCCGCAAGTTTAGGAACCTTTTTGTACAAAGGTACTTGTCCACCCTCATAGCCTGGATTTACTTTTCCTGTTCCTCTAGCTTTTTGACCTTTTGTTCCTGTACCGGTTGTATGACCACCTTTACCACTGCCGTAACCTCGACCGCGTCTTTTACTTTTTCCGTGTATTCCTTTTTGTTTAGGTAAGTTATTTAATTCCATTATTCTGCCTTCTTTAATTTCTGCAACGCTTCTATCGTGCATCTTACATTTGTTAACTTATCGCTTGAGCCAAGCATTTTTGCTGAGACGTCTTTGACACCTGCTAGCTCTAAAACTGCTCTGATAGCTCCACCTGCAATAATTCCAGAACCTTTTGGTGCGGGTTGTATAAGTACCTTTGCAGCAGAAAGCTTGTTAGATACCATGTGAGGTATTGTTGTATTTTTTAAATTAATGTCTACTACGTTAGTTCTAGCCTTTGCTAAAGCTTTCTGAATTGCTTTCTGAACATCTTTTCCTTTACCTAATGCGCTACCCACTCTACCTTTTCCATCACCAATAATTGCTAGTGCGGTAAAACCAATCGCGTTTCCACCTGTAGTTTTTTTAGAAACTCTTTTTATTTGAAAAACTCTCTCTTCGTAGTCTTGGGCTTTCTTAGGTCCTTGCTGAGATTGATTTCTATTCATCATAATTCTAATCCTCTCTTTCGTGCGCCATCGGCAATATTTTTAATTCTTCCATGATATTGATAGCCATTTCGATCAAATACTACTTTTTTTATTTTTTTGTCTAGTGCTTTTAACGCTAGTGCTTCACCAATAGAAAATGCGGCCTCAACTTTTGTTTTTCCTTCATGAGCTTTTTTAATTTCTGTGGCGCTTAATCCAATTAACGTTTTTCTTGACCTATCATCAATGATTTGGCCATAGATATATTTATTTGAGCGAAATACTGAAAGTCTCGGTCTCGCAATTTCACCAAATACTTTTTTCTTTACTCTAAGTTTTCGTCTTTCTTTATTTGTACTTCTTAATATTACTTTTGCCATTTTTTAAACCTTTCCTGACTTTCCAGGTTTTGTCTTTACAATCTCTCCAACATATTTCACACCTTTACCTTTGTAAACTTCAGGTTTTCTAAAGGCTCTTATTTTTGCTGCAGTCTGTCCAACAAGCTGTTTATCAATTCCTGAAACTGTTATTGTCTTGTTTTCTTCTACGCTAAGATTAATTCCCTCTGGTGCAGGAAAATTAATCGCGTGAGAATAGCCGAGAGCTAGGGTTAAACCTTTTCCTGCTGCGCTGGTTCTATAACCAACTCCAACGAGTTCTAGCTTTTTCTCAAATCCTTCAGTAACACCAATAATCATATTCGCGAGCAATGCTCTTGCTAAACCCCATAAAGCTCCGGTTTCTTTACAATCTAATTCTGCGGTTATGTTTATAACACCATTTTCTTGGGTAACAGTTATTTCTGGATTTACTGTGTGCTTAAGCTCCCCTTTGGGACCTTTTACTGTAATTTCTTTTCCATTAATTAAAACGGTCACGCCTGCAGGTATTTCGATTGGTTTCTTTCCTACTCTAGACATTTTTTAAAATACCTTACAAATTAACTCTCCGCCAAGCCTTCTTTTCTTTGCTTCTTGGCCACTAATTACACCTTTTGATGTAGAAACTACTAAAACTCCCTGCCCTGCTGGAACGTGCTCAAATTTTGTGCTGCTCAAATAAATTCTTCTTCCAGGTTTAGAAAATCTTTTAATGTCGGTTATAAGAAACTTTTTGTTTTCTACAGCCAAATCTAATCTCAACCCTTTATAAGCTTTTCCTTTTGGTTTAAATGTCTTTACTTCTGTCAGAAATCCTGCTTCTTTTAGAACATTAGCGATACTTTCACACTCTTTTGTGTAATAAGTTTCAACAAAGGCATTATTAGCCATTGAGGCGTTTTTAATTGAACTCAACATGTTTGATACTCTATCTAAACTCATATTACCAACTTGCCTTTCTTACTCCGGGTAATTCTCCCTTGTGAGCTAATTCTCTGAAACATTTTCTACAAATTCCAAACCTTCTCATAAAACCTCTTGGGTTACCACAGATTTCACAACGATTGTATTTTCGCACCGGAAATGCGAACTGTCCTCTTTTATGTTTTTCTACTAATGCTTTCTTTGCCATAATCTAGTTTGTAACTATACCACTAAAAACCTTTTAGAAAAAGGCTAGTTGTCCTTTCTAAAGGGCATACCTAAGTAGCTTAGGAGTGCCTTGTTGTAGTTCTTTTCTTTACTTGAACTCACAACTGTAACTTGCATACTTCTAATTCCTTTTACTAAATTTGGGTTAACCTCAGGAAAAATCGTGTGTTCTGCTATGCCCAACGAGTAGTTGCCTGCTTCATCGAAAGCTTCGTTGCTTAAACCTTGGAAATCTCTAATTCTTGGAATTGCAACGCTAATCAATTTATCTAGAAATGCCCACATTCTTTCTCCTCTTAATGTTGCTGTAAATCCAACCGTCTCCCCCTGTCTAACCTTTAAACCTGCGATAGAGAGTCTCGCTTTTCTTGGAAATGGCTTTTGTCCACAAAGTTGAGTCATCTCAGCTTCAAAACTTTCTAAAGCTTCTCTATTGTCCCTAAATCCACCAATACCTGCATTTACAACAATCTTTTTAATATTAGGAACTTGCATCACACTTTTTAGATCAAATTCCTTTTTTATTTTTTGTACTATTTCTTTTGTATATTTTTCCTTTAGTCTATTCATCTTATTTCTCTATAACCTCTTTTTTAACTCTGTTGTATCTATATTTTTTACCATCAACAATTTTGCTACCTAGTCTTACCGGTCGTTTTAAGTCGCTATCGTAGTACATAACATTTGAAATATGGATTGGTGATTCTTTTTTAATTATTCCACCTTCCTTTTTCTTGTCTTTGGCTTTTACATGTTTTTTAACAACGTTTACACCCTCTACCAAGAGCCTATTTTCCGCAGGAATCATTTTTAGAACAACTCCGATCTTACCTAAGTCTTTTCCTGCAATTATTTGAACTTTATCACCTTTTTTTATTAACATATGTTTCTTCTTACCATACCTCCTTGGCTAAGGAAGCAATTTTTAAATATCCAAAATCTCTAATTTCTCTAGCAACAGGTCCGAAAACTCTTGTTCCAACCATTAAGCCTTCTTTATTGATTACTACACCGGCGTTGTCATCAAATCTTGTGTAACTTCCATCTTTTCTTCTTACTTCTTTGGATGTTCTCACGATAACTGCCTTAACAACTGTATGATCTTTTAGGGCTCCTACTGCAATTGCTCCATCTACTACTGCTGTTACTGTATCGCCAACCGAGGCAAATTTTCTTCCTGTATTTCCTGGAATCCCAATCACCTTTAATCTTTTTGCACCTGAATTGTCTGCTACTGAGAGCGTTGAACCAACTTGAATCATTATTTTTTACCCGCTTCTAAAATTTCTAAGACTTTCCATGCAACAGTTTTACTAAAAGGCGTACATTCCTCAACCAATACAGTATCGCCAAGTTTAGCTTCGACATCGTTTCTTGCTTTAAACTTTTTGGTCATTGCAATATTTTTTTTGTATATCTTATGTTTTTTTCTTGTCTCAACGCTGATCATAACTGTTCTATCCATGCGATCAGAAACGATCTTTCCTTTTATAGTTTTTTTAGGCATTGTCTGTATCCTCCAAAAATAATTTTTCTGACAAAACTGTGCTTATTCTTGCCATATCT
This sequence comes from uncultured candidate division WWE3 bacterium, assembly GCA_963765125.1. GTDB lineage: Bacteria > Patescibacteriota > WWE3 > UBA101185 > UBA10185 > CAVXUZ01. The sequence continues at coordinate 369,781 of CAVXUZ010000005.1, forward strand.
TTTTTTATAAACTTTCCTTTTGTTATATTTTTTTCTTTGCCTTTATACACATCGATTGAAAACTTTTCAAGCTCTTTTTTCTTATCTTTAAACTCTTTTTCAAGCTCTTTGATAGTCTTTATTCTTAAATCTTTTGCTAGTAAATTACTCATTTGATACAAACCTCATTTTGAGCGGTAATTTGTCAGCCGCTCTACTGAAAGCATGTCTTGCTACCTCTTCGGTAACTCCAGAAATTTCAAAAATTATTTTACCGGGCTTTATAACCGCTGCGTAGTGATCTGGTGCGGATTTACCGCTTCCCATTCTTGTTTCCTGTGGCTTTTTTGATATTGCCTTGTGAGGAAATACTCTAATCCAAAGCTTTCCACCTCTTTTTGTCTGGTGAGAAATTGCTTTTCTCGCAGATTCAATCTGTCGTGATGTTAAAACTCCTCGGTCGTCGCATTTTAAACCAAATTCTCCAAAAGCGATACTACTTCCTCTTACGGCAATTCCTTTATTAGTACCTCGTTGTTGTTTTCTAAATTTTACTTTCTTTGGCATTAACATAGCGTTAATAAGGAAATTTACTTAATTTCCACTTCTCCTTTGTAAATCCATACTTTAATTCCGATAACACCAAAAAGCATTTTGCAGTCATGCTGACAAAAGTCGATATCTGCTCTAAGCGTTTGCAAAGGGACTGGTCCATACTTATAAACTTCTGACCTTGCGATTGTGTTGCTTCCTGATAATAATCCGTTAATTTGAATTTTTATTCCTTTTACACCTTTGTCTACAGCTGTAGTGACAGCAGTATTGGCAATTCTCCTTGCAGGAATTCTTCTTTTTAGCTGTCTACAAATATATTGTGCAACTAATTCTGCTTCTAATTCTGGTGTTTTTACTTCTTCTACGGTAATTTTTATTTTTGAGTCTGTACGCGCCTTCAAGTCCTTTTCTAAAGCCTCTATACCTGTACCTGCGCGTCCTATGACTATTCCTGGTTTAGACACTTTTACTAAGAATTTAATTTCGTTTACTGATCTTTCGATCTCTATTGACTTAACACCCGCAGAGTCAAGCTTCTCTGCAAGTACTCTTCTTAGTTTGTAATCTTCAAAAATATGTTTGGAATAACCTTTTTTATCTGCAAACCATTTTGATTTCCAATCTTTTGATATTCCTAATCTAAATCCGAATGGATGTATCTTCTGCCCCATACTACTTCTTAGCCTTAGCTACCTTTCCTTCCTCTTTTTTTGAGGACAAACCTACTACGATATGACTTGTTCTTTTAATAAGTGGATCAAATCTTCCTTTTGAACCCGGTCTTCCATATCTCTGAAATTTTCCTTCTGAAACATACACCTCAGCGATTCTCAAGTTTTCAGATTTGAGACCGTGGTTATTAACAGCGTTTGCCTCTGCAGATTTAACTACTTTTAGTAAAAATTTAGCTGGCTTCGAAGAATCGAATGCTAATGTCACTTTTGCTTCATGTAGCTTCTTATTTCTTATCAGGTCCATTACTATAGCCATCTTTTTTGGCATGACTCTTGCTCTATTATGTTTTGCATAAACTTCTGCTAGTTTCATATGTTTTTAGGCTGCTGGTGTAGCCAATTTCTTTGAACTATGCCCTCTAAATAATCTTGTTGGTGCAAATTCACCTAATTTGTGACCTACCATAGGTTCTGTAATAAACACAGGCATGTGTTTTCTTCCGTTATGCACTTCGATAGTTAATGAAACCATCTCTGGTGTGATTGTTGATCTTCTTGACCACGTCTTTATAGGTGTTTTTACTCCAGATGCAACAACTGCTTCAACTTTCTTTAATAAAGAATCCTCAACGTATATTCCCTTTTTTAGTGATCTAACCATCTATTATTTCCTTTTTATTCTTTTTGTAACTATATACTTATTTGTATATTTTCTTCTTCTAGTTAATACACCCCTTGCCTTCTTTCCCCATGGGGTCTTTGGTGAAGACAAACCAATACCGTTATCTCTATAAGAACCTCCGTGAGGATGCGAGTCAGTACCCATTGCAACTCCTCGTACTTCTGGTCTCCAACCCTTGTGTCTTTTCAATCCAGCCTTACCTAATCTAGCGTTTCGGTGATCCATGTTTCCGAGCTCACCGATTGTAGCATAACAATTCGCAAGAATCTTTTTTACCTCACCACTTGGCATTTTAACATTTACGTAGTTGCCTTCTTTTGCCATTATTATTGCATAATTTCCTGCGCCTCTCGCTACTTGGCCGCCTTTTCCTGGGTTAAATTCAACATTATGTACTCTCGTACTTAATGGGATTTTCTCTAACGGTAATGTATTTCCAATTTCTAATGGGGCATCTTTTGCAGATAATACTTCCATTCCTTTAACTAGCCCTTCAGGAGCAAGGATATACCTCTTCTCACCGTCAAAATAGTTAATTAATGCAATGTTACAATTTCTGTTTGGATCGTACTCAATGGTTGCAACTTTTCCTGTTATTCCTAATTTATCGCGTTTAAAGTCAATTATTCTATAAAACTGCTTTGCACCACGCTGTCTATGTCTAACAGACACTCTTCCGCTGTTTCGTCCTACTGTTCCTTTTTTTGCAACAAGTAGGCTCTTTTGTGGTTTAACTTTGTCGACACCTCTAATTAAAGTCTTTCTAAATCTTATCCCTGCGCTTGTTGCTTTATGTGTCTTAATCATATTATTTACCTACCAAATCAATTTTTTGTCCTTCTTTAAGTTTCACAATTGCTTTTTTTCTCTTAGATGTCTTTGTAAACCTTCTTGTACCGGTAAGTCTTCTTTTCTTTCCTGGTAGTATTGACGTTCTCACATCAATTGGGTCAACTCCGTAAGTCTCTTTTATTTCTCTTGCAACAGAGCCTTTAGAAGCACGATAGTTTACTTCAAAAATATAAGAATTTATTTCTGACTGCATAGCTACGCTTTTTTCTGTCACTATTGGTCTTAAAATAATATTGTTTAATTTCATTTATATTTCTTCTGTAAATTAACTAATGCCTCTTTTTCAAAAACTATATTTTTTGCGCTAATTAACTCAAATGCATTTAGGTTATCCATCTCATATACACTCGCGGACGTAATGTTTGCAATACTTTTTAAAATGTTTTTGTCCCCTTTAGCGAGGACAAATAGTGTTTTACCTGTCAAATCAAGAGTTTCGATTATTTCTTTAATATATTTAGTAGATGGTTTGGTGATTGAAATTGCCTCTAATGCTTTAATTAAGCCCTCATTAAATCTCATGCTTAATACTGACTGCATAGTTGCTTTTCTCATTTTCTTTGATATTTTCAATGACCAATCCTTAGGTTGTGGGCCATGAGAAGCTCCACCACCTACCCAAATAGGACTTCTTGTAGAACCGTGTCTTGCACGACCTGTTCCTTTTTGCTTCCAAGGTTTTACACCTCCACCAGAAACTTCTCCTCTTGTCTTTGTTTTTACGGTACCTTGTCTCTGGTTGGTTCTATAAACATGAATGTACTGGGCAATTAACGCCTCGTTTACTTCGCAGCCAAAAACTGACTTCTCTAAAGCCAACTCTTCTACCTTATTTCCTTTTATGTCTAATACATCTACTTTCATTTTATTCAAGCACCTTAATGCTAACTAAAGAATTTCTAGCACCTGGTACTGGACCAGAAACTAAAAGCTCATTATTAGCTTTAATAATTTCAACAATTCTAAGACCTTTTACTGTTACTCTCTCTCCACCAAGTCTTCCTGCCATCTTTTTACCTTTGAAAACTCTACCTGGAGTTTGCGAACCAATTGAACCTGGGGCTCTTGGTTTGTTTGATTGACCGTGGGTTCTCTGACCTCCACGAAATCCCCATTTCTTCATACCGCCTGCGAATCCTTTTCCTTTTGATTTTCCAATTATTTCAATTTTTTTGTCTTTAAGATCGCTGTCTAGTTCAGTTTCAAATCTAATTACTGTCACAGGAATAACCTTACCGTTATCAGTAAAAACCTGAGTCATATTTTGTTTTTTTCCTTTTAATGTTTTTTCCATTTTTTCCCTATAAAAAAAGCGCCCTCGGGCGCCCACCTAGAGCCATTCCCAAGTTGTTTTTCTTCTTTTAGTTGTTTTTTGACACAATTAGCATTATATCAAGTTTTTCTCTATTTATCCTACTCAAACCTACATCTTTATTGAGATTCCGACGCCTGCCGGTAAGCTCAGTCTAGATAAGCTGTCTACTGTAGAACTCGTTGGATTGACAACGTCAATCACCCTTTTGTGTGTTCTCAATTCAAATTGTTCTCTTGATCTCTTATCAATGTGTGGTCCTCTAATAACCGTGAATCTTTCTTGCTTAGTTGGTAAAGGAACAGGACCTATTACTCGTGCGCCGGTTCTTATAACAGTGTCAACGATTTTTGAACAACTTAAATCCATGACTCTGCTGTCATATGATTTTAGTTTTATTCTTAATCTTGTTTCGTTTTCTTTTTTTGTCATTGTTTCTGATAAGGGCGGTGCGCTGCACCGCCCTTAAACTTTCTTTTCTTTAATTAAGCAATAACTTTAGTTACAACTCCTGCACCGACGGTGTGTCCACCTTCTCTAATAGCGAAGGTTAAACCTTCCTCAAGCGCAACAGGTGTAATAAGTTTGACGGTAATTGCAACGTCGTCACCTGGCATAACCATCTCGACACCGGCTGGAAGAGTAATTTCTCCAGTAACGTCTGTGGTTCTAAGGTAGAATTGTGGTCTATAACCAGTGAAGAATTGTTTGTGTCTTCCACCTTCTTCTTTTGAAAGAACGTAAACCTGAGCTTGAAATTCGCTATGTGGTTTGACTGTTCCTGGTTTGGCCAAAACTTGACCTCTTTCTATTCCATCTCTTTCAATTCCTCTTAAGAGAATACCTACGTTATCACCAGCTTGTCCTTCTTGAAGTTGTTTCTTGAACATTTCTACTCCAGTAACAACTGTCTTTGTTGTGTCTTTTATTCCTACGATTTCGATTTCTTCATTGACAGCAACTTTTCCTCTTTCAATTCTTCCGGTAGCGACTGTACCTCTACCTTTGATTGAGAAAACGTCTTCAACTGGCATTAAGAATGTCTTATCTAAGTCTCTTACAGGTGTAGGAATATATGAATCTACAGCCTCCATAAGTGCTTCGATAGATTTAACACCTTCTGGGTCACCCTCTAAAGCTTTGAGAGCTGAACCTTTGATGATAGGTATTTCATTTCCTGGGAACTTATATTTAGTTAACAATTCTCTAATTTCTAGTTCAACTAACTCTAAGATTTCAGGATCCTGAACCATATCAACTTTGTTCATGAATACCACCATTGCAGGAACGTTAACTTGTTTTGCAAGTAGGATGTGTTCTCTGGTTTGAGGCATTGGTCCATCAGGAGCTGAGACAACTAAAATTGCACCGTCGACCTGCGCAGCACCGGTGATCATGTTTTTAACATAGTCAGCGTGTCCTGGACAGTCAATGTGTGCGTAATGTCGTTTCTCTGTTTGATACTCAACGTGAGTGATATTGATCGTAATTCCTCTTTCTCTTTCCTCAGGAGCTTTATCAATATCTTCAAATTTTGTAAAGTCGGCAAGCCCTTTCTCAGAGAGGACTTTTGTAATTGCCGCAGTTAAGGTTGTTTTACCGTGGTCAACATGTCCAATTGTACCTATGTTGACGTGTGGTTTATTTCTCTGAAATTCAGCCATTTTTATTACCTTTCAGTAACTTTCTAAATAAATAACTAATAACAAATTTTAGCAGAGGTAGTTAACCAAAAAAAGACTATAAAATCAAGACTTTCCTTTAACTATCTCCTCTGTAATACTTGCCGGAACCTCTTCATAGTGGCTCGGTTCCATCGTAAAGCCAGCCCTACCTTGTGTAAGACCTCTAAGCTCTGTAGCATAGCCAAACATCTCGGCTAAAGGAACTTTTGCCTTGATTGAGATAGCGGAATTTTCTATCTTGGTAGATTCGATTTTTCCTCTCTTTCCTGACAAATTACCAATCAAATCACCCATAAACTCTTCAGGCGCTACAACTTCTAAGCTCATTATTGGCTCGAGAAGAACTGTATCTGCAGCTTTCTGGGCATCTCTGAAAGCTCCGATAGCAGACATCTTAAACGCCAACTCTGATGAGTCAACATCATGATACGAACCGTCAATTAATGAAACTCGAAGGTCTATAACAGGGTAACCTGCAATCGAACCACACTGAGCTGCTTCTCGTATACCTTTTTCAACACCTGGAATATACTCTTTGGGAATTGAGCCACCAACGATTTTATCTACAAATTCTACGCCCTTTCCACTCTCAGTAGGCTCCATTCTAATTACAACGTGACCATATTGACCGCGTCCACCAGTTTGCCTGATATATTTATTTTCAATTTCTACCATTTTCTTAACAGTTTCTCTATATGCAACTTGTGGCTTGCCTGTGTTAACTTCAACATTAAATTCACGCTTCATTCTGTCGACGATAATTTCAAGGTGTAATTCACCCATTCCATATAAAATGGTCTCGCCTGTTTCAGGATCTGATTTAACTCTGAGGGTTGGGTCTTCATCAATAAATCTCTTAATAACTTCACCCATTTTATCTCGGTCAGCCTTGGTTTTTGGCTCTATAGCAAGCCCAATTACCGGCTCTGCAAATGTAATATTTTCCAGCAATACTGGGTTTTTTTCGTCACAAAGCGTGTCGCCAGTTACAGTTTTGCTTAATCCAATAACTGCAGCAATCTCACCTGCTTTAACTTGTTTGATTTCTTCTCTATGGTTTGCGTGCATTAATAGTAAACGTCCGACTCTTTCTTTTTCATCCTTTGTAGAATTCAAAACATAAGAACCGCTGTCTAGTACTCCTGCGTAAACTCTAATGTATGTAAGTCTTCCTACGAATGGGTCGGTTGGAATTTTAAATGCAAGCGCTGCAAATGGTTCTTCAACTGTTTCAGCGAGAACATACTGCTCATCGGTTTTGATATTTATTGCTGTAACGTTTGCAACATCCAGTGGAGAGGGTAAGTAGGCAATAACTGCATCCAAAACGTATCTTGCTGCAATTCCTCTTCCGTCACCGCCAAAAACCGGGTAAAAATCACCAGCTAATGTTGCTTTTCTGAGACATAATATAATTTCATCCTCTGAAAGTTTTCCCTCATTAAGATATTTTTCCATTAATGCGTCGTCGTATTCAACAACCGCTTCGATTAATTTTTGTCTATATTCGTTAGCAGTCTCTAACATGTCGGCAGGTACCTCACTCACATCAAAATCGTCTTGTTTAAAGTCGGAATATGTATAAGCCTTCATCCTGATAAGATCGATGTTACCAATAATATCTTTCTCAAACCCGATTGGGAGCATTATTGGGTGAGCCTTAGAGCTTAATCTTTTTTTAATTGAGGTTAAACTTTTATAAAAGTCTCCACCAATTTGGTTAATTTTGTTAATAAAACACATTCTTGGAACACCATATTTATTTGCTTGTCTCCAAACAGTTTCGGATTGTGGCTCAACACCCATTTTTCCATCGAAAACCACAACTGCCCCATCAAGAACTCTTAATGATCTTTCAACTTCTGCAGTAAAATCTACGTGTCCTGGGGTATCAATAATGTTAATTCTATTTTCTTTCCAAAAACAGGTTGTAGCAGCACTTGTAATTGTGATTCCTCTTTCTCTTTCTTGAACCATCCAGTCCATCTGGGTATCACCAGTATGAACTTCACCAATTTTATGAGTTTTTCCTGTGTAATATAGAATACTTTCAGTAGTAGTAGTCTTACCTGCATCGATATGCGCAATAATTCCAATGTTTCTAATGCATTCCATAGGATATTCTTTTGTTTGATTTTTTTCTGCCATATTCTTTCTTTGATGACGCGCAATTAATTACTTTATTGTGGGCACGTCTTTTGGAAATTTTTGTTTAAAACCTAGCAAAATGTGCAAATGCTCTATTTGATTCGGCTGATTTATGAGTTTCGTCTCTTTTTCTTATCGCATCACCAATACCTTCAAAAGCGTCTTTTATTTCTTTAAAGAGTTTTTCATCCATTTCATTACCTTTTTTATTTCTTGCAGCCATAACTAACCATCTTACGGCTAATGCTTCTGATCTTTCGTGTTTTAAGGGGTAAGGTACTTGATATGTTGCACCGCCAACTCTTCTGGATCTAACTTCTTGTGTAGGCATTACATTTTTTACTGCTTCTTCAAACATTTTTAAAGCTTCTTTTCTGTCTTCATGAAGCCTGTCTAGCGCCCCGTATACAATACTTTCGGCTAGTGATTTTTTACCTTTTTGCATAACTGTATTAATCATTCTACTTACAGTCTTTGATTTATAAATTTGGTCTGGTAATAATGGTCTTTTTTTGGAGGTTTTTGATCTCATATTATTAAGCCTTTGGTTTCTTTGTACCGTAAATTGATCTTGACGTTCTTCTATTATTTACACCTTGCAAATCGTATCTGCCTCTTATAATAGTATATTTAATACCTGGTAAATCTTTAACTCTTCCACCTCTAACCATAACAACAGAGTGCTCTTGCAATCCGTGGCCTTCGCCTGGAATGTAAGCTGTTACTTCTCTTTTATTCGAAAGTCTTACTCTTGCTACTTTTCGTAATGCTGAATTAGGTTTTTTTGGAGTTAACGTTCTAACTTGCAAACACACACCTCTTTTAAATGAAGAGTTTGTAGTTTTATATTTTCTTTTTTTGGTATTGTAAACTTCACCCAATGCAGGGGTTTTTACCTTACTAATCTTCTTTTTTCTTTCTTTTCTTATAAGTTGGTTTATTGTTGGCATAGATGTTAATCCAATTTTGCATTTTCTCCTGTTGGAATGAGCTTTCCGATTATAACATTCTCTTTCAAACCAAGCAAGTGATCGACTCTACCAGAGGCAGCTGCGTCGGTCAACACGTTACTCGTTTGAATAAATGAAGCCGCTGCAAGGAAACTATCGCTTACTAATGATGATTTTGTGATACCGAGTAGGTGTAATTCTGCAACTGCTGGCTCTCCACCCTCTGCGATTACCTTTTCGTTTTCTTCAATAAATGTATCTTTTGATACTTTTTCATCCAGTAAGAATTCTGTGTCACCGCTCTCTAGAACTTTAACATTTCTAAACATCTGTTTAACAATAACCTCAATGTGTTTGTCGTTTAAGTTAACACCCTGAGAAGCGTAGACCTGTTGAATTTCGTTGATAATGTATTTCTGTGTTTCTCTTACACCAACGGCACTGAGTAGGTCTCTAAGGTCAAGGTGGCCTGTTGTGAGTTTTTGACCTTTTTTAACTATCGGCATTTTCCTCAACGATAATTTCAGAAACTGGGTCGATTCCATACTCTGTGATGCTCTCTTGATCATCAACCTGTTTCTCCCATAACGAGAATCTTTCTTTCATCGCCTGATTTGTATACTCTGGCTATTCCATCTGTTTCTGACATAACAGCTTGGAATTTTGGTGTTCTTGCTTCAACAAGTTCTTCAACTCTTGGCAAACCTTGAGTAATATCTTTTCCAGCGATACCACCTGTGTGGAATGTTCTCATTGTAAGCTGTGTACCAGGCTCACCAATGGACTGAGCTGCTGCAACACCAACTGCTGCGCCTATTCTTACGTCTTTTCCTGTCATGAGATCGTGACCGTAACATTTCTTACAGATACCTCTTTTAGTTTCACAGATAGTGGTGATCTAATAAGTATTGTTTCTAAATCTGAGCTTTCAATTTCTTTAAGTACATCTTCTGTGAGCATCTCTCCGGCTTTTGCAATTACTTTACCTTTAGATTTTGCATCTTCTGCTAAGTATCTACCCTTTACTCTGTTTACAAATGTTTGTAGCATTGTTCCTTCACCAACCACCATAATTCTCCCATTTTCAGTACCACAGTCATCTTCTCTAACAATAACTTCTTGAGAAACATCAACCAATCTTCTTGTTAAATATCCTGCATCTGCAGTCTTAAGACCTTTATCAACTAATCCTTTTCTTGCACCTCTTGCTCCAACAAAGTATTCCAAACCTGAAAGTCCTGTTTTGTAATTACCAAGTAATGGAAGTAGAACTGTCTTACCTGTAGGATCGGCAACCAAACCTTTAATACCTGCGATTTGGTTAACTTGGCTTCTTGAAGCTCTTGTAGAACCAGATTTAACAAGTACTTTTACTGGGTTTATGTCTGAAAGATTACTCCAAACACTCTCACTTATTTCATCAACAACCTTATACCAAGCGTCTTCTGTTAAACGGACAACCTCTTGTGCTGTAATAAGACCTCTTCTGAAGTTTTTATCGATTTCAATAACCGCTTTTCTACCTTTTTCAACAATTTCTTTTGTTTCTTTAGGTACTGAGATATCTGAAAGTGAAACTGATTGACCTGACAAGGTTCCGTATTTTAATCCAAGATCTTTTAGGTCGTCAATGAGTTTTACAACAATTGCCTGATCTTCGTGACTAAACGCTCGTGATAACAAAGCTGTAACGCTTTTTCTTGTCCATAGATTCGTTGATATATTCAAATGTTCTTTGGCATGTAGTCGTTGAAGATTACTCTTCCTGGTGTAGTTTCTAACAAAGTATCACCAACACGAACTTTTACAAGTTGTCTGAGGTCTGACACTTTTTAATACATCGATAGCAAACATCAGTTCATTTACATCACTGTAGATTCTTTCATCTGGCTTGTAAGCTTCATCAACCGTAGTCATGAAGTAAACACCAAACAACATAATTTTTGTTGGAATAGACATCGGTGACCCGTTTGATGGGTTTAAGCAAATTGTTTGTTGAAATCATACATATCTTTTGCTTCTTGAATTGCTGCGTCTGTAAAGTGGAACGTGTACAGCCATTTGGTCTCCGTCAAAATCTGCGTTAAATCCTGAACAAACACAGAGGTGAAGTCTTATTGCATTACCTTCGATTAATTTTGGATAAAAAGCTTGTATACCTAATCTCCAAAGTGTAGGAGCACGGTTTAATAAAACTGGGTGGCCGTTAACAACTTATTCTAAAATATCCCATACTTCTGGACTTCTTTGTTCTAAGTAATATTTTGCACTTTTTACATTTGGTGCATAACCTCTTGATAAAACTTCTCTTAGAACCAGTGGTTTAAATAGCTCAAGAGCCATTTCTTTTGGAAGACCACATTCATCAAGTTTTAAGTTTTGGTCCGTTAATAATAACTGCTCTTCCTGAGTAATCGACTCTTTTTCCAAGTAAGTTCAGTCTAAATGTTCCCTGCTTTCCTTTTATCATGTCGGCAAGTGATCTTAGTTCTTTTCTTCCTCGTGTAACTCTTGCCTTATTTCTTTGTTTTGAAGAATCAAACAATGCATCTACGGATTCTTGCAACATTCTTTTTTCGTTTCTGACAATTATTTCAGGAGCACCAAGGTCGAGTAATCTTCTTAAGTCTGTTATTTCTGTTGATAACTCTTCTGTATAAATCATTTAAATCTGATGTTGCAAATCTTCCACCCTCAAGTTGGACCATAGGTCTTAGGTCGGGAGGTATTACTGGTAAAACATCCAAAACCATGTTGCTGGGAGGAATTCCTGCTCTTCTAAATTGCTCAATAACTTTAAGTCTTTTTGCAATTTTTAGAGCTTTTTGGCCTTTTGCTGATTGTAAATCCTGCCTAAGTGACTCTGAGAGTTCATTTAAATCAAGTTTTGCTAAGATTCCTTGAATTGCCTCTGCTCCAATTTCAAGTTTGCTAAAAGCTCCTACATAGTTGTAAAGGTTAATATATTCGTTTTCAGAAAGAATTGTATGTAAGTCAATTCCCTCAATCTTTTTTTGAATTAATTTATAAGTTGTTTCTTGTTCTTTTTCTTTTGCTTCATACGCAGTTCTTACTGCTTGAGTCTTTTGTCTTAGTTTATATTCAAATTCTTCTGCTTTAAGTTCATCGCCTTTTGGTTTTTCTTTAGCCATCTCTGACTCAACTTCTTTAAGTTTATTGTCTCTTTCTTTTGCTGTAATTAATTTTGCTTTTTCTAAATCTTTTTCGACATTACTTATAGCTTCTGCTTTTTTAGTGCTGTCTATTGAAGTAACAATAAAAGATGAGAAATATATAACTGATTCTACATTTCTTGGTGATAGATCAAGTAATAGAGCCATTTTTGAAGGAATACCTCTAAAAAACCAAACGTGGGCTACCGGACAAGCAAGTTTAATATGTCCCATTCTTTCTCTTCTAACTCTAGAAGTAGTCACTTGAACACCACATTTATCGCAGATAACGTCTTTGTATCTAATTCCTTTGTATTTTCCGCAGTAGCATTCGTAGTTTTTTACAGGTCCAAATATTCTTTCATCAAAAAGTCCTTCTCGTTCTGATTTGAAAGTTCTATAGTTGATTGTTTCTGGCTTTGTAACTTCGCCATATGACCACTCTAAAATTTGTTGAGGGGAGGCTAAGTATATTTTTATTGCATCAAACTTTTTTAAACTTCCGAGATTTCTCATTTCGCTTCCTCCTCTGAACTTTCTACGTCTTCTTCCGCGACTTCGTCAGACTCATCTTCTAATAGCTCTTTTTTCTCTTCTTCTACGGGCTCAGCTGGGACAACAATTACTTCTTCTGGCTCGTCTTTAGCTGTTTCATCTGATGTTAATGCCTCAATACCAATTCCCAAACCGTTTAACTGTCTGACCAGTAGTTTAAATGTTTCAGGTACTGTTGATTCTGGAATTTCTCTTCCTTGGACTATTGCGCTGTATGCTTGTGTTCTTCCAACCATATCGTCTGATTTTATAGTTAACATTTCGTTCAAAATATGTGCTGCACCATATGCTTCTAATGCCCAAACTTCCATTTCTCCAAATCTTTGTCCACCAAATTGTGCTTTACCGCCTAAAGGCTGTTGTGTAATTAATGAGTAAGGTCCTGTAGATCTTGCGTGCATCTTCTCTTCACTCATATGAACAAGCTTTAAGATATAAACTTCACCAACAACAATTTCTGCTGCAAAATACTCACCAGTCCTACCATCTCTTAATCTCATCTTTCCTGATTCTGGGAGTCCTGCTTCTATTAAGTTCTTTTGTAATATTTTCTTCAGGAATACTTTGTAACAAGGGTACTTCATACTTCTTACCTAAGCTTTTTCCTGCCATACCTAAAGGAGCCTCTAGAATTTGTCCAACATTCATTCTTTTTAAAACTGCCTCTGATGAGAAAACAATGTCGACTGATCTTCCATCTGGCAATACCGGCATATCTACTTCTGGGAACTATAGCTGAAATAACACCTTTGTTACCGTGTCTTCCAGCCAACTTGTCACCGATCTCAATTTTCTTAAGCTGAGCAACATATACTGGTGATTTCTTCAATCGTTCCTGCTGGTAAATCTTCGTTTTCTTCCTTAGTAACTCTTTTTACACCAATAACAACACCGTGCTGTCCATGAGGCATATAAAGTGAGTTGTCTCTGACGTCTTTAGCTTTTTCTCCAAAGATAGCTCTTAAGAGTCTTTCTTCTGCCGATAATTCAGCCTCACCTTTTGGTGCTACTTTTCCAACCAAAATATCTCCAGAATGTACTTTTGAACCTATTGTGACTATACCTTCGTCATCGAGATTTCTTAGTGACTCTTCTGAAACATTTGGAATATCGCGTGTAATTTCTTCTGGGCCTAATTTTGTTTCTAAAACTGGTATTGTGTGGTCAGTAATATGAATTGATGAGAGCGTGTCGTCTTTTACTAATCTGTCAGAAATAACGATACCGTCTTCAAATTCGTATCCTTCCCAGATCATGTAGGCTGCGGTAATGTTTGTACCGATAGCTAAGTCGCCCTCTGCTGCAGATGGTCCTTCAATTAAAACATCACCCTTTTTAATTTTATCTCCGGTTTGGACTCTTACATATTGGTTAAAACAGGTCTTGGTGTTTGATTGTTGAAATTTTGTTGCTATGTAAGTAGCTTTACCGTCTTTATTATATTTAACTTCAACCTTGTTAGCGTCAGCGTAAATAACCTCACCTGCGTCAGATGCGAAGGTTACTGCGTTTGAATTTGCAGCGATATCGCGCTCAATACCAGTACCGACAATTGGTGACTGTGGTGTAACCAGGGGTACTGATTGAGACATCTGTTGAGTTCCCATAAGTGCTCTAGAGACGTCATTATTTTGTAAAAAGGGAATTAATCCAGCACTGATACCCACGATTTGGCTTGGTGTAACCTCAATGTACTCTGCGTGTGAAGCATCACCCAATATAAAATTTCCGCCTTTTCTTAAAGGAATTTGACTTTCTAAGATCACTCCGTTTTCGTCTGTTTTAATAGATGCGTCTGTAATGAAAACGTTCTCTTCTTCATAAGCTGCAAGATAAACTATCTCGTCACTAATTTTTGGTTTGCCGTCTTTTGTCTTTTCAAGTTTTATATATGGTGTTTCTAAAAATCCATAGGAGTTTACTTTTGCATACATTGAAAGGTAGTTGATAAGACCGATGTTTGGACCTTCAGGAGTTCTGACAGGACAAACTCTACCAAATGATGAATAGTGCACATCTCTAACCGCCATGCTTGCTCTCTCTTTTGTTAATCCACCTGGGCCTAAAACTGAAAGTCTTCTTAAGTGGTCTAATGAGGTCAAAGGATTCTGTTGATCTTGGAATTGTGAAAGTTGACCAGTTGCAAAAAAACTATGAACACTTGCTGCCACGGCTCTTGGAGAAATTAAAACTCCTGGCATGGGGAGTTCGTCTCTAGATTGCATTGTCATTCTCTCTTTAATATTTTTCTCCATTCTTAAAAAGCCGATTCTCATTTGCCACTGCAATAACTCACCAACTCTTTTTACTCTTCTGTTTGCAAGATTATCTATGTCGCTAATGTTTCCAACACCATTATTTAGTTCAATAATTTTCTTTACGATAGATACGAGGTCTTCTAGTTGTAATATTCTGTACTTTGGTTCGTTAGGAAAGTCTAATCCAAGCTCTTGATTAAGCTTAAATCTTCCAACTTCACCCATACTATATCTTCTTTCATTAAAGAAAAGTGCGTCAACGTATTCCTTTGCATTTTCAAGCACTAAAGGCTCACCTGGTCTTTGTTTTCTATAAACCTCTAAACAAGCCTCGTCGTATCCTGATGCTGGATCTTTCGATAATGTGCTCTCGATATAATTGATTTCTGGGTTTGATTCTACATCCTCAAATGCGTCTCTAATCTGGTCATCGGTTTCAAATCCAAATAATCTTAATAGTGTGGTGATGGTCATTTTTCTTTTTCGGTCAATTTTTACGTTTATAACTCCACCTCTGGATGTTTCGATTTCTAACCAGGCACCATTTTTTGGTAATACTTTTGCTGAAGCTAAAAATTGACCTGAAACGGGTGAAACTTCTCCACTGAACAATACACCCTCAGATCTGATAAGTTGATTGATGATAACTCTTTCTACTCCGTTTACTATAAAAGTACCTCTCTCTGTCATAAGAGGCATATCACCCATATATATTTTTTGTTCTTTTTTCTTTTTGCTGATTTGGTCTGAGAGGACTGCTTTTAAATACCAGGGGGCGTCGAATGTTCTTCCTGAATGAAGAGCCTCATCGACTGACATATTTTCTTTTTCAAATTCGGGATCTGATAGTGTTAAAACCCAACCTCTGCCTGAATAATCTTCAATAGTTCCGAGCTCGTCTAGGATCTCTTTAACGCCATCTTTTAAAAACCACGCATATGACTCCAATTGGACGTCCATTAGATTGGGCAATGACAACTTGCTCTTAAGTTTTGAAAATGATTGGCGCATCAATTATTTATATTTTGCTGAGAATAATTCCCATTAAATCAATACCAAGACAACGTAGCGTAAATTATCATACGCGTCGCTATATGTCAACACCTTTAATGCCGACAAATCAGTCTATATATCCAATTGTAGAAATTGGCCAAAATCTAAAAACCACCCTACCAACAATCCTTTCCTCAGTAATAATGCCAAATGACCTTGAATCTGCTGATTTGGCGCGGTTATCTCCTAGTACAAGGTACTCTTTCTCCTGAAGTTCTATCGACCTTCCTTCCTTTAACCTACCACCAGCAGACGTACAAGTGTCTTCATACAGATAGGGTTCTTCTAGCTCGTATTTTTGCCCATCTCTATTTATATATACGTTGCAATTATATATTTTAACAATGTCTCCAGGAATCGCAACAACTCTTTTTATAAAGTCCACATTGTCATTATTTGGCGGATGTAACACAACTACCTCTCCGGTTTGAAAATCTTTAAAATGTTTGGTGATTTTTTCAACTAAAATCCTTTCCCCACTGTAAAAGGTCGGTTCCATACTTGCTCCCTGTACCTGTTCCGGAATGGCAATAGTTGTGTATATAATAAGTATTACCACGCAACTAGACACGACGGTCTCAATTAATTCTAAAATAGTGTGTCTATTCATAGGTGGTATCATAATAACATCATGAAATCTAAAATTGTAGAACTCAAGTTTCAAGGATTTGAGGACATAAAAAAAGTACTTAAAGCAAATATTCCGGTATTTTTCATTATTGCCACATTAATATTCATTGCTTTTATCGCGGGTATAAGTGGTGAGTTTGTCTCAGACGACATACCTGGTATCACAAAAAATATAAACGTGATTGATTTCGGAAAGTCCATACAACAGGGCCAAATACAACCAATTATCTACAGCGCGATTTATAATATTTTTGGCGAAAATGAAGAACCATTTCACGCATTCTCGATGCTTTTTCACTTTGTTAACATAATTTTGTTCTTTTTGATAATTTACAATCTTTTTGATAAAAAAGTCGCAGCACTTGCGAGCGTGTTGTACGCGGTTCATCCAGTCGTGGCAGAAACTGTATATTGGATTTCTGCTCTAAACTATCTAATTAACACATTTATTCTTCAAATTACTGTACTACTATATATGCTCTACAAAACTACTGGTAAAAAAAGTTACATTTATATTTTTACAGGTTACATGCTTGTTTTACCTTTTATCTTTGGTAACTATTGGCTTTACATGATTCCCTTTTTCTTACTGGCATTAGAATTATTTTTCTTTTTTGACCAAAAAATTAACTGGAAGCCAATATTGTTGCTTGTACCATTATTTTTAATTTCGTTAGTCAGCTTTCTATTAAAATCACAAACCCAGCTAGTTGAAAGGGTAGGCTCACTACAAACTCCAGATGCAACGCCATACTTTAATCGTGTACCTTATACGATTTACATGACTTGGGAGTTACTATTCTATCCTGCAGATCTCACTATTTACCACGAAGGAAGGGTGATAGGACAAACCAAATACGTCATGATGTTCGTAATCTCTCTGGCAACAATAGCGCTGATACTGTTCTTATTAAAAAAAGAAAAACTTCGAATTTACGGAGGTTTAATATTGTTAATGTTCGTAGCGTCACTACCGGTGTTTAGTCCCATACAGGTTGCATGGTTTATCGCCGAAAGATACATGTATGTAACAACAGGTATGTTCGCGGCGCTAGTCGCAGTAATTTTATTAAAGACTGAGACAAGATTTAAAAAGAAAAACTTTGCATTAATTGTTTGCTCCTTACTTGTGATTGCCTATATAGGCAGAGATATTGTAAGAGCACAAGATTGGAAAACAAGAAAAAATCTTTGGCTTTCTACAGAACTCCACGGGCCATACAGCGCGAGAGTGCATAATAATTTAGGAGATGTGTTTGGCATAGAAAAAAATTATGCCGAGTCAATAAGACACTTTGAACTTGCAATAGCAATAAAACCAACATATAGCGAAGCAATGCATAATCTTGGAAATACGTACTTACAAATAGGCAATTACGACAAAGCTAAAGAAGTATTGAGTAAGTCACTAGAAGTAAACCCAATGCTTTTTCAATCTATCCATAAACTAGGTCTTATTGAATACAACAAAGGTAATGTAGAGCAAGCAAAGGAGTATTTTAGAAAAACTCTAGAAATTGACCCAACCTATCTACCTGCTATTGAAGCTTTACAAATTTTGCAGCAAAGAACCCAGTAAAAAGACCGTCCGGAATTTGTTTTTTAATCTCGAGTAAACTTATATTTTTGTAGTGGTCTAAAATCCAAACGATAATGTCCTCGTTTTCTTCTTTGCTAAAAGTAGACGTAGAGTATACAAAGATTCCCTCTGAACGAAGCATCTTTATCGCAGATGCAACTAACTTTTTCTGCTCCTTCGCGCATTTCGCAGGAAGACTCGGGCTCCATTTTTCTAGTGACGCGGGGTCGTTAATATACACGTGGCCTTCGTTGGAACTTGGCGCATCGAGAAGCACTCTATCGAAATACTCATTGAATAACTTAAACTTTTTTTCTAAGCCAACTCCAGATGCGTAGACAACTTCAGCCTGTGCCCCATTTCTAACCAAATTATCTTCAAGTGCTGACGCTCTCTCTTTATTATTTTCAACAGCAATAATCTGTGACTTTCCCTTCGTAAGAGCTGCTATCTGAGTAGTTTTACTACCTACACCTGCACACATATCTAAAATTCGCTCACCCTCTTGAGGTTCCAAAAGTTGAACAGGCACCATACTTGCGAGTCTTTGAATATAAATGTTACCGTCTGTAAAAAGCGGTGTTTCTGAAAGTGCATAACCAATTGGTTCGTGTTCAATAACGTAGCTATTACTTAAAGGTCCCGGTTTAACAGTAAACCCAGACTGCTTCAACATCTTGAGTGCGTCGCTGGGGCTCATCTTTAAAGTATTTACACGAAATGTAACGGGGGGTTTTTCATACAAATGCTGAAGTACTCTTACATGTTTTGGGCCGAATATTTTTTGAATCTTTTGAACAAAAAGGTCTTTTTTATTAGTCATTAAGCTTTTCTGACCAGAAAAACTTGCAACCGCGCTTACCAATCTTCAAAGAGTGGGCAGTATTTTCCGGAATAATAATTAAATCTCCGCTAGTACATTCTATAGTCTTATTGCATACATTTACAACCATACTTCCCTTTAAAATAACGAAAAGTCTATCTCTCATGGTTTCTTGTGGGCGATACTCATACTCAGCCGTATTAGTAACTAGTATCGGTGAGAACTGCAGATTAAGAATTGATTGTTTAACCTTCAATTCGTTTTGATTTTTAAACTTACTCTTTTGGTGGATTATTTTACTGAGACTTAATTCATTTTTCACATTTGTATTTTATCAGTATTATGGTTTTTATTATGAAAAAGGGTTTATTTATTTTACTTCGTGGATTACCTGCATCTGGGAAAACAACGATAGCAAACAATTTTGTTAAAGTATCCCCGATTGCTTTTACCTCATTAGATCCAGATACAGTGGATATTTCCAGCAAAGAGTATAGAAAGTTCATTCCAAAGATGACAAAGAATCCATCACCTAATGTGAAAATGTATTCTTATCTTTTTCAAAAATCTATTGCTCTACTGTCTGATGAGAAAAATGTGATTTGGCAGCAACCTTGGACTAGGCTTGCCGAGGTCAAACTAACAATACAAAATATGGGTTACTATTTTACTACGCTGGGGAACAACGTTTGGTCGACAGATCTCAACATCATTTTAGAAAAATTACCTTTTGGGTTTCTAGTTGTACAAGTCAACATTTCTACTAATGGCTGTGTTTCAAGATACCAGCAAAGAAAAGGAGTTAAGGATTTTATAAGATTAGATAAAACAATTAGATGCTTTCAGAAGTCTAACCTAGGTGTACCAATACTAAATATTGATGGCGCAGATAGCCCCATTAAAAACGCGCAGCTGTTAATTGAATTTATGGAAAATCAAACCACCCAAAAAAACACACAAAGCCCTACAATTGAAAAAAACGCGTGAATGACCCAAAACCTAAAAACTACCTTTGTTCCCTCCCATCCTAATGCTTCAAAGTGGTGATGAAGTGGCGCTATTTTGAAAACCTTTTTTCCATTTCTAAAATATTTTGATGTCCATTGTATTAATGTGGAGAATGCATCTACAACGTAGATAAAACAAAATATAGGGAATATAAAGAATGTGCCTGTTGTCATGATTATTACACCTAGTACTGCTCCAAAAGATAAAGCTCCCGTATCACCCATAAATAATCTCGCGGGGTTTATGTTGAAGTACAAAAAAGCAAGTACTGCTCCCATTAATAAAAATAGAAATACGTTTTGTGTGACGCTGTCATTTGTGTACGATATTATGCTAATGAGAACAACAGTTGTAATTAACCAAAGACCTGCAGCTAAGCCATCGATTCCATCCACTATGTTGAAGGCGTTTGAAACGAAGATTATTGTTAACATTGAAAGTGCAAATAAAATCAAACCGTCTGTTATCACCAAACCAGTAAATGGAATTGAAATATAAAATAAACCACTTGAAATACCGATATACGTCACGATTGCAGACACAATTATTTGAATTGCAAATTTATATCTAACTCTTAAACCATGAGCATAAATTTTTCTGATGTCGTCTATAAACCCTACAATTCCAAAAAGTAGTAACACACTGAGAAGTAATAAAAACTCTTGCTGATTAAATTTGTAAATTCCTAAAAAATGAATTAAAGAAAAGACTATGCTAACTATAAAAACAATTAGAACACCGCCGCCACTTGGAGTACCAACTTTACCACCTTTAATATTATCGAAGATGTCTACGTTGTCACCAAAACGATCTAGTCGACCCTTTTCTCTTTTAGGGTCTTTCATATTTAGGTTGTATAAAAATCCGATAAAGGGAATGAACAACAGCCAGGTTGCTATACATGAAACAATAGCCAAAAAATACATATTTGGTGCAATGCTCATAGGTTTATTATATTCGCAATTTATTAAATAACTATATTTTTATCGTAAAACTGTCGTTGTTATCACAACTTAGCTTGTTTGGCTGGTGTTTTGTACTAATACTATGCAATACTAATGTGTATAGCCTAATATGCTTAAGAAAACGTTTAGAAAACCATATAGAACCTTACTAACTAAGATTACTAAAAATGTTATTGAGAAGCACCATCCACGTATTATTGCTGTTGTTGGTAATGGGCAAACGTCGATTGCCAGAGAGTTAATTTATCATGTACTAAAAAGTAAATTTGCAGTTAGAAGAAATTTAGAGTCCCCGGAATCAGAGTTTAGCGTTCCTCTCACAATTATCGGGCACGCCTCATATCCTTCAAGCGCAATTGAGTGGGTATCGGTTATTATTAAATCCATTTATAACCTTAATAAAATTAAACCCTATGAGCACTTTCTAGTTTTAGAAATAAACTTTAATGACAATGAGCTCCTTCAGGATTGGCTTAAAATTACCGCGCCTGAGGTGTTGTTTATTGTTGGATCTATGAGTTTTGACTATTCATCATTACCGACCAAAAAAGTTGTGAAAATTGCTATGGTTGATTCTACAGACGTGCTCGCACCGTTTAGACTTGGGGTTGAACAAGTTGCAAAGTATTTGGAAATAGATAGCAACGATGTCGAAACCGCATTTCAAACTTTTTCTTTACCTGTATCAAAAATTCGCTATTTACCAGGTATTAACGAATCAGCCGTAATTGATGCCACCTACTACTATTTTCCTATTAAGTTAGAGGCTGTATTAGAACTTGTGGATACAACACAAAACAATATAATCTTATTTTCTAGCCTAAAAGATGACGTTGCCTTAATACAGGGAAAGAAAATACTTATAAATCCAGAAAATTACATTCCAAAGAAAGAAGACACAATAATATTACGTGGTCCTCGTACTAAGACTCTTCAGGAATTTGAGAGATTTGTTGAAAAAACCACTCCTCTTTTTTAATATGAGTAAAGTATCACTTGATAAAAACCAAGAGAAAAAACTAATTAAAGCAACGCAAAAAAATAAAGAAGCGTTTACACCACTCTATTTAAACTACAAGCCGCACATCATTTCATTTTTTTCTTATCGAGTCTCTGATAAGCAATCCGCAGAAGAGCTGACATCAGAGGTATTCGAAAAAGCCCTAACTGGAATTGATAACTACCAGTGGCAAGGAATTCCTTTTTCTGCGTGGTTATTTAGAATCGCGCGTAATACGCTTGTCGATTTTTACAGACGTAACGAAAAAAATAAAAAGGTTTCGCCGATAAATGATGAGGAGCAACCCATCACAGATAATAAAACTCCACTTGAGCACAATGAGGTTATGGCTTCTGAAGATTTACTTTATAAAGTCCTGCAGGAACTTCCTTCTCGGGAAATGAATATTATTTATATGAAATTTTTTGATGGATATACAAACAGGCTTATTTCGAAACTGACTGGACTTACAGAAACAAATATAGGAACTATAATTTTCAGAACGTTAAAAAGAATGCGTGAAATGTACACTGAAAATAAAAATGAATTTATTTATAGGAATTAATTCTATTTACCTATTATCTTCATTAAAACATTAGCGAGCTTATCAGAGTCATGTCGAATTAAACTTCTTCTCACAGCGTCCCCTTCTTTTCTAACAACAACTTTTCCTGCGAGTAAGTCTGCCTTTACAACTTTAAACGGATGTTTACCGTTGAGGTCATTTTTAACAGGGTATCCTTTTTCGTCTTCATATTTTTTTAGAATGTCTTGTGGAAGTTTTGTATTACTCACGACTACATAGTCTGGATAAATCTTTAAATAACGTTTTAGTTCGTCAACATATTTTTTTGCAGTAAAGTTAGTTGTTTGTCCATGTTTATTTATAAGATTTACATTGAAGATAACCTTACCTTTTGATTTTTTAATTGCTTCTGCTGTACCTGAAACCACCATATTTGCCAAAAGACTCGTATATAAATCTCCAGGCCCTAAAATAATAAAATCTGCTTCGAGTATGGCTTTTTTTGCTTTTGGATAAATTTTTGCTTTTGGCTGAATTTTTAGTTTTTTGATTTTTTTATTACAATCGTGCCTCGAATTTGGTTCGTCTATAAAACTTTCTCCAATCAAAATAGACCCATCTTCGTATTCTGCAACTAGCGTCACGTCATCACGCGATACCGGTAAAACTTTTCCTTTAACTCTTAAAATTTTTGAAACGTGCTCATACGCAATTTCATCTGATTTATACATATCGGACAAAGCAGTAATAAGAAGATTTCCAAAGTTATGCCCTTTCAACCCCATTCCTTTATCAAACCTGTATAAAAACAGCTCACGCATAATGTTGCTATCGCCATTTGCATCAGCAAGCGCTGCTAACGCCATTCGGTAATCACCAACAGGTAAAAAACCAAACTCATCGCGTAAACGCCCCGTACTGCCTCCACTATCTGCAACCGTAACTATAGCTGTTATATCTAAATCCTTCTTTTTTAATCCAGACAGAATGGTGAAGGTACCGGTTCCGCCCCCTATCACTACAACTTTTTTCATTATTAATATTCAACGAAATTGAGATTAAGGTATCACATTTATTAGAGGAATTAAAACGCCAGTAAGACTAAAGAAACGTTAAACTATCCATAAAACTTTCCATTTCTTTGGTCAAGTTTTCATCATTGTAAAGCCCGCTGGGACTCGAAAAGGATATCTCGTAAAGAATACTTTTGCTTCTGTCTACAATTAACGCGGTATGTTCAAAGTTGTCAGTTTTTTTCTTAAAATAAAGACCCTCTTTATACTTAAGCTTGTACGGCTCTTCGCTATACTTATCGGTACTCTCACGATTTGCTCTGACTAATGAGTTGTTATCTAAACTGTAATCAAACTTAACTTCTTTAATTGTTAGCGAGAAATTTTTCTCTCCATTAGTTTTACTAATTAAATCGTGTTTTTCTAAAAAAGGCACCTTTTTATCCACAACTGAAGTCGCCTCATAATCTGGACTAAAGTTCATTGTAAAATATTTACTTTCGAGGGTTTTAAACAAAAACGATTCTTCTTTTTTTGATTCTTTATTTGACAAGGCGCTCATCAAAAAGATTAGAACTATTGGCGTAACGATTATTGCTGTAAGTAACCAACTCGGCATTCCTTTTCCTGCCTTTTTTACTGTAACGTCATTTATGCGATAAGAGCTTCCTAATTGGGTAATAGATTCGTCGTCTGCTTTTTCGTTGCTTACTGGCATACTCTGGTTTGGTGATTGATTTGCTTGTGGTTGAGGCTGCACTACTTCAGCAACACCTGGGGCAGGATGATTTGGAGCAATAGAAGACACATGACTGTCTTCACCTATAATGTCTGAGACAACCCAATCGCTCACAGAATAATTATACAGAATTTATTTATACTACCAAGAAAAAGCCTAAATATTTTTACTGGCAAAGGCTAACAATATCGTCACTATCAGTAACGGTTAGTGGGCATTCAAATACCTCGCCACCATTTTTACTGTCAAAGGTGAACACTGCGCTAGCGATGCCCGATGATTTTGCGTAGAGCCTAAACCTTGTGGGATCACCGTTTACATTACCTACGTACCTAAAATAACATTGGTCGGTACCCCCGCTAACATTTGTCCAACCGCTTGCGTCGCAAACTTCGGGCATGTTTATTCCTTGCACAGAAAACAGGCACTCATTATCAGGAACTCCTGCAACTGTGCAACTGCCGTTAAACTCGTTTGCATTAAACTCTAAAGAGCCCATAAATTCGGCCTCGTTCGCAACTCTTCCGTAAGAAGAGTTAAACGATTCAGCTGAAAGTATTATTTTGTTAATCATCGCTGTTACCGTACCGTCGTTCGCTTGATTCTGCTGTTTACTTGGGTTAATAATTGTAACCAAAACTGCAGCTAGAATTCCAATAAGAACAATTACGATCAACAACTCGATCAATGTAAAACCATTTTTTTTCACTTCAATTACCCCGAGTTCTTAAAAACTCAAATACTAGTTGCACGGGTCACCATCGGTAGCATCTGCAGCGTCAGCATCTGCGACTGATGCAGCTGGACATTCGACTATATCTCCAATTTTGTTGTCATAGAGAAATACTGTTCCCGCAATACCGTAAGATCTGGCAGCTAACCTAAAGTGAGTCTCGTCTGTTCCGCCAACTGCTTCACCATAGTAATGGTAGGCGCAAGCTGTAGCTCCAGCTCCTTGCCATCCACTTGCAGCACATGCTGAGTTTGAACCGTCATCAACTTTAAGGTCGTTACCTGTTACTGTAAAGTTACAAACGTGGGGCATTTCTGCGGATCCGCCAGCGCATGAAGCACCAACATCAGCAGCATTCTGCAATGATCCCATCAACTCAACGTCATTAGGGGCTCTACCATAGGCTGAAATAAATCCTTCTACGGCTAAACCAACTTTATTAATTGTGGCTTGGACTCCCGCATCTTTTGCTCTATTTTGTTGTTGCGCAGGGTTAATAATCGCGATCAAAACACCGGCTAAAATACCGATGATTACAATAACGATAAGAAGCTCAATGAGTGTGAATCCTTTTTGATTTTTTAGCAAAGTTCACACCCCCTCTCAAAAGATTAAATTTTAAAAAGTATTTTGACATAGTACAAGGCAGGCGAAAGCCAAACTTGGCTTTAGAGTACTACTCCAACACCTATTATAAAGTATGAAACTTTAAAGTTGCTGTGTCAAGAAAATGTGGGTGTTCAAATTAGTTATTCTGCGTTTTGGCCATGACATTTTTTGTATTTTTTACCACTCCCGCAAGGGCACGGGTCATTTCTACCAGTTTTTACCTCTCCTGAGACTACTTTTTCTACTACGGCTGAGGACCGGCCATTCTGCGTCTTTGCAACTTCTTGAGAGACACCTGATTCGATTTCACCTCGCTGATAGCTAATACGTCTAGTATTTCTCTGCGGTGTAGCTTCTCTGGGTTTGTTACTACCTGTTAGTGCGACTTCGAGTCTTTCTGAAATAGACGAATAGATCTTAGAGATTAAAATCTCAAATCTCTGATGGCCTTCATTTTTATATTCAACCATCGGGTCACGCTGTGCGTACCCACGCAAACCAATACCTTCCCGTAGTTGGTCCATTAGAACTAAATGCTCCATCCAGAGTAAATCGATCACAGGCAGACTCAGTTCACCAAGGCCTGCAAGCCAAGTTTCTTTTCCAAACTTCTCGGCGTACTCATCCCACTTGGTTTCGTTTAAATTAACGTAATCTCCAATTTTCTCAATAAACCACTGTTTATGTGATTCGTTTCCGGTTGAAAGTTCTAATATTCTTCTTCTCAATGTGTAAATAACTTCTCTGTGTACGTTGATAACATCATCCATCTCCACAACTTGTTTTCGTCGATCAAAATTAAATCCTTCAACACGCTTTTGTGCACTCTCAATTGCCTTTGTAACTATCCCACTCTCCAAAGGAATCCCTTCGTCCATTCCGAACTTATTCATAACGTTCTCAACTTGTGCTCCTCCAAAAATTCTCATCAAATCGTCTTGTAACGAAACAAAAAATCTTGAAGATCCAGGCTCACCTTGTCGTCCCGATCGTCCTCTAAGCTGATTGTCTATTCTTCTTGATTCGTGGCGTTCGGTGCCTATAACATGTAAACCGCCAAGTTCCATAATTTCTGCTTTTTCTTTTTCAGTACAGGGGTCTCCACCAAGTTTAATGTCTACTCCTCTTCCTGCCATATTAGTAGAAACGGTCACAGAGTGTTTACGCCCTGCCTGGGCAATAATTAAAGCCTCTTGCTCGTGATTTTTAGCGTTTAAAATTTCGTGTGGAATTTTTTTATGCTTTAAGAAGTCGTGTAATAGTTGTGATTTTTCAACGCTTGTTGTACCAACTAAAACAGGTTGCCCTTTTTCAAACTTTTCAGCAATATCGTCTGTGACTGCTTTAAACTTTGCGGATTCTGTCTTGTAAACGAGGTCGTTAAAATCAGATCTTCTCACCGATACGTGTGTGGGAATTACTACTACGTCTAATTTATAGATTTTATAAAACTCTTCTGCTTCGGTAATTGCGGTTCCCGTCATACCAGCTAGTTTTTCGTACATTCTAAAATAATTTTGATAGGAAATTTCTGCCATCGTACGCGATTCTTCTTGAATCGGTACTTTTTCTTTTGCCTCTAAAGCCTGGTGTACACCCTGTGAGTAACGGTTGCTTGGTAAAAGCCTTCCAGTGAATTGGTCTACAACAACAATTTTTCCATCTTTAACAACGTAATCTTTGTCTTTTTCATAAACTGTGTGAGCTCTTAAAGTCTGCTCGATAAGATGAACCATTTCAAAATCTTCTTCATAGAGATTTGTAACTCCAAGCATCTTTTCGATTCTTCTAATACCGAGATCGGTTAAAGTTGTGTTTTTATACTTTTCCTCAATTTCGTAATCCGTACCCTTTGCTAATTGTGAAACTATGTCTGCGGCTTGGTGATATCTTTCGGTTGGTTGCGCGTAAGAGGTAGAAATAATAAGAGGCGTTCGTGCAACGTCAATCAAAATTGAGTCGACTTCGTCAATGATTGCGTATTTATGAATACCCCATTCTCCAATTGCGTTTGTTTGTGCCGTCTCATCAAGTCTGCGAACCATATTATCTCGAAGATAATCAAAACCAAATTCGTGGTTGGTTCCATAAGTAATATCACAACTGTATGCCTCTGCGCGTGAAACCTCTTTAAGGTGTCTCGCGTATTCGTCTTTAAAAGTAATACTCTCGTGATCACGATCAAAAACGTAAGCTTTTTCCTGCATAATACAGCCAACAGAAATTCCCAAAAAATCAAAATTTCTTCCCATCCAACCTGCACCGTGTCTCGCTAAGTAGTCGTTTGGTGTGACAATATGCACTCCTCCACCTGTAAGCGAGTTGAGATACGCAGAAAGCGAAGCTGTATTTGTCTTACCTTCACCGGTTTTTTGTTCCGCGATCTTTCCTTGGTGAAGAACTATTCCTCCTATCAGCTGGACATCGTGCAACTGTATTCCTTCGACTCTTCTAGTTGCTTCTTTCACTAGCGCAAAGGCTGCGGGTAATATTTCTTCAAGTTTCGTTTTTTGTTCGCCATCTGCAAGTTTTCTCAATTCGTCTTTCCACTGTGCAGTTTTCTCTTTAATTTGCGCGTCAGTGAGTTTTTTGAAATCCTCTTCAAACGAGTTTATTTCCTCTACTAAAGGTTTAATTTTCTTAAGTTGTTTTTCGTTAGAATCAAACAGATTACCAAACATATCGAAGTGATTATAACATTGAAATTATTAGCGTTGTGGACTAGTATAATCACAACAAATATTGCAAAAAAGGAGAATAGAATGGCACATTTAGTTGGAATAAATAAACTTGAAGAAAAGCAAAATGAGCCACAGTTTGCAAACGTACAACCGCCGGTCTCGGACTCCGTACTAACAGCACTCGTTGATCGGATTTTTACAGAGTTCATTGGACTTAAGTCGGAACTGCAAAATATGCATCACCATAGCGACGCAACTGTTAAGCAAAAAGGCGATATTTTGGAGATTATCAAAAAAGGTCTTTAAAGGTGTGCGCTAAAGTTACAACCCTAAGAAATTATTTTTAGGGTTGTTTTTTTTAAAAAAGCAAAAACAGAGCTAAAACTAAAAGTGTTCGATAAATAATAAAAATCCACAAATTTTTGTTTTTTAAATATTTGATCAAAAAGTTTATTGCGAGAATTCCTACGATAAAACTTCCTAAAAATCCGCCAAGCATTGCTCCGTCTAAAGTTAACGATTTGTAAGATTCTAAGATTTTAAACGCTGCGGCACCTGCCACAATTGGCATCGAAAGTAAAAAAGAAAATCGCGCAGCAAGATCTCTTTTAAGTCCGAAGAGCATTCCTCCAGAGATTGTTGAGCCTGATCTAGAAACTCCGGAGAATAATGCGAGGGATTGAAAAAATCCTATGATGACAGACTTTTTCAAAGTTATGCTTTCAATATTTTCTATCTTCTGTGCCACATTTGATTTTTTATAAACCAGTTCAGCTAAAATCATCAAACCAGTACCAACCGCCAAAAATACTGCAACGCTATGTGCTGATCTAAATATATTTTCTATTGTTGATTCCAAAAAATAACCAATAATCGCAGCGGGCACTGAACCTACAAACATTAGTAACAAGAGTTTTCGGCTCTTTAAGATAGTAAAAATATCTTTATAAAAATAGATAACGAGCGCAGAAAGCGTGCCTAAATGTAAAACAGTGTCAAAGGTGAGAGATTGAATATTCCACCTAAATAAAGTCGGAATTAAAATTAAATGCCCGCTAGACGAAATGGGTAAAAACTCAGTTAGACCTTGTGTTATTCCTAATATAAGTCCTTGAAGAGTGGTCATGGCGAGTTAGTATACCTTAAGTTCTACCGTAAATTAAAACGTTATCTGAATTTGTATAACCAGCGACTACATAAGTTTGTATATCGTGGAGAAAATCTTCAAGAAAGTCGATAAAGTCGTTTACGTCGTCTTGATGATTCTTTGTATATATTCGGTTGATGATGATTAACCCCCCAGGAACAGCCATCCTTTTTACAGCTTCGATAAAGTTACCTGATTTTCCAAGTTCGGGGTAATTTTGTCCAATATAGATGTCTACGAAGACTACTTCAAATTTTTCGTTTTCTAAATTGTAATTTTCAGGTTCAATAATTACACGACATGCGTCGTCAATGATTACTCGATGATTGGGAATTTTATCAAGGTCAAAATATTTTTGCGCGATATCTTTCATCACAGGGTCGATGTCTACACTCACAATTTCTGTTTGGGGAAAATCTTGTGAAATGAAGTGCTGAACTGTTGCTCCTCCTAGTCCTAAAATTAAAATATTTTTAAGTTCGGGTTGGTTTTGTTTAAGAACGTCGATAACTCTACCCCATACGAGCCTTCGTGCGCTCGGGGAATTAGCGCTCAACGATTGGTCAATCGTATCAACACGAATTTTTAGTGTTTCACCAACTTTTATAACGTCAACCTGACCGCTAAATTTTGATTGGGCTGAGTAGATTACCTTTGGTATAACTAATCCTTGAAAAGAGATAGGTGCCATTACTCTTTATAATAGACTAAGAATTATTCAGTGTCATTAGTACAAACTTATTCTTTTGGTCTTATTTGAGAAAAACCTACGTATTCTCTCAATACCTCAGGAACAGTTATAGACCCGTCTTCATTTTGATAATTCTCAAGCACCGCAGCTAAAAGTCTTGGTGACGCAGCAACCGTGTTATTTAATGTGTTTACATATTTAATCTCACCAGTTTTAGTCTTGTACTTCATATTAAGTCTTCGTGCTTGAAAATCCAAAAAGTAGCTGTCTGAGTGTGTCTCTCTATATTTTTCTTGTGAGGGAAACCACGTTTCAATATCGTATTTCTTTCTCTGACCCGGTCCCATGTCTCCTGTGCACATAAGAAGTACTTGATAAGCCACACCTAAACCTTTGAGTACTTCCTCAGAATAACCTAACATCTTATCGTGCCATTCACGTGTAAGCTCCTCGCCCTCAGGTAAAAGTATAACCTGCTCAACTTTTGTAAACTGGTGAACTCTGAAAATTCCTTTTGTGTCTTTTCCATAAGTTCCAATTTCTCGTCTGTAGCATGGGCTCACCCCAGCTAATTTTATCGGAAGGTCTTCTTCTTTTAAAACCTCACCTGCGTAATAAGATGTCAACGAAACCTCTGCAGTGCCAATTAAATTTAGTCCGTCTTGAGTTGTGTAGTGGTCCTCAGCCCCCCATGGAAAATATCCAGTGCCAACAAAATAATCCGGTCTAACCATCCACGGAACTTCCATTATTTCAAATCCCTTTGACTTGATTGTATCCATGGCATAGCGTAGTAACGCGTTGTGAAGTTCAACACCTTCATTTTTTAGAAAGTACGACCTAAACCCGCCGATTTTTACTCCTCTTTCTGTATCGATTATGTTTAATGAAACACCCAAATCAAAATGGTTCTTTGGAGCAAAATCAAACTGTTTTATTTTTCCTTCTTGGCGTAACACTTTATTGCCGCTCTCATCTTTTCCAATAGGTACATCCTGCGCTGGTACATTTGGTACCCACAACATTTTGACATCATACTTGTCTTTTAAATCTTTTAGCTCAACATCGAGTTTTACAATATCTGCTTTAATTTGAGCTGCTTCTAAAATTAGCTTTTCTTTTGCATCCTTATCTTGAATTTTTGAAATATCCTCTGAAAGTTGATTTCTCAAACTTCGTTTAACCTCAACTTGTCTTAGTATATCTCTATACTTTTCGTCTAGATCAAGCAATTCATCAATATCTACAGTTCCACCAAGCTGCTTATCTAAAATAGCCTTTTTTACTTCTTCTGGATTTTCTCTAATATATTTAATATCAAGCATATTTTTCCTTTTCTAAATTATACGGGCTTGAGGTGCCTTACCTCAAGAAAACAAAAAACCCCAACTACACGTCAGGGTCCATTACGGACGGTGCCACCTGATACTTTTAACTTTAAAGGCTGTAACGTGCCCACACGGCTATGGCATTTCCTCCATGCAGCTCAAAGGGTGGAAACTTCCCTTATCTAAGCTTTTTTGTAATACTTATATATAATAGCTATTAATTAGCGTTGTCAAGAAATATGATTGGTCCAGAAAAAGCAAAAACAAAAGAAAATCTAGTGAAACGAAAACATCTTTACGATTATGAACTACCTAAATCTGATATATACGATAAGGTTGCTGATGAAATTCTCACTCATGATCCCCTCTCTGTTTTAGAAATTGGGTGTGGTGATGGAGAGTTCTTAATTAGTCTCAGAGAAAAAAATTATAAAGGGCCGCTTACTGGAATCGACGTTTCAAAAGAGCTTATCGAAGAGGCAAATAAGATTAAAAGCGGAAAAGACATATTCTTTCAAGTTTTAGACGCACACAATATGTCTTTTGTAGACGCGCATTTTGATATTGTTGTCGCAAATTTTACCCTTCATACATTTCGCAATATGCAACAAGCACTAGATGAAATAAATAGAGTTTTAAAGCCTGAAGGCTATTTTATGGGTGCTGCGCATGGCCGAGGTCATCTTCCGAAAAGAAGAAAATTCACCCAAATGGTAGCTGAGCTGCTACCAAACGTAAACTCAAATAATACACTCGGCCGTGTTATGCTAGAAAACCTGCCTACTATACTTACAATGTTTGAACCGCCTATCACAGACCAGCACATTGGCGAAATAAAACTCTATAAGCCCGACGTGTACATAGAATATTTTGATACTCTTAAGGATTATGCGTTCTTTCCTCAACCAAACGACGAACTCTGGCATGAAGCGTTAAAAGTAATCGAAAAACAAATTCTTGAGGAAATTGAAGCAAATGGGTATTTTTCGGAGACCACGCATTACGGGATGTTTAAATCTCAAAAACCTTATTAATATGCGATATTTCGTTGACCGAGCATATTTAATTTGCTAGAATCAGTCCCGTATCAATAATGACCGAGAATACAAAGCAAGTTATAACAAAAGATGGAACAATAACCGAAGCCCTACAGGGCGGAATGTTCAAGGTTGATTTAGTCGATGAAACTGTTGCGTTGGCCACAATTTCTGGTAAAATGCGAAAGTTCCATATTAGGCTTTTGCCCGGAGATAAAGTAAAAGTGGAGTTTTCGCCACATGACCTAACCCGCGGAAGAATAGCTTATAGGTATAGATAGGCCTAGCCCTACAAAATATTATGAAAGTAAAAGCGTCGGTAAAAACAATATGTGATGACTGCAAAGTTGTTAGAAGAAAAGGAGTGGTTAGAGTTATCTGTAAAAGAAACCCTAAACACAAACAAAGACAAGGATAAATTATGGCAAGAATGTCGGGAGTTAATATCCCAGATGAAAAAAGACTTATAATTGCCCTTACATATATCCACGGAATTGGAAAAACCCACTCTGAAGAAATAGTTAAAAAGACAGGTATAAACGAAAGTACAAGAGTAAAAGATCTAACAGACGCAGATTTGGCAAAAATCCAAACCGTAATCAACGAATTACAAATTCCGGTTGAGGGAGAGTTAAGAAGAATAATAAGCCAGAATGTAAGAAGACTTATGGACATCAAATCATACAGAGGTTTACGACACAGAGATGGATTACCAGTAAGGGGCCAGGCAACTAGCCACAACGCAAGAACAAGAAAGGGTAAGAAAAAAACCGTCGGTGGTATGAAAAAGAAACTAACTAAGAAATAAATAATTATGGCAAAAAAGACTAAAGAAAAAATAATACCAACAACAGGAAGAGCCTATATTAAGGCTGGATTTAACAACACACTTGTTACAATCACAGACGCTGAGGGAAATTCACTTTTCTCCGGTAGTGCAGGTGGCGCAGGTTTTAAAGGTTCAAGAAAATCAACACCTTACGCTGCAACAAAAACAACAGAAGAAATTGCTAGAAGAGCATCAGCAGCTGGATTAAGAGAAGTATCAGTTGTAGTTAAAGGACCAGGACTTGGAAGAGTTCCCGCAATAAAAGCGTTAAAAACAGGAGGACTAAACGTAGTATCAATTTCTGACGCTACACCTATTCCACATAATGGGTGCAGACCTAAAAAGAGACGAAGAGTTTAAAAATGGCAAGAAATAAAGGACCAAAATGTAGACTGTGCAGAAGAGAGGGTGAAAAACTCTATCTTAAAGGTACAAGATGCCACACAGATAAATGTGCGATTACAAAAAGAAACTACGCGCCAGGTCAACACGGCAACTCAAGAACAAGACTATCAGACTATGGAAAACAGTTAAGAGAAAAGCAAAAAGCAAAAAGAGTATACGGAGTTCTTGAAAAACAATTTAGAATCTACGTAAACGCTGCTATGAAATCAAAAGGCGTTACAGGCGAGGCTTTGTTAAAACATCTTGAGGCAAGACTCGATAATTTGGTCTATAGAAGTGGTTTTTGTGTTTCTAGAGCACAGGCAAGACAACTTATTAGATCTGGATTTTTTGAGGTTAACGGTAAAGTGGTTAGAACAACGTCAATACAGCTTAATGTAGGAGATATATTAAAACCAGTCGATTTCGGTCGAGTTCACCTTAGAGAAGGTTTTGCTATGCCTGAGTGGCTTGAAGCAAACGTTAAAGAAAAATACGTAAAATTTGTTAAACTGCCTACGTTAGATGATTCTCTAGAAAATATAAATATACAATTAATTATTGAATACTATTCAAGATAAAGGAGATTTTATGGAAATTAAACCAAGTGATCTAAAAATAAAAACAATCTCAGAAACAAAGACTGAGGGTGTTTTCGAATTCGATCCGCTACCAAAAGGTTTCGGACATACTTTAGGAAACACTCTGAGAAGAGTACTTCTTACATCGCTTCCTGGCGCTGCAGTTACTCAGATAAAAATTGAGGGTGCAAACCATCAATTTGCAACACTAGAAGGTGTAAAAGAAGACATTGTTGAAATAATTTTAAATCTTAAAAAAATCAGAATTAAGAAACATAGCAATAATCCAGAAGTTGCAACTATCAATGTTGAAGGACCTGGTGTCGTTACAGCTGACGCGATTGAAACCACTTCTGATCTAGAAATTATCAACAAAGATCTACACATAGCTACGTTAGCAAATAAAAAAACAAAGCTAAACATCGAACTTATTGTTGAAAATGGTGTTGGTTATTCTCCTATGGAAGATAGACAAAGCTCAAAGGTTGGAGTAATAGTTATTGACGCACTTTTCTCACCAGTTATTAAAGCAGTTATGGAGATTGAGGACACAAGATCAGGTGAAAAAACTGACCTCGATAAACTAATCCTTACAGTTGAAACAGACGGAAGCATGAAACCTTCAACAGCTGTTTATAAATCTTCAGCAATTCTTTCAGATTTCTTTGGAATACTTTCAAGATGGGAACAAGCCGTCGATGAAAAACCAGAGATGGTTGACGCAATTACATCAGAGTCACATCATATGGATGAGGTTCTCGTCGATGAATTGCCACTTCAAACTAGAACTGTTAACGCTTTGAAAAAAGCAGGAATTGACACATTAGCGCAACTTTCAAAAAAAACCGCAGAAGACTTAGCAGACATTAAAAATCTCGGTGAGAAATCAATCACTGAAATCAACAAATTACTCAAAAAAGAAGGGCTAAGAGACTAAAATGCGTCATAGAGTTAAGGCTAAACTTCTAAATAGAGATCTTGATCACAGAAAGGCATTAATAAGAAACCTTTCTAATGACCTAACTCTCCATGAGTCAATAACAACAACTCTAAGAAAAGCAAAGTATTTTAGATCTTACTTTGAGAAATTAATTACCAGAGCAAAAACCGGTCAAGAGTTTAACAACGTTAAATTTATGAAGGCGAAGCTAACAACTGATGAAGCGGTTAGAAAAATGTTAACCGACCTCGGTGTTAGATTTGTTAATCGACCAGGTGGATATACAAGAATTGTAAAACTACCAAATCGAGTCGGCGATAACGCTCCAATGGCAAGAATTGAACTTACCGAAAAACCAAAGAGTAAAAAGGTAAAAGAAGAAAAAGAAGAAAAAACGGAAACAGTTGAAACAAAAAAACCTACTGAAAAAACAACAAAAGTTTCAAAAGTAAAGAAAGTAGCTAAAAAATGACAAGAACATACATACCAACTCACAACAAACTAGAAGTTGATTGGAAAATCGTCAACGCCGAGGGCAAAATATTGGGTAAAGTGGCAACAGAAATTGCTGACATGCTCACTGGTAAAAATAAACCTACTTTTACACCAAATATAAATGTTGGCGATAAGGTTGTTGTTATAAACGCCGAGAAGGTTGAATTTTCAGGTAATAAACTACAAGATAAAAAATATTACTGGCACACTGGTTACCCCGGCGGAATCAAAAGCGAAACCCTTGGGAAACTTTTTGCACGAAAACCAACAGAAGTTCTTAAAAAAGCAGTGTCGGGTATGTTACCAAAGAACAAACTAAGAAAAGTCAGAATGAGCAATTTAAAAATTTATGAAGGTACTGAACACCCACATCAAGCTCAACTTGGAGGTAATAAATAACCATGGCTAAAGTTGAATCTAAAGAAAATTTAATTACTACTACTGGTAGAAGAAAAACAGCAGTTGCAAGAGTATTTTTGTTTCCTGAAAAAGGCGAAATCTTAGTAAACGATAAAAAAATTGACGAGCATTACACAACAGAAATAGATCAACTTGAGTGGAAAAGACCTTTTCACGCTGTAGGTGTAGCACATCCTGAAACACAGTTTAGAGGCACAATAAAGGTAAATGGTTCAGGCCCTTCAGCACAGCTAGGTGCAGTCGTTCACGGTCTTTCACGCGCACTTGCAAGAATTAGCGACGAGTATAGAACAATCTTAAGTCACGGTGGATTTCTTACTAGAGACCCAAGAATGGTTGAGAGAAAGAAACCTTACTTGAGAAAAGCTAGAAAAGCTCCACAATACTCAAAGAGATAAGCTCCCCTCTATCATTTCTTTAATATCAATAATTTCTTTTTGAAGAGATTCGAGTTTCATTTGTAACTTTGTTTTTTCATCCTCTCTTATATTTATAAAGGGAGTGTTGTAGTTATTAACAATTCTTTCTACTATTTTTAAAGGCGGGCACGTTCGACCGGTTTCATATGCTGAGATCGTTTTTCCAGATAAACCTAGCTTCTTACCAAACCTGTCTTGAGACAAATTATAGTTGTCTCTGATTTTTTTAATTTTTATACCAATGTTTGTGGAATCTTTGGGCATATATTCTTAGGTAATTAGAACTTATCACCTAGCAATACATATTGCAACAACCTATATTATATTTGTGTCTGATAAGTTACTTATAAAAGATTTACTAAACGAAAATAAACCAAGAGAGAGGCTTATTGGGTTTGGTGATGCTTCACTTTCTGAATCTGAACTTCTAGCTTTAATTTTACAAACCGGCGGTGCAAATACCTCGGCGGTGGATTTAGCAAATTTACTCTTAAAGCATTTCGGTTCATTAAAAAAGGTATTTGACGCTGAATATTTTGAACTCATAAAACTGCGTTATATTGGCGCGGCTAAAGCATCAAAGATTAGAGCAATTTCAGAGGTATGTAAAAGAATAATGCATACAAAATCCGACCAGCTAGAATTTATTAACAATCCAGAGTCTGCGTATAAAACCATTAAAAGATTTTTTGTTGGTAAAAAACAAGAGCACGTTTATCTTCTATCGCTAAATTCTCGAAGATGTGTCACCTCAATTGATTTAATATCTTTGGGCTCCATTAACGAAAGTTTATTTCCATTGCGAGAGATAATAAAAAAAGCATTAGAAAAAAATGCAGTAGGAATAATCATCGCGCACAATCACCCCTCAGGAGATTCATCACCAAGCCATGAAGACATTGAAATTACAAAAAACCTACAAAACGCCTGTACGGCAGTAGGGCTTACTTTTATTGACCATATTATTGCAACTGAAACAGAGTTCACAAGTTTAAAAAGTTCGAACTTACTATCGAAGGGAGGTGAATAAAATGCAACTAAAAAAACCATCGATGAAGTTTATGCTCCTAGCAGCAGGTCTACTTGTTGTACTTGCTTCTGGCGTAACTGTAGCAGCTTTTGGCGATAAAGGAGATATTCTTGGTTCATCATTTTCAGTAGGCAGCGCGGATATTAAGCTTCTCAAAGATTTAGCGGGGCCAACTTCGGCTAGCAATCTCACTGATACTCTTCCAGGACCTAAATTTTCTAACATCGGACCTAACTGGCGCCAAGATTACCCATTAAAACTTTATAACAACGCTTCGGGGCACATACAACTCACCAGCGTCTCAAATTACGAAACAGCCAACGATCCTGACGAGTTAAGACAAATCATCTATGTTGAACCAATAAATTGGGGTGACCCAAACAATAACGGGATAGTAGAAGATAACGAGCTAGGCTCTTCATTCGGAAGAAAAACAATCATCAAATGGAAAACTGAAGGATTTGATCTTAGTTCTATGGCGTCTGGGTCAGTTAAGGGTATGATCTTAAGGTTTTCTACTGACGCTGTATCTGACACAAAACAAGGCAAAACCGCCGTATTTGACTTTATATTCAACTCGCTGGGACTTTAAACGATAATTGGGTATCGCCCCGGGAGATACCTAATGCTGTCATGTGAGAAAAATATTAGATATACTAAAATGGTGCTCGATATACCACGATCGATTAGTAAATTCTTGGTCTGGTGGTTTTATACTGCCCCAAAAAAAATATACACAATATTCACACGAATATTGATTTTTGCAAATTACGAACTTTCTTTTACAGTAAACCTTAGGTTAATCTTTACACCGCTTTATGGCGACTACTCATTTATTGGAAGAATTATCGGTTTTTTCACAAGAATTATTTTTATTGTGTTTGGATTAGTTTTTATTGGCTTTCTAGGAATTGTAAGCATGCTAGCACCAATCGTCTGGTATCTGCTTTTACCATTTGCGTTCTATTATTTTGATTTTTGGTCAATACCTTTTGTTCTTGCGCTTTATATAGCTGTAACAATCAAAAAAGTTACAACACCTGACAAAAAGGTTTCTGAGGTAAAAAAAGAACAGGCCCTCGATTCTTTTAGACCCGACGTTAAAAGAAATTTTATGGATATTGTAGGAAAAGGCGCGTATTTTACAAACATTTTTCTACATAACCCACAAATTTCTTACTTACTAAATAAATCAGAAATGGCAAATAAAGGGCTTGAGGATAAGATTAGTAAAACTGAAATATTTGAGCAGAGTAAAATTCAAAATCTTGCATATGACTTTGCCATCGAAAATAAATCAAAATATGTCGAAATGGAGCATCTATTTATGGCTGTTATTACAGCAATTCCTAATATTGAAACCATACTCTCTGGTTATGGCTCAGAACTACGTCACTTGAAAGAAAGCGCATTTTGGATTGTCCAACGAAGAGACTTTTTGAACAGTATGTACTTTTGGCAAGATGACTACATCATGCCCCCAATGGGAGGATTTGGCCACGGCCTTACAGGCAGAGTTACTCCCCACCTTGATGCCATCTCTAGAGATTTTACAAAACTTGTTAAGAGAGGTTTACTTCCAGATATTGTTGGGCGTGATCTTGAAGTCGGAAAAATAGCAAGTACTTTAGGTGGCGCAAACGAAAACATCTTAATTCTCGGTGAACCGGGTTGTGGAAAAACATCTCTCGTAATGGGTATCGCTCACAGAATAATGCATGGTACTGAATATAAATCACTTAGAAATAAAAGGATTGTGAGCTTAGAAATGGGTGGATTAATTTCTGGCGCGAGGCACTCAGGAGAAGTTGCGTCTAAACTCAAACAAGCGCTAGATGAGGTAGTCGCCTCAAAAGATATAATTTTATTTATTGATGAAATACATAATCTTGTTTCCCCCGTCGATAACTCAGAAGATTTTTCAACGGTTTATTCAATCCTAGAACCATACCTCGCATCAAG
This sequence comes from uncultured candidate division WWE3 bacterium, assembly GCA_963765125.1. Classification (GTDB taxonomy): domain Bacteria; phylum Patescibacteriota; class WWE3; order UBA101185; family UBA10185; genus CAVXUZ01. The sequence goes on from CAVXUZ010000005.1 coordinate 409,226, forward strand.
CTCAGTACAATTTATTGGTGCGACCAACCTTGAAAATTACAGAAAGTACATTGAGCCAATAGGTTCTTTTTCTAGACTATTTCAAATATTTGAGGTTCAAGAAGCTGACTTTACATCGACATTAGAAATTCTAAAGCATCGTGCAATTAGAGACGAACGTAAATATGGCGTAGTTATAACAATTCCAGCCCTTTTTAAGATTATAAAACTCTCCGAAAAGCTAATTCACGATAGGGTGTTACCAGACAAAGCAATTGATATTTTAAATCGTGCAACAAATGAGGCACGAAGTACAGACAGGGTTGTGAGCGTAAAAATTATAGAAAAAATAATTACTGAGATGACTCGGGTGCCTGTCTCTGCAATTTCTGATGATGAATCAGAAAAATTACTAAACATAGAATCAGAAATGAAAAAAAGAGTAATCGGTCAGGATCATGCAATTATAAAAATTGCTAACGCTATAAAGCGCGCGAGAGTTGGTATAAGAGACGAAAACAAACCAATCGCAAGTTTCTTATTCGTTGGAACAACTGGTGTTGGAAAAACGGAAACTGCAAAAACCTTAAGCGAAACATATTTTGGTGATAAAAAAGCAATGGTGAGACTCGATATGAGTGAGTATCAAAGCCCAGACAGCATCGATAAACTTATTGGAACCTCTGATGGAAAAACAAAAGGTATTCTTACTGAGCAAATTAGAACAAAACCATTCGTTGTTTTACTTCTCGATGAAATTGAAAAAGCACATCAGCAGGTTATGCTTACATTTTTACAGGTTTTAGACGATGCACGTCTCACAGATTCGTCAGGAAAAACCGTTGATTTCACAAATACAATCATCATCGCTACAAGTAATGTGGGAACTAAACAAATTCAAGAAATAACCCAACGAGGCGGTAGCTATGAAGAAATAGAAGAGTCGGCAATGGCTGCGGTAAGGGATAAATTTGCGCCAGAGTTTCTTAACCGATTCACCGGAATCATTGTCTACAAGCCTCTTCAAATTGAAGAGGTAAGAAAAATCGCAAATATTATGCTTGCAAATGTAGTAAAAAGAACGCAGGAGAAAAAAATTAAAATTACATTTAGTGATGAATTGATTACTGAATTGATAAAGCGAGGATTTAGTCCAGAGTGGGGTGCGAGACCTCTTGCAAGAACAATCGAAGAAAGTGTCGAAACCTACGTTGCAGAAAATATTCTTAAAAAAGAGTTTAAACAGGGTGACACAGTAACATTAGGTATGGAAATATTTTTAAAAAAATGAGCCGTCATTTATTAAATAACGGCTCTGTAAAACAGTCTAGACAACAGCACAGAGAACAAAAACGCTAACGATAATTGTTGCAGCGGTTAAAACCAAACACAAAAAAGCAAAAAACGGCAATGACAATCTTTTGCGTGCAATTCGGTTTAGTAGTTTATGAAACCACTTTACCGCAACCGCAGAAAAAATAAACGCCATCAATGCCCCAATCAAACAGCCTGGTACAATAACTAGAAAATCCCAAAGTGTTTTAAACATTTAGCCTCCTATAATGTGTAGCAGTGACCCACCAATCAGAATTACCCCAAAACAGATTAAAAAGACAGAGGCTCCCCTATCTGCTCTGTATTGTGTCCAGTGCGGGTTTATTCGTGGTAAGTTCTCAACAAACACACGATATTTCTTTACGTGCCCTAGAAGGATTATTACACCTAGCAGCGCGAACAACACGCCTAAAACCATTTGTAAAAGGTAGACCCAGTTCACCGTTACCTTCCTTTCCAAGAGTTTAGTTAGGAATGTTATACTACAAAAGTTATGAAAGAGCAAAATGAACGTTTGGATAATTTAAGAAAAAATCTATTTATTGACGATAAAAAAGCCAAAATAAAACAATTCGATGAAGAGCTTGCAGATGAAAAGATTTGGCAGAATTGGGAATTAGGGCAAAAAATATCACAAGACCGCGCCGACCTGGCAAAAGATGTGGAAGACTACGAAATGCTTGAGCTTATCTCTGAAACGGGAACACCTGAGGAGTTTGATAATGAGATAAAAAAGCTTGAGCTGAGGTACTTTCTTTCTGAAAAACACGATAAATCTGACGCCATTATGAGCATACACGCCGGCCAAGGTGGTACTGAGGCGATGGACTGGGTTGCGATGCTTTTAAGAATGTATCTTAGATACGCAGAAAGAAAGAATTTTAAAACAGATATAATTCATATGATTAATGGTGATGAGGCAGGTTTTAAAACAGTTACCTTTGAAATTGACGGTAAGTACAGTTACGGATTTTTAAAACGCGAAAGTGGAGTTCATAGACTTGTTAGGCAATCACCATTCAATGCTGATGACCTCAGACAAACCTCCTTTGCACTAGTAGAAATCGTGCCTATGATTGACGACTCGATAGATATAGAAATTAAAGAAGAAGATCTCGAGTTTGAAAGCTACCGCTCGGGTGGCAAGGGCGGACAAAACGTCAACAAAGTTTCAACTGCCGTAAGAATAAAACATAAACCATCAGGTATTATTGTTGAAAATCAAAGCGAAAGATACCAAGGAAAAAATAGAGAAAAAGCTATGCAAATCTTAAAGTCTCGTCTTTACGCCAAAGAATTAGAAAAAATGGAGCAAGAAAAAAGACGCCTTAAGGGCCAACACATTACACCAGGTTGGGGTAATCAAATTAGAAACTACGTGCTTCATCCTTACAAATTAGTGAAAGATTTAAGAACTGACGTTGAAAGTACCAACCCAGATGCGGTTTTAGATGGAGACCTCGATTTATTTATTGACGCCGAAATCAAACTCTAGGTTTTGAGTTTTCAAAAAAATCAAAAATCCAATTACAATAACAGCGAAAATTGCCGTTTTAAGCAAGTCGCCTTTAATTTGTTCGAAAGGCAGTCTTTGATCAAGCTTTTTTGGCTGTCCTGCAACTTCCTGAACCTCCACACTTGAAGAAGAATCGTTAACTTTTACTCTTGTACCGCTGCTAATTTGAGCTTTAATTATCTCTTTTTGTCTTCTTAATGATTTTTTCTCGTTTTTATTTTTTGACATAGCGAAATGATACCAAAATTATTCGACATTGTTTTGACCAACTGTCTCTTCTAAAGGCCCCGCGTCACCAGAACCATCTAGCTCCTCAGTGGGTTTAAAAAGAGGCATTTCTTTTGTGGGCCTAAATATAATTGTCCTAATTATCTCGGTTTCCTTATTCAGTTTGTTCACCGCCTTAACGCTTATTGTATTGATTCCTTCTCTGAGCTTGATTGAAGTTAAAAAGCTCCCGTCAGAATTATTGATAATCCTTTGATTGTTAATAAAGACTTCAGAATCTAACTCAACACGTCCAGTGATATCCACAATATCGTTTTCAGAAAGCATGTTGTCTTCGGGGTAGAAAAGATCAAGAGAAGGTGCATCCGTATAGGCTTTATATTGAAAAAAGAGAAACGCAAAAAAACCACTCAAAAGCACAGCTGAAAAAATTGAAATTACCAAACCAGGCGTGATAATAAATTTTTCTGGTTCTAGTGCCTTAATCTTAGTAAATTTTTCACCACGTTTATCCTCAAGTGAAGGCTCGTGCTCTCTCCTCCACAGCGCCATAATCTCTTCTTGGTCCAGTTCTAAGAATTCAGCGTAATTTTTTAAAAATCCCTTGGCGTGCACTCTTCCTTCAAACAAAGAGTAGTCATCGCTTTCAAGTGCTTTAATATATTTTGGATGAATTTTTATAGCACGGTTAACTTCTTCAATTGTATAACCATTACTTTTTCTTGCTGATAAAAGTAAACTACCTACACTTTTCATATTTTATTCTACTCATCTAAATTAATTCTGGGGGCTTTAATATCGTTTGGAGCAGGAGGTAAACCATCATGCATGGGCATTGCTTCGCTTATTATTTCACGCGCTCTACTGCCCTGCGCGGTACCTATCACACCACTCTCTTCTAATTCATCGAGGATCCTCGCTGCACGTGCATAGCCTATCGAAAGTCTTCTTTGCAACAAAGACGCAGACGCTCTCCCTGTACTTACAACTATATCTACCGCCTCGTCGTAATGCGGATCTTTTTTATCTCCACCTGCAGAAATACTTTTTCCGCTATTATCGTCTTTCGGGTTCTCAATAATTTCTTCTTTGTACTCAGGAGGTACACCCTGTGATTTTAAGAAGTTTACCACTCTCGTAATTTCGTCATCGCGAACAAACGCACCCTGAAGTCTAATAGGTGTTGGTTTGTCAGGAGGAACAAAAAGCATGTCTCCTTTTCCTAAAAGTTTTTCCGCGCCTGGCTGATCTATAATAACTCTCGAGTCAACTTGCCCCGTCACATTGAAGGCAACCCTACAAGGTATATTTGCCTTAATTAAACCCGTTATAACGTCTGCTGAGGGCCTCTGGGCGGCTAAAACAAGGTGAATTCCGGTCGCTCTGGCTAGTTGGGCTAATCTTATAATATTTTTCTCAACAGCGTTTGGATCTGCAACCATAATCTCCCCCAACTCATCGACAATAATGACAATATAGGGAAGTGCTTGAAAACCTGACTTTTCGTTATAAGCATCAATATTTCGAGCTTTTGCACTCTCTAAAAGCTTGTATCGCCTCGTCATCTCGGTTACCGCCCATTTAAAAACTGCAGGAGCCTTTTCCGTATCGGTTATTAAAGGAGTATAGAGATGTGGAATATCCGCGTAAGAGCTTAACTCAACTCTCTTTGGATCGATCATAATAAGCTTTACTTCTTGAGGTGTAGCCCTAAAAAGAATTGAAAAAATAAGATTATGAATAAAGACAGATTTTCCTGAGCCTGTCGTTCCTGCGATAAGAAGGTGTGGCATTGTATTGATGTCGTAAATGTGAGTTATACCGCCAACATCCTTTCCTAGCACGATTTCGAGCTTAGATTTTGACGCCTTCATTTGATCTGATGAGATGAGAGATCTAAAGTCCACCTCTGCGCGTCTTCTGTTAGGCACCTCGATACCTATTAATGCTTTACCAGGAATAGGAGCTTCGATACGAACCGACCCCGTAGGTGACGCCAAAGCCAATGCTAAGTTTGACTGTAGGTTAGCGATTCTTGCCAGCTTAACCCCCGGTGGAGCTTGTAGAGCATACTTTGTGACCGCAGGGCCTACTTGCACATCTACAATCTCGACTGGTATATCAAACGAGTTTAACGTGTCTACTATAGTCTTTTTATGTGCAGCCACGTCTCCTGTGTCAGGCGGCAAACCAGAGCCTTCAGAAAGTAAATCAATTGATGGTAACTCCCAAACTCTATCGGCATAAGGCAAATTTGATGAAATTTTTGCAATATCAGATATGTCACTGTTCATCGCCGGCATGGCTCTAATATCAACGCCGGTCTGCGGTTCTGACATTGTAGGTACAATCTCAAAAGTAGGTTCGTCTGGAATATCTCCATGCGACTGTGAAATAACCTCGCCCTCTAAAGATTCGTCGGGCATTCCAGATGTTACTTCAACCTTATCACCTTCTTTTTTCTTTATTAAACCAACAATACTAAGTTTTTCGCGGTAAATCTCAACTGCTTTATCTATTGATATATCAAAAATTAAAATTACGGACATTATCAACAATCCAGCAAGCAAAGCTACGCCACCGAATACGCTGAAGAGATTTCGCAAACCAAACCCCACCACGTAGCCGATAAACCCTCCTCCACCGCCGTTTATTGCCACTTCTTTTGACATTTCGGGTGAAATAAAAATATGAAATAATCCAGCAAGTGAAACCAATAAAATCACCAAACCAACAACAACTCTAAGCTCTTTTAATCTTGTTTTAAAGGAGTCTATAAAAACTAATCCAATAACACCAGTTAGAAGCGGCAGGCCGAATGAGGCGTAACCAAGGGTTTTTCTAAAAACCAATTGAATTTTTTCGTTTAAAAAGTAATGTGGGGCGATAAAGGAAATAATGGCTAAAATTGAGAATAAAAGCAGTAACACCGCAATAATTGACCTTGATGTCTCTGGGCTAATGTTAAAACTTACTTTGAATTTCTTTTTTCTCCCTCGCTTGGCCATTAATCCTATAATATCAAGCTTTAGATAAAAATGGAATGCACAATGATTAGGGGTGTTCTACCTGTTTCTTTTTCTAAAAACTTTTGTACGTTCTTTTCGATTTTTATTTTTACTTCATTCCACTCTTCAATAATATTTGGGTTTTTATCCAAAACTTTATTTACAATATCTCGAGATTTGCCCAATAAAGCTTTCGATTCTTTAACGTATATAAAACCGCGAGTTACAACGTCGACCGGCCCGGCTAATTGCCTTGATTCTTTATAAACGGGTACAACAATAACAAAAACACCGTCGGTTGATAAAAGTGCACGATCTTTCACAACAAGTGGGTTTAAACCAATTCCATCGTAAAACATATCTTTGACCTCAATCTTTTCTCCTCTAGTTGCCACGCCGTTTTTAAATTCAACAACGGCGCCTTCGCTAAGTTCGTAAACGCTGCCCTTATTAACACCCAAGTCATAAATCATATTCGCATAAGCTCTCATATGAATAAGTCCACCACCAATAGGTATGTAGTATTTTGGTTTGACAGTTAGCGCCATCTTCGACAGCTCTTCACGATGGCCATGCCCAGACACATGCAAATGCTCCATATTCGTATGATCGTAAACCTCAGCCCCAGCCATAATTAAATTTTCTGTCATTCTCTCAACAGCTATATCAACACCAGGAGGGTTGGGTTCGGAAGAAAAAACAACAACGGCATCCTGCTCTAAAACAATATCTCTATGTTCTCCGCGACTAACTCTATCTAATGACGAACCTTGCTGACCAAAACATCCTGCGATTATATAAACAACCGAGTGCTGATCGTAATCTTGCGCTTCCTTTTGATCCATGTAGACATCTTGAGGAAACTTTAAATATCCTAAATTTGTTGCAATTTTTATAGTTGAATCGATCGAACGCCCTGATGGAACTACTTTTCTCCCAGCTTTTATTGCAGCATCGATAATTTGGTGCATACGTGAAATATTTGATGAGATTGTCGTTATTAAAACCTGTCTACCTTCAAAGCGTTCAAATAACTTTGGAAATGTTTCAGACAGTGTTGATTCTGAGGCCACACCACCCGCAGAGCGAGAGCCTAAGCAGTCAGAAGCCATCATTAAAACTCCGTCTTTGCTCAATTCGGCAACTCTATTTAAATCTAATGGCTTATCAATTACTGGGTTTTCATCAATCTTGTAATCTGCGATGTGAAGCAGCCTACCCTCAGGTGTGTCAATCACTATCCCTAAAGAATCTGGTACGGAGTGGTTAACATTAAATGCTGAAACTTTAAATACCCCAATCTGTACTGGAGGTGTAGTAGCATCAAAAAGATGAAATTTTGTTGATTCTTTGAGAGATTTGAATTCTTTTTCTTCAAACTGCTCTTTAATAAAGGCTTGAGTAAGCTTATTTGCATAAACTGGTACGTTAAATTCTTTTAATAGATAAGGAACGGCAGCAAAGTGATCCGCATGTGCGTGGCTGATAAAAAGCGCTTTAAATCTGTGTGAATTTTCTAGCAAGTACGTGTTATCGGGAATAATAAAATCAACGCCAAAGTCATCACTTTCAGGAAAACCAATACCGTAGTCAACAGCAATCAAGTCATCGCCATACTCATAAACTGAAAGATTTTTTGTAACCCCGTCGCCAATCGCAATGAACTTTAAAACCTTATTATCAACCTGTTTATCTGTATTTGAGAAAAACGCCATTATCTAGTAAGTCTATCAGAAGAGGCTCATTTGTCCATCGTTCAAGATGGGCTCTGAGTGCTCCTGATTTAAATTATTAATACTTTCTAAAACCTTTGGAATATTCATAAAATCACTTTTTAAATCTGCAAGCATAGTTGGATTTCTTAACCCTGCTGCCGGATGGTACACAGGGTAAATATTTCTTCCATTAATTTTTATTAAATGCCCTCTGTCTCTGGAAATTTTCCCGTCAGGGTAAAAGTAATTCATCGCGTATCTGCCTAAAGTTACAATTAGTTTTGGGTTGATGATTTTTATTTGCATAGCCAAGTACGGAGAGCACGCTGTAACCTCATCGGGCAATGGGTCACGATTTTCTGGCGGACGGTGCTTGATAATATTTCCAATCCAAACGTCGGTCCTTTTAAGTCCAATCTTTTCTAAAAGCGCAGTGAGAAGATTACCAGCGCGGCCCACAAACGGTCTCCCTGTTTCGTCCTCGGTAGCCCCAGGAGCCTCACCTATAAACATGATTTCTGTTGTGTTACTCCCCTCACCAGGCACAGGATTTTTTGCCGTCTCATATAATCTGCATTTTTTGCAAAGGGAAATATTTCTTTCAATATCAACTAAAAGTTCGGTGTTTGTCATTCAATTAAACCTAGCGTTTGTAGCGTGTTTAGAATTTTGATTGTTATTCTTCTCTTACCCTTTTGGTACATTCTATCTGCAATAAAATAGGCTTCTCTAAACGACATCCAAAAATTCTCGTCGTAAACAGTTTTTGATAAGTCTATTTTTTCAGTTGGGGCAGTGATAACACAAAAAATATAATCTTTACCAATCATTTGAATATCTTTACCGCTATCATCTTTCAACTCTGCCATTTCATGCCTTCCTGGTTTAAACTCCATTCTGTCTAATCCTGCATAAATGATGTTTTTAAAATCTAATCCCGTTACAAATTCTGCACCTAATTCTTCGATTAAATTTCTTGAAAGCGCGTCGGCTATTTTTTCTTTATTGTTAATCCCACCTTGAGGTAACATCCACAACTTATACTCTTCTTTAAAAAACATAAGAATTTTTTTATTGTGAATGACGCACGCGACAACTCCCGGCCTAAAGCCTTCGTTTCTAATTTTATTTAATTCTTCAAGTGTTGGCTCTGTTATAGCCTTTATTTGTTCTTCCATAATTTTATTCTGGTAAATAATGCTTAAGATTCTCTGACGTCAAATGAACTTGCGTTACTGAACCTTCAACAATCTGCTTTGCCACTTTTCTACAAATAGCCTCTAAAGTTCTTCCTAAGCTTCTGATACCGCTGTCATAACCAAAAGGTCTCACTATACTTGGCCAGAGAGATTCATCCACTAACAACTCCCCTGGCTTTAAGCCTGAATTTTCAAAGATTTTCGGTAAAAGATAATTTTTTGCGATTACTAATTTTTCGTGATCTGTGTATGAAGGCATTTTTATTACCTCCATTCTGTCCATTAACGCTGCAGAAATTGTACCAACGTTGTTTGCCGAACAAATAAAAAGCACCTGCGACAAATCAACTGGAAAATCAACGTAATGATCCCTAAATTCATGGTTTTGGTTAGGATCCAATATTTCGAGCAAAATTGCCATTACGTCACTTAACAAACCTTTTTCTCCGCTCGCCTTTTCAATTTCGTCTAACAAAATTACAGGGTTCATAACTTGGGTTTTTAACAAAGCTTTAACGATTTGACCAGGTTCAGCTTCGGGATAAGTTTTACTTTTACCTCTTAATTCTAATGTTGAGCCAATTCCTCCCATGGCAATTCTTACAAACTGTCTACCTAAAGCCTTAGCAATAGAGATCGCAAGAGTGGTTTTACCTACACCTTGCAAACCTGTAAAAAGCAATACGGGAGTTTTTGCAAACATGTCACCGCCGCGATCTTTAATCAAGATGAGCGTTGAAAGATATTCTAAAATTCTTTCTTTAACATAGTCCATCCCGTAATGAGAAGCGTCGAGCAAACCACGGGCCTCTTTTAAATCGAGTTTATCAACCGTTGATTTACTCCAAGGAATTTTTGCAACAGTCTCAACATAGCGTGAAATATTATCAAACTCAGAAGAGTAATGACCAAGTTGTGCCATCCTATTCAACCTTCTGAGCATCTGCCTTAGTCTATCTTCAAGAAGGGGAGGAACGCCGGCTATTTCATCTACAGTTTTTGAGAGAGCAACGAGCTCTTCAAAAATGAAGTCGTCGTTTGAAGCTACTGATTGTTCTTTATAGTCTTGATTACTCATTTTTTCTTATTACAAACTTATCTAATTTCTTTGAAATTGGCTCCTCTAGCATTTTAACAACCTCATCAGAAGGATTAAAGGACATCATTAAATTGTAGATGTTTTCTGGTGCTACATTAAATATCATCATAACTAGCTGGCCGTCTGGAGGTAAAAAGGCAGAAAAGCTACTATATTTTTGGTTATGTGTAATATTTTTTGCTGCACCTTGAGCTGATTTGTTTATCGCATCAAAAAATGCCTCGTATTTGGTGATAATGACGATATTTTCAACTAATTCCAACTGATAATCACCATCCTGAAGCTTTACTTTTACAAAGTCATCTTCGACGACACTGCTTGGTTCCTCAGTTGTTTCTTTTACATCTAGTACTTCCTCGGTTCCATCCTCTAAAATTGCGTCCTTAGCCTCTTTCAGTACAGAGTTAACTTCAAGGGCTTGCGCCTCATCGGGGTAAACTTCTGCAATAAGCGCGTATTGCCAACCGTTTTCAACCATTTTTCCGTAAATTGCAAACCTATCGTTTAGTGTAATACCAAATCTTTCTTTAACATTGAGTTGTTGGTCATCTTGCGCATTAAATTTTGTTAAAAATTCATCAAAATTGCTACCCTCAACAAAAAAATCTGCATCCTCAGGGACAAAACGAGTGAGTTCTTTTATTCCAAAAACAAAATTAGCATCCTTAAGCCCTGCGTCAATTGTATTATTGTAAATAATCCTTTTTGTCTGCACTGGCTGGTCAATTGCTTTTTTCTTTTGTGCGGCGACAAGCTTCGTCAGAAAAATTGCTAATAGCGAAATTAGAACAAATCCAGCAATAATCACCAAAGCGATTTTTACATTTTTGTTAAAAGAAAACTCAAACTTAATTTTTTTCTTGTTTGGTGAAAATCTAGATTTTTTTGGATTAAAAGAAGCCGTATGTAAAACTAAATAGTCATCAAGCTTATAACCACAATTAGAACAAAAGTAGTTATCGCTATCTTTTAGTGAAACATTACAATGTGGGCAGATTCTCTTCATCTACAAAATTTTACCATCAATTTTGCCTATTGTTATATCTTTGTGGTCGATCTCCACGGTCACCTCTTGGGCCATGACCGCCTCTACCACTTCGATCGTTTGGTCTTCCACCAAACCTAGGTCTTGGCTCTCGGTGCTGATCAGCACCTTCTTCTAATATTTTCTTTGAAAGACTGATCTTACCGTCTCTTGAAACCTCGAGAACTTTAACCTTAACGGTGTCTCCTGCTTTTAGAAACTTGCTTGCATCGTCAACATATTCATTAGATATTTCGCTTATGTGAAGAAGTCCATTTTTTCCTGGAAGAATTTCTACGAAAGCGCCAAATTCTACTACTTCTTCGACAACACCGTCGTATATTTCGCCAGGCTCAATGTCTTTTACAAGATTTGCAACAATGCTCGCTGCTTTTTCGACATTCTCTTTGATTATGCCTGATACAACAACTGTTCCATCGTCGTCAATCGCAATCTCTGTGTTTGTCTTTTCTTGAATTTCTTTTATTGTCTTTCCACCTGAACCGATAACTAATCCAATTTTATCTGGGCTAATCATTACGGTTGCTGATTTTGGAGCATAGACTGAAACTTCTGCGCGTGGCTTAGAAATTGTGGCTTCCATAACATCCAAAACATGTGCGCGTCCTTCTTTAGACTGTTCAATTATTTTTGGTAAAAGTTCAAAAGGTATACCTTTCGACTTCATATCACATTGAATTGCGGTCACACCTGTTCTAGTACCTGTCATTTTAAAGTCGAGAAGTCCAAATGCGTCTTCCATATAGGCAAGGTCGGTCATTATTAAATGCTTTTTAAAGCCCTCGTCTGCTATTAAACCAACGCCAATTCCTGCAACCATATCTTTAATAGGTACACCAGCGTCCATTAACGCGAGTGTTGAACCACATGTTGACGCCATTGAAGTTGAGCCACTAGATGACATAGTTTCAGAAACCAGCAATATCATGTAAGGAAAGTCCTTTTGTGAAGGTATAACTGGTCTTAAACCATTTTCTGCGATCATCCCATGACCGATTTCTCGATTTTTTGGGTATCCAATCTTACCTGTTTCTCCACTCGAGAAAGGAGGAAAATTGTAGTAATGTAAAAATTTCTTTGAAGACTCGCCGTACATATCTTGTACGAGTAATTCGCTCGAAGGAGAACCTAGGGTGGCAATTGTCATTACCTGCGTAAGTCCTCTTGAAAAAAGCGCGCTTCCGTGAGTTCTTGGTAAAACACCTACTTCTGCTGAAAGCGGTCTTATTTCTTTAATTTCTCTTCCATCTGGGCGTTTTCCCGTCTCGAGAATCATACTTTGCATAGTATACTTCTTTATTAGTTCGACGACAGACAACATATCTACTTTTTTGTACTTTCCTTCAAGACCTGTGGTTACTTCTTCATTAATTTGTGAGAGTAAAAGTTGCATCTCATCTTTATCGAGATTTTTTTGCATTGCTTCTTTTATTCTTGCGCCAGCAATTTTTTCAACATCGTTGTAGATTTCTTCACTTGGTTTTGTTGATGTGTAAGTATATTTTTCATTATTAGGATTTACTTCTTTAGCAAAGTCGTTGATAAAGTCAAAAAGTGGTCCTGTGTTTTCTCTTGCGAAATCAACAGCAGCCATAATTTTCTCTTCGGGTAATATGTTAGCTTCAGCTTCTAATGCTAAGAAGCGTCTATCATCACCAACAAAAGAAACTATCATATCAAGTTCGCTCTTATTATGAAGAACATCTTTGCTAGGGCAAAGCGCGAAATTGCCATCAACGTAACCCAATCTTATTGAGGCCATAGGCCCAGCCCATGGAATATTAGAAGCATGAAACGCAGCTGAAGCCGCGATCATACTTAAAAATCTTGGGTCAGCGTCCTGATCAAGTGATAAAACAGTTACTACTAACTGAACTTCATCGCTAAAGTCGCTTGGAAACAAAGGTCGAACAGCGTGGTCAATAACACGCCCTGCAATAATTGCATCGTCTGAACCTTTACCATCTCTTTTTTGGAATCTGGAATTTTTTATTAAACCACCAGCATAGTACTTTTCAAGATATACGATATTGAGAGGAAAATAATCGCTCTCTGGATCGTATCCACCTGAAACTACCGTTACGAGAAGTACAGTATCACCATAAGTGGCTTTTACTGACATGTTTGTCATCGTTGCGAGCTTTCCTGTTTCCAACGTTAATTTTCGACCTGCAAACTCAATCTCTTTATATATTATATTTTTATTCATTTTTTTATTTTTGGGATACTAAGCAGTAGACGATTAAGAACTGAGATATTTCTTACGAAAAATCATAAAGAATATTCCATTTCCTAATCTCTTGTACAAATTCTCCCGACTAATTAATTACTTGTTAATGTCCAACTTTTCGAGAAGACTATTATATCTCTCCTCGTCTTTACGCTTTAGATAAGCCATAAGTCTTCTTCTTTTATTTACCATCTGTAAAAGACCTCTTCTAGAGTGATTGTCCTTTTTGTGTTTTTTGAGATGGTCAGAAAGCGAAGCTATTTTTTCGCTTAGCAAACTAATTTGGACCTCAGGCGAACCAGTATCACTTGCGTGTACCTGTGTATCCTTTATTATCTTTTGCTTTTTATCTTTATCTAGCGCCATAATCATTGTACATCTTACCAAACTAAGCCCACTAAATCAACCTCCAATTAGTCCCTATGTTGCGGTTCTTTTAGTGTTATTCCCTTCAATATAGCCTTTGCAGCTCTCTCGCTTGGTTTTATTCCCCATCTTGGTGCTCTTTGCAAAACTAGTAAACTTAAGCTGGCTGCATCGTGCTCAATTGCGTTTATAAAGCCAAATCTTTCGTTTGCACCTGAATTATCGATGTTTACTATTCTAGAAAGCTTGGAATTTGAATCCAACATCTCATAAGAAGAGCCTAAATCTTCAATCGACTGCGCACCAACTCCAAAGATTAGATCAAAGTCGTACCCTGTAATTTTTGCGGTTACACGCAAATCTTTTTCAAAATCTGCGGGAATTGGTTGAATTTTTAGAGTAAGAACCCCGTCGTCAGTGTTGTAATGTACTTTTGAAGCATCGGTGTCAGCATAATCTATTGAAACCACTAAACTCCTGTCGCCGATGTCTTTTGTAACAAGCTCATCTTTTATTATTCCCTCTGTGTCTTTTGGCTGTTTTCCTGGGTAGATGAGGGTTACATTCTTTTCTTGCTCCTTTAACATATAGTAAAGAGCCACGCTTGCACAAAATGCGTCTGCCCCAGCAACCTTCGAAGGTATGATTGCAATGTTATTCGACTCCTCAATTAAAGACTGGACTCTGTCTTTGTGATTTTCTTCTTTCATAGATAGATTTTGGGCGGGTTATTTATACTTTAATTTTTTACTTTGGGATTATACCGTAACAACCCTATAGCGTCAACCTCGGGGGTTACATTCTTACAAAACCTCGATCCACATCTCTTTTTGAACGTCCTCAAACTGCGGTCTGATCAACAATCCGCACTCTTTTCCTTTGCCTATATCTTCAACTTCATCCTTCTCAACTTTAATTTTCTTGATTGCACCCATATACAGTGCCTCTGATCTTATGTCTTTTACATCAGCAGGGTTCTTATCAAAGATAGCAATGCGGTTTTTTTCCTTTAATCGGCCTAATTCAACATTGCAACCTAGTATTCTGTCCCCTGATTCAAGCTTAAATATCTTTATTATTTGAGCGCGTCCTTTTACCTTTTTCTCTTCAGACAACGCAGTGCCCTCAAGAAGATTGCTAACCTCGTCGATTAAGTCGTAGATTGTGCTGTAGGACCTCACAACTACCCCAGATTCTCTTGCTAAGTCGTTGATAAAACTCGAAACCTTAACATTAAAACCCAAAACCAAACCGTCACCGCTTTGTGCTAGAGCAATATCTGAGTCAGTAACTTCTCCTGTGGATGTAAGCAAGAATTTGATAGAAAAGGTTAGGCCAGCCCCAGATGTTAGCAACTCTGCCAAACTCGCCTTTACCGCCTCTAAGGTACCTTGGGTGTCAGCTTTAAGCACTATTGAAACAACTTTACTTGTATCCTTGCCGATTATCTCTTCTCTCGTTTCGTCGAGGGCTAAAGATGCGAGTTCGCTTCCTTCTTGGACTATTAAATCACCAACATTTGGAACTTCTTTAAACCCTGTGATTTCAATCGGTGTGCTTGGAACAGCCTCTTGTAAGAGTCTACCTTTATCATCCATCATAGATCTAATCTTTGCTGTATGCCCACTCGCAGTTACCTTATCACCAACATGCAGTGTTCCTGCTTTTATTATGCAGGTCACAACTACACCTTTTTTTACATCTTTTTTTGACTCAATAATGGTTCCTTCGATTTCTGCGTCTGGGAGATCCCTAAGTTCTAATAATTCAGCAACAGCTAGTATCGCGTCGAGAAGCTTGTCGAGATTTGTTTTTTGTTTTGCTGAGACTTCAATACAAACTATGTTTCCACCCCAATCCTCAACCAATATATTTTCTTGAGCGAGCTGCTGTTTTGCTTTTTGGGTATCTGCTGCAGGTAAATCAATTTTGTTTACAACAACAATAATCTGGGCACCTGATGCTTTTGCGTGTGCTATTGCCTCTCTTGTTTGTGGCTGAACACCTGAATCGGCTGCCACTACAAGTACAACAATATCTGCAACTCTGCCACCTCTTGCACGCATTTGAGAAAACGCTGCATGTCCTGGTGTATCAATAAATGTAATTTTTTGGTTATTATGGATAATTTGGTAAGCGCCAATATGCTGAGTAATTCCTCCGTATTCGCCTAGCTGTACTTTGGTGTTTCTTATTGCGTCGAGAATACTGGTTTTACCATGATCAACATGGCCCATGACCGTGACAATTGGAGGTCTATATTCATGTGTTTCAGTATTTTTTTTGTTTTGCATAGCTTTCCTATATAAGCCATTTTATTATGCCTCTTCGGAGTGTTCGTCTTGAACCTGTTCTTCACCATCTGCAGTTTCTTCAGTTTTCTCTTCATCCCCAGATGCTTGTTCATCTTGAGCAAGTCTGGCATCCTCTTCGGCGGCAGCGACTTCTTGCGCTTTTTTCTCTTTTTCATCATTTAGCTCTTTGGTTGCAGCTCTAATTGCATCGTCCCAAACACCTCTTACTGCCTCTTCTTGTGTCTCTTTAGTTGACGTAGATTCTTCATTTCCAAAGACACCTGCTGCACCTTTAATATCTATTTTCCACCTTGTAAGTTTATTTGCCAATCTGGCGTTTTGACCCTCTTTACCAATTGCCAAGCTTTGTTGATCTTCAGGAACTGAAACTGTTGCTTTCTTTTCTTCTTCGTCTAAGACAACGTCGGTAACCATCGCAGGTGCGAGCGCCGCGGCAATGAATCTTTCAGTTGTAGTTGAATATTGAATAATGTCAATTTTTTCACCAAAAAGTTCTGCGATGATTGATTGAACTCTAATACCTTTTTGTCCAACACAGCTACCTACTGGGTCGACTTTGTCGTCGCTAGATGAAACAGCCATTTTAGTTCTTGAACCAGGTTCTCTTGCAATTGCCTCGATTTTAACTGTACCAGACGCAATTTCAGGTACCTCTTGTTCGAATAGTTTTTCGATAAACATACTATCTGAACGACTCACAATAATTTCTGGTCCTTTGGGGGTGTCTCTGATCTCTTTTACATAAACCTTAACTCTTTGGTTAAGTCTGTATTGTTCGGTGTATACCTGTTCTGATTGGGGCATTATTCCATATGCGTACTGTTTACCAAGATCTAAAACTACTACGTTTGGGTCAACTTTAAAGACATTTGCTGTAATAATTGTGCCAACTTTAGATTTAAACTCATTCATTACCACTTCTTTTTCAGTTTCTCTAATTTTTTGGAGGATTACTTGTTTTGCAGTTTGCGCAGCAATACGCCCAAAACCTGATGGGGTAACGTCTTTTCCGTCTCTAAATATTGATGCCTCTCCTGTGTCAGAGTTAAGTGAAACTTCCACATCCTCAACCTCAACAACTTCGTCATGTTCTTTTCTATCTTTTTTATATGCTGAAGCTAAAGCGAGTTTGATCGACTCCAACACTGCATCCACAGGGATGCCTCTTTCTGTCGCAACTTGATTCAACGCTGCATTAAATTCTGTTATTGCCATGTTATTTAAATAAAAAGGTGGGCAACATCCCACCGTAATTCCTAACTTTATAACCTTTTACCAGTGATAAATTAGCATAGATAAGGGCTTTGGTCAATATTGCCCGACATTACGACGCTTTTAAATATTCTTCGAGTAGACTTTTTTGCTTTCTATTTATGCTTTTAGGTATTTTCACAAGGACTTGAATTATTAGGTCTCCCTGCCCGTTGCCCCTAAGATAAGGCATACCTTTGCCTCGAAGTCTTATTTGGGTACCATGCTGTGTTCCGGTTGGAATCTTCACTTTTTCTACAGCTATACCGGATTTTTCTTTTAAACTAATAACATGAACTTCGGCGGTTCCTCCAAGCGCGGCTACTGCCATGTCTATTTCAACAGCAGTAACCAAAGCATCACCAACCCTTTGAAAATAATTAGGAGTATTCAAACGAAGCGTTAAAAATAAATCACCGGCAGGGGCACCGTCAGGACCGGGCATTCCCTTCTCGGCAAAACGCATTTCTGTCCCAGTATGCACACCAGCAGGAATTTTCACCGTCACTTTTCCACTTTCTACATTTACTTCTTTTTCTAAACCAAAAATTGCATCTTTAAATTCAATGTGCAACTCGTAGTAGAGATTTTTTCCTTTTTTAGGTTTTCTATTTCCAGAAAAACCTCTAAAACCAAAGAAATCTTCAAAAATATCAAAAGGATCAAAATCCTGCGCCAGCCACCGTTTGAAGTGTAAGAATACGAAAATGGCCCCCATTGACCACCAGCTCCTTGGCCAAAAGGTCCTCCGCCTGCTCCTCCGCCATATCCTGGCCCTACATGACCAAATTGATCGTACATTTTTCGTTTTTGTGGATCACTCAGTACTTGGTAGGCCTCGTTTATCTCCTTGAATCTCTCTTCAGCTGCTTTTTTATCAGAATCTTGAACCATGTCTGGGTGATGTTCTCTGGCTAGCTTGCGATACGATTTTTTCACGTCATCATCGGACGCATTTTTATTTAATCCAAGCACTTCGTAATAATCTCGGGCTTTCGGCATTGGCATATTCTAGCACTACATATCAATGTTTGCTAGGTCTTTCTTTTACTTGTTGCTACAACCATTATTGCTATTATTGGAGTTGTATATATAAAGAAAAAGAGCCTGTTTTAGTGATCACCTCTAAAAACAAATTAACCCCAGACATAAAATCTGGGGTTAATGTTCAGTAAACAAACTGTTAAAAGCTTACTTAACTGAGTCCTTTAAACCTTTACCGGCTTTGAAAGCTGGTGTTTTGCTTGCAGGAATATGCAAAGGAGCTCCTGTTTGAGGATTTCTTCCCATTCTTGCTGCTCTTGATCTTACTTCAAATGTACCAACTCCGGTCCAAGTAACTTTTTCACCTCTTCCGAGAGCGTTCTTTAAAGTTTCTGCGAGAGCGTCCAATGCTTTAGAGGCATCGACTTTAGTCATACCTGCTCTATCAGCTACTGCTGCTATTAGATCCATTTTTGTCACTTAAAACACCCCCTCTCAAAACTTGCCCTTATTGCAACTGCCATATAAGGATTGCCTGGTGGCAAAGTAACTAACTAATAATAATTTTCAATAATTCAAAAGGTAGGCTCAATCTATGATTCTATCTAAGTCGTTCGATCGAGTTCCTTTCTGTGTCTAATAATACACTTCTAAAGGCTTTTGTACCAGCATTTTCCCACTCAAACTTCTGATGTTGTCCTGTTAAAAATTGATTGATTATAATCTCTTTTTTTACACCGATTACCGAGTCTATCGCGCCGGTCATTCCTACATCACTAATATACAAGGTTTTACGCGGTAATACAAGGTTATCGCAAGTTGGTACGTGTGTATGTGTGCCAATCACCGCCCCAATTCTTCCGTCTAAATAATGAGCTAATGCATACTTTTCGCTTGTTGCTTCAGCGTGAAAATCTAGTATCGAAAATGCTAAGTCAGAGTTTTTTGTTTCTTCTAATATTTCGTCAGCGCGTCTGAACGGATCATCAACAAGATTATTTGTGAATGAGACTCTTCCAATGAGATTAAAAATAAGAATGTTACCGAGTTTACCTGCATCAACTATTTCGTAATCTTTGCCTGCAGCGCCCGGTGTAAAATTTGCAGGTCTTACGACAGGAAGCTTTTCGATGTCATCTTCAAAACCTTGATGCCAAAAAATATGGTCGCCGCTGGTAAAATAATTAATTCCAGCCCGCATCATTGCTTCTAAAGTAATTTTTGTTGCACCTCGTCCGTGCGCCAAATTTTCAGCGTTGGCAACAACAAAATCAATTTTATTTTCTTTAATTATTTTTGGAAGTAGTTCTTCTATTAGTTCTCTACCTGGGCGGGCTACAATATCACCTATAAATAGTATTCTCATATTATTTGATTCTAGTAACTTCGTAGTTGTCTATGTGGTAAATCCCAAAAATATCGATAGGATTTTTTGATGATTTTACAAAGACGGCTACAACTACGACTAAAAATAATACAAACACAGCCGTAACGCAACCCTTTACTATCGAGCTCAATATTTTAAAAAATCCGTAAAACAGTATCAAAAACAAAAGCAACGCTAAAAGATAGTACATATCATCTACATATTATCTTATTTTGCGGTCTCAGTCACCCTAGTTTCCCTTATTACTGTAACCTTAACAACACCTGGATAGGTTTGCTCGAGTTCGATTTTTTTAGCAATTTCTCTAGCCAAAAACGCGGTTGACGCATCGTCAACTTTGTCTGGTTGCACAAACACACGAACTTCTCGTCCCGCTGAAATTGCATAAGCTTTGTCAACTCCGTCAAAATGTGTTGCAGCTTCTTCAAGAGCTTTCATTCTCTTAACATAAGATTCGTAGTCTTCACCTCTAGCACCTGGTCTGGCACCGCTGACGTGATCAACAAGGTTTACTACAGCTGATTCGATTGAGGTGAACGGCCTATCTTCGTGATGTTCTGCAATACAGTTAACAACTTTTTCATCAATACCGTGCTTTCTTAGCAAGTCGACGCCTAACTGCACGTGTGTACCATCATCTTCGGTAACAATTTTACCTATGTCATGGAAAAGACATCCTAGTTTAACCGTCTCCACGTTGACCCCTAATTCATGAGCGATTGCAATTCCCATTTTTGTTTCTTCAAGCGTATGCTCAATCATGTTCTGGCCGTAAGAAAATCTATACTTAAACTTTCCTAGCATGTAAACTAGCTCTTTTGGAATACTGTAAGCACCAACTCTGTGGCAGAGGTCTTCTCCTGCTTTTTGAATCAAGTGGTCAATGTCTGCTCTTGTCTGCTCAACAATGTCCTCAATTCTTGCCGGTTGAATTCTGCCATCTTTAATTAACCTCTCTAGTGACACCTTAGCTACTTCTCTTCTAATTGGATCGAAACTTGAGATCATTATTTCGCTAGAGTTAGAATCCATATCAAACTCAACGCCTGCGAGCTCTTCAAATTTTTTGATATTTCGTCCCTCTTTTCCAATTATGCGTCCTTTTAGCTCTTCATCTGGAAGTGCAACTTTTGAGCTGGTGTACTCGACAACATAATCTGTAGCGCCGTATCTCATCGCTTCAACCATTAGCTGCTTAGCTTTTTCATTTACTGTACGGCTTACCTCTTCTTCCATCTCTTTTATTTTCTTACCTTTTTCAGTAGCTAAATCTTTATCTAGTTGCTTGAGAATTTGGTCAACTGCCTCTTGTCTTGAAAGCATAGAAACTTTTTCTAACTCAGTTTTTCTCGATTTCAAAAGCTCTTCTGCCTCTTCGTTCATACGATCGACAGTTTCTTTTGCGCGTTTGATATTTTTAGACTTTTCCTCTAAATCACGGGCTTTTGCTTCTACTTCGGCTTTTAAGATAGTAATACCTTTTTCCGCCTCAATAGCTTCAGATTTTATTCTTCGAGCTTCGTTCTCAGCTTCGGTTTTAATTTTTAAAGCCTCATCTTTGGCTTCAATTACGTACTCACGAGCTTTTGCCTTAATGGCGATGAGCTTGGAATCATCAGATGCGAAAGATACGGATTGGTCGACACGTACCTCTTCTTGAGGTTTTTTGGACAGTAGTCTGCTTATTAATTCTTTTAACATTAGTTACTCCTAACTATAATTCACTACACTAATTAATTGGGAAATGAGACTTAAAGATAAGCCTTAATATATAAGTCACCCAGCGTTTAAACTAGGTTGCTATAAAGTAAAAATCGTTCTTGTAATTTCAGTTTCATATTAAAACAAGGAATTTCAAGTCTATTTATTTCCCAAGTGGATTCTATTTTACATTAAGAAGCGTGTCAACAATAGTACTTACCTGTTCGTACCTAAAACCCTTCCTAAGTAGAAAAGTTACGAGCTTTTGGCGTTTTTCCCTGAGATTATGACTTTTTATGGTTGGTAATTTTTTTGCCGCTAGAACCCCTATTTTTTCATTTTCAAGCTCAGGCGGAATCTTTTTAACAGCGTTATCTATTGAAACTTGGTCAATTCCCTTCTTACTAAGAAAGGTTCTCATCTTCATTTTGCTGTCAAAACTACGAATGTTTAATTTTTCCTTAATGTATTGGTCAACGTAAGAGCTGTCGTTTAAAAGTTTTGCGTCTTTAAGCTTTTGTATAATCGTTTGTTTTATCTCTGATTTTTTAGAATCTGAGTACCCCTTAATGTTTTTTAGGTAATATCCAACTCTACGATCAATTTCGCTTAAAGTTCTAGGTTTGCTCGATAAAAATATTAATGCTTTATCGTAAATGTAATTTGTAAGCTTTTCTTCAGGGCTACTACTCAGAGTCAACGGCTTCTCCACCAAGTTCGAGAGGAACATCCTCGTTTTTTACAACGCGAGTTCTAATTGCTTTCTCAATTTCAGCAGTTACTTTTGGATTCTCTTTAAGGTAAATCTTAGAAGCTTCTCTTCCTTGACCTAATTTTTCTCCATTAAACTCGTACCATGCTCCACTTTTCTTTACTACCTCAAGCTCTGATCCAACATCGAGTAGATTACCTTGTTTGCTGATTCCTTCGTTGAACATAATATCAAACTCTGCTGTTCTAAATGGAGGAGCAACTTTGTTTTTCACAACCTTCACGCGCACTCTTATGCCAGAAAAATCGTCACCCTGTTTTAATGACTGAATTCTTCTGATTTCTAACCTTACCGACGCATAGTATTTAAGCGCATTTCCACCTGGGGTAATTTCTGGGTTTCCAAACATAACGCCGACTTTTGTTCTCAATTGATTTGTAAATATAACGGTGCAATTTGATTTACTAATCACACCCGCGAGCCTTCTTAACGCCTGACTCATCAACCTTGCTTGTAAAGCAATGTGGCTATCACCAATTTCGCCTTCGATTTCTGCTCTGGGCACTAACGCTGCAACAGAATCTATCGCGATTATTTCCACTGCGTTTGAACGGATTAAAGTTTCAGCGATTTCTAAAGCTTGTTCGCCTGTGTCCGGCTGTGATACGAGTAGTTCGTCGACCTTTAGACCTGTTTTTTCTGCATAAATTGGGTCGAAAGCGTGCTCTGCGTCGATAAGAGCTGCGGTACCGCCCAATGCCTGTGCTTCGGCTATTATGTGCTGTACTAACGTAGTTTTACCGGATGATTCTGGCCCGTAGATTTCAATAATTCTTCCCCTAGGCACACCACCAATTCCAAGCGCCATATCAAGTGCGATCGCACCTGTAGGAATAGCGGGAATATCCACTGCTTTTGGATGATCTCCAAGCTTCATAATTGAACCAATTCCAAAGTTTTTTTCGATTTGCGCTAGTGCTGAATTAAGCGCAATTTCTTTATTTTTAGCGTCAGAGCTTATTTTTTCTTTTGTGGATATTTTTGGAGACATACTGTACCTTTCTCAAATTTATGTATATTTATTTTATCAGCTGCTTACTATTAAACAATAGAGAATATGCTAATTGTAATAGATGTTTTCTACTTGATTTGTTTTACGAGACGCTTTAAAGTTCTTTCTTTTCCTAGAAGTTCAATGATTTCCATAATTGGAGGAGTGGCACTCTCTCCCGTCACGGCAACTCGTAAAGTCATAAAAGCCTCTTTTGTTTTGAAACCCAGTTTATTTACTAAATCGTGAGATTTATGCTCTAAGTCTTTGGCGTTAAATTCTTTTTCTGGCAATGATTTGTACAACTCAATAAACGCGTCGATGATTTCTACTTTTCTTTCATTGGTTTGGGTATGTTTTAATATTTCTTGATTATCTACAGTTGGCTCAGAAAAAAAGTAATGAGTTAATTCAACAAACTCAGAAAATGTTTTCATACGCTCTTGGACCAACGCGATTACTTGAGTCTTATAATTACTGTCGAAATCTGCGGCGTGTAAGTCAACTTCAAACTTTTTTGCCCAAGTTTCGATTAAACTTAAAAGTGTTTCTTGTGGCATACTCCTTATATAAAGTCCATTTATCCATATTAATTTTTCACGATCAAACGAAACTAAATCAGTTTTGTGAATTCTTGAAATATCAAAATCTTCAACAAATTCCTCAAGTGAATAGATTTCTTTTTCGGTACCAGGATTCCATCCCAAAAACATAAGAAAATTAAGCAGGGCGTCGACTATGTAGCCTTCTTTAAGAAAATCTAAAGCAAATACAGCACCAAACCTTTTTGAAAGTTTTCTATTTTCACCTTTTTCTTTTAGGTTTGGTAAATGTACATATGTTGGAAGATCCCAGCCAAAGGCGCGATGTAATAAAATATGTTTTGGCGTCGAAGGCAACCAATCGTTTCCCCTCATAACATGTGTGATTTTCATTAAGTGATCATCTACCACTACTGCTAGGTGATAGGTTGGAAACCCATCGGATTTGAGCAATACCGTATCGTCAACCTCATTTGACTCAAACGAAATTTCTCCAAAAACAGCATCGGTAAAAGTAATTACCTCATCTTTTGGTACCTTTAATCTCACTACATAGGGTGTATTTTGGCTAAGCTTTTGCTCGACTTCTTCTCGTGTAAGATTCCTACAATGACCGTCGTACATTGTTTTTGACAACCCTTCTTTCATTTGGGCCTCTCGCATTTCATCTAAACGCTCTTTAGTACAGAAACAGTAATAGGCCATACCCTTATCAATAAGCTTATCTACATACTCTTTATAAATTGGAAGTCTTTCAGACTGTGTGTATGGACCATATTCACCACCTTTTATCGGACCCTCATCCCAATCGAGGTGGTAATCTTTGATAACTTCTAAAATTCTTTCTGTAGCGCCCTCAACATAACGTTCTTGGTCGGTGTCTTCAATTCTTAATAAAAATTTGCCCCCGTTTTTCTTTGCAAACGCATAGTTATAAAGGACTGTTCTTATATGACCTATGTGGTATTCACCTGTTGGACTTGGTGCCATTCTTGTTCTTACGCCGTGCATGTGTTCATTCTACCAAAAAGGTATACATGATAATATATAGTTGTGACGTTAACTCAAGTCTCTAGACTTTTTAGAATAGGTGTTGTCTTTTTAATTATCGCGGTAATTGTTTACTACATTTCTATATTAATCATCATCCCAATTGGAAGTTCTTTATATGCTGCTGCGTTTCCAAAAAAAGATCCTCCTAACAATTATTATGGACTACTACCTCCTTTAGAATTTGTTGAATATAAAACCAAAAACGCAGGAGCGCCAATATTTAAACTAGATACAAAAGATGGAAGGTTGCCAAGTGAATTACCCAAAAAAATCACGGTTTACAAAGTAGAAAAGCCTATACCTTCATTCGAAAAGGGTAAGGACGCAATTAGAACAGCACAGGCACTGGGGTTTAATGACGCTGATCTAGTTTCTAGTTTAAAAGACGTCGTTTATGAGTGGAAAAAAATTGAGTCTGGCGGCGTACTGAAAATTGATACCGAATCTAAGGTCGTAAACCTTACCACGCCACTCGAAGGAAAAACTGCGTTATTTCCACGCGGTTCGATTTCTACAGGGGATGCAATTAAGGAAGCAACAAAACTCTTAACTGATGTTGGCAGATTTAATGACGAGCTTTACCGAACTGGAAAACAGGAAGTAACGCTGGGTAGATACAATGGCAACATTATTGAACAGACAACCAACGCGCTTGACGCCCAAATCGCTAGAGTAGATTTTTATAGAGGTATCGGAGACTATGCAATTTTAGGTCCTGACCCAAGGGAGGGTTTAATAAATCTTTACGTCAGGGGTCCACAAAAAGAAAAAGTATTCTACAACTTCCCTGTGATGGAGTCGTACAATTGGGAAATACAAACACAATCAAACGCAACCTACGGAGTTATCCCTGTTTCAACTGCATGGGAACATATTAAAAACAATCGCGGTGTAATAAGTAATATTACGCCCGAAAACAGCTCAAATCTCTCCGAATATACACCCGTAGCAGTTGATGAGGTCTTTATTAATAATATCTACCTCGCTTACTATGACAACAAAAGTTCGCAAAAATTCTTACAACCTGTTTATGTTTTTGAAGGAAAATACACTACCGAAGGAACTCAAGGAGGAAAAATTACTTATTACTACCCCGCTGTCACGCCGGAATGGATACAGCCCACTCAGTAGGCCCAAGAATAGCTTGAAAATACCCAATCCAAAATTTCCTTAGTGTCAGAAAACCTATCGTCGCTTGCCATAACAACAATCGTTAAAGTTTTCTCTCCATCATCGTATCCATAGAGCAAAACCTCACCTGCGCCGTCAGTCGTACCTGTTTTTATACCTACAGTTCCAGGTACATCCCAAAGCAAACGATTAGTACTAACTAGATTAACGTCCAATTTTTCGGTTTCGTCTGTATAGGAAAATTCTTTTGTCTGAACAATCTCACGAATAAACGATTTTTCCATAGCACTCTTTGAAAGTAAATACAGATCCCAAGCCGAAGAATAGTGGGCTCCATCCTCGCCATCAAGACCAATTGGATTTGTAAATTTTGTATCAAACATTCCTAGTTCTTCTGCTTTCTTGTTCATAAAACCCACGTACTCACTTTCGTCCATATTTCCATTTGCAAGGGCACAGCCAGCGTCACCCGCCGAAGAAATTAAAAGGCTGTAGAGCAAATTTTTAACAGAAAACAGCCCACCAGTAGGAAGCCATAATTTAGTACTCTCAACCTTTGAACAAAATTCAGGAATTGTAATTATCGCGTCTGGGTCGTACACATCCAATGCCACAAGAGCAGTCATCAATTTTGTTGTTGAGGCTGGTGCAAACGGAACGTGGATATTATTTTCGCTAAGAATTTTTCCAGATTTGTTGTCTACTACGAGGTAAGCTCTCGCTGAAATGAATGGAAATGCCTTTTTTGATATGAGAACCGGTGATCTATTAACGTTACCGGCAACTTTCTGACCCAATACGTTACGGCTAGACGAAGCGGACACTATAAGCGATTGGGGGCCGTAAATATTTGAAACAAGAGCGTTGTGCACCAAGGAAACCTGTTTTTTATAAACACTGAAAGGATTTTGAGAAATAAATGGATGGGCGATAATCACCAACACCAAACCAACTAGTGCAAAGTTGAAAATTAACCTTAGAAATAAAGCTTTTCCAAGCTGAATCGCAACAAGGTCAAACGTCCAAATTATTCCCATCACTAATCGGATCAATAATATTTTGGCTTTTTGAGATAAGGTCAATACCACAAAAGGAATATACCAAACTTTATAATCGTTTGATACAGGCTATTTTACGGTGTTAGACGCTTTACATCCCTAGGCATAAACGCTGTTTCTTTAACGCTTTGCTGGTCAAGAATCTTCATAATTAATCTTCCTGGACCAATTCCGCCACCACCGTGAGGTGGGCATCCATACCTAAAGAAATTCAAATAATCTTTAATACTTTCTAAAGATAAACCTTTTTCTTTTGCTTGTGCCTCTAAAATTTCAACCCGATGTTCTCGCTGTGCACCAGTTACCACTTCTAACCCTTTGTAAAGTAAATCAAAACTTTTTGTTAGTTTTGGATTACCTTCTTGGCGCATATGGTAAAAAGGTCTTGTTTCAATTGGGTAATCGGTAAGCAATACAAAATCAGAACCAGTTTCTTCTTTTAGCATTCGGCAAAGTTCTTTCTCTTCTTCGGGAGAAACGTCGCCAGGTTTTTCACTCGCAAAGCCCGCTCTCTTTAGTTTTTCTTTTGCCTCTGCCATTGTAATTTTTGGAAAAGGTTTCGTTGGAACCTCTAAATCAGGAAGTACTTCTTTCTTAAGCGTTTCAAATCCACTGATAAACATGTTTTCTAGCTCAGACATTACTTCGTAGTGATCTGAAACAAATGAAATCTCAAAATCCCATCCCGTGAACTCAGTCATGTGTCTCGTTGTATATGATGGTTCAGCCCTAAAAACGGGTCCTATTATAAAAACTTTCTCTAGACCACTTGCCATCGCTGCTTGTTTATAAAACTGAGGAGATTGGGCTAGAAAAGCTTTTCTATCAAAATATGTCACCTCAAATACTTCTGCCCCCGACTCGCTCGGGGCGCTCATAAATGATGGTGAGTAAATTTGAAAGTAATCGTTTTTGTAAAAGTATTCACGAAAACCTTTTTCAAGAGAGGTCCATACTCTAAAGATTTGCTGTTTATCTTTTTTTCTAAGGTCTATCCATCTCCAATCAAATCTTTTTGTCATCTCTGTCTCTTCGCCGCCCTTTTCAACATTTATAGGGATTGGTAATTCAGGATCTGCTTTTGAAAGAACAGCAAGTTCCTTAAGTGCAATCTCAAATCCACCTGGAGCTTGTTTTTCTTCTTTTAGCAACCCTTTTACTTCGATTACCGATTCGCTGCTAAGTTCTGATAATTTATCAAATAATTCAATATTTTCATTTTTTAGAACAACTGCCTGAATAAGTCCGCTCACGTCTCTGATAAGCAAAAATGCAATTTTTCCTTGGTTTCTCATTACTTCCAAAAATCCAGCAACTACTACCTCTTTTCCTATGAATTCTTTTAGGTCTTTAATCAACGTTCTTTTCATATTATTTTCTCCAGGTAATTTAATGAAAAAGCCCTCACTAAACTACCAAATTTGATAATTTTGTGAGGGCGTTTCCTAAAGGATCGCGGTACCACCTCTTTTTTGTCTTATTACTAAGCTATAACGGGCTCCCCCGTAGGATTCTAATCTCCGTAAAGGATTTCTTTCCTAAGCTCACCGGTGTTCGCCGGATCTATGCCTGTAGTCTTAAATTAGTTCTTATAATAGGTTTTGTCAATTACTTAATGTAAAATATAGTTAATGGATGGTAAGTATATAAAAGCAACATTTAAGATTTTTCTTGTTTTTGTTATTGCTGGATTTATAGTTCAAGCAACTTCATTTGGAATTTATTGGTATAACAGAAGAAACTTCGGCGAACGTGGGGTATATAAAGAAAAAAAAGATAGATGTGAAAGGGTAATAAATAGAGAAGAAGGTGACCTGATAGATTATTCTGAGTGTGTTATTTTTCTAAAGTGGCTTGAAAAAAATTCGAATATTGATAAATACGGCAATTAATTTTTATCTTTTTGTACAAAGTAAGTAAATAAGGCTGCAATCAATCCTATTACAAAAACCCATCTCCAAGATTCAATAAATTGAAATACAAAGATTAGAAAACCGGTGATAATCACAGAGCCGGAGTGAAATATTATTTCTCTAAAAAGAATATAGTCCGACCCACCCTGTTTTTTAGCCTTATCATACATCGTTGAAAGTAGAGGGATGTGCATTGCACCAGACATAAACCTGTCTGTTATATCTAGGGCATAAAGCAGCGGGGCATTTAAAAATAGCATTTTTGGAATATATAAAACACTCATCGTTATTGACCCCAACTTATGCATTGCTTGAGGGCCATGCTTTTCAATATATTTTCCAATGTACAAAACCGAAAAAGACGAAAGTAAAAATGAAATTGTATTAATAAAACCAAATTTCGCAAAATTTGTCAGAGTAAAATAAAGCAACACAGGCCAAAAGGTTGTATACACCATGGTATCCACACCCTCAGCAAAATAACCAACCATAACCGTCTTGTACTTTTTATTAAAAATATAATCTTTAAATACCCTCTTTATGTTATGTTCTCTATGTTCCCATTCATGCACAACAAATATAATTGGCAACGCCGAAACTATCAAGGTAACTATACCTACAGCAAACAACGTGTCAAAACCGTAATTAACTATAATGAGTCCCCCAATTGCTGGTGAAACTCCTGAGACAAGTCGCGCCCAAAAAAATCTTGAACTTGTACTTTTTCCATAATTTTTATTCGTTGCATCTTCAGACTTTCTAAGAAAAAATACATGATAAGGAATCCAATAGAGCGCACAAGAAATACCTGCTAGAAATCCCGCAACAATAATTAAATATAAGTTGTACTGTGCTAGGTTGGTAACAAACATCTCAAGAGCTAAAACGACTGCGCTTATTACCATAGACAATTGAAAATGAAGTTTTGAAAATATTGTATTGCTAAAAAAGAGCACCATTAGTACAACAAATAGCGATCTCAAAAGATAATACGCCATAATCCATGAAAACCCGTTTAGAATCTGGTTGTCACTAAAAAACGGGTAGTTCAAGGATAGGTTGTAAATGTAAAGTGGAATAAAAACACCAACTATTGAGATGGCCACTGATCTTAATGTATTTGATAACAGTAAAGAACCAGGTTCGGTTAAATGCACTGATGATTTATATGTATGGTGAAAAGGCGAATGTAGATGTGAAAATAAATTAAATGTTAGTGGCACAGACTATAATTATAAGATTTACTGCGTACTTTTAAAGTCTTTTATTACTATATCAATATATGCATTACCGTTATAAATATTTTCTTTTACTGTGTAGACGATATCAACCTTGCTACCTACCTCAAACTGCTGAAGCAAATCGCCATGATTAAATAGAATTCCTTTGAAGGTGTTGTTTGCCCCCAATAACCTTACCGCAAGATGATTGTTTTCACGCCCAAATGTATTTACAGACGCTACACCAACATTCTTACTAGCAAATACTGGTTCGTCATTGCCTATTCCAAAAGGTTTTAGCCCTTTAAGACTTTCTAAGAAATTTAAATCAATAATTTCGAGGGGAATTGCTAAATCTATATTAATCACTTTTACCAACATATCATCGGTAATGTTTTGCTCAGCGTATTCCATTAATTTTTCTTCTAATACAGGAATGTTTTCTGATAAGATACTGAAACCTGCCGCCATCGGATGACCGCCCAAATTATCAAATAGATAATCAAATTTACGAAGTACCTCAATTATATTAATTGACGGAATTGACCTGACCGAGCCTTTTGCTAGATTATTTCCTGTGCCTATGACGATCGCAGGACGGTTGTATTTTTGAACTATTTTTGAAGCAACGAGCCCAATAATTCCTTCGTGGTAATTCTGGTCTTGAGAAATAATAATCTTTGGGAGTTTTTTACCGCCAAGTTCTGACGCGAGCCCATACATTTCTTCTGTTTTATCTTGCCTTTCAGAATTAATTTTGTTTAAATCCCATGCCAACGTTTTTACAACCTCAAGATCTTTTTCAATAAGAAGGTTTAATGATTTTGATGCGTCGTCAACTCTTCCGCTCGCGTTGAGTCTTGGGCCAATGAGCCAACCTAAATCGTAAGTATTTACGTCATTGCCTTTTTTTCCACCTAATTTTAGTAATTCATCAAAAGCTAAGGGCAATTTTTGGTTAATGCTCTCAAGTCCAAATTTTACAATTGATCGGTTAAAGCCTACCAACGGTTGCAAATCGGTTACCGTTGCTAGGCATGCATATGCTAAATATGTTTCGTCTTTTGCCCCCAACGTCTTTGCAAGTAACCACGCAATAGACGAACCAACTATTGAGTCGTTCCACAAAATTATGTCTGCTTGAGGTAGTATTTCTGGTTTTTGGTGATGGTCGGTAATAATGATGTCATGTCCTAAACCTTTGATGTAATCCGCAGCGGCAACCGCAGTAATTCCACTATCGACAGTAATGAACAACGCGGTGTCATCGCTGTCGACTAAGGCTAACGCTGCGTCAATCGACCCTTTAGAAAGACCATAGCCATGAGTAAATCTATTAGGAATAAAGGTGCTAACGTTATCGTAGTTGAGTTCGGTTTTAATCGTTGAAAATAAAATAGCTGCCGCGCACACACCGTCGACGTCATAATCACCATGCACAATAATTGGTGCGCCTGTAGAAATGGCCTTTGTAATCTGATCTCTGGCTATTTTCAAGGAATCTAAAAATTCATGAGGCAGTAGCTTAAACCAATATCCCAATGAAGGTGGATTTAAAAATATTTCTCTTTGTTCTGGTGAATCAAATCCTCGATTTTCTAAAACCCTATCGATAGCGTTTTTTCCATCAGTTGCCTCACCCAAGATATTCCACTTGTACATTTTTAAGCTTTCTTTTTTCTCTTAAGAATGGCATTTTCCCAAATTATTAAAATTGGGCTTGCCGTAAATATCGATGAATAGGTTCCTGAAATTATTCCGATGAGCAAAGCAAAAACAAAATACCTGATGCTTTCTCCTCCAAGAATAAATAATGATAAAAGTGTAACTAAAACTGTTAATGACGTTGCAAAAGACCTATTGAGTGTTTCGACTATTGAATAATTTACAACTTGATCAAAAGACCAACTCGTCGGTAATTTTTTTAAGTTTTCACGAATTCTATCAAAAACGACGATTGTGTCGTGAACTGAAAAACCAATTACCGTCAGGGTGGCGGTCATAAAAAGTACGTCTACCTGTACGTTTAAAAATTTTCCAAGAATTGAAAATACACCTATTAGTAAAAGCGCGTCGTGTAGCATTGCAATGATGGCGCTTATACCAAATCTAATGCTTGAGAATGGTTTGGGAATGTTTCTAAACGCGTAGGCAATGTAAAGCATTATTGCTAACGAAGCAGCACCTAAAGCCTTAAACGCGTTGGTTGTTGTTTCTAATCCTATTGTTGGTCCGATTGTCTCAAACGAGCTTACTTCTACTGTAGGGGTAACTAATTTTATTTCAGCTGTTACTTCATCGAATGCCGATGTTTCTATTTGCTTAGTTCTTATCTCAATTATTGGAGGGGCGTTGTAAATTTCTAGAACTTCAATATTTTTTGCTTCGAATACTTTTTTTACATTGTCTTTAAATTCATCGTACTTTTGCTCTTCACCAATAAATTTATATTTGATAACAGAGCCACCTGTAAATTCAGCAGAAAGATTTAAACCAAATAAAAGCAACGAGATAATTCCAGGAATTAATAACACTCCAGAAATTATCAGATATATTTTTTTGTGCTTCATTAAATCCCACATATTATTTTGCCTTACTAACGTTTCCTATGTTAAATACTTCAATTAAAGTACGAACGACAAATATTGATGTAAACAAAGAAATAATAATTCCAATCGCGAGTGTTAGAGCAAAACCTTTTACAGGACCCGTTCCGAATTGAAAAAGAATATAAGACGTAATTAATGATGAAACGTTTGAATCCCTAATTGATGACCATGCGCGTTCAAAACCGTGCTTAATGGCTAAATTCGAAGGCTTGCCCCAGGCAATTTCTTCTTTAATTCTTTCGAAAAT
The DNA here is from genome assembly GCA_963765125.1 of uncultured candidate division WWE3 bacterium. Taxonomy (GTDB): domain Bacteria; phylum Patescibacteriota; class WWE3; order UBA101185; family UBA10185; genus CAVXUZ01. Next base: position 442,120 of record CAVXUZ010000005.1, read on the forward strand.
CAAAATGTTCGCGTCGCTAGCCATTCCTATAGATAAAATTAACCCAGCTATACCGGGAAGTGTTAGAACTACAGGCACAACCTTAAAGACAGCAAGAACAATTGTCGAATAGATTAAAAGAGATAAGCTGGCTAAAATTCCCATTCTTCTGTAGCTATAAATTAAAAATATTAATACCAGAGCTAACCCAACCAACCCTGCAAAGAGACTTTTTGTTACAGATTCTTCACCAAGTGTTGCTCCGATTGTTTTTTGTTCAACAACGTTAACTGAGATTGGCAATGCACCAGCTCTAATTTGCACCGAAAGCGCTTTTGCCTGCTCGACGTCAAAGTTACCGGTGATTACTGGGTCGCCGGTAAGTCCCTGCGCAAGTTGTGCATCCACTACCGCCATTGAAATTGGTGTGGTTTCTTGGTCTAAATAAATTGCGATAGGTTTACCAACATTTTTCTTTGCAACTTCTGAAAATTTTGCTTGGCCTTCTTCTGAAAATCTTATTTGAATTTGAGGGGATGTATTACCCGCCGATGCCTCGCGCGATCCAAAAACCATATCTGCACCAATTAAATCAGAGCCGGTAACGCCTGTTTCTTCCCAAACGGATGGATTGAAATAATAGTCTTGAAATTTTTCTGGGTCCCACGGTGTTTCTGCGTTTAGCGTTTTAAATTTTAATTTTGCTGTAGAACCAATTAATGATATTGCGTCGGTAATATTAGCAACACCTGGAATTTCAACAATTATTCTGTGCTTATCACCAACCTTATTAGAAGCGATCAGCGGTTCTGATACACCAAGTAGATTAACACGACGTTCTATAACTATGACCGCAGATTCTACAGCGCTATTGTAGTTTTGTGGCTCAATGCCTGTCATATCAGCCTCTAGAACTATTTTCACGCCACCATTGAGATCTAATCCCTTTTTAAATTCTGTGAAATCGAAATTATAACGTCCACCAAAGAAGCTAAATGTATAACCCCCAATGAACGAGTCCAACTTCAACCATCGGTTGTCGCTTTTGAGCTGAATACGTGGCAATGCAATTAATAAACTTATTGCTGCGACGCTTGATATTAATCCTAAACGAAAGTATAGATTTTTGAACATGTTTACACGATTGAGCAGAACTCTTCTTCATCACCTACAAGCATTGTTCGACTTTGAGTTAAAACTTTTGAAACAAAGTGATCGTTTTTTCTTTTTCTAAACATAAAATCTTCTTCTGACATTACCGAGTAGTTAATTTCTCTATTCATTTCACGCTCAGCTGTAGCAACAATTTTCTTTAACAGTTCTAAATCCAAGCTACCTACCAAAAAAAGATCTACGTCTAAAACAGTTGATTTTCTTCCTTTTAAGAATGCTGTAGACAATACTGCGTATTTTACATTACCAAGCTCTTTTTTATTATTCAAGATTGTTGCACCCACACCCTCTTCTTTTGCTACTAACGATAGAAGTTCTGAATAATATAGGTGAGACGAATCTGCGGTGTAATAAATTCTGTTTCCACTCTGCCTTTTTCTTAATAACCCCATTGTTTCAAGCTTTGCGAGCTCTCTTCTTACCGCGTTTATTTCAGCGTCGACTGCGCGTACTATTGCTCTAACATGAAACTGATCATGAGGCCTTGTGAGCATCAATCTCAATATTCTTAACCTAACTTCCGATACAAATAAATCTTTTAACATATTTTTAGCCTTGGGCAGCTAAATTAATTAAATACAACCTGTTCAACATTTCTGTCAGGGACAATACTTATCCAAAACTGCCCTCTGTTGAACTGAATTTGGTTTCCATCTTTATCATAGAACATGGTTCTTGCATCCCTTTCTGATTTTGACCATGTTGCCTCAATTACTTTTCCATCAATAAATACTAAACCTGTGCCACTACCTACCAGCTCGTATTCGAGTCGGCTTTTGTCGTCGCCTTCAACTGGAGTTTCTGCAGCAAATTGAACAATTAGATTTTTTACTTCTATCTGCGTGTCTGTCTTTTCTTGGTCTTTATGTGGTATTGGTTGATCGTTTTCATCATATCCCATAAATCTTAGGTATGTATTTTTTTCTTGGTTATATTTAAAGATTGCTGAGTAATCGCCCTTATCCCAAAAATCGATCGATATGTTATTTGCAGTAGGTTTATCAGCATATTTATCTATACCATCTTTAAATTCCCAAATAACTGTATCGCGAGTTCCGTCCCAACCAAGTGTGGTACTAATTTCTCGTAGTTCAACTCCATTTGTATAGGCAGTGTGCTCGATCGCAACGTCTCTTGGGTTATCTCTCCAAAATGTTCCTCCACCTCGGCCAAGACTTCTAACCGGCCACGTTTCAATTGCCTCTAACGCTTGTGGAGACCAGCCGATGTGCATAATCATCGCGTCACCTAACTCTTTTACTAATACTAAGTAATATTCTCTGGTGCTTCTTACCGGACCAATCTTTTCAGGTGTATTGCTTTCAAAAAAAGCTAAAAATCTTGTAATTCCGCCCTCAGCAACAATTTCATAAACTAAATCGGCAGAAATTAATCCTGATTGAGGTCTCGCATCAGTAAAATTGTTTACCATAACAGCAAGAGGGCGATTGTTTATCCACGGCGCTTCAGAAGGAACATATTTAACACCTGTTAGCGGGTTTAGTACGTATTCTCCCTCAGGTAGATTGTCTGCGTTTGTGTGGTTGCCATTGTCACCCGTAGGATTGCGTAAAACAAAAAACCACAACAAGCCAAATGCAACAATCGCTAAAATAGATCCTATTACAATGGGAATAATTGGTTTTTTCTTTTTTATAGGCTCGCCAACAACAAATGATGAAACTTGGGGGACGTCGTGAACTTGTTCCTGAGAGACATTTTTATCTTTCATCTCCATAAATACATTATATATTGAGTACAAAAATTGTCTATATTTATATCTATAGTGTAGTTTTTCCCAATGTCATATTTTAAACACACGGCTGTTTTATATTGCAATAACAACAATTATAGTTTTTTGAGCCTTTTTGCTAAAGAAATTGTGTCGTCGAGATACTTTTCGACTTCAACTAGCCCTATTTGCCAAAAAGTTTTGTCGGCGATGTCTATACCCATCTCTGAAAATATATTTTTTGGTGATTTTGAAATGCCCGCTGAAAGAAAAACTTTAACGTTATCAATAAAAGACGCGCCATCTCTCACTTTTGTTTGTAAATATTTAGAAATTAACAATCCACTTGCGTAAGAGTAAACATAAAAATAATTTCTGAAGTGACTTACATAAGTCCACCAATTTTCTGATCCTTCTGAGGCGCCACCCATGTACGCAGACATTTTTTCTTTAAACATTTGTCCAATTTCTACAGCGGTTAAATATCCTTTTTCTCTAAATTTCTTATGTAAGGAAGATTCAAACAAATAAAATGCGGCTTGCCTAAAAATTGTTGAAATATCTGAATCAAGTTTCATCATTCTGATTGATAGTTTCTCTTCGTCGCTTACATTTTCGTAAAGTTTCTCTAAGACGAAGTCCTCAACGAAAGTACTCGCTACTTCGGCGGTTGAGGTTGGGGTGTCAAAGTTAAGTTCGTTTTGAGCCTGTTTGATGAGTTCGTTGTTTATACCGTGGCCAACTTCATGCGCAATTGTTAGCACATCATTAAACCTATCAGTATGATTAAGTAGAATATATGTTGGCATCAGCTTGGTTCCATGCGTACAAAATGCTCCCCCAGACTTTCCTGCTTTAGGAAATACATCGATTTGACCGTTATCGATAAATTTTTTAAAAATTTCTGCGAATTCGTTGTCAAGTTTGGTTAACGATTCAAAAACGAGTTCTACAGATTTATCAAATGGGTATTTTTCTTTGAGCGAACCGTATTCAACGCTACGTTCAAAGTATTTTAGTTTTTCTTGACCAAGAAGCTTTGCTTTAAAATCATAATATTTCTTTGCAATATAAAATTTTTCCTCAACGGCTTTAATAAGTTTATCTACGACTTCGGTCTCAATGTCGTCTTCAACATGTCTACTCTCGTCGTAACGTTTATAACCTCTTAGCTTGTCCATCGCCGTTTTATCTTCTAACACGGTATTCATTTCGATCTCGATTACGTCTAAATGTTTTAGAAATACTTTTTCAATCTCTTCTGCGGATTTAGTACGAATTTCTTTGTTCTCAGAAGAAATCAGCGCAAGAGCTTCGTTAAAGGGCAATTTAACCAATTTTCCGTCTGAGTCAATTACCTCAAGTATTTCTTTAGACAATAGTTCAGAGACCATATTCACCCAATTATCAAATGCTGTTTTTGCTGTAATATTTAAAATTTTTTCTTCTGCGTCTGTAAGTGTGTATTTTCCTTGTATAAATAGAATCTCTAGCAGATGCCTGTATTCTTTAAGATCATCACTTTTTAAAAATGCTTCTTGTTTTTCTTTTGGAATTTTACTCACTCCAAGCATAAAAAATTGAATTTCATTTCCCATTTCAACACTTTTCTCACTCAGTTTATTTATTTTTGCTTTGAGATCTGGGTTACTTTGTTCGAGCGCACTTCTTAGACCTAGATAGTAGTTAGCACTTCCTGCTATTCCGTACTTTTCAGCCCACCTCTCATATTCATCTAGAGCTTCTTTAAGTATTTTGGGGTTTTCTAGATAATCGCTACGATTTTTCCATTTTGATGTAAATTTAATAATTTCTTGTTCAGAGGTTTTAATATCGCTATCTATTTTGCCATCTGTGTCGGAATCATACAAGGGCGTTAAATCCCACTCCATTTTTCTTGTTTTCACCGGATTTTTGCTATTCATAAGTAAGATTATAACAGCATTTACCCAATTTTTACTGTTGTATAAACCTATTTATAGGTTGCCACTGTAAGACTAAATTGCCATCACCCATTTGACACAGGCGATGCTGCGTGTTATATTTCGTAGGTTAAAAATTCAAAGCCCCAATTTGAGGGGTGTTTGTTTTTAGAAAGTACTTCCCAGAATTTATTAATTTTAAAACTTACTAAATCGGGAAATTAAAAATGACTAACACAGATTTATATATAACTAAAGAAGGTTTGAAGAAATTAAAAGACGAGCTCGCAGAGCTGGTCGACGTTCGACGTCCAGAAATTGCTCAAAAGATTAAAGAAGCAAGAGAAATGGGTGATATTTCTGAAAACGCAGCTTACGACGAAGCAAAAAGAGAACAATCATTCACCGAAGGAAAAATAACCGAACTTGAGGACATTATAAAAACTTCAAAAGTTGCAAGTGGTGTTGAAATTGGTTCTATCACAGTTGGATCAAAAGTTAGAGTTCACATCGACGGCGATGAAGAAGAATTTCACATTGTTGGTGCACCAGAAGCAGACCCACTTGAAAAGAAAATTTCACACGAGTCACCACTGGGCGCCGCTTTACTTGGTAAAAAAATTGGCGACAAAGTCGAAGTTGACGCTCCAATAGGAAAACTTATATACACAGTGTTGCGTATTGGATAATCCTCAAAGGTTTATCTTTGCTACACACTAAAAAACGCCACTGAGGCGTTTTTTTATTGGGTAAAAAGTGTTAAATTAGATAGTATTATGGCGACATTAAAAGAGCTCAGAGAAGAAAGAATAAAAAAGCTTGAGAAACTAAGAGATTTAGGCATTAACCCATTTCCTCCTCATGCAGTAAAAGACTTACCAAACAAAGAAATAACTGATAATTTTTCTAAACTCGAAGATAAGACAGTAACCGTAGCAGGAAGAATTATGTCGCTAAGGGAACACGGACAATTGATTTTTGCAGATTTGCACGATTTCACAGGAAAAGTTCAACTCTATATTAAAGACGATGAATTAAATCCAACAAATAAAAAAACGCAGGAACTTGGATTTACAGACCTGGGACTTTTAGATATTGGTGATTTTATACAAGCTTCGGGTAAAGTAACAAAAACAAAATCGGGCGAAGTTTCGATTACCCCAACTTCAATAAAACTTTTAACAAAAACGATCAGGCCTCTTCCAGAAAAAAGAGAAGGCTTAAAAGATAGAGATACAATTTTTAGAAGAAGATATCTCGATCTCGCTATGAATCCTGAAACAAGAGAAATGTTTATTAGAAAATCAAAGTTTTGGGCAGGCGTAAGAAATTTTCTAACAGACAATGGATTTATTGAATTTGAAACTCCGGTTCTTGAGCACGTCACAGGAGGCGCAGATGCCAAACCTTTTGTAACCCACCACGAAGCCCTAGACGAAGATTTTTATCTTAGAATTTCCACAGAGCTTTATCAAAAAAGATTAATTGGGGGTGGTTATGAAAAAATCTTTACTCTTGGACCTAACTTTAGAAATGAGGGCCTAAGCGACGAGCACCTTCAAGAATTTTATCAAGTCGAGTGGTACTGGGCATATGCAAACTATAAAGACAATATGGAACTCACCGAAAAGCTTTTTAAATACGTTGCTAAAGAAGTCTATGGAAAAACAAAGTTTGAAAAAAACGGTCACAAGTTTGATCTTTCTGACAAGTGGAAAGAAATTGATTACGCAAAAGTTATAAAAGAAAAATACAATGTAGATATTTTTGAAACACCCGACGAAAAGATTTTACAAATACTTAAAGGGAATAAAGTTAATCTACCAGGAAAAATAAATAGAACTCGACTTATCGACAACTTGTGGAAATTAATTAGAAAAGAAATCTCTGGTCCAGCATTTTTAATCAACCAGCCAAAATTTATTTCACCTCTCGCAAAATCTATCCCTGGTAACGAAAATTTTACCGAAAGATTTCAAATTATAATTGCGGGCAGCGAACTCGGTAATGGTTACAGCGAGCTTAACGACCCATTTGACCAGCTAGATAGATTCGTCGAGCAGCAACAAGCAAGAAATGAAGGCGACGATGAGGCACAAATGCTCGACATAGACTTTGTTGAAATGCTCGAATACGGTATGCCACCAACCTCTGGTTTTGGCTTAAGTGAAAGGGTTTTCTGGTTTTTAGAGGGGGTCACCGCGAGAGAAGGAATATTTTTCCCACAGATGAGAGCAAAGCTCGACGATGTAACTAAAGAAATATACGGTTTATCGGAGCAGAAACAATCACCAAGCCAAAAACCCAGCACAAAAGAACCTACAGAAAAGGCTAATTTTTCAATCGCAGACGCAAAAAAACTTTTAGAAGATCATGTAAAAGATGATTATCAAAAACTACACGCGCTTATGGTCGCCGAAGCTATGAAATCTTACGCTGAAAAATTTGGTGAAGACCAAACACTTTGGTACATTACTGGCTTACTTCACGACCTTGATTATTTTGAGTACCCCGAGGAACACCCCGCAGTAGAAATAAAATGGTTTGAGACGTGGAATTTTCCAAAAGAATTTGTTGAAGCAGTTGCTGCTCATGCGCACGAAAGAACCGGAGTCGAACCAGAAACAAAAATATCATCAACCCTAGCTGCCACTGATGAACTTGCAGGATTTTTATACGCATATTCTTTGATGAGACCAGAAGGATTTGAAAACATGGACGCATCTTCTGTTAAGAAAAAGTTTAAGGACAAGGCTTTCGCAAGAAAAGTTAACAGAGAAGATATAACATATGGCGTAGAAAAATTTGGTATAGAGTTTTCGGAACACGTTAATTTTTTAATCGACGTCTTCAATAAAATGGCGGAATTGAAAAAGCAGTAGTTTAATTCTGTTAAAATCATACTGATGGATAATCAAACAAGCCCACAAGAAAATCCTCAACCGACCCAGCCTACTATAGAGGCCGTTAATACCGCGCCACAACAACAAGAACAGCTATCACAAAAAGACGTGAACGCGGCAAAAAAGAAAAGCTTTGAGAAAAAAGTAAAGTTATTCTTATTTATTTTTGGCATTGTAATCGTGTTGATGATTATTTCTGCGTTTGTGTGGCAAATCTATACAAAGAACAAAAAACAATTTGAGGTAAATGAACAAATTCCAGATGAAACAGATATTGTTATTAAAGAAGAAGACCCCATATCAACCGAAGATTGGCAAAGATTTTCTAGTGATAAATATAGATTTATATTTGATTACCCAAAAGAAGATAAGTTCTCTGTTTCTGACGACACAGAAAATGCATATTTTGTAAAAATAGTATCTTCTGACACAGTCCCTGTTGATAACCCTGACGGTTTTGTATTAGTAAAAGGATATATTTTTGAAATAAAACCACTCGCAATCGCGGCAAGAAATATAAATAAAATTGTTGAGATTAAATCAAACTGGTTTAAAGAAAATTGCCCGGATACAGCAACAATCGGAGAAAAGAAAACAGACACTAAAATTTCTGATATTACTACAACAGGTTTTGAAGTATCAAACTGCAATAGCGATTTTGTTGTTAACTACTTATCAGCAAATAATTACGTCTATGAAATAGTACAAACCTTTAAAGGTGATATTGGCTTTAAACAAAATTACAAGCTTAGAACCGAGCAAATGCTAGCATCTCTCAAAATAGATCAGTTAAAACCAGAAGAACCTGACTACCTTGAGTATGAAGATAAAATAGGCGGTTACTCATTTACATATCCAAGAACGCTCGATTCTACCTGCTGTAAAGTGCCAGAACCACCTATCAGCAATACGAGATCAATTCTCACCCTCTCCTCAACTGGAGGAAACGAGTCAGCAGTAGGATTTTTTACTACAAACTTAGGGGATAGACAAACGTATGATCAGTTTTTGCAAAATTTTGAAAACTTACTCACAGACGACTACAAGGTAATTAAAGGCAAACCCCCTGAGGGTGAAAAAATTAATCTAGTTTACAATAACTACGATTTCGTAAGGCTCAATGGATACTCTTGGAGAGGAAACAATTTTATAATTGCTAAAACACCAGACGATAGAAATGTTGTTATAATTTCAATTATGGGATTTCCTGAAGACTCTCTAGAACAAATTATGAGTACCGTGTTGTTTGAGTTTAAATAACTAATAGCCAAGTTTTGCAATTATTCTTTTAAAAACCTCTTCCTCTGTTCCTAACGCATCTACATTAATCCATTTTTCTTTAAAGTTTTTATGCTTTGACATAAATTTGTAGCCGTCTATTACTCTTTTGTAAAAATCTACACCATACTTTTCAAATTTATCTGTTTGGTGATCTTCTGTCCGCAATGTTCCAACTTCGAATGGGATATCAAGATAAATAATTTTATCTGGAAGTAAACCTTCAATTGCTGGTATGTTTATTTTATAAACTAATTTGAAGCCTAATTCCCTACCAAAAGCTTGATTGCTTAGGCTAGTTAGAAAGCTCCTGTCTGCAACAACAATTCCACCTTTATCAAGAACCGGCTTTACAATCTGCCTAAGACTTTGAGCTCGCGAAGAGGCGTAAAGGTATGCTTCGCAGATCGACTCCATCTCTACCTCATAATCTACGTGCTGGCATATTTTTCTGATATCTTCCGAGATCTTTGTCCCTCCGGGCTCTCTTGTATAAATAACTTCCAATTTGGGAAACTTTTGTTTAAGGTACTCGGTCAGTTTTTTAGATTGAGTGGATTTTCCACTACCTACCAATCCTTCAAAAACAATATACATAGTTTTAATTTCTTGAGAAAAAGTCCCAAATTACGTCTGTAGTGTTGATAGTTCTTTTTGAAACAAAATTGAATAAATCGTCTATACTCCCCGGCCAAGTGTGCGCAGACTCAGTAACGTAAAACTCAATGTTTGAATTTTCGCAGTCTCGATAAATTTCTTTGGTAATATACTGCTGGTTTGATACTTCTGATGGGTGATTTGTACATTTATTATTTTCTAACCAAAAGAAAAGTGAGTCATACGCGCCTGTAAAATTCACAACCCTGTATTTACTTAACCCTCCCTCAAAAGGTACAACTTCGTCGTTTTTACCGTGAATTATTATCGTAGGGATTGGAACCCCAGATTTACTGAGCATTTTAAACTCTTCGTCATCTTCGTATTTAGCGCCCACCGCCCCCGCAACTTGTGCAAAACCTGCGACTTTATCGTTCATGTCTAACGCGAGTAAACTACCTATCATAGCGCCGTTTGAAATACCTGCGACGTAAATACGCGACTCGTTAATTCCACCCTGGCCAATAACTTGTTTGATCATTTCTTTTAAAAATCCCAAGTCGTCGACGTTATGGTCGTAAGCCCAGGCACAGCAGAATGTACTATTCCACGACGGGGCAGAAAAAAATCCGCGTCTGTAAGCGTAAGGATAAACAACAATAAACCCCTCTTCGTCTGCTTTTCTACTAAACCCAGTATAAATCTCCATAATACGTGCGTCATCCATAAAGCCGTGTATTGCAACAACAAGAGGATATTCTTTACCAACCACGTAATTTTTTGGGTAGTGAATTCTATACTTTCTTTCTAAACCGGCGTACTCAATTTTCTTTTCTTTTGAGGAATGAGTACTAAATCCTACGTATATTGATGCTGCTAAAATTGGAAGAATAAAAACAAGAATCAAAATCTTTCTGATCATAATGTTTTTATTATAACGTTATGCGCCTAGGAGCGAAATAATATTTTTCTGAGGATCTGACCAAGTTTTATTAAAACAAGGTAAGAAATGAGCGAACCGAGCGTAAACACTAATAGTAAATACAGCGCATCGTAGATATCCATAAAATATAAATTCATCGCCAAAAGTGCAAAAGAAAACGGATTTGCAATTACGCCAAGAGCAGCGCCTAGAGAAGACATTTCTGAATAGTCCATCTTTCTCTCGCCTTTAATAATCAAAACTCTAGAAAACAGCAAAACCATCATCGCAATACCTAACACGAGCAAAACTTTAGAAATGATATCTGAGATATAAAAACCCTTTTCGTAATATAAAGTTAGAAATACCAGAACGAGCGTAAAGAATGATTGCATAATGATGTACGTCCCAGAAAAACTCGCAGCGCTTTTTAGGCAAGTTCCATATCTTTTTAAACCAAACGCTACAAGAAGAACTAAAAGCAATGGGCTTAGAGCTATCTGAATAAGCCCTAGTGAAAATGTTGAACCAAGTAGTGAAAGCCTGTCTTTAGCACCCATACGATATGCGCTGTATGCATTGTTTAAGCTGGTTTCAAAACTTCGGTAAAGGTAATTTGTATATTTGGTGATCAACGAAACATCTTCGTACACCGAAGGATAAATATCTACAAACTCATCATCAAAAAATTTGTTGTCATCCCAAACTCTCGCAGCAGCACGATGGTGCGTGTTGTCTTTAAAATAAGTATGAATGCTTATCGGATTGTGTGTTTTATTTCCATCGCCGTAGTCAAACAGAAATTTAAGAGGCGCTATTCCACGGCTATGACTTAGATCAAAAATATATTGAATTCTGTCGCTACCAAAAATTGTGGGGTTTCTTATACCAACTAGCGAAGCTTCTGGCATGTCATATCGTCCTGCTGGAATTATATTAATTTGTAACCTTGAATAATTTATTTGTTTTGCAAATTGTTTAGGCTGGTCATTGCCCGCTGCGTTGTTAATCTGATCAATTATACCGACGCTAACAACGTATGAACCCGGTTTGAGATAACTGTATGAAATAGAATGGCCGGACAAAATTTTCTCACCGTCATCAAAATCCCACACAAAGTTGAGCTTTTCAAAATCGGCAGGCGTGTACCCTAAATATTGGTTATTAACCGAAAGGTTGATCTTTTCACCAACCAAAAAATTAATTGGAGAAACTGAATCAGGCAGTTTTAGAAACTCAGAATCGAAATACCCAAACTTTGTTAAAACATCTAATTTATTTATTTTTATTCTTGGAACATAAGTATAAAGCTGTGAACTTGGCTGAAGCTCGCCAATGTTAATTTCAGCTGCTCTTATAGCTAACCGTGGAAATATGAAAAAATTTACTACGAGAAGGGTAATAACAATTGTAATTAGTTTTTTCATTATTTTAATTGTAACAAATCGGGTGAAATGAACAAATTGGGTTTTAAAAAGGTATTAGCGCACATTGAGTTTTATATTCTCTTTGTGCGCTAATTATAGAAGAGAGACGCAGGTAATACTACGGTTCCGATTGGACCGAGCGGCAAAATTTAATTTGAACAGCCACAAAGCCCAACAAAAGTAACTACGCCATGAGGGTTCCCGATTTAGAGCTACAAATCCTGTGTTGATCATCGTTGATTTGCTAACTCTAGTCGAAGGTTAAAACCGTCTGGGGTCTCCAACAAACGTCAAAAAACGATCATACGGCTGCTGCTTGCGTGTATATTCTTCCCTAGATACCAAGTACTTAGTACCAATAGTGCCTTTAAAAGGTCACCAATGTGGGATGCACCGAAACAGCAACTAAGTCGAACCTGCGCCTCTCTTGACATGCAATATACTATATGGGTTTATTTGTGTCAAATATAAAAAGAGGGAGAAAATGAAAAGGACGCGGTCTCAAAATAAAATTTAAGAGAAACCGCGTCCTAGTAACAAGGAGGTCCGTCCTGCCTTGAAATAATTTTGTTACTAGCGAGATTATTTAGCTTGTATGTGTGGCTTCAGGGAAGACGTCTCATATGTACGCCGGGGAAGTGGTCTCTAAAACGACCTCTAAATTTCTTCCAATACCTTAGCCTTATCTTTCACACCAGTGTGCTCGCTAGATGAGAGTATTATACTATGGGTTTCTAATAACGTCAACTACCTAGTTAATATGATTGCGTTTGGTAAACTTCTACCTGGTCCGACTACGTAGCGTCCGTCGATGTACATCGCAGAAGAACCACCGCCGTCAAGATTTAATGCGTGCTGTGCCCCAAGTGCGCGCATTGCATATGCAGCTTCTTCGACTGAAGCGTTGTAAATTATTGCAAGATAAATATTTTCTCCTCCAACACCTATAGCACCACGTGTTCCTTTTATTTTTTGATACGACGTTAAACTACTATCTTTGACAATCACCTCTCCATTTTTTAATAACGAAGGATAATTAGAAATTCCTGCGCTTACTCCACTGCCGCCAAACTCTGAAGATTTTTTATAAAATTGTGCTGAACTTCCGTTGAAAGTCATTAAACCGGTTTCTGACCAAGAGAGTGCCCCCTTGTTTAACCACTTTCCTTTGCTCGAATGGTAGAAGGCGTAGTCAGAAGAATTTACTTTACCCCCACAGGCTGAATAATCAGGAGGGCAAAAATACGCGCCGTTTATTCCAGCGAAACCATTATTGTCGCTTACAAATTGCTGTAGAGATTTTGTAGGACAATTGTCTTTGCAGTCGTCAGACGACGCGGAGGTCGTTCTAACGTTAACGCCAGAAAGGGGTAGTTTGATTAGATGAACGCCAAAAGTGCCCTTCTCGGTGCCCACGTTGACGTAGGAGTAGCCTGTAGACGCCGCTGGTGCTGGAGGAGGCAATGACGCTACATATTCAGCGTAGTCAGCGTCTAGTTTTGCCACTGCTTCACTCAATCCAACGTCGAGATTTTCAAAATCTTGGGCTATGAGTAGCGTCCCCCACTCCTCAAGCTTATCGAGCGAATCTTTAGTGTCGAGTTTTACATTTTCGTTTCGCTTTAGCTTGGCTTCAAAATCACCATACAATTCATAAACCTCATTTACATTTTCAACCAAACTACCTTCTGGCGTATTTTTTATAGTTTCGATTTCTTTTTCAAGGTTGCTCAAATTATTTTCAAGATTTCTTTTATCGAGCAAAAAAAGGTGTTCGTTAAAAAGTTCTTCTGAAAGATTTTGTTGGAAATTTTGCTGAGCCTGCTTCACTTCGTCGTAGTTCATTTTTAAAGATTTAAGGTTTGTGTCAGAGCGTAGAAATAAATATCCCAAAAGCGCGATCGGTATATAAATAATTAAAGTTATTCCTAAAACCAAAAATACGTGTTTTTTATGAGGATGGGGCAGTTTCATACTATTTGTTAATAATAATAGATATACCCTGCTGATACAACTTGCGATTAGTAATATAATTCAAGCTGAGTGACGTTTATACAAAATCTTAAAAAATACAAATATCTGATCGTAACTATTCTCATAATTGTTCTTGGGCTTGCACAAAGACTTGATCACGCATGGCATACAAGTCTTGGTGGCGACGCACAAACACATCTTAGAGCTGTAACTGAGCTATTTTCTGGAGTAAACCCTTATGCGTGGACTGTAGAAACATATAAAAATCTGGAAAACGACCCGGGCAATAAAGGCTACGCATACCTACCTGGAATTATGTACATGAACTCTGCTTTCTATCTGTTTCACTTGGCTCTTAAATATAGTTTTGGTATTAATCTCCATTTGCCGTTTTTGTTTTTACTTCCAAGTGTAATTTCGTCTTTATTTATCGGAATATTTTTTATCAAATATTTTTATAATAAAAATCAGCTTGCGATGTTGTTTTGCAATATTGCGTGGTTTTTTAATTCATATTTTGTGGCGCAAAAAAATGATGTGGGTTATGACGCAGTTGCGGTTGCACTTTTATTGTGGGCATTACACTTTCTTGAAAAAGACGATGTGAAGAGTTCTGCGTTATTTTCCCTGGCGGTAATTGTAAAAACATTTCCGATTGTTTTACTCCCAATATTTCTAATGAAAAGTAAAAATAAACTACTTTTTGTCGTTACGGGAATTATTATGTTTCTGTCCTTTAGCGTACCTTTTTTAACAAGCAAATCAGATTTTCTAACTTATATTCAGGGAGCTCTGTTAGTTCACGGTGATAGATTTGTGCAAGGTAGGCCATTTTTATATTATCTTAGCTATTATGAAAAAATTGAACTTTTCAGAATAATTCCTTTTAAATTTTATTCTCTAGGGTCTATTTTGATTGGTTGGGTGATTTCAATAGTGTTGCGTACGTTTAATGTAATTAAAGATAAATACGAACTTTCTGTGTTTCCTATTGTGGTGTTTTTGGTTTTAACTCCGGTATTAAACCGTTCTTATTTAGTATGGGGAATACCGCTTATTCTTGTTGGAACATATTCCTTTTTTCAGCAAAGACATTCGAGACTTTTCTACTCAATAAATATATTTGTCTGGGTGTTCTTCTACTGGTATCTACTGCAGTGGAAAGACGGGTTTCATATCTGGCACCCGTAAGTTATTATTTTACTTTTATTTTGTAAATTTCTGTTACTGGATGACCGTCTACAACGTGTGAATATACTGGTGTCTTATTTCTGATTTGAGAAAAAACTACTCCATCTTCTCTCGTAATAAATGGACGCTCGACATCCACAATAAAATAACAACTTCTTGTTTTTAATATTCCGTATTTTTCTAATGTGTATATTTGTGAGATTTCTTTTCCCTCGTTGGTAATGTAGGTACACTTGTCAGAGTCATTTAAAATAGCTTCGTTAACACTTTTCCAGTTTCTAAAATGCGGAAATCCAAAAGTTAATACTTCTTTGTCATCGTAAAATGGGGTATGCAGAATAATATTTTTGAAAGAAAATATAATTTTTGGATACCAAGGATATTCTGGAGAATGATCGACAAATATTTTATAGGATTGATAATTTACGAATGCCAGCGCGGCTATAACTGGCAGTGCAAAAACTAGTAATACATATTTATTCTTTCTAATCTGCGCAAACCCCGATGTAGCAACAAATATGGCTGGTATTATATAGTTATAGATGTGGGTCCCCGGCTTCTTCATAAGTAGAAATATCACTAAAAAGTTTAATGAAAACCAAAATATAAGTGGTGCACTTTTTCTATAATTTACCAAACCAATTAAAAATAGTACGAACATAAACGGCAGCGTAATAAATGGGTTATATAAATCGAAAATAAATTTGTGACGAGAAATAGGAAGTTGCGAAGTACCTACCCTTCTTTCAAAATACTCGGTGTTTACAGTATTGCTAAATTGATTTTGAACATAAGGTACTAAAAAAGGTAGGAGAAGAAGTAAACCAAAAAGTAAATTAAACAATGTAATCTTCACTCTTCTTGTCAAAGGAATGCTTTTATCAGAAATGAATCTACCGTAAAAATAAATAATGGGAATTACAAAAAATATGGCATCCCAATGCGCAAGTAGCGATAATGAAAAGGCTAAAGTTCCCAAAAGAGAAAACACCATTGCTTTTGAAGGATTATTTTTACATTTGAGAAAAAGATAAACTGCCAAAAAAGAAAAAAGAAGATTTAGATTTTGGTACTGAGCAATACGAGAAAAACCTACGACAAAACCATTTGCCATATAAAGAGTAGAGCCAAAAACAGCTGTAAGACGCGAAGAAAAATACTCTTTTAAGATAAGATACACAACCAGCACAGATAGCAGATTAGCAATTGTAAACGGCAAACGAACCAAAAACTCATTTCGAGCATCGTGGGTAAAAAATACAGTTGCAGACGTGAGAAAAAACTGAAGTGGACCTTTACGCTGGTTAAGCAAAAAGTTATAAACAGTTTCGTCGCTTCCATTTCTTATAAACGCCTTCTTTTCGTCGTCTTGAAATTCTGAATAACCGAGATTTGTAAATCTCAGAAAAGAGGCAAGAATAATTATGAGTAGTATGGGTAAGACAGCAATTGTAAATGCTTTGACGTTTTTAAACACCTCTTATAATTCTATAACATATTGTTACAAATAAAAAAAGACCGAAGGATTTTGGATACTACCTTCGGTCAAAGCAAAATCTAAATAGCCAAGATTTCTCCTTCAATACAGAAATTTTCAAGTCCTGGCTTTGATCTCGATGAAACAGCACAGCATCTACCAGAAACTGCACCAGTTCTCACGTTAACAAACCATGTGGTTACGCATCCAGTTTCATCGGTCACCTCAATCTTCCAGGTCGAACCTTTGCTAAGCACACGCACAGAGTCAGTTCTCGATTCAGTCATGAGTGTTGCAACATGACATGCCACCGCAACCGGATCGATAAACATAGCAAGCCTCCTTTAGATTTTGATGTCAATAATCTTTCCTTTACGCCCGCGGTCAGGATCTTCAATATTTACTATCAATGCATGGTGCGTGAAAAACTTCTTTACTTCAGCACCTTCAAACTTTGTACCTAGGTAAAATATACCTTTGGGTTGTTTTGAAGCTCTAAACCTGACAGTGTATTCTTCAAAACTTACTGTTGTTACAACGACTTCAACACAATCAGCCTGTTGCGTAAGCTTTGCACTAGCCACAAGCTCGCATCTATACGCACCAATTACCTGACAAGCAACAGCAACATGGTCCATGTGGTCATCTCCTTTTTTAAGATTTGTAGAGAATTTACCACCTAAATAGCTAGAAATCAAACCTAAAACTCGCTTTGCAGAGATTTTGAGCACAGCGTACAATAAGAAGGCAAAAGTTTAGCTCTATTTAAAAAGGAGATTAAAATGAAAGTATTAAAATTTGGTGCAGTTTGGTGTTCAGGTTGTTTGGTGATGAGACCAAGATGGCAAGAAATTGAAAAAGAGTATCCTGAATTAAAAACTTTATACTTTGACTTTGATAAAGATAAAGAAATGATTGAAAAATATAAAATAGATGAAACATTACCAACATTTGTATTTTTAACAAACGAAGATGAAGAATTTTTAAGACTTACGGGTGAGGTAGAAAAAAGTAAATTACTAGAAATTATTAAAGAATACTTCGATAGATAAATTATGAAATTGAAATATTTTTTCACAGCATTAGTATTTTTTGTATCTTTAAGTGTCGGCCTTACTAAAGCTGAAGAAAATATTAATATTTATTTTTTCTGGGGTGATGGCTGTCCGCATTGTGCAAAAGAAGAAGAATTTCTAAAAATACTTACCGCGGAAGATAGATCGATTACCGTTAAAGATTACGAAGTCTGGAACAGCGCTGAAAATAGAGAATTCATGAGAAAGGCTGGTGAAAAAATTGGAGTTGAAGTCAACGGAGTTCCCTTTACGATAATTGGCGAAAAACATGTCATTGGTTATTTAAACGATAAAACAACTGGCGTAGTAATAGAGCAGCTAATTGATGAGTGTAAAACTAACGGCTGCAAGGACGTAATCGCAGAGCTAGAAATCGCCAAACCTACAGAAGAGCCTGTAATCAAGGAAGAACAATCCGAGCAAAAACCCCCTCTAATAATTTCTGGATTTGACCTAAACAACCTCTCTTTACCACTTCTAACAGTGGTATTAGGATTTCTCGACGGCTTTAACCCCTGCGCAATGTGGACACTTTTATTTTTAATCAGTCTCCTTCTTGGAATGGAAAATAAAAAAAGAATGTGGGCATTAGGAATTGCGTTTATCATAACCTCTGCGCTAGTTTACTTTTTATTTATGGTCGCGTGGCTGAAATTATTTTTATTTATTGGTTTTATATTTTGGGTGAGAGCGTTAATTGGAGTAGTTGCATTAGTCGGAGGATATTACAGCCTTAAGAAATTTATAGAAAAGAAAACAGACGGATGCGATGTTGTTGACGCAGATAAAAAGAAAAATGTATTTGATAAACTAGGCAAAATTACATCAAATAAATCATTTATATTAGCTTTAATTGGAATCGTCGGTCTCGCGTTTGCAGTAAACTTAGTCGAACTCATCTGTTCAGCCGGCCTCCCCGCAATTTATACGCAAGTTTTAGCTCTCAACAATATGGCAGGCGTTCAATACTACCTTTATATACTCGCTTATATTTTATTTTTTATGCTTGATGATTTAATAGTCTTTTTTATAGCCATGATTACGTTGCAAATGACAGGCATTACCACTAAATACGTCCGTTATTCAAGACTAATCGGCGGCGTTTTGATGCTGTTAATCGGCCTTCTTCTCATTTTTAAACCTGAACTTTTGATGATGGGATAATCGGCTGCAAAACTAACTGCTATCTAAGGTAAAACCAATTCTATTTTGTAAATATTGTTCCCATTTATACCTATCATCTTTTTCTGGTACAGCAGTTTTCAGTTCTTCTTTGGTAATTTTAATGTCATTTCTCATCTGAATTTCAATAAAGTTGTGATCATCATAGAATGTACTCCTCGCGAGGTACCATGGAACTACTGGCCAACTCATTATTTCCTTATAGCTACTTCCTGACTCATAACTGCAGTCAACTCCTAGCACATAATACGGAGCAGAATCACTATACATTCCTCCTGAGCCAGTTACTTCATCGTTTTGTGTATATATAATCGCAGCGGGACCCATCATTCTAAGCTCCCTTGTAAAATCTATACCAGCTGGCATCCATGAGTTAACAACAACATCAATCTGTGAATGCTCGGTTTCTTTTGCAGTATAAATATTTTCCTGGCGTTCATGAATTTTAACAATCTCCTGATGATAATAATCAGACCTTGAAATATAATAATCGGAAATACTATTGCGAATCTCCTCAATAGACATTGTTCCATCTGGGACTACTCCACTTTCATTTAAAATATTAATCGCAGTGTCTCCGTAAGCTCCAGTTAATAGAGAAACAATGCTGGGCAAATAAAATCCATCCTCGCTAAGACCCTCTAGACTGGCCATTAACGCACTTATGCGTACTAACTCTGCTCTACCAGTCTCAGTTATTTCTGTGCTTTCGTTTTGAAGTTTTGTGAATTCATTTTTCTCAGAGACATCTAACTTGGGGCCAAACATCTCGAGTGCCTGTTTTGCCGAACCAACTTCAAATTTTAAGTTTGATGTGTCTTCGTAAATTACTTTCGCTTTTTCTATAAGATTCACATCAGGGTCAACAACAATTACCTCAAGAGCAATTCCCTGCTTTGTTGCCTCGTCTGCGATAAGCTTACCTAGAAAACCTGAACCTCCACCTACATCAACCACTTTAATCTTTCCCTCTCTCTGAGATATTTTGTGAACCTCAACTGCGGTTTTAACATATTGTAAAATATCCTGTTTTTTTGGTATCCAAAAACAAGGTACTTTTTCCATACCTTCTCTCCAGTGCTCCAAATCGTTTATTTCTTCAGGTCTTATTATTTTTTGCTCATACTTATGTACGTCACTGTCTATACTATTTACTTTTTTATCATTACGAGCACTAATTATTTCTATCTGCTTATCAATATCTCGAGAATTGGTTATTACCTCATGAGCTAGTTTCCAACCAGCTTCTCTTGTTATCTCTTCCAACTCTGATAACATTTCTTTTCTTTTTTGTGAGTCTAGTGTAGCCAGAACAGTAGAAATATCATCGCGTATACCATTCTCATAGCCTTCATTTAAACCTACGATTGTAGCCATAACACTAGCCAACTCTTTACGGGCGTGTTCGTGCTCGTCAGAGTCACTTATTTTATTAGAAATTTCGCTAATCTGTTCCGTGTTGTTTATCATATTTATTAATAATGTTAGTAAGATTATCCAAAGATTTATTTAAAGCTATTAATTTTGTAGGTGAACTTGCAAGCTTCTTTAAACTTGCAACACGAATTCGCAAAAAAACCAGCACTTCACAGAGTTGTTCAAACGTCAAATTATTACACCTGTTTATTATCAGGTCTGACTTAAGCGTATCGCACACTCCAGGTAGTTCTAAAAGAAGTTTAACTCGCTCTATAAGTTGTTCTTTTGTTTGTAACACAGCTAAATTATATCATTATCATTTCTTAAATATTCATATTTTAAAGATAAAAACGCTGTCTTAAGCCAAAATCATATAGTTAATGAAACGCTAGGTTAGGGCTGCTTTCTTTAATTTTTATAGCTATTAGTTAGTAAAGCACAGCTAAAGTCGCGAATTTAGAATTTTTTAATGGTGCGGGGTTTTAAATCTTACTCAGCGTGTTTCACAAATGTGGGTGAATGTTTGCGCTCAGAAGCATGATGGGATAAAAAAATTCCCCACGTTATGTATATAACAATGGGGAATTATATTTTAAGAAACTGGAACAAGTAGCAAATCGACTCTTGTTTGGGTTTCTTCTTTTTTTACTGCAGCAATCTTTACTCTTAGCTGGCTACCAACTTTATAATCCCAAGTATTGTGGGGATAAAGATTTGGTATTCTCACAAGACCAGTAAATCCTATCGGCAGTGTTACAAACACTCCAAGATTTTCAGGAGTACTATAAACTACTCCGTCGTATTCGCTTCCGATTACGAGGTCGCTATAGTTTCCTTCAATTCTCTTCACACGCAATTGGTTTGACTTCCAATACAGCTTGTTTACTGCTCTTCGATAGTCATTGCTGTGTACCAATTCGTACAAATGTTTATAGACGTCAAAACTCATATGCCCTTTAAACACCAGCTTGTCTGACTCGTCGACGTAAAGGTTACCACCACTTTGCTCTAAAGTTTTCATTTCTTCTTCGGTAAACTCATCTAAATTAACCCGATACTCCTTTTCGGTATCAAGATTAAAGTTTATTTGATAAGTTTCTCCCAGAGCAGTTTCGGATAACGGTTTATGCCACCTGCTTGCCCACGGCGATACAACAAAAAACAGTCCTTCTGACGGAATACTCCAATCGAGAAGTACGTGTACTGAACGGTCGGCTTCTATTTCAAACACTTTACCAACTGTTGAGTAAACACCACCATTAGTACGTTGCTGCCTCAGTTTAGATGAAAGTGCAATCTCAACTTTAGGAAGAGTTGATACTTTAACGTAATTTAGATCCTCTCTGATGAACATCACTGTTGCATCAAGAATGGTTCCTAGTGGCACTTGTGTAAGTGCTCTTTTTACGTAACTAAACATCATATCTTCTGGGTCGATTGCAATTATCAATCCGCTATTTGGTTCGATTGTCACTAGTGAAACTTCTCCATCTTCTGGATAAATCCCATGCTGAATAACCTCAAGTTTTACAGTTTTGCCAATTTCACAGACATCAACAAATTTTTTAAATTTGTTCTGTTTATCTTGAACCGTTACCCAACATTCAACTAGCGACTGCTCGTCGAAATAGTATTTTTCAACTACAACTTCGAGTTCTTGACCCAAACTAACACTGCACTCTTGACCAACTTCTAACAGAATTGGAAAACCAAATTTTCCAATCTTAACTGAACTTGCAATACTTTCGACTTCTTCAGGATTGAACGCGGGCTTTTCGTCGACTTCAGATTCTTCCCCCTCGTCAACATCCTCTTCGTCTTCTTCCTGAATTTCGTCAGCGGCATTACTCATTATTTCTGTTATGCCTAACCAGCTTCCATCTGAGAGTATTTCTAATCTCGCAACATCACCAGCTGGGTTAATCTCAGCAACAGACGCTTTGTAGAAACAATTGCTTGGAAGCAACTGTTCACACAAAATACGTTCATAGAGATTTGGTTCTTCAGGATTATCTGCCATCTCGCCTAATAACTTTGCGAATTGCCAGTGTTTATCAACTGAAGTTTGTAGATTTGAAGCAATGCTTGTGAAGGTTGTTAGCGATTCAACATTTGATTTCATTTTGGATTGATAGACATAATTATTGTCATTTCCGCTACTAATCAATGCGTCACTGCCAAGATACCTTAACAACACTGCACGAGTCCTTGGTATTAAATCTATTTCGACTGGCCGAACATTCAATCCTCTTTTATGGACATAGAAAGAAGATAAAATCTCTTCTTGTCTTTCCTTCAACACTTTTGAAAATATTTCGTGATTAACAAAGTTTCTTTTTGCCCATGCAACTTTTTCAATAGGGGTTCGCAGATTACCTGTTGATAAGTCCACTTCCCAAGATAAAAACAGTTTGAGCAAAAATTCAATGTCATCATGACAACCAGTCATCAGTGCTTTGTGAACACGGTACACTTCATACTTTGTTTGTGCACTCCAGCGCTTATCCCATTTAAGGATTTGACGCAATCCGCCATTTCTTATAATCGGGATGAGAGTAGCAGTCTCTA
This sequence comes from uncultured candidate division WWE3 bacterium, assembly GCA_963765125.1. Classification (GTDB taxonomy): domain Bacteria; phylum Patescibacteriota; class WWE3; order UBA101185; family UBA10185; genus CAVXUZ01. The sequence goes on from CAVXUZ010000005.1 coordinate 464,940, forward strand.
CTAAACATCCGTAGATGTCAGCAGAAAGTAAAAGATCAACTATTTTTGCCGAGTAGTTAAATCGACGCAATAGTCTTCCGTATTCTGTGAGTGTTCCCTCTTCGTCTAAAGCTTTAACACTTGTTAGAACTTTTACAGCTCGGTCAACTTCTTCCGCGGGAGGATTATCTAACCAATTATTCTTAAGGTCAGCAAGTCCCGCAGCTCGAGAGTTAGATAATGCATTTTCAAGGTTCAATCTCTCAAAGTCAGTCTTTGGAAATTCAGGCATCGCTTCAAACTGATCTTTTGTGTAAGTCGTAAAAGCTCTGCCGTCACGAACACGTCCAGCACGCCCCCACCTCTGTCTAGCGTTTGCTTGGCTAATCAAAGTCAGAGGAATTTTAGTTTGTCCTAAAGCTGAATCCCAAACGGGTACTTTAGACAAACCAGTTTCTACGACGTGTACCAAACTTTCGATAGTAACCGATGCCTCAGCAATATTTGTGCTTACTACTACACGGATTACTTTTTCTAACTCTTTACCGTTTATCGCCTGCTCTTGAATAGACGAGTCGACGCCGCGGTAAAGTGGTAAAATCTTAACCTTCATTTCTTTTGTGTTACTTTTACGCACTAAAGAAGATAGGTGTTCAACCGTGGCTTCGACTTCTCTTTTGCCCGGCATAAAAACTAGAATATCTCCTTTATCAAGTTTGCCTTCTTTTATCTGATCTATTACCCAAGCTGCCTTTTTTGCGGCTGTCGAAGTAATCATTGAGGACAATTTTGCAAGGTCTTCGTAGGGAAGTCGCTCGCTATCATCCATCCAATCAACTTCTCCAGTCTCAGGGTTCAAGTAGCTGTGAGTCTTAGCTTCGAAATGAACTATTGTAGTGGTATCTTTTCCAAAATAATTTTGGAATTTTTCAGCGTCAATTGTTGCACTAGCAATAATAATCTTTAGATGCTGGTGCATTGGCATTTGTTCTTTGAGATTTCTCAAGATCATATCTATTTCTAATGATCTATCGTGTGCCTCATCAACCATTACGATACCAACGTTTTTTAAATCACCACGCTCAATCATATTAACTACCTGGCCATGCGTTTTTTGCACAACAAGGTTTCGCTGATCTGCGTTTGCCTCACCACCATGTGTAAATCCAATAGTCCCACCAGCACCCAACCTTGAGTTATCAATTTTTGCAGCATACGATGCAGTATTAGACGCAGCAACCCTCCTAGGTTGTCCGACAATTATCTGCCCGTTCTTTGTAAAAAAATCTTCTGGTATACCTTCTGGTGGTTCAGACAACCATTGAACAAATTTTGTTGACTTTCCTGAACCAGTACCTCCCAATATGATTGCAACTCTGTGGCTTGGATCTTTAAACCATTCGTATATCTGGTGAATATTCTCCTCGGTTACCCCAAATTTGCGCTTGCTTGCTTCAGTCTCTATCTCTGGTTCAAGCTGGTGTGTACGTTCAGCATGTTTAACCATACCTAAAGTTCCCACCTCCAACTGTGAAATATCAAAACCTTGCCGAAGTTTCAGCGTGAAGTAGCTTGTTGCCATTTCCTGCCTAGCTTTGCTGTGCTTACCTTGACAACTTTCGCAGTATTCAGGTCTTGAAAACCCGTATTTTGCAAGTGCGCGGTATGATCTATCCGAGTAGTACACCCAACCAAGACAGTCGGGTTTACCAAAGTCTTTACACTTCACCTTCCATATCTTAGCCATCTCTGAGATTCTCCTCTCTTATAGGTTATTTGAATTTGTTAAGCGGATTCTACCAGAATTATCACAAAAAGAAAAAGCCGGAGTGACATAATATTTTTGTCATTCCGGCTTATTTGTTTACGACCAAGGAGATCCCGATGAAAAACTGCTGTCTCCTGAGTCAAAAAACTTTGGTATTATTTCCAACCATGGATTCGAACGGCTTTCTATTAGTTCTTCAACTACTGCTCGATAAAACCCAATTGTCACTGGTTGAAAACCTACTTGATAGAAAGTTATTCGCAACGGTCCCTCTTTTCTTGCTTTATCAAGAATATTCTTTGTTTCCTGATATGCAGTTTCATCGGTAACAGCAAGGGGTCTTGTTACTGACACCATCTGATTTCGAAAGAGATATCGCGTAATCATATGGTCCATCTCCGGGTGTCGATCAGATATCTGCCCAATTGCAAGAGGTGCCTGGCTTCTTATGTGATGTAGCTCTCTGTCAGAAAGTTTATTCAAACATAGAAGTGGAAACGGTCTTGCCTGAGAACCGTCTGAATAACCAATCGGTATTTCCACTGGACTTTTCCCTGGTCGCATATAAATAAATTGCCTAAGCGCTTTAGTTATTGCAACATGCGCAAATACACCTAAATTTACCGGTGACTTGTCGCCACTGTAAAAACGTGATATCGCGCGACTTAACAAAGCTGTTGTGCCCTCGTCTCCGTCGCTAGTTTCGAGTAGCGTAGCTGATGGAGTTTCTCGAAATATTGGTTCTGTAGCTTCTATTTTAGTATCTGAAAAGCTACAACCAAAAGTTGGATCGGTAATCTCAAACAGGGTCTTTTTACCTTTCTCAACACTCCTTAGAAGTGCCAACCTAAAGTCAAACTTCGTCAACTTGTCATTGTTTAACCCATTAATGATGTTCTGAAATGCTATTTGATATTTACTAGCATCCTCAGGGGTTATAAATAGTCCTGCAAGTTTTACTTTTGTCTGTTCGTTGTATTGAGAATTTTTTATACTATCTCTAACAACCTCTAAGTATGCGTTTAGCAGGCTATCTGTCGGCGCAAAATTTTCTGCAAGATATTCTTCTAAGCAGAGGCTTCTGATGTGAGACAACCCAACACTGTTTGCATTTCCTTCTTTAACTTGGTCAATCATGCTTTGTTTTAAAGAAAACAAAAGATCATTTATGGTGGAATCTGGTTCTATAAGATACACCGCTGTCATAGTTACCTCCTTATTAGACGACTTCTCTCAAGCTTCTGCATAGCAGAGGCGTCGATGTTTTCTAAAATCTCAGGACTAACAATAACGTTAATTCCTAATTTTTTAGCGGTTTTCACGAAAACCCCCTGAAAACTTGGTTTGGTAAAGAAAAAATCTTGCGGATAAAGTACACCTAACCATACATTTTTCTGGTTTTTGTATGCGTCGGCCATTTCAGCTAGCTTTCTTATATCATCCCAACCAAAAAGCATGAGGTGCCCAGAACTTCTTGGTCTTACCATAATCACTAGCTCCTGACCTTTATCCAAAGTTACAACTTCGTCGTCAACAAGCCAGGGAACCTGGAGTGTTTCCAACAACTCGTACTTCTTTGCATAAAATCTTGGGTCAAAACTTGTCTTTACGAGATTATCAGCCGCTTCAATGTCAATTATTTCGCCTTTTTGGTTCGTAGTTTCTTTTTGAAGTAGCTTTCTTGTCAGCAATGAACCAAGTATTGGCCCACTAGCTTGAAACAAATCTGCCAAAAACAACTGCCTATTAAGCGGATCAGCATCTCCAAACAAAACATCCTCCGGCCACCTAGCTCCTGTGAGAATCATTTCCATTTCTTCAGATGTCCATATCTGATTGTTCACCATAAAACAAATTCGTTCGACTGTAATTCTTTCTGAATTGTTAAGGTGCACGGCAACATCCCTTGCGGAAGGTGAAAGATCTGTCAACTCAAAATAAAGTCTCTTTGCTTCAGTCGCACCTATCATCCCGCTGAGAGAATTTTGAAGTCTCATACCTGAATCGAGTGCCAATGATTGCAGGATAGAAGGGATCTCAACTTTCTTTGAACCAAAATCGTTAGTAAATTGAATATCCATCGTGCTCCCACTCATAAACGCATCGGAAAGGATAAACAAAATACCAATTTTTGTGCCAGAGTATTCATCAAAAACAATTGGGTTATAAGATGCAAATAAATCTACATCTGTAGACCCTTTGAATGAGTTATACCTGGTAGCTACTATTGCTAAAACAATGTCGCGGACACAAAAACGATGTGGCCTCCAGTTTTGCTTTCGCGGTTCCTTATTTTTATATACGAAATCCGCTTCAAACCTAGTGGCATGTTCTGTAAAAGTGTCGATCGCAACCAACGGGTCACTATTCTTGTCTTTCATCGTGCCTCCTAAAATATTACGGATTTTCTGTGTGTATAACCTGCCACCTTTCCCCAAACTTTTCGTAGACCTTGGTCACAAAAGTATCGGGATTGGTGTGTACAGCTAACGTTCGCACATTTTCTGCACCATTTATGTCTATTTCGTTTCCGATTCGAGCATTGTCAGGTGAGTACATTCCTGGGCTAGTTTGCATTAGTTCTGCCTTACGATCTAGCCAACTTGGGGAAAGCTGTTGACCAAACTTTGTTCCTTTTAAACGTAAGCGGTCACCCTCAGTCATTTTTGATTCGATGACAACCAGTTTTCCTTCTCTATCGCGATAAACTGAATCAATACCCTTGTCAGGTTGGTCAAAAAATTCTCCAGTTAACCCAAGTTTATTTACAAGAACATGAGCAGCAATTTGTTCGCCAATATCACCCTGGAGCTTGTTCCCATAGGGGTTTGCTTTGCTCGTACTGCGCATGTTTTTACCGTCTTTTGAAGCACCGTACTTATTGCAAGGCGTAGCCATTGCAGTCTCCTTTCGTATTATTTGTGATTTGGATTAGTTTGAGCCTATAATACGCATCGCTACAGAAAATGTAAAGTTCTGCTAGAATTGTTTTATGTTTGAAATGCCACCATTTCACCATATTACGATTACACCTCCAAATATTGACCCCAATTCTGTGATGGATAAATTTCTAACCATCAATAACTCTGATTCAAAATTTATACCCTGCGTAAGTACAGAAAAAGCAAAAGAAAAACAAAAACTAATTTCAGAGAAAAATAAAACAAAAGGTATTGAAAAAATGACTCTTGATGAATTTGTTGAATACTATTGGGGGTTTAACGAGTTTAATAAAAAAACGGGTTACTATGGCTATCTAGGTAATCTAAATGATCACTACGAAAATTATGTACTTGGTGAAGAGATTTTTATAAATCTTAAGTGCGAGAGAAAATCACAAGAAGTAAATAAAAATATTGATTGGAATAAAATGCGCGAAGAGGCACACGAAAGAGCTGTCGATAATTCACTCACATACGATAAACCCGATAAAGAGGATTTTATAAAAATAAGAGAAGTTGTTCATCTACGACCTTATTCTTTTGTTGGCAAAGATGGGGTTTGGCACGAATTAGACCAAGAAGATGAAGACGTTAAACTAAGCCTCGAGCTGTATCAAAAAGCTTGGGACGACGCGCTAAAAACAGCTGAGCCTGATGATATTTTTACACACTGGAGGACGATAGAGTAATCATGGACAAACAAACACTTATAAACATGACCGACGAGCTATACAACATTTCAAAAAATGCCGGTATAGTTGATGATCTATCATACGATGAGGTCTTTCCAGAAGTTTATATTAATAATGTTGTAACTGAGTCAGCCACTATAAGTGGACTAGAAACATTACTTCTTCGCGAAAAAATAATCGACATCGCAGAAAAAAATGGGAGAGCTTTTTATCTCGACTGGCGATGGGATCCGAAAGATCTCGCGTGGAATATTAATAATGCAATTCCAAATTTAGGACTTGAGATTCTTGAAGAGGTACAAAATGATGACTCGATGTTTTTGAGAGTAAGTATTCTAGGTAGTGAAATTGAAGTAACAACTAACTCCCCCTATGACCTTGTCACTCTCATAAATGGGAAGCTAGAAAATGTTGAAATACTCGCTGTTGATTCAGAGGGCGATTCATACATTTTTTTAATCGTAGATAGCAAGTACGCTACCGAAATTGCGAACTCAGAATTTTTTGGTACTACCAGACTTTAAATATTACTCAGCACATCTCTCAAATGCTGGTAAATGCTTTTGTTCGGAAGCGTTCATAAGATTCTTAAATACCGCGGTAATATCTTCATAGTCACTTACTTCTGGTAATAATTCATCATTATATAACGCTGCGTTTTCTTCTTCTGCTGTAACTCCAGCGGTACAAGCTGCTGCTAATGTTTCAGGAGCGTTGATTGCACCAATGTAAGAATTTTCTGGAACGTCTAATCCATATTTATCAAAGAGTGATTTCAAAGAAGAAATGTGTTGTTCCTCAGCACGACTAATCATTATAAAAGGTCTTACGTTGCCTAATTTTTGCATTATGGCTTGGTAAGTTGCAAACGCTTTATATTCGTCATCGAGTGCACTTAACAACGCGTCTTTAGCATTACCTGAAAGTTCAGCAACAGGAAATTCGAGATCGTCCACAGCTAAACACCCGTCTGCCAAACAATTACCTTTGTTTTGACCCTGCATACCTACCGGTCCGTTACCCATACCGCGTGCATCACCTAAAGGCTCTTTTCTCATTTGCTGTTGCGGTTGCATTTGAGACGCAGTTTTTGTTTTGTAGTAGACTGCCCCACCTGAAATTGCTAGTAAAACTAAAATGGCTGATATTATTAATGTTTTATTCATAAAGTCAGTATATACCCTTATTTCTGAGAGAATACTGAGCATTAAGAGATTTGTGGATTCTCTTTACTAGTAATATAATCTCAGCAACTAAATATCTTGAGTTGAAAAGGAGATAAGAAATGGTTGACTCGTTAGTGGGCGCAATATTTAAGATGTTTTTTGCATTAGCTATTGTCCTCTTGGAGCCTATTTTTATAACAAAGGGAAAAGCCAAATGGAAAGCAATACCAATTGCCATAATGTTGTATTTGACTTCTCCAATCTGGGGGTCTGCTTTATGGCTCGATTTGATGTTTAAAATGGGTCCTGGCGACCAGCTGCTCAAAGAGTTTGCTGACTTTATGTCTTATGACTTAGAGTACGATTAGAAACCTAACAAAGGAGTAGCAAATGTTAGACTAATGGGCACACGAATTATTAAAAAACGTGCTGCCCATTTTTGTTTTTCGAATTATTGACAATTACTTACTTTGTTAGACAATGTTATCTGTAATCCCGTTATGCTATACATCAAAGTCAAAAAAACTAAAAATATGGGTTGGGGTGTTTACGCCGATAAAGATTTTTTTGTTGGTGATCAAATTGAAATTTGCCCGGCAGTTCCACTGACTGAAGAAGAATTAAAATCTGTTGAATCTACAAGATTAGAAAATTGGTTTTTTGAATGGCATAATTTTGAAGAATCAGCTCTTATCATGGGTTACGGTATGATTTATAACCACTCTTCGACTCCAAACGCCAAGTACGAATTTGATTTTGAAAATGAATTTGTTACCGTCGTTTGTACTGCGCCCATTAAAAAAGGTCAACAAATATTTTTAAATTATAACCAAACCAGAACAACCGACGAACCTGTAAGCATGTTTCACCCCGTAACTAAAAAAACCGTTGTGTTTGTTGATGGAAAACTAAAACCCAATAATAAAAACTAAGCCGTCTGTTTGCTTTTACACTTTTTAGAAGCTAAAATGACGCAAATCACACAAAAGGAGAGGTGGAAATGATAATCTATAATACGGAGCTCGCGTACAAGATAGCTGATGAAAAGGGTATACCCATTGCCGGCACTAACTTTGTTGAACTGGACTCAAAACTCAAGCCTGGCGAAGTTGTAGTTGCTTTGTACTTTTTTTTGGGGGAACTGGATAATTTTGAGGGGGCAAGAATAATTTCAAGTGGTTACGATCTGAGTGACTACATGGCAAGATCTGACTACAGGCGCATGGGTTTCTTCGCAGTGAATATTGCGGATCTTTCAAGTGCAGGTTGTTTCCATTAATTGTTTAAATCGTGTTTAGCCGTGAGATAGAATAAAATCTTCTTGCGGCTTTTTGTTTTTAACACAGAGACCCTAAAATAGAAAAACCCCCAGTTATATATTTCCTGAGGGTTATTAGCTAGACATATTATTTTCCCGATAGGAATAGTAAAATATTTGCCCACCGCGCAGAAAAATGATCAGGTCTCAAGATATAAACTCCTATTCCACCGCATAATACACCGAGGAAGAGACTAGTCAAAACAGCAAACGCAGCCTTGGGTGAATATCTTATTTCGATAATCTCAAGTAAATCTAATAAGTATGCGAATACGCCAACACCAACAAGGGCTAAACCAAGATAGTATAGTATCTCTCCTAGAATATGCATCTCACTCACTCCTTTCATTTTTGTGGTGATTATACAAGGAATATTATATTAAGTCTAACAATGGGACATAATAAATCCTTACGAGACTTATTTGAAATCAGATAACCTTCTCAATGATGGTTGTGCAAGTCTTTTAATAAATTATTTGAGTTAGTAAGTTAAGTTAACTAGGTACACACCGAATGTTATTGCAATAATAGCAATTATTCTTTGTATAAGAGTTCTTTTAGATATGTCTTCTTTTGAAATTTTTGGGAATAGTATTGTAAGAATTATTCCAAGTATAAAAACGAACAAAGGTTGTAGCCCGTTCATTATCCAAATTATAGTTACAGGAGTTAGCGTAGTTGCGAAGTTAAAAGAAATTTTTGCGATAATATTTAGCACTTCGTTTACTCCATTTATTCCTAATACCTGTAATCTATTCACTTTTATAACTCGTAAAAATTCCGACCTAAAACTTTTGACAAACACAAGAAGAAATATTCCAAATAGACCAAAACCGATGTATTCCCAAAAACTTGTCGTCCAAAAATCTGTTTCTAAAGTGAAATATTTAAAAAATATAAAATTTAGTGCGTAAAGAAAGCTTGATAACGCCATAAGAAAAAACACATCCCACTCCATATGTAATTTCTTAATCTCAGACAATTTAAGTGAGATGAACATAGCTGATATTATTATGATCAATCCCCCTATTATTTGATTTTGTGTGAGAGTTTCTCCAAGAAAAATATACCCAAGTATAAATGAGATAACGGGAATCATTTGAAACAGCGGTATTGTCAATGAAGCATCATCTTTATTAAGGGCGTAGAGATAAGGAATAGTCGCAAGAAGATATAATGTGCCGTTTGCTGTAATCAAAAGGTAACCAAGATTAAAGTTATGTAATACAGCTGGATGAATAATTGCAATTATTGGAAGAAGGAGCATCGCAATGCTCGCAGAAAATATCATAACTGCACCAACAGCACCACCCTTGAAGAATCTTGTTAATAGATATTTATCTATGTGGCTTGTAATACCCCAAAATATTGGCGGTAACAGCGCGATTAAAAACCAATCCATACTTATACTTTATCCTCTAATTTGTTCATACCAATCACAGCAAGAGCGATTACCAATCCTCCGAGTAATTCTTTTGCGGCCGGAACCTCTTTATAAAAAAGAAAACCCAAAACTATTGCAAAAACACATTCAAGTGTTAAAAGGTTACTTGCTAGTACAGCGTCAACCTTCTGAAAACCATAGTTAGTAAGAAAAACGTTCGTAATGTTGAAAATACCTGCACCTACAACAGCGAACAAAAGCCCCCAGTGCCACCCAGTTGTGGGTAATCCATCTCCCTTTAGTATTGAAACAAGAAATACCACTATGAACGCTACGAGAAAATTTACAACAGTTAGTTCTTTATTGGTTAATGACTTAGATTGCCACTTTCTAGCGATGTAACTTAACGAGAAAAATGCGGTAGCAGTTAAAGCAAAAACCTCACCCTCACCCCAAGCAAACATATTGGAGTAATCTTTCACGGATATTAAAATTGCACCAACAAACGCAAGTAAAACGAGCAAGAGTTTCTTTAAACTAAATTTTTCATGAAGTAGGATAAATCCTAAAACGGCCGTCACTGGTAAAGAACCGATAAAAGACACATTACTATATTTTGTAAGAATGATTGCTTGAGTAAAAAGAATTATTCCAAACAGTGAATAAGATACTGCTCGGACAATAATTATTAACCATTCTTTTGCAGGTAGCTTTTTAAATTTTGAAATATCAATTTGTCTACGAAAAACAAAATACCCCACTACAAGCGCTGCAAACATTCTTAGATAAACCTGTTGAAAAAGTAGAAAACCGGTTGAAAGATAACGAGCAAAAAGACCCATTGAAGCAAAGACTAATGCTAACAAGATTAGTGCCAACACACCTTTTTGATGTTCGGTTTTGGATTTCATAACATTTTTGTTCTTAATTTTTCTAACTTTTTCATAAAACCATTGATTAAATTGTTACCAAGCAAACCAAAATAAACCGCCTTAATCATAAATAAATTATACATCGAGGGTACAGGATTTCTGGGTGAATTGTTTTGTACCATCACCAAATAGAAAAACCCCCAGTTATATATTTCCTGAGGGTTATTTACAGTACATGTTATCTTACCGACGAGAAAAAGGTTGCCCACCGCTCAAAGTACTCAGGTTTCGAAAGATAAAGTCCTACTATTATGCATAATGCGCCGAGGATGGCATTAATCGACACAATAGCTGAAGCCTTGAGTGAATATCCTATATTGATAACCCCGAGCCTATCTAATAAATATGCAATTGCAACGCCACCAAGAATGCCTGCACCAAGAAGGTATAATATTTCTCCTAGAGTAGCCATCTCACTCACTCCTTTCATTTTGTGATGATTATACAAGTAATATTATATTAAGTCTAACTATAGGGTGTAATAACGACTGCGGGCTTGCCTCCTGATTCATAACAAAAATTCGTGCCAACCCTTTGGGCTTGCGCGAGTCTTCGTTGGTGCGCCCGCACTCGCTTATAGCAAACAGCTTGTTGCTCGAGTACCAACAAACTTATGTACTATTACATAACAGTGTTCGAAATGATAAAAAAATCAAGACATTCCACTATATCCTATAGTTGATAATCACTGGGTAAAGTGCTATATTCATCTGCGTAATAGAGACGTTAGGATTATCAATCCAAAATTTGTTTATTACTCATGCTCTTTAATATATAAATATTCTCTCCAAGAGTCTTCAATTCTGATTGAAAGGAAGGTGTGAAATGACAATGAAAGAACCTGATCAAATCCCTTTTACTTACGAATACAAAAAAAGAATAGCAAGAGAAAAAATAGTCGGGGGAATAATCGCACTTCTGTTTGCACTAATTTGCTTTAAATCAATGAATTACTTTGCCAACGTTTTAGGCATATTTTTAGCATTTGGCGGCGGAGGCTGTTTTCTTGATGGATTTTTTAGCTATTTGTTTACAACGAGAGAATAGGTATATAAAAGTGCTCCTCAGTTAAGAAGCCGTTTTTGGTTTTTTAATTTTGATGGAGCATTTTTTTTGGTGACCCCTACGGGACTCGGTCACCTGTTTTCGCCTGCTGGCGAAACAGTCGACCCCGGCTCGTCGCCTTCGCTCGGCGCATTCTCGTCTCCCTTCATAACAAAAAATCGCGCTACCATTCGGGCTGCGCGAATCTTCGTTGGTGACCCCTACGGGACTCGAACCCGTGTTATTGGAATGAGAATCCAACGTCCTAGACCGCTAGACGAAGGGGCCGTGCCTAAGCAATTACGCTCAATAAAGCATAGCCATTTTACCAAATGTCTATTCCAAAGTATAATAATTTTGCGAGAGCACTCGCGAGTACTTATGTTTAAATTATCACCAACAATTAAAGTAGCCGGTTCATTTATTATAGTCGCGAGTCTTTTTACGATTTCGTATTTTTCTTTTTCTAATTATCAACCAAAAGTGCTAAAAGAAATCCGCGAGGTTAAAGGTTATTCTACTGTTAAGAATGATATTTTTGAGTTGCCTACCCCGAGGTATGCGACGAGTCTAGCGTTTGATCAAACTTTAAATTCGAAGAAGTATACTTTTCAAACTGACCGCTCGCCTTCTGAGGTTTTTAATTTTTATAAGGTGATTTTGGCAGACGACAATTGGAAGGTTAAAAAAGAAGGTTCGACGAATGATTTTTTTACGGCTGAGTATAGAAAAGAAGATCAAACTATTACTGTGTGGGCTGCCTACAATAAAGACACTAAACTAACTTTTGCTAGTGTTGAGATTTTAAAACTTAGAGACTAGTTCTCTTTTGTCCCTACTAAATATATTGCTCTCCATGGTTGGTAGTTTGTTTTGAATAGGTCGTCGTAGAGTACTTCGCTTCCTCTAGTTACTTTTCTTGTAAATGAAACGTTTGCTCCCCACGCCGCCCAGTCTACTTGTTTTGTGATTCCTTTTTCTAATGTTGGGTCGTCTTGATAGCGCGCTTCGAGAGGTGCTGATTCTGATGATATGACCGGTTCGCTAATTTCTACTTTTCTCCCGTCGGGTGTTCCGTAAATTTTAAATTCCAAAGAATCTTCGTCTAAGTTCCACGAGGCTTGAATTAAAATGTAGTTTGGTGTGTCGTTTTTAAATTGAAAATCAAGTGTGGGTTGGTAAACAGATGCGTCGATGCCTATCGGGCTTTCGAGTTCATAATAACGTACGCGGTAAGCGTGCGGGTGCCTGGTAACAATTGGTAAACCTGAGTTGAGCGCTGCTCTAAACATTGTGGTCGAAGTTTGGCAAACACCACCTCCGTCGCCTAAAACTGTACGGTTACCGACGATGACATAAGCTGAGTTGTACCCTGTGGCACCGCTAATTTCGCCGACTGATTCGTTAAATGAGTAGACCCCACCCGGTGGTACGATTACGCCGTCGGTGCGCTCGGCGGCTAATGTAAGGTTGTGTATTCTACCCGCTGCGGAACCCGAAAATTTTGAGTGCCCTTCACCAAGCAAAGCAAAAATACCGTACTCTTTAGGATCAACTGGACCTGAAATTTTATCTACTTTTATTTCGGCTTTTCCTGTTCTTTCAAGTAGTGCTTTTTTAAACGCTTCGGCTGACTGGTCAACGTTTATTTCGATACCGTCTTGTTTGAGTTCAAAACCTAAAACTTTGTTGCCTTCTAAAGCGGTGACTTTACCACGCGGTAATTTATTTACTTCGCTGGCGATGCTGTCTAAAAATACGCGGTAAGCAACTTTATTAAAACCAAGTTTTTGCTCTTCGAGGTCATACATTAAAAATTCTAATTTTTGCTCGTTTGTTAATTTCCATTCTTTTTTTTCATAAACGACGCTTAAAGGTGCAAAAACTGATTTTTCTGCGTCCGCTTTATCTTTTTGTAATTGAATAGAATTTATTTTTGGTTCACTAGATTTAACCTCGAGAGTTTTTGTACCAAATGTAAAAGTATCAAATGATTTTATTAAATCTGTGTAGAGTCTTTTATCGTCGATAACTTGACCGTATTTTTCTGAAACGAGTTCTAAGCTCTTTTGTACTTTTAATAACATATTTTGCGTCTTCTGCTGGCGAGTCTAAGTCACCTTGCACTGTAGCAATAAAGTTTTGCAGTGATTTTTCTTCAAAATCGTAATAAGTCGGTATGTAGAGTTTTTTGAATAAACCCGCTATTTTGTCCTTTGTATCAATAAATACGTTGCCCGTTCTACCAACCTCAAACGCTCGGTTTACGGTTGCCTCCCAGTCGTAAATAAGCTCGATATCCTCTGGTTTTAGATCGTACGTTTTACCCGCGTAAGAAACCGTAAGTTTTTTATCTGTGAGGATTTCGTATTCTTTTAGTTTGCTGACTGCTTGTGAATAAGTTTCGCCGCCAACTTTTACGCCGCCGACAAATACGCCGGGTATAAGTCTTTTTGCGAAATACATATGATAGCCAGAAATCACCAACAAAAATACTAAAACAATAATGTAGATAATTTTATGTGAAGAAATAAACTCACCAATATGAAGCTTCTCAAATGGGCTTTTTAATTTTTCGATGTCGATTTTATTAATTAGCTCGTTGATCTTTTTTGGGTTCATGTGTAGCAGGTTTTGATCTTAACTTAATCAAATAGCGTGCTGGGTTCTTACTCATGTCTATCATAGAATCGGCCTCTTCAATTAGTTTGCTTGATGATGTTTTACCAAAAGCGATAATTTCAGTACGCACACCTTGAGAACGGGCAAAGTCGAGTAAGTCAACATAGTCACCGTCACCCGAAACCAAAACCATCACGTCTATTTTTGGCATCATTCTCACTGCGTCCATACAAAGACCTACATCCCAATCGCCTTTTTTAGCACCGCCAAGAAAGATTTGTAAATCTTTTAGACGAACTTCGAAACCAATTTTTTCTAAAGCGTCAAAAAAATCTTGCTCGGTTTCAATATCGGCTTTAATACCGTAGGCAAAGGCTCTTATAAGCTTGCGCTCAACCACGGCGTCTTCTAAAACCTTGGTGTAATTAACTTTAGCGTTATATAAATTTTTAGCGGAATAATACATATTCTGCACGTCGACAAAAATACCAACTCTTTGTTCTTTATGTTGTGTTGTACTCATAGTGTCATTTTAGAGCAAAAGACGCCTAACAACAATGCGTGGGTAAGGGTAAAATGGGAATAGAAAAATGTTTAAAAAATTACTCACAACAAATAAAGGTTTTATAATAGTATTCTTTGCAGTTTTTGCCGGCTACCTAATCAACCTACCAACAGATTATATGGTAAGTTTAAAAACCAGAACGTACCGCAGGCTTCTTACCTCATACGATGTAACAGCAGCAACTTTTATGCCTTACGAAATTATTAAAAAAGGCACGCTGTCTTTTTCAAAAGAAACGATTGAGGCAATGAAGCGTGTACAAGACCCAAATGTGTATTCGGTTATAAAGGTCGGAGAGAAAAATTTTTCGTCGTATCCAATATTAATGGGTGTTATGGCGGTACCAATTTATTTAATCCCAATACTATTAAATAAAATCCCCGAACTGCATTATGTCGAAGACCTGCTAAAAATAATCGCGCTGGCTAGAATTACGGCGTCTTTTTATACCGCGCTCGCCGTCGCCTTCTTTTACTTAATAATAAAAGAGGTAAATAGACTCAAAAACATCAAAATCACCAAACTAGAGCAAATAATACTAATAGCCTTTTATGCCTTTGGTACCAACCTTTACTCCATCGCGAGCAGATCACTTTGGCAGCACACATCGTCACTACTGTTTATAACCATAATCATTCTTTTACTAATAAAAAGCCTCAACGACGAAAAATATGTAAAATGGCTCGGTACACTCACAGCGCTTCTTTTTATCGCCAGACCACTAAACATCATCTTCGTCGTCATAATTAGTCTTTACGTACTTATCAAACACAAAAAACAATTTCTAAACTACATACTCTTTGCCCTACCCTTCGCCCTGCTCTTATTTGCATACAACTACTACGCCTTTGGCAACCCCATCACAAACGAATACATATTTAAAGGAGACACACAATTTTCAACACCGCTCCTCGAAGGACTCGCAGGCAACCTCTTTAGCCCCGCGCGCAGTTTCTTATTCATCACCCCGCCACTTCTACTTGGATACTTTGGAATAATAAAAACATTTCTCAAAAAGAAAAAAGAACCAATAGACATCATCTTACTTACACTCTCACTCACCTACCTCATCGCACTCATCACCTACTCAAAATGGTGGTGCTGGTATGGAGCTGACAGGTTTGGTTATGGATTCTTCACCGAGTGGGTACCCATCATCACACTACTAGGCTACACCGCCGTAATCGAAAAAAAGTCATTGGTACTAAAAATTGCACTCATCCTACTCATCATCTACTCCATCTACGCCCAATCAAACGCCGTCTGGTTCAGAAAAAGCCGCTGCAGTGGTTTATCCCACAACTGGAGCTTCTACTGCCTCAAACCCGGCATCCTCACCAAACAAGAATACTAGAATAAACTGTCAAAACCACATCAAAATGATAAAATAGCAGAGTTTCAAACATTGGGGAATCGTCTAATGGCAGGACGTCGCACTCTGGATGCGAAAATTGGGGTTCAAATCCCTGTTCCCCAGCCAAGAAGAACTGGCAAGCTGTAAAACCTCACTATTTGTTATCTTCTCAATGTTTATTCCTGGTTCAAACTTATCTAGTACTTCTTGAACTTCATTTTTACCTTTCTCAATTAAGAACCATGCTTTGCCCCCGTCAATACAGAGTTTTCTATCTTTTATTGTTAAGTTCGAACCAAGAGAGTTTAGTATTGAAACTTTAGTTTTAGAATCTCCATTTTCAAACCAATATTTTGCGTAACAGGAAAAATCAAACAACTTCGTTGCGGTATCAAACCAATTTTCTTGTCTTGTTCTAGTGGATTCTTTTTGTGCTAAAAGTAATTCTTTCTCTTCAATTAAAGGTTTTTTCTGTTCTGCTAACTCTTTTGGAGATACCAGATCGTGGTTTGTATTTTGAGGTGAAATATATAGCTTCATCAGGTTATCTATTCTTTTTTCAACATCACTTAGTGCACCATCAAGATTTTTATTAACGATTTGTCTGTTTGTTACTTCAACATCTGAAAGCTCATTTAAATGCGCTATTGCCCAGTCTCTAAGGCGAGGAGAGATTGTAAATTTCTCTATCTCTTTACTAGCAGCTTTTTCTAATTCTGATAATGGTAAGCTACCTTCAGCACATGACGGGGTAGTTTTCTTTGTACAGCGGTAGTAGACATAGTGGAGGAGTTTTTTATCCTTCATATCCTCTATTAAGGTATTACAATGTGGACATGCGTCTCTATCTTGTTTGACAGCGAATTTTGCCTTACAGTTGCCACATATTATTTGCCACTTCTCTTCATAAGTAATACTTCCTCCACATCCCCCACAACGTAAAAGTTCTTTATAAATGCCGTCTCTTTTTATATGACTAGATTTTCTGTTATTAGAAAATAATATTTGAAGTTTTTCGAATTCTTCTTTTGTTATCATTGGTTTATGATTTCCCCAGCCTTCTTTAGTGACACCTTCAACTTTCCTCTTCATCCATCCAAAATAATAGGGGTCTTGGACTAAACGATAAAAGGCACTCTTAGATATTGGTTTACTACCTTGTCTAGCTGTTTTGATTGTCCTATAACCCCATTCATTATTTAGCTTTTCTAAAACCTCCATTCTTGTATAGTTCCCGCTCAATAACAATTCGAATGCATTTTGGATCAGTATCCATCTTTCTTGATCCGCATCAATATAATTTTCTTTGGTTATTGGATTTTCTGCATTTATATAACCAGGCTTAGCAAAACCTCCCCATTGTTTTTGTTGGAAAAACTTTTCCTTGTTACCCCTATGAACTGCATCAGATTTATCATCAGAATCTCTTGTTGCCTTAGTAAACTCTTGCATTAGGTACTCTTTGTCTCTCCCAGTGTTTTCAAAAACTGAATTTGGAGTTATTACATATTTAAGTAGATTATCAGACATAAGCTGAACAAATTCTC
>CAVXUZ010000006.1:0-34915 GCA_963765125.1 uncultured candidate division WWE3 bacterium
TTCTTGGGCATTAAATTTAGTATAGCAGAAATGTGTGGTGCCTTAACTCAAAAACAGAGTACTTATTTATCAAAACTTTTTAAATACGCTAGTACCTCTTCTGCGGAATGACATATTTTCATCATATTTTCTTCGCCACGGTCGAGGAGCATGTAAGTCTTAATAAATTTAATGTATTCGTTCCAAAAATCACCAAATAATACAATTGGCCTGCTGTTAGGGTAGTGTATCCAAGAGCTAACCCACGTCATACCGAGCTCACTAAGTGTGCCAATACTGCCGTTAAAGATGATGTGCGCGTCTGATGTTTGAAGCATGACTTTTGTTCGATCAAAGTAATCTAGAGTAACAACCTCGAAATCAAATTTATTTTGCTTATCGATTCCTTCGTAGTGTCTTTTTTGCTCACTGGGTTTGTACGTTACTGCGTAGGCATCTTTACCTGCTGCGTGCGCTCCCTCGGTTGCTGCCCTCATAACCCCCGGTCCACCGCCGTTAATAATTTCGTAACCATTTTCAGCTAATAATTTTGCAGTATCGAAAGCTCCTTTATACGGCAACTCTTCTACTTTCCACCCTGCACCGCCTAAAAAGGCGATTTTTTTAATATTTGAACTTCTTGGACTTGCTTGAAACATTATTTTTCTAATTCCTTTAACTTGTTAACTGGATCAGCATTTTTAACTATAGCAGATCCGACAACAAAATTTTCAACACCCAATAATCGTACTATTTTAATTGTTTCTTCATCCATATGACCATCAGTTTGTATTGGAAAATCCGGATGAAGCTCTTTAAATTCTTTGATTTTTTCAAGAACCTTTGGTTCAAAAGGTCTTCCTTGACCGCCGGCTGTAATGCTTCGAAACTGGACAAAATCAAGGTTAGAGATGTAGTTTTCTAGATCAGCAACTGGCGTGTCGAGATTAATCGTCAGACCTACTTCAAAGCCTTTAATTTTTGCTTCTTCGATAAACTTTTGAATATCATTTGCACCAATTTCTGCAATTACCCGCGTAAAAGGCTTGTCTAGTTTTACAAGATAATCTGTGGGGTTGAAAACCATTAAATCAGCTTCAAGCGGTATTTTTGATTTTAGTTTGGTGAGGTTGGTAGCGTCACAGTAGCTTCTTCCGTCTACTTGTATTCCATCTGCAATGTCAATTTGCAGCAACTTGGCGTCGTTTTCAAGCAAGTTAATTTTCTGTTGGATATCGTCTAGTGTGTTTTCAAGTATTCCTGGGATTATCATTTTATTTAAAATTGTTATTTTCTATGTTTTCTACCTTTTTAAGTCTGCGTATATGCCTTTCATCGTTGCTAAAGCTTGTTTCAACAAACGTTTTTACGCATTGTAATGCTGTTTGCTCGTCAATGAAATCTGCGGGGAGTGCAATAATATTCGCATTATCATCTGTTCTTGCAGTTTTTGCCTGTTCCGGAGTGTTTACTAGCGCGGCTCTTACCCCTCTATATTTATTAGCGAGCATGCTTACGCCTACACCATTTTTGCAAATCACCACACCAAAACCATTATTTATTGTCTCTGCAAGCAAAGGTACGTAGTCAGGATAATCGTCTGCTATATTGTACTCAAAAGGACCTAAATCATTGATATCAAGACCATCACGGTTAAGGGAGTCTGCTAAATATTTCTTTAAATTGAAGCCTCCGTGGTCAGATATGATGTAAATTTTCATATGTACATAGGATACACAAAAATAACTACTCTGTAATCTTGCTTTTTCGTAAAAAATTTACACAGGCAATTAGAACAGAGACAGCTGCGCTTCCAAGACACCAGTAGCAAAAAGCGTGAATTACAAAAATTTCTATCAACGTGAGATATATTGAAAAGGCTACACCCCACAAGACCGCAATAGACGCCGTAGTTTTAGCGAATTTAACAGCGTCGTTAGAAAAAAGTATAACAAGTGCAAAGTAGTAAATAAGCCCCCAAAAACCCAGCGGTATGCCAAATAGGGTAGAGTAGGAGCTTTGTTGAACGATGTCACAACCGCGGTCTAATCCGCAAATTAATGGGTTAGAAGTAACCTTTGCGTATGTGAGATACGCTGAAATTAAAATTCCAATAAAACTTAAGGCTAAAAGAAGATTTTTTCTCGTCATTCGGGTATTTTACAGTTACCGATGGGGGAGGAGCAAGAGACGCTATTTTGATAATGCTTTTTTAATTCCAAACAGACCAGCAATTATAAAGATGAGAGATATCATCTGAGATACGTTTATTCCATGAAATGTCCACGGGTTAATGCGAAAAAAGTCGACAGTAAACCTGGCAGTCCCATAGCCGACAATATACAAGCAAGTAAAAAAGCCGTTTTTGTAGCCGGTGTGAGGCGTGTGTCCGGTATCGGCTCCTGGGGATGCCTGCCTCACGAAAAGGCGCCAAAGTAGGCTAAAAAGGACTAGGTTAAGCAATGATTCGTACATAAATAAAGGATGATAGTAGTCGTTATTTAAATAGGGTGTTACACGCAGGGAGTCGGGGATAAATATACCCCAAGGTAGGTTTGTTGGGAGTCCATAGAGTTCGTGATTAAAGTAATTAGCCCACCTACCAATAGACTGCCCCAGCGGAGTAACCACGAGAAGAAGGTCCGCCCACTCTAGAAAGGAGCGTTCTCTTTTGTGAACTTTGAGATACGTATAAAGACCTACAACTCCCCCTATAAGAGCCCCGTAGATGCCCAAACCGCCTTTGTAGACCTGAAAGACCGTTAAAGGGTGTGCGCTGTATGTTTCAAAATAGTCTATGATATGGTAAAGTCTTGCACCCACAATACCCCCAATAATCACCCACAAAATAATATTCCAATAGGTATTTAATTCATATTTTTTTCTAATTACTAATTTTTCAGCTAAAAATAGGGAAATGAGAATTGAAAAAGAGACTATTAATCCGTATGTCACAAAAACCTAAAATAAGGAAATACTGTAAACCAAAACAGAAACCATCAAGATTCCGTATAAAATAACTCTGTTTGATGTAGGTGTGCTTTTTAATGCCCAAAACCATTCGGCAATTTTTCCATCGTAGTAGAAATCAGTGAATCTAAAGATTGAGTTAGCAAATGTAGAAATAATAAACGCTTTTACTGCAAAGCTTGCTGTTGAAGACATGGCAAATATAGTTATACCGGCTAAAAGAATTTGAAACAGGGCACTGTTAAGCGTCTTGTCTTCCACTTCATTTTTATTATGCTTGATGTGATCGAGCACGCCTGTTATATCTCTATGTGCTAAGTACCCTCTTAGATTTCGTGAGAAATCTTTATCGGGTTCAATGAAATATGCGTAGAGAATGTAATCGAGGTCGAGAGTAAACATTCCAAGTAAGGTGGCTACTGATATGAAGGCAATGTCTGTGGGGGTTTTAAAAAGTCCTACTGCGAGAAGAACAATAGTAAGCGCGATAACTACCAAAAGCTGAATTTTATAGATTTCAAAGAATTTCTTAATCATGGGCTATCTTAATGATATTTTAATTGTCGTCGTTCTTCAACTCTTTCTCTTTTTTAAGCTCGGCAAGTTTCCACATAAATAGTTTGCCTTTTTGAGATATTTTTTCAGCGCTTACCGCAAACACCCTAGCAACTTCTAAAAGATTGCGGTTTTCATTCTTTGCAAGTTTGAGGTATAGCGATCGGTGGCTGCTGTCGTTTAAGTCGTCGGCAAGTTTGTTGCCATACGCTTGAAACTCGTATTTGTTACGGTAATCCCCTTTGATGGATTTGTTTTTGATTATATCTTTGATGTTTTCCATAAACCTACTCTTTTTTTGGCAGTGGTGGGAGTGGTGGCATCGGTGGGAGTGCCTGGTGTGAATCCGGCGCTTCGATTTGTGTTTCAGTATTCATCGCTGGATCTTGTTTAGGTTGTTCGATCACTGGGTTGGCTGGCTGGGTGTTTTCTGGCTCCTCGCCGAAGTTTTCAATTTCTTCCATTGTTTCATCTACTTCTTGCTCAAGCTCAGGATATTCGTCTATAGGGTCAACTATATCGTTTGCATCATTTGTTTGGTCCATTTTTGCTCCTTTAAAAACTTATTTATTTATGTGTTCTTTTGCAAATTTACCAATAACGGGTAGTTCATACTCTTGGTGATTGTATGCTTTCCACATTAAAAATAGGTAAGCTGCGAAAAGTCCCAAAGATACAAAAGGCATAAGTACTGCACCAATTATTAACACAACTAATGATGTGGTAATCATCCAGATAACTGTTGATGCAATACCAAATAGTATTGACTGAAATGCATGAAATCTAACAAACTTATCTTCTTTTTCAATGATATAGAAAGCTATACCTGTGAAAGGAGTAAGTATGTAAGAAAGTGCTGCAGCCATATTTGGCTCTAAATTTGTATACTTTGAGGAAGTTGAATTTGTGTTTTCGCTCATAAACTTAGTATACACTCCCACATTACCCAATCAATCATTTCTATAGTTACCCCGTTGCTGCATAGAGAAAAGCTTAGCGACCTCTTCTTGAGTGGTAGCTTGCTCGGCTTTTTTATCAGTTCTAAAGTAGAGCAGTCTTGGAAATCTGATAGCGTATCCCGCCGAATGTGATTTTGAAATCGTGATTTCATCACCACCCACTTCTACAACAATAGTTGGTCTTGTAATTACGTCTGGGGTGTATGCTTTCGGAATATCTACATTTATGGGTGCGGTTTTTACTGCTACTTTATCTGCCTGTTCTTTTAGATAGACCAAATCTTCTTCTTTTAGACCTGTTCCCACCTTAGAGACTGTTAAGAATTTCTCTTGTTTTTCATCGTAAACTCCTATTAAAAATTTACCGATACCAAACTTTGAACGTTCGCCCCTTCCCCCGTAATACCCCAGCACAACAGCGTCAATTGAGTCGTCGAGAAGTTTTTCGTCAGCCCTTTTTAACTTAACCCAAGAAAAAGACCTCGCTCCAGCTTTATAGGGATCTTGAGGTTTTTTTACAATTAATCCTTCAAGATTCATTTCTTTTGCTTTTTCATAGTATTCAAAAAGAGTGTCGAGATCGTTTGTTCTGATGTGCTGGGCGGGTTCAATTACTTGCCCGGGCCTAATCACTTTTTGCAGAAGTTCGTTCCTTTTTTCTAGTGGAAGATCCACAAGCGGTTTTCCGTTTAAATATAAAATATCAAAAACAAAGTATTTTAATGGAATTTCTTCAGACATTTCTTTTACAGCGTGCTTTCTTTTTCTCTGCATAATTTGCTGAAAGGGAAGAAATTCACCTGTTTTTTTATCAAGACCAATCACTTCCCCATCGAGAATCACAGAGTCTGCATCGATCTGTGACATCGCCGCGTCGACAATATCTGGAAACTGATGTGTTGAATCCTCGAGGTTTCTAGTAAACGTTTTTACTAGATAATCTTCTTTGGTGATTGAGGCAAAAAGCTCTTGTTGCTGTGTATCTACAGTAAATTTTTTACTTTTATCTATATGAAGTTGCGCCCTCGTACCGTCAAATTTGTATTCTGCCCAGCATTCGCCTATTTTTTGCATTGTTTCTTCGAGCCCTCCGATCCTCTGTGCTTTTTGTGCTTCTATTGGTATGCCCGTTTCCATAACGATTTTATCAACACCACTAATTCCTTCACTTTTAATTTGTTTTGCGATTAAACCTATATCTGGATGAACAAAGTAGCTCGATTCAATTCTTGTCTTAAGCTCCTTGGAGTCAGAAATAAAATTTGATAGCGCGTCAATAATTGTGAGTTCAGTAAAACCCAGTCTTGTAGTTCCTAGAATTATTCTCACAATAAACTTTGCTGAGAGTGCGTCTAGCTGATGTAATAAATCTGCTACCCCGTAAATCTTTTTATCTTGAGAACCTGAACCCTCCGTCTCGGCAATTTTCATCAACCTTTCATGTATGCTAATAACGCTTATATTTGCTAGATCAGAAGTTTTAGCTCTGTTATGAAGAATTTCGGCAACGTTACCGAGGTCACCCTCTTTTTGGTTCAGTTTAATAACTATGTCTTCGTCGCATTCATAGGCTTTTGCTAATGCTTTTATGATCATTTTATCTGCCATATTGAACTTTTGGCTTTCGTACTGGGCTTTTAGGTAACCTAGAGAAAGGTATATGGCTTTATCTATTTCGGTGTGGCTGAGTTTTTTAATAAGTTCAGAAAGAATGTCGGTTATCTCCAACCTTTTTGGTGTGTCTTCTAGCCGTTGTAGATAAAGGGAAAATTCTGAAATATTCATGATGCTATTCTAACACTACATTATTATCTGAGCTCATAGCTAGAGGACTTTGTTTTTCCTTTTTTGACAACGAGACCGAGGTCAATGAGTCTTTTCAAATCGCGTAGAACTGAGTCCTCAGAGATGTCAGGAAAAAGTTTTTCAAACTGTTGATTGTTAAGCATTCCGTAATCTTGGAGATATTCGAGGAGTTTGTTCTGTCTTTCTGTGAGACCAATCCGACCGTTAACCTTTGCGAGTTTAGTGTCTTTAGCATACCCCCTAACTTTTTCAGCGGTCAAGATCGTTTGGGTATCAAAAACTCCGGTATAGAATTCTAACCAGGTTGTAAAATCACCATCCTCATATGCAATAGACTCTAGAGCATCTTCATAGTCTTTTTTTACAGTGTTGTATTGAATTTCAGGAACTAAATATCTGTCTAGTCTGATTCCGCGAGTACGCATAACAATTCTTGCTACAAGGTTTGCAATCACAGAGTTGTATTTTTCGAATGGATAGACTGTTTCAAGCTGCCCTTTCAATAACCCGCAAATGATGATTGGATTTGTATCTTTCGCGTCTACTCCTTGATACCAGTCGAGCATTTCATTTATTTCTGCCAGAATAGCTTCAGGTTCAACTTTTGATTCTATCCTAGTATTACGGTAGAGACCTTGCTTATTTGCAGGAAGAATTCCACGGGACAAAAGAGTGTGCAGATACTTAACATCCTTTTCACTAAAAGAATTATTTGAAGAAAGGTTTTCTATTTGGTCATATGCAAGCGCGAGATTTGTAATTATTGGGCTGTGGAGGGTAACTAGGCCGTCGACGTATTTATATATAATTTCTGGGTTGGGTAATTCGTTGAGCAGTGTAAGCGAGTTAATAATGAACCCAGCTTTTGCGTCTCTTTCGAGCCTAACAGCGAAGTTCTCCAAAAGGTTGGCACTCTCAACAAGAGCGCGGTTGTACTCTATATTAGCAATTTTATTGAGGGTTTTCGGCGTTATAGTGTACTCAGGTATAAACATTATTTGCTCGCTTTCTAATTTATTCTTGCATATATCCCGCAAATTGTGAATGAAATTGTTTTTGGTGGTAGTCAATGTTTAAAGGCGAATAGTTTTAGAAACGCTTACAGGGGGAATATCCTGCTCGTTTGCAGAGGTTATTATTGTTTGGCCTTCGTTAATGTAGGCAATGATGGATTCTTTGTGAGCTTCGTCAAGCTCAGAAAAAATATCATCTAAAAGCAATATTGGTTTAATTCCTGTTAGGTTTTCGATGAAGGTGTACTCTGCGAGTTTAATTAAAAAGACTGCGGTTCTTTGCTCCCCCCTTGAAGCAAAGTAGGCCATATCCCCGTTGTTTTGTACTATGTGAAAATCGTCTCTATGAGGTCCGATGAGTGTGGTTTTGGCAGCAATTTCACGTTCGCAGTATTCTTCAAGTCTCGCCGACGTAGCTAGATTTGGTTGGTAGGACAACGTAATATCTTTAGCGTATCTCGCAAGATGCCTGCCGTTTTTTTGCAAACGAGAGTTTGTGTAGCTCACAAACATCTCTCTTTTTTGCTGTATGTACTCGGAGTATTCAATCAATTTTGCATTCCAAAACGGTAGTTGCTCCCTGCCGCCGCCTGTCTCTCTTATGCTCTCTAAGATCTTGTTTCTTCTTTTAATTGTTGCGTGAAGTCCCGATATGGCCTTTTTGTATTTTGTGTCAACTTGAAAAAGGACTAAGTCTAGGTATCTTCTTCGCTGTGAAGGTGTGCCGGTAACAATCTCAATATCTTCAGGAGAAAACATCACACATTTTAAAAAGTGAGAAAAACTACTCAACGTTTTTGAAACTTTGTTTATTTTTGCTTTTTTTGAGGAAGTATTGTCTGTAAGTGGCGATTTTGTAATTTGTAACTCAATTACGTCGTCCTCGTTATCTGAGTCAAGAATGCCCTCAATACTCGTGTATTCCTTGTTGAGAAGTATTAAATCACGATCGTATCTTGCTCGAAAAGACTTGGTTGTGGCGAGTACTTCGATAGATTCAAGTATGTTTGTTTTTCCCGTCCCATTGTCTCCAATAACTAGATTTATCAAAGGGTCAAATGAAAGTTTTAATTTTGCGTGATTACGATAGTTTGTTAGTTTAAGTTCTTTAATAACCATTTATTTTTACCTCACAGTAGTTTGGCATTTTGGGCAGTAGTAAATACCTCGTCCTTGTAGTTTTTCATGAACAATTGATTCGCTACTGCATATTTTACACTTTTGCCCCTTTTTACCGTATACATGAAAGTATTTTTGATGCGACCCCTCTTTACCAAACAAATCCTTGTATCGATTGAAAGAACTACCTCTATGTTTTACGCCCTCATTTAAGACAAAAACTAGGTTTTTAAACAATCTTTTTAGCTCGGCGCTACTTAGTTTTGTGCCTGGTATCTTAGGGTTAATCTTGCTTAAATAAAGGGCATCGTTTGCATAAATATTTCCTATTCCGCCTAGTAATCTCTGGTCTAATAAGCTGTTTCTGATTGGTGATTTACGCCTCTTTACTATTTCTACAAAATCATCTGCTGTTAAATCTGACTCTATCGGAGTCTTGCCAATTCTTTTTTTATAATTATTTACGTCCGCCTCGTCCCAGACTTCCATATATCCAAATTTCCTTATCTCAGAAAAATTCAACCTACTTCCGTCTTCTAGCAAAAACGATGTTTTAACGTATTTATCCGAAGTGTTGTAAAGAAGATTGCCGGTCATACGTAGATGAACCGAAAGATATTTTTCAGAGCTCAGTCTAATTAGTATAAGTTTTGCTATGTTCTCAGCGGTTAGTATGGTGTGTCCAACAACGTATTGGTCATAGTGTTTCTTTGATGGTCTGAGTGGAAAATTTTCAAAAGATAGCACGTCAATTATCTTTTTTCCGATGACCGAGGAATTTAAATCATTTCTAAGTGTAATTACTTCAGGAAGTTCTGGCATTGGCGAATTTGCTTACGAGGTTTTACTCTTCTCCCATTTGCTCATAACAAAGTTGTACATTTTATTTTTAAATTCTTTCTCAGAGTATTTGCTAACACTATTTTTAATTATTTCTGTGTTAAATTTATTGTTTGTTATGGCGTTGTTAAACTCGAGAAGTTTTTGTGAAAGATGATCTGTGTCGAGACAATCAAAAAACATGCCAGTTACATTTTCAGCTACCGTTTCAAGGTGCCCAGCTGATCTATGCACGAGTACTGGTTTTCCGTGCGACATAGCCTCTATTGGCACTATCCCAAAGTCCTCATCTTTGACGGCATTTATGAGTCCTTTACACTTTGACATCAGCACGTGTTTTTCTTCGTCTGTACTTTTTCCGACAAACTTCACATTTGAATTTGCAATTTTCTTGAGATATTTTTCTTCTGGCCCGGTACCCACTATTACTAATTTTTGTTCGGGAAGTTTATTGAACGCTTTAATTACAGAGTCAAAGTTTTTATAAGCAACCAATCTTCCGACAGTCATAAAATAATTTTCGTTTCCGCTTTGTTCATCTTGATGCGGACCAATATCTACAGGAGGATAAATAACTTCAGAATCTCGTCTGTAGAATTTTTTAATTCTTTTCTTAATTTCTTCAGAGTTGGCAACAAGGTAATTTGGTCTTTGCGCTGCGCTGTAATCCCAGATTCGCAAAAAATAATCCACAACAGCTACGACTGGTTTATAGTACCAAGCATTTCTTTTGGTATTTTCTACTGAGTAGCCGTAAAGAAATCTTGGAGGTGTATGAATGTAACAAATGTAAAGTTGCTCTGGTTTAGTCAACACTCCCTTAGCGTAAGAACTACTATCTGAAATGACAATGTCATAGTTGCTGAGATTGTACCCTTCAAAAATTAATGGGTTTAGAAAAGTAAAATATTTTGAAAAAATAGGGATAGCACCAAAAAGTTTATTTAATGCAGCTGATGTGATAATTGTCTTTTTAGAAAATTCTTTCGAAAAGTTTTTTGGGTCATAAACACTTGTATAGATTGGCGCATCGGGAAATAACTCAATTAGAGCTTCTAGTGTTTTTTCGGCGCCTCCATGCTGTAAAAGGTAGTCATGCACGAGTGCTACTTTTGGGGATTTCATGTTTCTTATTATACCTAAGTTTTGGTGCAAAATTGTTATTGACAGCACCTCGCGTATTTGAGTTTATTAACCTATGCAAAGAGGAATTGCCGCGCCCATTTTAATAATTCTCTTTGGTCTACTTGCCGTCGCTGTGGTTGGATATTGGACCATAGGTAATCGAAACGTTGACCCCAATCAAAAAGTAAAAGGTGCATCCACAACATCAGTTCAAGAAGGATTTAGTATTTTAATAACTTCAAAATCAACTTGGGATCTTTCTGAATACCTTTGTGGAGGTAAAGAGTGTATAGAGGGTGTAGACAGCGGTAAGAGGTTTGCAACCGTAAGTGGTGGTGCTACAGAAAATCATGAAGTAGCCATTGGCTATTCTAAAGAATGGGAGCAGTACGAGTTTGTTAAACTTTACGTGAGATCTGGGTGGGGTGCATCAAGTACACCGTTCACAATCTTACAGGGGTCAAATCTTTCTAATCTTGGCGCTGAGATAAAAACTTTAGATTCAAATATCAATGTACTTATAATTCCTACCAAATCAGTTAAAGATAACTTTGTAGATTCTGTCGCCACTTTTTCTGACGATAATTAACTGCTTGTCGTTTCAAATGTGTTAGCATAAAAATATGTCTGATTATGGACTTACATCAATAAACGCAAAGGAATTATTAAAAACTCACGGTTTAAATGAGCTACCAGAAAAACCACTTCCTAATAACTTTGAATTAGTTTTAAACCAGATAAAAAGCCCCCTAGTCTATATTTTGGTAGCTGCGTGCGTGGCAACAGTTGTAATGGGTGATTACACAGATTCTATTGTGATTGGAGTTGCCATTTTCATTAATACTGTACTGGGTTTTTTTCAAGAAAAAAGAGCAGGTCAAGCGCTAAGAGCTTTAAAACAGCTCATCCATCCTATGGCGAATGTAGTAAGGGATGGAAATGAGACAAGCATTAACGTAGAAGAACTTGTTCCTGGCGACGTAGTGTTATTAAGCGCCGGTGACAAAATTCCAGCAGATGGAAAATTAATTTCGGCAAATCGTTTATTTCTTACAGAAGCAATGCTCACCGGAGAGTCGGCGCCAGTTTCAAAAGGCGTAGACGATCAGGTTTTTATGGGTACAGTTGTTTCTGCAGGTCAAGGTAGATTTTTAGTAGAAAAAACCGGAGCTTCAACTGAGATAGGTAAAATTGCAAAAAGTATCGACGAGATTCAAGAAACCACACCCCTCAAAAGACAGCTACAGGCATTTAGTAAACAACTATCGCTGGTAGTTTTAGGTTTGACGGTTTCAATATTTGTGCTGGGTTTAATACTAGGAAAATCCCCAGACGAAATTCTTTCAACCTCAATCGCCTTAGCAGTATCTGCAATTCCAGAAGGTCTGTTGGTTGGCTTAACAGTAATACTTGCGATCGGCATGCAGCGAATATTAGCAAACAAAGGTTTGGTGAGGCACTTAGTTTCTGCTGAAACTCTCGGCGGTGTGACAACTATTTGCGTCGATAAAACTGGCACTCTCACTGAAGGAAAAATGAAAGTCGTTGAGGTATTGGGAGACTTTGAGAAATTAAAACTTCAAACCGTCGTGGCTAACGATCGCGATGACCCTATCGTCTTAGCCGCATACGATTGGGGTACAAAAGACGGTGCAAATTACCAAACCAACCACGCTAGACTAGACAGTTTGCCATTTTCTTCTGAGAACAAGTATTTTGTGAGTTTAAACAACTTTAGTAGTGAAAATAACATTCTATTTGTAAACGGGGCGCCCGAGGTTTTGATCGAACTTTCAATTTTAGAAGAAGAAGAGAAAAACAAAATATACGGGCAAATCGATGACCTGACTGGTAAGGGAATGCGAGTTTTAGGATTTGCTCGTAAAATGATGCCTCGAGACATAGACGAAATTAAACACACAGACATAATTAGAAACTTGGATTGGGTAGGTTTAATCGCATTTGCAGACCCCGTACGAAAAGATGTAAAAAATGCACTCGAGGAGACCAAGCGGGCTGGAATTAGACTAGTCGTAATCACAGGCGATTATTCAAAAACTGCGGTTTCAGTCTTAAACCAAATTGGAGTTGTCCCCCGCGACATAGATATTATCGACGGAGATTCGTTGGAAAGTATGCCCGATTCAGACCTTGAAGAATTTTTGTTTGCAGACAGAGACGTAAAACTATTTTCTAGAACCAGACCCGCACAGAAGATGAAAATCGTTCAAGCACTAAAATCAAAGGGCGAGGTTGTGGCTATGATGGGAGATGGAGTAAATGACGCCCCCGCGCTAACCGCTGCTGATATAGGTATCGTTGTGGGTGATGCCTCTGATGTAGCAAAAGAATCCGCCGACCTAGTCCTGCTGGACTCTAGTTTTAAAACAATCGTGCTTGCGGTTGAAGAGGGCCGAGGAATATTTGATAACTTGAGAAAAGTAATCTTATACCTACTGTGTGATGCTTACGTGGGAATATTTATTGTCTTCACATCGCTCGTAGCAGGTTTACCTTTACCAATCACGGCGGCTCAAATCTTATGGATAAATTTAATATCTGACGGATTTCCCAATTTAGCTTTAACCATTGACCCAAAAGAAAAAGACATAATGCTGCGACACCCAAGGTCTCATCGTGAACCGCTCGTTGCTGGTTGGATGAAAAAACTAATACTTCTTGTGTCTCTCGTCGGCGCGTTGTTTGGCTTTGGTATGTTCCTTTACGCATATGTTAAAACTGGTAATCTTATGTTTTCAAGATCGGTTGCTTTTGCCACCATTGGTATAAACACTCTCATTTATGTATTTTCAATCAAAACCCTTCAAGAGCCATTTTGGAAATCAAATATATTCAACAACCGTTGGTTAATCATCGCAGTTTTTGGCGGTCTTTTACTGCAGCTTGCGCCTTTTGTGGTTCCTCAGCTGATGACCTTATTCCACACAGTTAACATAGGGCAATATTGGTACGGTGTTATTGGGTTGTCGCTTCTGATGTTTGTTGTAATTGAGGTTTTAAAACATATGCTTACATCAACTTTGGCTTTAAATTATGGTAAAAGTGAAAAAGTTTAAATATAATGCAGACTATGGAATTAGTAGATAGAAACTCTTCCCTTTGGTCATTTACCAGCGATAATGTAAAAGAACTTTTAGCTGATGGCGAAATTTTACTCGAAGGCGCAAAAAATCATGTACACGAAATTTCCGATTATTCATACGTTGTCTTCCCATTTTCAAAAGCATACGAAGGATTTTTAAAAAAACTATTTTTAGACCTCAAACTGATCAAAGAAGATGAGTACTACGGCGATGAAATTAGAATTGGTAGAATTTTAAATCCTCATTTTATTCACGAGCACCAAAACGTTTTTAAAAAAATGCGCACGAGTGGAGAAGCAGTTACCACTTTAATTGGAAAAATGTGGGAGGCTTGGCAAAAGGGTAGAAATCGAGTTTTTCATTACTTCCCCCACAACTTCCGCCGGCTCTCAATCGAAGAAGCGACTGAAATAATAGACGATTTAACCGGAGTTATGGCTGAGGCTGCAGAAATGTTTTACGTTAAGCATATCTAATATAAATTTATGGGTTGGTGATGCTTTACTTTGTAAGTAAAGCGTAGCTACTCTATAATCACTCCTGCATGAAAATTACCAAACCAAATAAAAAAATTGCTCTTGGGCTAAGCGGTGGAGTTGATTCGTCTGTTGCTGCCCTATTACTAAAGCAACAAGGTTACGACGTTGTAGGCGTGTTTATTAAGTGCTGGGATGAAAAAGGTGATAAGTGTACGGCAGAAGAAGATAGAGCGTCAGCGGTCTCTGTAGCAGCTCAGATTGGCATTAAATTTGAGACTTTAGACTACACAAAAGAGTATTCCGAAAAAGTCATAGGATATTTTTATGATGAATACAAAAAGGGTCGAACACCAAATCCTGATGTAATGTGCAACAAAGAAATTAAGTTTGGTATGTTTTTAGAATGGGCACTCGCCAACGGTTATGACTACGTTGCTACTGGGCATTACGCCAGAGTAGTACGCAGCGAGCTGGGTTCTAAACTACTAACGGGAGTTGACGACCACAAGGACCAATCATATTTTCTCTATAGACTTAACCAAGCACAACTGTCTAAAGCCCTATTTCCGCTCGGTGAACTCACAAAAGAAGAAGTAAGAAAAATAGCCAAAGAGAATAATTTGAGCACCTACAATCGCCCTGATAGCCAAGGTATTTGTTTTATCGGTAAAGTTGATATTCGTGACTTTTTACAAAAACATATAAAACCCCAAAAAGGAAAAGTATTTCATACAAACGGTGAAGAGATTGGAACTCACGAAGGCGTCTGGTTTTATACAATTGGCCAAAGACACGGTTTTAATATAAAAAAGTATTTTGGATTACCGCTGTACGTTGTAGGTAAAAATGTTGAAAAAAACGAACTAATTGCCGGATTTGTAAAAGATGCATTAGAAGCTAACTTTGTTGTAGAAGATTTAGTATGGATATCTGACAGTCCCCCAGAGAAGCTCAAACAAGGATTGTCTTTGTCGTGTAGCGTTAGAGTAAGACACCTAGGGAGGCTCTACAAAGGAAAAATTTCACAGCTAAAAGGTAGCGAAGGAAGAATACAAGTTGCGCTCGAAACAAAAACATTTGGTATTGCATCAGGCCAAAGCGCGGTGTTTTATATAAAAGATGAGGTACTCGGTGGAGGGGTTATCGTCTAGTTTATTGTTTTAAACTCTGAGCCTATTATCGATGCTTTACTTTTTAATGTGTGCAGGGTATTAATCTCAATGCTGAACGCTTTTGTTTGTTCTAAGTTTCCAAATATATCAACTGCCCTATACTCAATTTTTAAATTACCGTCTTGTTCTAACCTGAAAGGTTCCTCATATTTTTGCCAAGCCTCTTCGTTGATAGTATAGAAAATACCTTCCAACCCGGTGTTTGAGGGACTTTGTGAAGACAATTCAAAAAGAGGGTATTCTGTATAAATGCCGTCAATCATGTTACCTGTAATTTTGGCAGTGCTTTGAGGTGGTTCACTTACTATCTTTTCACCAAGTACAACAAAGTGTGAAAAGTGTGTGGTACACCCCCTTAGCGTAGAAGTATTTTGGTCGAACGTAGACTCGAGTTTTTGCCAAAGCCTGGTGAGTTCGTTCCAGAAAAAAAGTCCGATTGTGTCTTGTTTAATGTTATCGAGTAGGGTCTTATCAATAACAATTTCAATATTTACATTGCCGATTTCTTTTAATTGAGAGCCCACGCTGCTATGTGCTGACAATATAAAGGAGGTACCTTCAACATACGCAAGTTCTGACTGTTCCAAGGGAATGAGAGGCCTAATAAAGTTGGATAGCATTGTAGTAAAAGTGTTGTCGTAAAGTGTTTGAGAATCAAAAATTATTTTCTTATTTCCCTTAGTCAGCGTCTTAAAGTCATTAATGTATTTGTAAATGTGTTCAAAGTTGGTCAACCAGAGACTTTTGCTCTCCGTGCCTGTGTGTTCTCCTAGAGCGTCGGTCCAGCTGTAGGTGGCCCAAGGATCTTCAGAGTATGGATTGTTCCAACCGTATGGGTCAACGAGCCCGTTAGGGAAATCATCAAACTTTCCATTGCTGTCTTTATCATAAAGAATAGAAAAATGCAGATGAGGGCCAGAAGTATTGCCTGTCATACCAACCAAACCTACTTGCTCACCCTTTAAGATTGGTTTAGAGGTTTTAGTAAACAGCCCATTTTCTTGGAGGTGCAAATACGAAGTTTGAAACCCATTTTTGTGGTCTATTTTAATTGCATTCCCGCACCCCTTGCAGTAGAAGTAGCTTGCCTCACCGTTTGCTGGGGCTTTGATGCTTGTGCCGTAAGGTAGCGCGAAGTCAGATCCATCGTGGCCGCTGTAATATAGAAATGGCGTGCTTTCTTTGAGACCTAAAAAATTAAGTGTATCTTGTTTGCTTTCTTCTGGCTCCTGCCAGTAACTATAATATGCCAGTGGATAGTTATGATCGAAGTAGGCTGTTAGTTTTTCTACCAATTCTTGTTCAGATTCATACTCCCAAGGTATATCCAAAAATCTACTCTCTTGTGCCACTTGTGGTAATAGTGTTTCGCGCATTACACCAAAGTCCTTCTCAACTAAGAAGAAATAGGTTGGATATGAGTAGAGGGGTGCTGCCGCTAAAATTTGATTACTGGCTTGAGAATTGTATAAGTACCAATTAGCACCATAATCGTTAGAGCGATATGTTGTATATTTATCGTTGTTGCTGTCGGAAATGTGCATGTATACAAAATCACCATATTTGTAAATCAGTGTAGAACTCAAATTTTGCCACGAGACAAGTTTTACCCAATTCTGGCCCATATCAGAGGAAACGTAAACGCCAGTGTTGTTGCTCGTACCGAGAAACATATGCTCACCGGATATTAAACCAGATGCGATTTGCACACCGTTGAGGGCCGAAATGGGTGTGAAGGATTCTCCTGCATTTAAAGAGAGGTACGTCTGCGTAGTTGTACTAACTAGAGCTACTTCTCCATTTGTAAAAATCTTTTTAACAGACGGCCCAGTCCAACCACTAGAATCACCAATTTTTTGTTGCCAAGTTAATCCGTCGTCTTTTGACACCCATAAGCCATGACTATAACCACCGAGATATATGGTTTCATTTGATGCTTCAACCTGAGAGGTAGAAAAATTTAAACCAGCATGTTTGAAAGTTTTTCCTTTGTCATTAGAGATGAAGAGTCCTACCTTTTTAACACCGTCAGAGTCGTAAATATGATAATAGGTGGATGCTAGCAACAGGTCATTATCAAAAGCCAAATCAGTTACACCTCTACCAGCTAAGCCCAGTTCAGTCCAACTATCACCAAGATCTCGACTTAAATAAATTCCGTTGTATGGATTGAGCCAAGGCCTAGCATCGAACTCCCCCGCTAGTAGTCCATTGGGGAGTGTGAGTAAAGAAGTAACATGTGTTGAACTTAGGTTAGTTTTTTCGTAGGGAGGATTTACTTGCGCGCTCTCGGATTGTGCCTTTGGATTTTGGGTTAGGGTGGCTTCTATCGTTACCAAGACTAGTAAAAATATAAGAGCGCGCATTGTCAGAATATACAATGGGGTGGCAATTATACAATCCAGAATGTTCTATTTAGAATAGGATTTACTGCTGTTATAATTACTCAGATGCAGGATTTTATTTCACAGATTAAATCACAAAACCCAGATCTAAAAAGAGCAGAAATTCTTGGTATTTTTTACATTCTTTATTCAAAAGATAACCTTAGCAACAACGAGCTAGTGCGTATGACCGGCATTCCGAAGCCAGTTTTAAAAACATTCAAAACTTCTGCAGCGGCGTATTTAAAGAAAACAGACGACGAAGAAATCACGCTTAATGAAGACGGTATGGAGGCTTTGAGCCAAATAGAATTAAGACCGTACCGATGGTCTTTACTCGATTACGATCTTGTTCAAGAAGAAGACAAAATTTTTAAGACTAGAGTTAAATACGACATAGAACCAAAACGCGATCTCGATCAGTTTTTTGCAACTTCAAAATCAACAGTAGAAAAAGCAAAGATAATAATAGATAAGGGTCTCGTAGAAGAAAAGGATATCGCGTTTATTGGAGACGATGACTTGGTGACACTTGCCCTTGGGTCGATGGCGCCTACATATAATAAAATAAAGCTTTTCGAAATAGATAAAAGGCTGATTGACACAATTTCTGAGGTTGCAACGAGCCATACTTTTCCAAATATTACATCTCAAATTTATGATGTGCGTAAAGAATTACCAAAAAATGAACTACACAAATATGATGTAGTTCTCATCGACCCTCCTTATACTCCAAGTGGCGCAAGATTGTTTATCCACCGTGCCGTAGAGTTGTTAAGAAGCAAGAATAACTTTGAAGGCTCCTATATAATTTTTAACTACGGCGTTGGGTTAAGAAATCCGAAAGAAGAGGTTAAAATTCAAGAACTTATTAGCAGTTATGGTTTGGTGATTGAAGATAAATTATCTAAGTACACTAGATATCATGGTGCCGAAACAGTTGGTAGCGCCAGTTCGCTTTATGTACTTAAAGCTACCCTGCAGACAACTACTGAAGGTAAAATTTTGCCTGAGGTTATTTATACTTTTGAAAAAACTGAAGAAAATGAGTTTCCTTACACCGACCACTATGTGTTTAAACTACAGAAGATTTCATCCGATTTGCTAAGTTCAAAAACTAAATTACAAAAAATACTTGGTGACTTTTGCAATGACCACAAGCTTAGCGTTGTAGATTCCAAGGTAACGAAGTTTAAAAAACAGGGCTTTTCATTTACATATATTCTTTCGAGTTCGAATATGGTGATTCACACATGGCCTGAAAAATCCTCGCTTCATATTGATCTAATAACCTGTTCACCAATCCACAATAAAGAAAAAATGGCAGAAAATCTGAGTGCTGTCTTTAGAACAAAGAGCATTGAGGTATTAAAAATCGAATAGCTTAAATCTCCACCCATCTCGGTAATTTCCCGAGGTCATCTGTAAAACAATAAAAATCATCCCTTGATTTTAAGTTTTTTTTAGTGTATACATTCTTAGTATTTTTCGTATCAAGTTGTACTTTGATATTTGAATAGTTTGAGCCGAAAAAATTTACAATACTAAGTTGTAAATTATTGAAATTTAAGCAAAAGAAGCAAAATTGTTTGTGAAAGCCTTCGGATTATTTTGGATCTAGAAGGCAAAAAGAATGTTTTCGTTGAGAATTTGATCCTAGTTCAGGGTTAACGCTAGCGGTGTGCCTAAAACATGCAAGTCGAATGCTACCAGCTTGCTGGTCAGCATGGCGAACGGCTGAGTAATACATAGGAATCTACCCCTTACTCGAGGATAACTTGGGGAAACCCTTGATAATACCCGATGTGGAGGAAACTCTAAAGATTTATCGGTAAGGGACGAGCCTATGGCCTATCAGGTAGTTGGCGGGGTAAATGCCCACCAAGCCTATGACGGGTAGCTGATCCGAGAGGATGAACAGCCAGAAGGGCACTGAGACACGGGCCCTACTCCTACGGGAGGCAGCAGTCGAGGAATATTGCACAATGGACGAAAGTCTGATGCAGCGACACCGCGTGAAGGATGACGGCCTTCGGGTTGTAAACTTCTGTGAATAGCACCGGCTAACTACGTGCCAGCAGCAGCGGTCATACGTAGGGTGCAAGCGTTACCCGGATTTATTGGGCGTAAAGAGTTTGTAGGCGGTTGTATAAGTCGGTAGTTAAATACCATGGCCCAACTGTGGCAAGGCTATTGATACTGTACAACTAGAGATAGTTAGGGGGCTACGGAACTTATGGTGTAGCGGTGAAATGCGTTGATATCATAAGGAACACCAAGGGGGAAGCCAGTAGCCTGGGACTATTCTGACGCTGAGAAACGAAAGCGTAGGGAGCGACACGGATTAGATACCCGTTTAGTCTACGCTGTAAACGATGCCTGCTAGATGCCTGTCTTTGATGGGTGTCGAAGCTAACGCGTTAAGCAGGCCGCCTGGGGAGTACGATCGCAAGGTTAAAACTCAAAGGAATTGGCGGGAACCCGCACAAGCGGTGGAGCATGCTCTTTAATTGGCTGATAACCCAAGAACCTTACCCAGGTTTGACATGTAAGCAGTAGTGAACTGAAAGGGGATCGACCGGTATCCAGTCCGGAACTTACACAGGTGTTGCATGGCTGTCGTCAGCTCGTACCGTGAGGCGTACCCTTAAGTGGGTTAACGAGCGCAACCCTTACCGTTAGTTGTATCACTCTAGCGGAACTGCCGCCGCAAGGCGGAGGAAGGTGGGGACGACGTCAAGTCAGTATTGCCTTTATGCCTGGGGCTAGAAGCATGCTACAATGGCGCGTACAACGAGAAGCAACGCGGTAACGCGAAGCAAATCTCTTAAAGCGCGTCTCAGTTCGGATTGAGGGCTGCAATTCGCCCTCATGAAGTCGGAATCGCTAGTAATCGCTGGTCAGCTATACAGCGGTGAATACGTTCTCGGGTTTTGCACACACTGCCCGTCACGCCAGCAAAGCTGAGGCTACCCGAAGTCTCATTTATAATGGGCCCAAGGTAGAATCAGTGATGAGGGTGAAGTCGTAACAAGGTAGCCGTAGGGGAATCTGCGGCTGGATCACCTCCTTTCTAAAGAGAATTTATTTCTTTTTGAGAATCAAGTTGAGGTATTTAACTTTTCGAAGTTATATGCCGAAATTGAATCAAAGGAGAAAAGTACTTTTGATCGTCAGAATCTTGTCTGCACTAACGTGTAGAAAGGCTGATAAAACATTAAAGTACTCGTTGTGTCTAACTAGCGCATAAGCACAGCGGAATAATAAGATCACTTTTCTCACAAAAGTGGTTAGCGCAGGTTTTTGGATGAGCCTAAATCCATAAATTGATTCATTCTTTTTGCCTTTTGGATCTTAAAGTTTCTACTGTCTATTCGGATTTAAATGGAGACGCAACAAAAAGCTAAACAATATAAAAGTGTTGCTGTGGCCCTAGTCAGGGATGAAGAGGGCAACATACTACTTACCAAGCCCACAGAGCATAAAAAGAATAATACGAAAACTGCAAGTAAAGCGGTTGTTAAAGAAAGCTGGGAGTTCCCTGCTAACGATATTATTCCAGGTGCAACATACACAGAAACTTTTGTTTCTGAAATCTTAGAAAAGACCGGTTGCATAATTGAAGCTGTCTCACTCATCTCATCAGAAAAATTTCACAGCCAATCAGTTCACGTCGAGTATGTGGAATGCAAAGTGGTTTGTAGAGATTCATCATCAAAAACCAGAAGAATGCCATCATCACATCGATGGGTTCATCCAGCAAAAGTAAAGACATTCTATAGACGTAGGATGAACAAAGACATCGCTGAATTTTTAGGCCTATAACTGTAGGCGTTATTACAATTTCTCCTAAACTCTAATATTATATAAGTATGAATAAGCTGTTTAAGTTTTTAATACTTGCATTTGGCTTGTTACTAATTAGGTATGTATTTTCACTAATTGTTGGCTACGCATTTCCAACCTACACAATCAGCTCCAGCGCTACAATTCTTAATGATTCAACCCAGGTTTATCAACAGCCTCCAACATTTAAACTTTCTGAATTATGGAATAAAAATCAATCGGTACACTTTATAGACATTGTTGTTAACGGTTATATTCAGAGCGACGACGCGGTAACTAATAACCAAACCAAATACTTACTTTACCCCCTCTACCCACTATTAATTAGATCTTTTATTTCGGCTTTTCCTGTCTTTCAAAGCGTCGACCAGATCTACGTTATCGGTGCAATTTTATCGACATTATTTTTCGGTTTAGCTTTATATTTTCTAGATTCTCTACTCAATAAGCTATGGCTTCAAGACGACAAAAAATACATGGTTTATTTACTAATTTTGTTTTTCCCTGCCAGTTTTTATTTCACGATGGTCTCTGCTGAGTCTCTTTTTCTATTATTATCGATACTGAGTCTTAACTTCTTATTCTCAAAAAAATACTATCTTGCGTTTACGTTTTTAGCACTTTCAGTTGCTGCAAAAGCTGTAGGTATAGTGTTTTTGATACCATACCTATTTTATTTTTACATGGCAGAAAGGCACAACAAAAAGGTCAAATTAATGTCAAAAGCAATGTCGTTTCTTACAATTGTCTTTTTACCGGTAATACTTTTTTTCTATCATCTCTTTGCTACAACAGGGGATTTTTTTATATCCTTAAAATCGTACTTTGCACAAATGAATTTTATGATTTTACCTTTCGGATATTTTTTCGATTATTTTCAAAAAGTAGGATTGAGTTTTCGACCAGATTTAATTCTTAATTTTTTGGTGATTGTTGCGGTGCTTATACTAACCGTTTACTCATTTGTGAGAATCTTCTTCATTTTTGAATTCAGAAGTATTGAGCAGAGCATGCTCATTATGTACCTCACAGTCTTTGTATTAGTTTTGATCAGCCTTGGTAGCGAAACATCATTTTTTAGATACCTCGGAGTTTGTTTGCCTATGTACTTAATGCCCGCCATTGCAACAAATCAATATGTACGTAGTAACTCGTTTTTATCGGTGCTTTTTATATTGCTAAGTGTCCAGATTTTACTTTTTACGGCTTTTTTGGCTGGATTAAGAATCTATCTTTAGAAATATTTTTAATGGTGGGCCATCTGCCAAGAAGTGCGAACTCTGTACTAAATTTGTATTAGCTCAAATGTATCGTCTTTAACCCACAAATATTGTTGATTGGTAAGTGGGACAATTTTTACACCTTCTGTGTACATAGCCCCTACTCCAGATAAGTAACCTTCCTTAAATTCGCTACTTCCCCAGTGCGGTAGAATTGATAGATCAACTATTCCCAAACCAGTTGATTTAAGATCCGGAGCCTTGGAGGAATCGTCTATTGTTGAAACTAGGTCGATTCTTGTTCCTACTATCATTGAGCCTGCACTGGAACCGATATAAATAACTCCGTTTTCAATTTTATCCTTGATAATTTGGTCACAGCCAGTTTTAATCACTTGGTCTAGTAAGTAAAATGTATTCCCACCACAAAAATAGATTATCTGTTTATCTTTTAATCTGTTTTCAATTTCATCTTTTGACATTCCTGTGATTGAAAACTCATCAACGTTAAAACCTACTTTTATCAATCCGTCTTTTTCTGCTCTAACCCACCAAAGGTCACCCTCCTCTATTTCAGCAGCGGTGTTTATAAAAGCTACATTCGTACCTAGTAATTCCGATGGTAACTTTTTTACGATATCCTCTGTAACATAATCGCTGGCTGATGTTAGAAATAATTGTTTCATATTTAAATTATAACAGTATATGAAATATATTGTCATGAAAACAAATACAAGGATTTGGTGGGCGATCAAGGACTCGAACCTTGGACCTCTTCCTTATCAGAGAAGCGCTCTAACCACCTGAGCTAATCGCCCTAGAAACTGAATTATAAAGGCTCAACATTAAAATCTCCAGCAGATTCTAGCACATTGTTATACCTTTGCGAACAAAAGTTTTATACTAAATCTATGCGTCGCAAGAAAAAACTTTTATTAATCGCGTCAACAGCTGTACTAACAATTTTTGGTGCGGCATTTTTTCTTTGGTCTAAGGGAACAATTTTAAAGAGTTCACAAAAACAAGAAATCATCATACCAGAACAAAAAGCCCGCGAAATTGCAGGACAGAATTTAGGGGCATTTGAATCATGGAAGGAGCCAAAGCTTTCAGATTCTTATACTTTTTATGATCTTAACAATAAGAGATCTGCATATTTGTTCACAGTTGTAGATCTTTATGGCCGTGCAGGGTTTATTACTGTTAGTGCCTCGATCAAGATTTACGCCAATTATTCAATCAGAAACAGAAAACACTACGCCTGTTACAAATATGCTTGCTGTTAGAAATGATTTGGTGAGGGGCACAAAGTATGAGTCAAACGATGTGAAAACCGAACTTTTATATCTTGGTGGCACTGACTATTTTGGAAAATTTACATTTAAAGAAAGTGGCGCTACCGACGTGAGGTACTTTTTCTTGAATTACGGCTCCCCTACGCAGGCAACCATCGATTTACTAGAGGCAAAACAGCGCTTTTATGACGAGTATGCAGACGACACTATTTTTACGCAGTGGCAACAATACAACCTCTAATAATTCATTTGTTGACACTAAATCCCATTTCTGTTATTTTATCTGGGCGGAATGGGAATGCTACTCTTCATAATTTAGACGAAGCTCTAGATTCCAATATAAAACAGAATAATATTAAGGTCCTTTCAAAGGCCTATTAATGTTTATCTATTTTAGTGTGGTGTTGCTTCCGCGAACAGCATATGGGCCGTTAGCTCAGCTGGTTAGAGCGCCACATTTGCAATGTGGAGGTCAGCGGTTCGAAACCGCTACGGTCCACCAGCAAAAGATACGGAGCGAAGCAAATTCTTTTGCAACGCGAAGTACAAAGCTCATTGAAAATTGAATAGAAAGAAATGTCCATAATTAAAAATTATGTAAATTTCATTGATTTAATTCGTTTCTCGTTAGAAAAGAAAAATAAGGTATACGGTGGATGCCTAGGGTCTTTGTGCCGAAGAAGGACGTGCAAGACGACGATAAGCCTCGATGAGCTGTCAAGAAGCGCTATAATCGGGGATTTCCGAATGGGGAAACCTGATCTAGGGTAACCTAAGATCACCTCTCATTGAAACTCGTACCTTCGGGTATGAGCATAGATGAGTTTGGAGGGCACCCTGCGAAATGAAACAACTTAGTAGCAGGAGGAATAGAAACTAAATTTAAGCATTTCCTTAGTAGCGGCGAGCGAAAAGGAAGGAGCCCAAACCCATATGAGGGTTTTAGGATGTGTGCGATTTATCGTGCACATACTACTATTCTCATGTAAATGGGGGTTAGGACAATCCACGGCGGATGAAACAGGCCGCAAAAAGTAAAAAAGTTCTTGCGTAGAAGAAATTGGCTGGAAAGCCAGGCCGTAGAGGGTAATAGCCCCGTATTCGAAACGCTCGAGCCTTTTTTGGGTTGATCCAGAGTAGCATGGGGCACGTGTAACCCTGTGTGAATATTGCAGGACCACCTGTTAAGGCTAAATACAC
Organism: uncultured candidate division WWE3 bacterium; assembly: GCA_963765125.1. GTDB lineage: Bacteria > Patescibacteriota > WWE3 > UBA101185 > UBA10185 > CAVXUZ01. Next base: position 25,067 of record CAVXUZ010000006.1, read on the forward strand.
AAAGACACCGATAGTGAACTAGTACCGCGAGGGAAAGGTGAAAAGAACCCCTGTTAGGGGAGTGAAATAGTACCTGAAACCGTATACTTACAAGCTGACAAAGCCTGCGCTTGCGTGGGTGATGTCGTGCCTATTGAAGAATGAGCCAACGAGTTAATGCTGTATGCAAGCTTAAACGGTTAAGCCGTGGAGGCGTAGGGAAACCGAGTCTTAATAGGGCGCCAATTTTAGTATGCAGCATTAGACCCGAAGCCAGGTGAGCTTACCATGAGCAGGGTGAAGTCAGTCGAAAGGCTGATGAAGGCCCGAACCGATATACGTGTCAAAGTGTTCGGATGACTTGTGGTTAGAGGTGAAACGCCAAACGTACCTGGTGATAGCTGGCTCTCCCCGAAATATATTTAGGTATAGCCTCAAGCGGCAAACATTTGTGAGGTAGAGATACTGAAAGGAGCTGGAGGACATACGTCTATCCACTTCTACCAAACTCCGAATTCGCAATATGTTCGCTTGGGAGTCAGTAATAGGGAGCAATTTCCTATTACGAGAGGGAAACAACCCAGATCATCGGATAAGGTCCCTAATCTTTACTCAGTGGGTAAGGTTGTAGGATTGTTAAGACAGCTAGGAGGTTGGCTTAGAAGCAGCCATCCTTTAAAGAAAGCGTAACAGCTCACTAGTTTAACGATCCTGCGCCGACAATGTAACGGGGCTCAAGTAAAGAACCGAAGCCGTGGACCTGCATTTTATGCAGGTAGTAGGGGAGCTTTGATGTCTGCTGTGAAGCAAGACCCGGGAGGGCTTGTGGAGTGACATCAAGTGAGAATGTTGGCATAAGTAACGAGAAGGTGGTGAAAACCCACCTCACCGAATGTCTGAGGGTTCCTCCGCAATGTCAGTCAGCGGAGGGTTAGTCGATCCTAAGGTAAGGCCGAAAGGCGTAGCCGATGGATAGCAGGTTAATATTCCTGCACTGTCATAAAATCATTTTACCAATGGAGGGACGGGGTTTGATCTGTTCAAGCCCATTAAGGATTTGTGTCCCAAAAGTAAGACAGTTTGTGTAGGAAAATCCGCACGAACGTTTATTCGAACTAAGGGGAAGTCTGCCGCAAGGCGGACAACTTGATCGGATTCAACCTCCAAGAAAAGCTTCTAGGGAGATTTTATGGTATTCGTACCGCAAACCGACACAGGTAGACTGGTAGAAAATACTAAGGCGAACGAGTCAATCGTGGCTAAGGAACTAGGCAAATTACTTCCGTAACTTAGGGAAAAGGAAGCCCTGCTTAGCGCAAGCTAATGTAGGGGGCACATAAATGGCTCAAGCGACTGTTTAACAAAAACACAGGTCTCTGCTTAACTCGCAAGAGGATGTATAGGGGCCGACGCCTGCCCAGTGCCCGTAAGTTAAATCTGGGGGTGATAGTCTTTAAGGACGAAGCTCTTGGTACAAGCTCGGGTGAACGGCAGCAGTAACTATAACTGTTCTATGGTAGCGTAATCCCTTGTCGGTTAATTGCCGACCCGCACGAAAGGCGTAACGACTTGAGCACTCTCTTGGTCACGAGCTCGGTGAAATTGAACTACCGGTAAAGATGCCGGTTACTCGTTGTTGGACAAAAAGACCCCGTGGAGCTTTACTGTAGCTTGGCATTGGCAAGCGATTTTAACTGTGTAGCGTAGGAGGGAGTTTTCGCTTTGTCGAAAACGTCAATGAAACACCTCTCTTTTAACATTGCAAGTCTCACTATCCTGCCTGAATCGACAGGGAGGACAATGTCTGGCGGGTAGTTTAACTGGGGCGGTTTCCCGCTAAATGGTAACGCAGGAGCCCAAAGGTTCCCTTATCGCCGATGGAAATGGCGATGTAAGCGTAAAGGTATATGGGAGCTTGACTGCAAGACATACAAGTCGAGCAGGTGCGAAAGCAGGGCTTAGTGATCTTCCGAGTCCCTAGTGGTAGGGCCGGAACTTAACGGATAAAAGTTACCCCGGGGATAACAGGCTAATCTTGCCCGAGCGTTCACAGCGGCGGCAAGGTTTGGCACCTCGATGTCGTCTCGTCTCATCCTGGGGCTGAAGCAGGTCCCAAGGGTTGGGCTGTTCGCCCATTAAAGAGGCGCGTTAGATGGGTTCAGAGCGTCGTAAGACAGCTCGGTCTCTTTCCACAACGAGCGTTTTGGTTTTGAGGAAATCTGTTTCTAGTACGAGAGGACCGAAATGGACGAACCTCTAGTGTACCAGTTGTCACACCAGTGGCATCGCTGGGTAGCTACGTTCGGACGGGATAAGCGCTGAAAGCATCTAAGCACGAAACCCATTCCAAGATTAGAACCAATTCTCCCTTCGGGAAGAGGCAACTCCTGGGAGATTACCAGGTTGATAGGCTGTAGGTGTAAGCACAGCAATGTGTTCAGCCGAGCAGTACTAATGTTTGCAATTCTTTTTAATGAGAATTAAGACGAATTAATCAGTGAAATACATAATTGATGCGTGGCAAAAAACTTTCTATTCAATTTTTGATGAGTTTTTAACTTATCTTGCACTTTGAATTTACAGACAGTGTCTCGGTGGTGATGGCGGTAGGGCTCTACCTCTTTCCATTCCGAACAGAGAAGTAAAAACTACCAGCGCCGAAAATACTGGTTTTAACCGGGAAGATAGGTCGCCGCCGGGATAGTGTTCATACTTGTTGTGGCCACTATCCCGTGAGCGAACCCCAACTATACTTCAGCATAGTAGTCGTTCGCCGCCGGGACGTTGTCTGTAAATAGCTCATAGTAATTGCAATTACTTGACGTTTGTGTTAAGATATTCCCAACCTAAATCCCAATATAGAGGAGAAATGATTATGCAAAACCTTGCCCGGTGTAGTACCTATGGAGTCAATTTAAGTAAAGTACGACAGCAGGATTTTAGTGAAATCAAGTCTTCCGCGCTCTCAAAACTTGAAAGCAAGAAGAATGCCCTGCATTGTAAAAAAATCAGTTGAGATTAAGATCCAGGAACCTGATTTTCGTGGAATGATGGTTGAATACTTGAAAAATAGAGGCTTCACGGTATTACAGACAAAAAACGGAATAAAGGTAAAAGCTGCACCAGAAAGTTTTTTGATCGATAAACAACACCCGCGCGAATTTACCGATGTTGTTTCAGCCTCTTAAGATCGTAATTACAAAACCCCAAAACAAAAAATTTGGGGTTTTTCTTTTCTGCAAAACCACACAAAAAAACTCCCCCATCACCAAACCAAAGTATCAAAATCTCTTGCTATAACCACACCCTTCTGCTATTATCCCTACGCTTATAGAAAAGCTGTGTTTTTACGTTATTTCTTTTCACAGCAATTAGTACAAATTTAAAAGACATAACAAATTCCCAAAATGACAAAAGCAAAACAAGTTCATAAAGCCGGCTCTAAAATGGAGTCACTTTTAAAAGGCGCTGACGTTTCTTTAAAAGAACATCACGTTGGAGATTTAGTTGAAGGTGTAATTGTTAGTGTTTCGCACGGTGAGGTACTTTTAGATGTTGGTGCAAAATCAGAAGGAATTATTTCAGGCACTGAGCTTGTAGATTCCGATAGTTCACATAAAAATTTAAAGCCAGGAGATAGGGTTTTAGCCATAGTACTCCAAGCAGAAAACGACCAAGGATACATTGTTTTATCCCTTAAACGCGCTGAAAAAGATAGAAAGTGGAGAGATGCAGAAGAGGCTTTCGCAGATGGTTCAAAGCTCGAAGCTTTAGTAATTGAGTATAACAAGGGCGGACTTTTAGCAGATTGTATAGGTTTAAGAGGTTTTGTTCCCCTTTCACATTTAGATAGAGTTCACTTCACTGAGGACTTAGGAAAGTACGCAACAGGTAGTGACGCAGAGCTAAAAGAGATTTTAAATGTATTAGCAGGCAAAACGTTACAAGTAAAAGTTATTGAAGTTGATAGAGAAAAAAATAGATTAGTACTTTCTGAAAAAGATGCGATGTCAGCTTACAGCCCAGAAGCACGTCAAGAAAGATTAGAAAAAATCAAAGTCGAAGACGTATTAGAAGGTGTTGTTACAGGTATTATGAACTTTGGTATCTTTGTTGACTTGGACGGTATCGAGGGATTAGTACATATCAGCGAAATTGCTTGGGAGAAAGTTAATCATCCAGGTGATTACTACCAAGTTGGCTCACCTATCAAAGTAAAAGTTTTAGGAATTGATTCAAATTCAAAGAAACTTGCCCTAAGTGTTAAACAACTATCAGAAAATCCATGGGAAACAGTTGAAGAGAGATATCCCTCAGGTAAAATCGTAACAGGTCGTGTTAGCAAAATAGTACCCTTTGGTGCTTTTGTTAATTTAGAAAAAGGCCTCGATGGGCTTATTCACGTTTCAGAAACCGATGGCCCATTAGAAGAAGGTCAGGAGATTACTGCCGTTGTTACACAAGTTGACGGTGCTAATCAAAAACTCGCCCTAAGTGTGAGGCAGGCTAACAACTAAAAAATGGGTTTTGATAGACTTACTGAAAAAGCAATAGACGTCTTGGAAAAAGCTGTTGAAGTCAAAGCTCTAGATGTGAAGACTTTTCTAAAGTTGCTTTCTGAAGCCAATGGTTTAGGTAAGCATCTTCTTGAAAAAGTTCCCCCACTTGCAGTAAAAAAATCAAGCAAAGTCGATATAGAAACGCTAGTAAAAGAAGCTTTTTTTCAGGCGATTAGGCTTGAGCATAATTACGTCGGTACAGAGCATTTATACCTCGCGCTTCTAAGGCTTAACAATTTCAAGAACATCGATAAAGCAAAAATTGAGATAGTTCGGCTTGGTGTTTTTCCAAGTAAGATTGATAAACCATACGACATGGCACAGAAAACCCCCCTTCTCGACGCGTTTGGCGAGGATTTAAACCATCGCGAGCTAAGAAACGCAGCGGTACCTCTTGTGTATAGAAAAGAGCTCGAGAGGCTCATTTCGACCCTTCTGCTGAAAGAAAAATCAAACGCGTTGTTAGTTGGTGAGCAGGGTGTTGGTAAAAGAACACTCGTGAATCTTCTTGCACAAAATATCAACTCTTTAGACGTACCGCCAGCTTTAGTAGGTTATAACATCAGAACTTTAAATCTTCTTTCTTTTATGACCAACGTAGCTAATAAGGGTGGAATAGAGTTTGGCGTTGCATCATTGTTAGACGAGCTAAAATCCACAAAACGTGTGATATTGGTGCTAAATAATTTTCAAGATATTTTTTATTCCACACCGGCGGGTTTAACAATACCCATCTTCTACTCCATCTTAAAGTCATATTTCGAAGACGCCGGTATTCCGATAATTACCTTTTTAACCCCATCAGTGTATGAAAAATTAGCGTCAGAAAACGAACATATAATCGAAGGTTTTACCGTAGTAGACGTTGAAGAGCCGCCCGAAGATGTGGTTAAAGAGATTCTAAAAATGAACGCAAAAAGGTTAGAAGATTTTCACCAAGTCTCTATCTCTGAAGAGGTTTTAAAGTATGTTTATAAGGTTGCAGCGCGTGAGTTAAAAGACATTAAATTTCCACAAAAGGGATTAGATCTCCTTGATTACGCATGTGCATACATGATTTCACAGCGGAGCAAAATACCAGAAAGCTACAAAAATCTAGTCGATAGAAGTTTTGAATTAGCTGGCTCGCTTGAGGAAAAAATGGGCGGTGGGGATTACGACTCTGCGTTTAAAGTGAGAAAAAAGATAGAACAAGTTGACCAAAATCTAGATAAAAAAGAAAAAGAAATATTTAGTACTGCAAAAAAATTAGTATTAACCACAAAGGATGTTGACCACGTTTTGTCTCATCTCGAATTGGGTGGACCAGAGAGTAAAGAGATTAAAAATATTTCAAAGTTTAAAAAAATAGCAGACGCATTAAAGAAAGAAATAATTGGCCAAGACGAAGCAGTTGATGTCGTTTCTAGGGCGCTAATAAGGGCAAAACTAGGTTTAAGATCAAAGAAACACCCACTTGGTAATTTCTTGTTTTTAGGTCCCACGGGGGTTGGTAAAACAGAGCTCGCAAAAGTACTCGCAAAAGTAGGTTTTTCAGAAAATGGATGGAGCGGAATTATCAGACTTGATATGAGTGATTTTTCAGAAAAGCATACTGTTGCAAGACTGATCGGTGCACCACCGGGGTATGTAGGTTATGGTGAGGGGGGAGAGCTCACATCAAAAATAGAAAGTCATCCAGATAGTGTTGTGCTTTTTGACGAAATTGAAAAAGCGCACCCAGATGTATTGAACATTCTTTTACAAATTATGGAAGAGGGTGAACTAGCAGACGCCAAAGGAAATACTTTTGACTTTTCAAAAAGCGTCGTAATCCTCACCAGTAATTTGGGTACAGAAATACTGCATAATACAGGAATAGGCTTTGAAGAAAGGGACTTACCAGATAGCAAAATCGAAGGAAGACTAAAAGAAAATCTCAAAAAAATATTAAAACCAGAGTTGCTAAACAGATTCGATGAAGTAATTGTTTTCAAACGACTGAGTAAGTCTGAACTAATGAAAATTGTTAATCTACTGCTTGAGGATGTTAAAACCAGCTTAATAATGCAGGTAGTTTTACTGAAGACATCTTTACAAGTAAAAAAAGAGCTAATTGAAAAAGGTTACTCAAAGGAATATGGAGCTCGAGCTCTAAGAAGAACTATAGAAAAAGAAATACTAGATCGAATTGCCCAGATTTTATTAGTAAGAGAAGATAGACCCTTAAAAATAAAAGCTGAGATGAAAAACGGCGCTATTGTAATAGATCTAGACTCTTCGTTAGCTAGAAAATCAAGAAAAAGAGCCACTAAAAAATAGTGCTATTATTTACTTATGTCAAAGCAAAAAACCGTTTATATTTGCCAATCGTGTGAGGGACAAACGTTACATTGGGCTGGGCAGTGTCCTAATTGTGGTGAATGGAATACACTGGTTGAAACGGCAGTTGTAACAACGCAAAGCAGCAAACTGGGCAGAACAAAAACTTCTGCCACACCAATAAAACTTTCAAGCGTAAAAACTAAAGAAACAAAAAGAATTAGTTCAAACATCGTGGAATTTGATCGAGTACTAGGTGGTGGCTTTGTTCCAGGTCAGGTAATTTTATTAGCAGGAACACCGGGCATTGGTAAAAGTACACTGCTCACCCAAATCGCACGTCAGTTAAAAGAAAAAGATGTTTTTTACGTTTGCGGTGAAGAGTCAGTTTCGCAAGTAAAAATCCGCGCTGACAGAATGAAATATACCGCCGACAACCTTTTAATGCTTGCCGAAACCGATGTAGATACGATTGTTTCTGCGATCCAAGACAGCGCTGAAGGCAGCAATTTAGGTTTAATAATCGTCGACTCTGTTCAGTCTTTAAACTCCACCGACTACACCGGCATGTCCGGCTCAGTAGGTCAGGTTCGAGGTGCAACACAAAAGATTCTGGAGACAGCAAAAAGGTTAAATATTCCAGCAATACTAGTTGGTCACGTTACAAAAGAAGGAACAGTAGCAGGTCCTAAAGTTTTAGAACATATGGTCGATACAGTTTTGTATTTGGAGGGTGATTTTAATCACATGTATAGAATTCTCAAAACTACGAAAAATAGATTTGGTCCAGTGTCAGAAGTTGGAATCTTTGAAATGCAAGAAACAGGCATGCGCGAAATCACCAACCCATCAGAATTATTTTTAGGAACCGAAAACGGTAACCCATCTGGAATCTGCACAACTGTGGTAATGGAGGGCTTTAGAGCTTTAATGTTTGAAATACAGGCACTCACAGTACGTACATCGTTTGGATACCCAAAAAGAACTGCGAGTGGATACAGTATTAACCGACTTCACGTATTACTCGCAACTTTAGAAAAGAGATGCGGATTAGACTTAGCAAACTACGATGTTTACCTAAGCGTCTCAGGTGGATACAAAGTAAGTGAATACTCATGTGATTTGGCCGTCTGCTTAGCAATAGCATCATCAATCAAAGACAAATCTCTTAAAGAGAGAACTGTTGCTTATGGAGAATGTGACTTATCAGGCGGTGTAAGAAAAGTACCTTATCAAGATATGCGTTTAAAGAGGCCAAAAAGCTTGGGTATACAAGCATCGCTCATCCGGAAAACGTAAAAAATATAAGGCAAGCGATAGATAAATTTGTTGAAAAATAGACATTTTGGCTAATTTCCCCCATTATCCAAGAACTGCTAAACTTAATGCGTGGTTAAGGTGAAAAACAAAAAACAAACAAACTTAGAGATGGGATTGGTTTACAGAATAATACTTTCTGGCATATTTTTTATCCTTGGATTTGCACTTTCTTACAGCTCATTTTTTAGAGACAACCCACTTTACGGCGTCAAATTTTTAGCAGAAATTTTAATATCAGTAACCGCCGCAGCAATTGGTTTTTATCTAATTCCAATGCTAATCATGCAGATGAAGGATTGGATTGAAACATTAATTATCGATACCGTATCTGACATCGTAGGCTCATTTTGGGATCAACAGACCAAAAACATGAACGAGAGAAAAAAGCTGAAACAGAAGCAAAAAACAGCCGAAGAAAAGCGAAAACTAGACGAAGATTTATTTAACGCTGTTGTTCTAGACACCTCGGTTTTGGTTGATGGGCGAATACTAGACATCGTAAAAACCGGATTTATAAACAACACGCTAGTTATACCATCGGCGGTAACCAACGAACTACATACAATCTCAGACAGTGACAAAAAGATCAAAAGAGAACGAGGTCGTAGAGGTTTGGATATCGTTGCAAAATTAAATGGTGAAATAAAAATATTAAAACCAGAGATTACAACAAAAGAGAAAGAAGTTGATCGAATAATATTAAACTACGCAAAAGAGAAAAAACTTAGATTAATGACTCAAGATTTTAATCTTAACAAACTGGCAAAGGCAAACGGAGTAAAAGTGTTAAACATTAACGATTTAGTTGATGCTGTTAAAATCAGTGCGCTACCTGGTGAGGTAATCAACGTTGATATCGTTCAAGAGGGAAAAGAGAAAAAGCAAGGTATTGGGTACATGCCAGATGGCACAATGCTTGTAGTAGAAGACGCAAAGGAATTAGTGGGGAAGGGTGTAGAGGCTAAGGTACAACGTGTAATACAGTCGTCAGCAGGCAAAATAATCTTTTGTAATTTAAATATTGGGCAGGCTGAAAAAGAATCTTCCAAATAAAATCCTACAGGAAATAAAAAATCACCCCATAAGAAGCGACGTATAAAGCGACGACCACAGAGTGACTTTTTATTGAAACCAATCCACTAAAAGTGGAATAATTTCGTGCTTCTGGACAGGAGAAGCAGATAACACAAACATATAGATAAATCACCAAACATACAAGCGATGTAGATTGTAATGATGAGCGTGATGCGTTGCAACATAAACCCAGAAAGAATAAAGAGCAACGGTATTTGTAACGATTATAGGTTCAGTAACTAGCCTTATAGCATTGACTTAAATAAATAGTGGGGGTATAATTCGCGCAACTTAAAAATAATCATAAAGGAGAAAATGATGAAAAGGTTAGAAGATATTGGACGGTACTAAAGTTAGCGTTTTCTAAAGAAATTGAACAGGGATGAAATCATTCAGGTTGGAATTTTGGTTCAGCCAGGAAACATATGCAGACGAAGAGAATCCCGAGGCTTTAAAATGGGGTCGTTACGTGATCGCTGCAGATCTTCTTGCGCATACTATGCGTGAAAGACTGGTTGTAATCTGCATTGCACTCTTTTGTGGTACTCGTCATAAAGAGTTGAATGTGATGCTTAACGAAACAGGTTTTGTCCCGGAACCATTTGGGATGTTTAAG